>NZ_AP027313.1:0-60342 GCF_055397305.1 Sphingobium sp. TomMM7A | reverse complement strand
GATGCTGCGCCGGACGCGCCACGATTAGCATCTGCTTGCCCATCGGCTTGAAGGGTGAGCGCAGATAAGCACCGACCAGCAGCTTCCATGTCGGAAGACGCGACTTGAGGCTAAGCGGCAGGAAACGGGGATGAACCTCCAGAACCTCCCATCCATGGGCCGTCATCAGATCTGCCAAGCTGATATGCGAATAGGCGGTGACGTGCGTATAATCGTCGAAATATTCCCGAAAGGCATAGCGATAATTGGGCTGGAGGATCGTCAGCCTGCCACGATCGGACAATTTCGCCTTGAGCGAAGAGAGCACGCTCACCAGTGCCTGCTGCGACAGATGTTCGAACAGGTTGGACGCAAAGGCGAAATCGACGCTTTCATTCTCTATTGCTGTCAGATCCTCGACCGGGCCAATGATCGTCTCCACATCGGCCGCGACATGCTGGCGCATGCCAGGCCACATATCGAGGGCAATCCGGCGGGAGGCGGTCACGCTGTTGATAAAATCGCCATAGCCTGCTCCCAGGTCGAGCACGCAATCCCTGGGGTTGATGCGATGGCGGAAATAATAGTGCCACAGCGCTTCCCACACGCCGGCGCGGCGCGTGTCCGCAGTCAGTCGTGATTCATGATAATTGCCGGTCATGCATAGCGCTTCCAGTTATCGAGCATGCCAAAAATCATGCGCATGCCCACGGTAAATCCGCGCCAATTGTTGATGTTGCCGCCTTTGCTCACCCCGACGCGCGGATGAAAGGTAATCGGGCATTCAAGCAGAACCAGCCCATTGCCAAGCGCGGTATCCAAGAAATGGGCGTTGAATTCCAGATTGACCGCCGGCTTCAATCTGGCAAGCAGGGGGATCAGCGATTCCCGGCGGCACAGCTTGTACGTCGTGCCCACGTCGGTGATCGTGCCGCGACCCAGATGCTTGGCTTCCAGAAGCTTCCCAACGAAGATATTGCCATAATACATAAAGGTGGAAAGCTGCGTGATGTATTGGCGCAGCGGCTCAACCGTCCTGGTGCCGTTCACGATATCGGCATGCGGCGCATAGGCCAGCAGCTTCTCGATGTCATAGGCGCGGAAGGTGCTGTCGCCTTCGCACAGGACAACGAACTCGGTATCATCAAACTTTACCGCCTCGGACAGACAGCGGAACACGCAACGGCCATATCCGGGGTCCATTTCGTTGAACGTGATGGCCCCTGCATTCTGCGCGCGCTCGAAGGTTCGGTCGCTGCTGTTGTTGCTGACGACAATCACGCGCTCCACCAGCGGATGATCCAGGAAATCCCTGACCGCCGGTCCAATGCTGTCCTCATCATTATAGGCCGTCAGCGCCACCGTGACGCGTCGGCAGCGAACGGGTTCGAACCTGACCGGCGCGTTGGGCTTTTTGCCGCCAAAAAGGTAGAGGAGGTCGAATAGAGCTAAGGCCAGCCCCAGCACGACAGGGACGCCGCTGTACCAGACCAGCCAGGCCGAAACCGGATCGAGCAGATCGCGCAAGCCCAGTAGATAGCGGGGAAACACCAGCAAGACGCCGACCAAGTAGGACGCAAAGCCAAGTATGATCAGCAAGACGCCGTAAAGCAGGAATGGCGTGTGCCTGTCTCGTATCGTGGCGTTCTTCATTGTGCCCCCAGCCCATGGCGCTGCAGAGCCAATTACGTTTCACATGGTTAAATATGCGTAATGAGGCGTGATTTCTCAGGTGGCGCGGAAAACCCAATAACGCGCAACGAGGAATGTCATGACAGGCGTAGCTGCAACCATCGGTATGATTGGCGTCCAGCTCGCTAGATCCAATATGGCCGTCAGCAGCCAGACCCACAGCGAGTTAAGCGCGAAAGCGGCAACCGACATCACAAGATATCGAGCCATGCTGGAGAAATTGGCGCCGCTCTGCCCGAAACTATAGAGCCGGTGCATCTGATAGCCGAGGGCAAGCTGCGTTGCATAGGCTACGAAATTGGCTAGTAGCGGCGCCCATCCCAAAAGGACCGCGCAGAAATAATAGGTCATGACCGCCACGAGCGCGACGCCGCCCCCATTAACGGCAAAGCGGAGGAATGCCGCCCCGTAAGACTGGCTCGAGAAAAGTCTCATTATAGCCCAGATAGGCACATGTCGTTAATGCCCCCTTGAAAGCCGCGCCTTCTCTACTATTCAGATCGCCTAATCACAATCTTTGCCATATCCGTTTGCAACCTTGCCCGTGATGGCAAAGCCGCCTGCGCATGGAAGATAAGCGAGGAGGTGAATACCGCTTGCGCCAACAGGGCGGCCTCGCTATTGGCGCACTTCCCGTGGGCGTGTAGCTCAGTGGTAGAGCACTGTGTTGACATCGCAGGGGTCGCAAGTTCAATCCTTGCCACGCCCACCATCGAAAACCCCGCAACCGGTAGGTTTGCGGGGTTTTTGCGTCTGTTAGCTTGGCGCATCTCGGCAAAGTCTCCACGAGGAGAACCTTTAAGCGGAATTCCGCTCTTTAGTTCTATATGAGCGGAATTCCGCTTGATTTACTGATAATTGTTTTGTAGCGATATTCCGCATATAATATATTATTAGAGCGGAATTGCGCATGAAGGAGGATATATTCGCTCTCTTGGGGGAGCAGTTGCGCTGCTGGCGCGAGCGGCGCTTGATGAGTCAACTGGGTTTGGCGCAGCGCCTTGGTCGCGATCGCGCACGCATTTCTGAGCTGGAACGTGATCTGATCGGCGGCCGCCAGGGCCGCGACCGGCTGACCCTATTCGCCGAAATCTGCGATGCGCTCGATCTGGTGCCCCTCTTGGTGCCAGGCCCTCAAGCCAGCGCCATTCGTGATCAGGTCGAAGGCACGCGGGGCATCGACTTCAATCAACCGGTGCGCTCGACGTTCGACGAGCTGTTCGTCGATCTTGGTGAGGACGAAGAGGAGGATCGCTAGATGGCGAAGGCTCCCGCGATCCTTGGTGTTCACCTGCTCGATGCGAAGCTTGGACCCGTGAAGATCGGGACACTTACGCGCGATACCGATGGCGCGGTCGCTTTCACAGTATCCGAAGCCTATCTGCGCGACCCGGCGCGACCGACACTTAGCCTTGGCTGGCATGATCCTACGTCTGACACAGGCACCCGCGATCGGCTTGCCGCCCGTGGCGATAAGATCGGTTTGCACGGTTCGATCCCGCCCTGGTTCGCCGGACTGCTTCCCGAAGGCGCGCTTCGCGAGCTGGTGCTCACCGAAATGGGGCCCGGGGATCACGACCAGTTCGACGTGCTCACCCGGCTTGGCGCCGACCTTCCCGGCGCCGTGCTGATAACGGCAGAGACCGACGCACCAGCCTCCGCCGGTCCTCTTGACCTGATGTCGATAAAAGGCTTCCGGGCGGCCGAGCCCAAGGGGGTGATCAAATTCTCCCTCGCCGGAGTCCAGCTCAAATTCACAGCCAATATCGACGGGGAACGGCTTACGCTCCCCGCCCGGGGCGACACGGGCCGCTGCATCATCAAGGTAGCGAGCGATACCTATCGCGGACTTCCGGAAGCCGAGCATGGCGCGATGACGCTGGCAGCCCTGATCGGCGTCGAAACAGCGACTTGCCGGCTCATGCCACGTGCCGCTGTCGCGGGCTTGCCCGACGAGATGCTCGCGCACGGCGAGCAGGTATTGGTCGTCGATCGGTTCGATCGCGCAGCCGACGACACGCGCATTCACATCGAGGATGCCGGGCAAGTCATCGGGGCAATCGGGGATCGCAAATATACCATGGCGACCACCGAAACCGTCATCAACATGATCAGCCGCTTCAGTACCGACCGGCGCGCCGACATCCTTGAGGCAATCCGCCGCATTGTCGCCGATGTGCTGATCGGCAACGGCGACAATCATCTCAAAAATTGGTCGTTCCGCTTTCCCGAACCGGGGCAGGTCCGCTTGTCGCCAGCCTATGACATTGTCCCAACTGTTCTTTTTCAGCCGCGCGATACGCTCGCCCTTCGGCTTGTGGGCACTCACAGCTTTGATACCGTCAACCTTCGCCGGTTCGAACGAGTGGCGAGCTTTCTCCGGGTGGACCCCAGGTGGATCGTTCGCGAGGTCAAGGCGACGGTGGAACGCGCTTTGGATAGCTGGCCAGCGGCGGCAGCCGACCTTCTGGGCGAGCGGTGGTCGGCCATGCTGCTCGCGCGGCTCAACACACTGACCCTGGTTCAAGAAGTGCGAGGTGCGGCTAAAGCCTGACTAAACCGATCGGCCAAAATGATCGTGATGGGTGCATTCGACAGCTATACGCCTTGTCGCCAATCCCCGGCGGCAGCTTCATCAATCGTGAAACAACCAGCGTCGCAGCGACCTGCCGATGAAGGCGAAAGCTGTCAGGATTGGAAACCCGAATTCAGACTGGAGCGGGTAGCGGGGATCGAACCCGCATCACAAGCTTGGAAGGCTAGTGCTCTACCATTGAGCTATACCCGCCCGTCAGGCCATGCGCCCTGCCATCTTTTCGGGGGCTCTGCAATATCAAAGCGCCGCACAGGTTGGGTCGAATAGATAGGACAACCTTAAACGCGATCGTCTTGGCAGCAGAAGCCCCAGAAAGGATGCATCAAGCCCCTGGAAGCCTTGGCCTTTCAGCAGTGAACCATGACTATTGCCGCGCTCGTGGAGCAACCCTCACTGCTGATGACAGGCGTCAAGACCAGACCAAGGAGCAGGAAAGCCTTGGGCGAGCGCCTGCTGCGCCTGCGAAGGGCACAGGTACAGCCGGGCAGCGCTGTCGGTACGCACCGGCTTCAGCAAGCCAGCGTCTGTGCTGAGAAACAGGCAAGACTGTCCCACGGAGGCGAAGGGCGGTGACGTTGCCGGCGAACTGCGCCAGACGGTAGCGGACGCCAAGAACCGGATCGCGATGAGGGGGCGACAGATCGAAGGTGCGCATCTCCATCGAATTCTGATCTGACGAAGGGATCGCCATCCACGCAAAGCCGCCAGATAGCGGCTAGTCTGCGACAAGGCGCACTTTCTTCCGCCTGTCCTGAATGATATGGATCAAGCCGCGAATATGGGTCACTTCCCCATCCTTCGCTCGGCCGGGTGCAGGCTTGGGGATGTCTCCAAACTCTCCTCGATCTTGCCCCCGGTCGATTTCTCCTTGCACAGTGCCGTCCCTGACGCGTCCTCTACATGCCTTGAAGGGCGGGGCTCGACCGTCCGCATCGGCCAATCCGGCCTCTGGATAGCTTTAGTCGCGCCGATGTGCCAATTATGGACGATAAGTTTCTGCGAAAAAATTACTCAGCGCTGTTAACTTTCGTAGCCCTAGGAAAGCCGTGGGTCTGATGATTAACATCCGAATTTCTTGGCGCTTATACGACCAAAGTCAGGGCCTGTACTCAATTTAGGGTATATATCATCCGTTAGGTATTTGTTAATTGCCCTGTCCAGCGAAGGGGTAGTTCATAAAGAAAGTCGCCGCCCTACAGCGAGAAACTGAGCGGTCGCTCCCAATGGAGACGGGGACGATTTCTTAGTGACGTTGAAATTGGGGAAGTGGTCCATGTCGAAGAAGAACCTGACGGACAGGGCAATGATGCTGCTCATGGAGCTGGCGGACTCTGCCTACTCAGGAGGTCATCACCCGTCGCTTTGACGTGATGACCTGTGCCCCAGCGGGGCTCCATCCTTCTTAAATAGCTGCTGCCCCGGACGCTCACCCGTTCGGGCACTGACGACACGCACCTTCACGCGTGACCTTTGCCGGGCCTGCCCCTGCAAACGACGCATGAGGCGCAGGCAAAAAGGCTTGAGCAAGTGAAGCATCTACGACTGGCCGCTTTGGGGATGATCGCTTTGGCGACACCTGTTTCAGCGCAAGAATTGAAATTCGAGTTCCGCAATCCCTCCTTCGGAGGCAATCCCTTCAACTCTGATCACCTGCTCGCCACGGCGACGGCACAGCGTCCGCCGCAGAAGTCGAACGGCGCGGACGGGACCGGCGAGCTAACCGAGGCGCAGCTGTTCGCCCGTCAGATCCAGAGCCGCCTGCTTTCGGCCCTGTCATCGAGCGTGGTGGAAGCGATCACCGGATCGGCGCCCGGCACATCGGGTGAGTTCACGGTCGGCGACCAGAAAATTTCGTTCGAACGCACGCTGAGCGAAATCCGCCTGAGCATTTTCGACAATTCGACGGGCGAGACCACCGACATCGTTGTGCCAGTGCTGACGCTCAATACCGCCAACGCGGCTGCGGCATCGGCCGCGAGCACCGGCTCGGTCGAAAGCTCGCTGGCCGCAAGCCTCGCCGGCACCAACAGTCTGACGGGGCAGTAAGATGAATATCAGGGGGAATTTCGTGAAGCATTCGGCTGCTGCTGCGCTCGTCGGCTGCATGGCGGCCGCTTTAGGGGGCTGTTCGGTGCCGCATGAACTGGTGGCATCCGCCAGCTCCGCACCGCAAATCGCGCCCGTCACGCCGGTTCAGCGCGACCTCATCTATCTGCCGCCGCCGCCGCAACCGGTGCCGATCGCGGTCTACAGCTTCACCGACCAGACGGGGCAGCTAAAGCCCTCGGAAAATATCCAGAGCCTGTCGCGCGCCGTGACCCAGGGCGGCACCAGCGTCCTCATCAAGGCGCTGCGCGACGCTGGCAATGGCAACTGGTTCACCGTGGTGGAGCGCGAGCGGCTCGATAACCTGCTCAAGGAACGCCAGATCATCCGCGAGATGCGCCAGCGCTACCTGGGCGAGGCGGAAACGCCGTCGAGCGTCCTGCCCTCGCTACTGTTCGCCGGCATCCTGCTCGAAGGCGGCATCATCGGCTATGACAGCAACACCCAGACTGGCGGCATCGGCGCCCGTTTCCTGGGCATCGGCGGCGACATGCAATATCGCCAGAACACCGTCACCGTCTATCTGCGCGCCATCAGCGTGAAGACCGGCGAGGTGCTGGGCAATGTCGTGACGTCGAAGACGGTCGCCTCGGTCGCGCTCAACACCAACGTCTTCAAGTTCGTCGAGTTTGACGAGCTGCTGGAAGGCGAGGCGGGCGTATCGTCCAACGAGCCGATCCAGATCGCCACCCAGGCCGCCATCGAAAAGGCCGTCTACGCCCTGATCATGGAAGGCGCGCAGCCCGGCGGACGCCAGCTGTGGAACTTCGCCGACCCGGCCGCGGGCAAGACCTATCTCGACCATTACAAGGAAGAGAAGGACCGCGCCATCGCCGCCGCCTTCCGCCGCACCGGCCCTTATTACACCGATCCGATCGACGACCCGAAGAAGAATGCCCGCGCCAAGGCCGCAAGGCCGCAGGCACGCGCTTCCGGGTCACGCCAGGCCGCGCCCGTCAAGGTCGCGACCGGCAACAAAGCGAATTCCGCCGGTCAACCGACCGCGCGGTGAAGAAACTCAGCCCTCGCGAGCGGGGGGAGAGTGTGACGTGCGGGCAGGGAAAATCGAAGCCCTGCCTGCCCGGCGCTACCGAACTGGGGAGCCGGTAAGCCTAGCCGCCGCAGAACATCGCGGCACGTGTGTTGAAACAGGAGGATTAACATGATCAAGAAGCTTCTTATCGGTGCTTCGGCGCTGGCGCTGACGGCAGGTGCCGCCAATGCTCAGACGGTGACTTTCGGCTCCAAGGACGGCTCGACCGTCAACGACAAAGTCGTTCTCGTTTCCGGCGGAACTTCAAACAATTCGAGCGTCTCGCAGAGCAACAACAACAATGTCGCCAATGTCGACCAGACCGGTGGCGCGCGCAACAGCTCGTCCGTGACCCAGAGCGGTAATGTTACTAAGGCAGGTAGCCGCGCCGACGTGACGCAGAATTCGACCGGCAGTGCCAAGACCGGCGCGAACTCCGCCACGGTCGTTCAGGTCGGTACCGATCAGGACAACAGCAGCTTCCTGTCCGGTGCCTTTCCTGCGCCCAGCGGCCTTGCGGGTTCCAACCAGCGCGTCGTTGTAACGCAGACCAACACCGGCAACAGCTCGACGTCCGCCAACCGCAACGATGCCGTTGTGTTCCAGGGTCAGTCGACCACCGGCGGCCTCGCTAATTATGCCGAAGTAAAGCAGACCGGCACCGGTAACGACGCAGGCATTCAGCAGGGCGCTGCCGCCTATGCCGGCGAAGAAGATGGTCGCATGAAGGCAGTTATCACCCAGAACGGCCGCGACAATATCGCTGAAACTGCTCAGGGCGAGATGGACGACGCGGCCACGACCCAGACGGGCCGCTCCAACGAAGCCTATGTTAGCCAGAGCCCGACTCTGCGCGATACAGGCCTGGATCGCTTTGGTCGTAAGAGCACCGTCACGCAGACCGGCGACTATAATGACGCATTTGTCGTACAGTCCGGTCTGAAGGCAGTTAGCACCATCGGTCAGAATGGCGACGGCAACATTGCCAGCGTCAACCAGAGCGGTGACGACTACAACGCTGCCAACAAGTACGGCAACCCGGCTTTCAACGCTGACAGCGCCATCACACAAACCGGCAATCTGAACGACGCCGCTGTGACGCAGTCTGCCTACGCCAAGAGCGTAGTAACGCAGAATGGCAACCTCAATGAAGCCGATGTTGACCAGAGCGGCAAGGCTGCTGACAGCAAGATCACGCAGACCGGCAACCTGAACGACGCCAATGTCGGCCAGAGCGGCGCAAGCGCGAAGAGCACTGTTACGCAGTCGAACGATCGCAACGATGCCTTCGTGCGTCAGAGCGGCGCTGGCGCGAAGAGCGTTGTGACGCAGACCTCGACGCCGGTCCTCGGTACGATCTTTGGCGGCAACGATGCAGTTGTTAACCAGTCGGGCGCGAGCGATGACAGTGAAGTCCGTCAGACCGGCCTTGGCAACTATGCCAATGTCAACCAGTCCGGCGTTTCGGGCATCAGCTTCATCGATCAGATTGGTGTCGATAACGAAGCCCGCCTGACCCAGGCTGGCGACGCTGCGAACTCGCAGATCCGTCAGGGCTATATCCGTGGCGGCGCGACGACCCCGCTGTCGAACAACAACGAAGCCACCGTGAGCCAGACCGCAACTGCCGATGGCGCATCGAGCGACATCTATCAGAGCGGCTCGCGCAACGAAGCGACTGTCACTCAGTCTGCGGCTGCCATCAGCGTCATCGACCAGATTGGCAATCGTAATGACCTCGCCGTCAACCAGTCGGGTGCCGGTGGGTACAGCAAAGCCAAGCAGACCGGCAACAGCAACGAAGGCACGATCGTCCAGTCGGGCGTAAACACAGTCAGCGAGCTGACCCAGAGCGGCGACTTCAATGATGCGCTCGTGACCCAGGGCGGCGCACGGGCCGACAGCGAGATCACGCAGTCGGGTAACACCAACTTCGCTGATGTGACCCAGAACGCGGCTGATGTGGATAGCATCATCGCGCAGACCGGCAACGGCAACAAGTCGACTGTGACGCAGAACGTCAACGCGTTCTCGTACAGCACGATCTCGCAGAACGGCACTGGCAACACCGCCACCGTCTCGCAGTAACCGCGCAAAGAAGTTGCGGGGCGGCGTCATGCCGTCCCGCATCCTTCTGCTCAGCAAAGCCCGCGGCTTTGTTCAGCTGAAGGATGATGGGCCAGCCACGGCCAGGATGCCGAAAAGGAGCATGATATGCGGATGACAGGCAATTGGACGCGCAAGGCGCGCTTGATCGCGGCGCTGGGCTCGGCCGCGATGGCTGCGGCGGCCGCATGCTCGGGCGCCAGCGCCCAGTCGATCGCCTTCATCGAGCAGGTGGGCAATTCCAACCAGGCCAGCATCGACCAGAGCGGCAGCACCGGTTCGACCGCCCTGGCCCAGTTCAAGGGTTCGGAAAACCTGCTCGACATGACCCAGAGCGGGCGCGACAACCGGGCGGTCGTCTCGGTTGCCGGCAGCCGCAACGGGCGCGGCGATGCCCTTGGGGGAACGGGCCGGACCATGGCCTTCGCGCCGCAGACGCTGAAGGCCTATAGCGCCAGCAACGGCAATGGCGGGAGCAATGGCAATAACGGCCAGGGCGATCCCTGCGGCGGCGGCAACGGCAATGGCGCCGGCAACCCCTGCAACGGCAATAACGGCAACAGCAATGGCAACGGCAATGCGGGGGGCAGCAGCAACGCTCCCGCGCAGACCTTCACCCTGACGCCGCTCGCTGGGCTGGAATCGGGCGTGATCCGCCAGTCGGGCCAGCGCAATCTGGCCGGCGTTCTGATCGATGGCGATAGCAACGACTTCCATGTGTCGCAGCTGGGCAACGACAACAAGGCGGCGCAGGCGCTTTCGGGCTCGTACAACCAGGCCGCAATCGTGCAGGGCACGCCCAATGGCGCGACCGGCAACGGCAACAAGGCGGTTCAGGCGCAGCTGGGCGTGGGCAACTCGGCCTATGCCCATCAGGCCGGCAGCAACAATGTCGCGGTGCAGGTGCAGGCCGGGAGCCTTGGCGCCACCGCGACAACGGCGGAAGCGGCGCTGACCGGCGCTGGCACGCTGGCCGGGGCTGCGGGCAATGCCAACTATGCCCAGTCGGCCGAAGCGGTGCTCGCCAGCTATAATGCGCGCGGCGAGGGCACGGGCAACAGCATCACGCTCCAGCAGAATGGCGACAACAACACCGCCGTGCTCGGCCAGTTCGGCGACAATAACAATATCGCGCTACGCCAGCCCGGCAACGCCTATGCCGCCGTCACGCAGTTCGGCAGCGGCCATACCATTGGTATCGAGCAGCAGGCCGGCACCAACGGCGTGTCGCCGATCAGCGTCACCCAATATTGACCCATTGTCCCGTCGATGGCGGGCCAGGGATTTTCGCCACAGGCGGGCTCAGGAGTAGAAGATGCGCAACAGGAACAGGCTTATGCTGCTCGGCGCGGGTATATCCCTGAGCCTGTCGCTGGCTTCCCATGCCGGGGCGCAGACCATCAGCGCGGGCGACGGCATACTCGTCACCGACATCCAGATCGCCGACACGCCGCAAAGCTTCATCCAGGACCAGATCCTTACCAACGCGCTCGGCAAGTCGCAGGACGCCGGCATCATCAGCGACAATATACCCGATCGCAGCGATGTGCGCGGCTTCAACAAGGGCGACGTGCGCGGCGCCATCATCTCGGCCTTCAACTCCAGCGCCTCCTCGATCATCGGCAGCTTCAACCTCGATCAGGTGCCCGGGCTCCAGTTCACGACCGTCGGCAACAAGACAGCGGTCGAGCAGGATGGCCTGCGCAACCTTGCCAACATCAACCAGGCCGCCGGCAATGCGGGCTGGTCGGTGGTCAACCAGGCGGGCGAGGACAATGCGGCCCTGATCGAGCAGGCGGACACCCGCGCGCCGGGCCAGCGCTCGCTCAACCGCGCCTATGTCGGGCAGGTGGGATCGGCCATAGGGTCGGGCAGCGTGCGCTATTCCAATTATGGCCGCATCCAGCAGACCCATCGCAGCTTCGACCTGTCGGCAGGGCACTTCAGCGGCAACAATCTCGCCAACAACGCCACCATCCAGCAGGGCGGCTTCCGCGACATCGTGCTGCGGGAAGTTCCGGTCCAGTTCAACGCCGTCGCCGCGCGCAACGACGCCCTGATCGAGCAGGAGGGCGCGGAAAATGACGCGGTGATCCAGCAGGGCGCGGAAAGCCCCAATACCTTCGCCTTCGAAGTGGGCGACACGATCGGCCGCAACAACCGCGCCATCGTGCGGCAGGTGGGCTATGGCAATCGCGGCGTCATCCTTCAGGAAGACGATGCCAACGCTATTACCCACCAATATGGGTCCGACAATCTCGCCTTTGTGCGGCAGGATGGCGACGTCTATGATGGCGGCCAGTACAGCCTGATCGAGCAGGGTCGCCTGGAAAATGGCGATGTCTCCTCGAACTTCGCCTCTGTCTTCCAGCGCGGCATTTTACAGGAATCGACGATCCAGCAAAAGAGCAACAGCAATGACGCCCATGTCTATCAGACCGCCGAGTCCGGCTATGCCAAATCGACCATCGAGCAGGGCGGCGGCAATGGCAATTATGCCAGCGTGCTGCAAAGCGCCGTCGCTGGGACAGTCGATATGGCGGTGGTCAGCCTGATTGCCCAGAACGGCGCCAGCAATGAAGCCTTCGTGTCGCAACGAACCGCCGGTAGCTACAGCTCGATCGCCCAGGGTGGCGATCGGAATTTTGCGCAGGTCCGACAATAGACTATGATTCGCGCCCTGTTCCGATCGGTTAGCGAGAAGCCCATGCGATCCTTCATTGCCATAACGGCCCTGCTGGCCGCTGCATCTCCGGCCTTGTCCCAGCGCGGCGACCTGGCTGTGGAGCAGCTGCCCGCTCGCTCCCCTGGCAGAGCGGTGCCGCAGGTTGGCGCGACGGGACAGGTTCCGGCGGCCACAGGTCAGACACCTGCCCTTCAGGGTCAGCTATCCTCATCCCGCACGGGCCGCGAACCGGCCCTGCGCCAGATCGCCCCTGGTAGCGCTGCCGCGGCCCCGACCTCGCAACTCGCCGACCGCAATGTCAGCCCCCGGGTCACCGCGCTTCCGCCCGGGCTGGTCGATGCCTGCGCCCGCGCCGCAGAGGGCAGGGGCGAGCCGCCCAAGGGCGTGGACTGCACCATCGTGGTCGAGGCATCTCCGCCGCCGCGCCCAATCTCGGCGGAAGAAGCGCTGCTGAGCAATGATGAAGAACGCATCGCACAGCGCATGACAAGCGATCAGCAATCGCGCGGCCAGGTCCCCGATGCCGGCGAAGTCGCGCGGCGCCTCAGTTCAGGTGACGTTTCCAACTCCCCGGTGGCGCAGGCCGTCGCGGCGCAGGCCGTCGCCCAAACGCTCTCTAACGCCCCGCCTGCAGGCAACGGCCAACCGGTGATCGTGCCGGGCGGCGGTTCGGTCATCGTGCCGAGAGGAAATTGACCATGGTTCGCCGTTTCTTCTCGTTACTGGCCGGAGGCCTGATGATCCTTCCCGCGCAGGCCGCCGAACCCCAGCTCAAGGCCAGTATTCTGGTCGAGAATGCACCCAACGCCAGCAAGCAGTTCGTTGCCTATGTGACGACGCAGCAGCCTTTCGAAGGGCGCTATGAACTGACGGGCGAGAAGAAGGGCGTGGCGGGCAATGCGCGCGTCAAACAGGCCGGCGCGGTGAAGGCGGTGCCACATCAGGCCGTGCGACTTTCCCATCTGGCCTTCGGCGCGATCGCAGCAGACGATCATTATCTGGTCCAGCTCAAGATCTTTCGTGGCAATGAGCTGGTAAGCGAAGATCAGATCATCAAATAGTCCCAAATAGGGACAGCTTTACAAGGCCGCTATGCGCTAACGATATCTTCATCGCGTATTTTTACACCGGTTCTCCGCAGACAATTGTTCGGAGGACTAAATGCATCAGAAATATAGTCTGACTTTTCTTGGTAAAAAAAGTCTTACGAGCTGGATTGTCCTGACAGCGACGGCCGCTTCCATGCCCGCTTTTGCTGCTCAGTCCGATGTCATGATCGATCAGGTGGGGCAGGGTCCAGCTTGGGCCACGCCCGCCATGGGACAGATTGTGTCGGCTTCAGCCGGTAATGCGTTCATGGCACAGACGCAGCCTCTCACGCCCCTGGCCGCAGCGCCATTCCAGGCCAATGCCGGCGGATTTTCCTTTGCGCAGGCGGTGAGCGCGGAACAGCTTTCCCAAAACCTCTCCTCCGGCGGCGCGCCGGTAGAACTGGCCTTCCTCGGCTTTGGCCTTGATCTGGGCGGCTATGTGCGGAGCGGCGCAGGTTCGGCCGTGACCGAAGATGCTGCCGGTAATGTCTGGCAGCAGGACTGGCGCGGGGATGACAATCTTCAGTTCGCCTCGCAGGAAGGCACGGGCAACCGCGCCATTCAGCAGCAATATGGGGCTCATAACGTCTCCGTCCTGTTCCAGCGTGGCAATGGCAATGTCGGGGAGATCCTCCAGCTTTCTGACAACGGGATCGCGGCGCTGCTGCAAATTGGCGATCGTAACGTCGCATCGATTGCGCAAGGATCGGCGGGCAGCTTTGCGAGCATCTCCCAAAGCGGCGTGGCCAATATCGTGGCTGTCCGTCAGTAAGCCTGCCTAATGGTCCTGTTAGAGGCACAGGCGTCGTACTCGCTTAAAGGCGACGCCTACATCCTGTTACAAACGTGAAATCTTTTTGCTCTCGCCTCAAGTCATGGGTATCCTGACGACAGCTTATTTCTTTGAAACCTTTCTAAATTCTACGCCCATTCCGCTAACATCAGCCTTGCTAACCATATCCTCACCCAATAGAAGCGCGTGAATAATAGGGTCGCGCAGATATGGGGTGGGAATGCTGCGTACCGATTTCGAGCCGATCAACGCACTTGCTATGGGGTGGCTTTCCGCTGATTTCAGAGGGCGGCTGATCATCGATGCGCACTGGCGTATCCAGTGGCGGAACGATGCCGCACAGCGTGCCCTATGCGCTAGTGAAATTCTGCACGAACAGAATGATCAGCTGGTTCCGAACGCTGCGATTGTCGGCCAACTGCTCAACTTCCTGTCCGATCTGAAAAAGCAGTCGCGGAACGCGATCCTGACCCTCAAGGACGGCCAGGGCCACTTTGCGATGCTCGGCCATTACGACCCAGCAACTGGCATGTTCTGCCTGGAGGTGAGTTCATCCCGCGCCCAGGAAGGGCCGATCTTTGCCGATTTCTCCAGCATCTACGGTTTGACCGAGAGCGAGGGACACGCTGCGCGCGCACTTTTCGACGGCAAGACCGTAACGGAAATCGCGAAGGACAGAAATGTGTCGGTCGATACGGTGCGGACTCAGGTGCGCAAGCTGTACGGCAAGATCGGCGCGCAATCGCGTGAGAAATTATTCAAGATGCTGATGCCCTTCCGGATCGGCTAGAAGGCTGCTGGACGCTACGCGGGAGAGGAAATGATTCCGGAAGATATCTTATAGATATCTAGTAGCTATCATTCATTTCATCTGATCGAATCTATGAATCAATGGTGCGGTCATGAGTCAGATAAGCCATGAGACAAGGGGGGAGGGCATGCTTATCCTGCCGCGATGGAACGTCCCTTTCCTTCCAGTCTCATCCACCTGCGCGCTCTCGACCCTGCCCAAAATATCGCGCGAGACTATAGCATCTGGATGAGCATCGACCTGTTCGGCGACTATGTGGTCGAAACCTGTTGGGGGCGGATCGGCGCCAAGGGACAGCGGCAAAAGCGGAGCTTTCCAGACGCGTCCTCCGCGCGGCGTCATGTGCAAACCATCCTTAGAAAACGGCGCGGATCGAGAAAGCGGATCGGGGTCGAGTACCGGCTTGTAGCGGAGATAGGCTAAAAGCTCCTGATCCGGTGAACGCAATAGGGCCTGAAGAGGCCTGCCCCTTTGGTGGGAAAATGCCGATCTCACTGAAACAAAGATCGGCCAAAAGATCGGCCACATTTGGCTCCTGATATAAAATTTGCGCCGTGTAGTTTTAGTTTATTTGATCGGTAAGATCGGCCAATTGGCCACTGATCCAGAAGATGCCCGGGTCGCGTCGAATCCGCCCATTACCGCATCCCTATCATGAGATTCAGGATACTATCTGGATATCGGAAAGCTATCGATACACTGCATCCCTGAAATGGCGTGGCTCGAAAAGACAGATCGGGTCGATTATCGGCTCGCATCTGTCGTGCCCGGCTGAACGACTGCAGGTCCTCTAAAGGCGCAGGCGGCGGAGGTTGATGGCGCGCGCCCTAGCTTCCACGCTGATCTCAAAATGCTCGGTCTGCATGACATTCGTGATCTGGGGAGGAATGAAGGCCACCATGTTGGTGCCGCCTCGACGCCGCACGCTGTCAAAGATGATGCCTGCTTTTCCTTCGGATCGGACCTGTTCGCCAAAGAGCTGCGCGGCGGCATAGTTGTCGAGACGGTAAAGATCGGAATGATCGCCTTTTAGCCCCCTTATGTCGCGATAATCCTCACCGACCAGCCTGGGCGAATAAGCCCTGTAGGTTCGGCTCATACTCGGCACATTGCGAGCGATGGCTTCACGGCGAAGATGGTGCCCGACTTCAGCGGCGGCCGTTTCGATTTCCTTCGAAACCATGCACCCAGTTCCGGCCCGTTGAAGCGCATGCCGTCGGGCGCGGTATGTAGAAATGCCGCCATGATGACGCTGCTATTGGGTCGGTCATGCGGCATCCGATGTAGTCGATCAGCGACAAGCCTGTCGTTGGTCCAACCGGCAAGCTCCATGACAGCCTGCGCATCCGCTGCTGTCGCAACCGAACAGCCCGATCGGCGGAAAGCGCGAGGGGATGAGCCGATAGCTTGGGCTCGGCGCGGCGGCGAATATCTCCGTCACTGAAAGAGGATCTCATCATCCTCATAGGGTGCGAAATCGGCCTCTGCCGCAGTGGGGGGCATATAAAGGCCGCCGCGCGCCGCATCCAGGAAGCGGCGAACTGTCCCTGGGTCCCATTGGTGGCAAGCATGAATGGCGGCCTGCCGCCGAAGACGCGCGCCTCATGCGGCTGACGGAGCCAGGCAATGCCGTCACGCTCTTCGCTGAAAAGCACCGTGAGCGCCTGGTGAATGCCAAGCACAGCGGAGATGCGGGTCAGCACATCGACAACGAGCGTAATGGACCCATGCTCTCGCGCCTGCTTGCACCAGCTATGGAAGGTAGAGCGCGACGGATAGCCAAGCATCAGCCGCCGCTGTTCCTCATTCAATCCCCAGAGATCAGCGATCGCGAGAAAGGTGCGCAGGGCAGGGGCGCTGAGACGGCGCCGGTTCGACGGCTCGAAACGGGAAAGAACAGGTTGGGTTGCGCTTACGTCATGCGACAAGTGGGCATAATTTCCTCCAGATTTAGATATAGTCCAGATCCAGAGAAAAATTATGCAACTTTGAATGGTTCCTTATAGTGCCAAGAGGGCGCGGATTTTGGCTTGGGTCTCAGCCAGCGTGGCCTTAGACACCTTGCCTTTTCTGCTTGCTCGACGAGCACGCCAGTCCAGACTCTTCACCTGATCGGCGAGAACCACACTAGGAGGGTCACGGCTCTCTATAACCTCAAAGGGATATCCCTTGATCCGCGTTGTCATCGGACAGCAGATCATCATTCCTCGTAAACCGTTGTATTTAGCTGGCGACAATACAAGAGCCGGGCGATGACCCGCCTGTTCATGGCCAGCCTGCGGATCGAATTCCAGCCAAACGATATCGCCGATATCCGGCACATAAGCGGCCATTACCAGAATTCATTTCCGACAGGTGAACCGAACTCGACAGGTTCTGGAAAGGTGTCTGGCGTCATCCGAGCTAGAAGGGCGTCCAAGTCATAAGCTGGCGATAAGACAGGCTCGATTATAATTCGCCCCTCTTCCTCTCGTACATCGACCTCCTGATCAATGTGGAGCGCCGTCGCAGCCATGATCGATGCCGGAATACGGACGGAAGCGCTGTTGCCCCACTTCTTGACCTGAACTCGCATTATAACCTCCATGTATCGACATTTACGATACATTTCAGTACCAGGCGTGTCAACATTTGTGTCTACATGCTCACAAGTGCTGCTCGTGCGAATTCCACACGAACGGACCAGCAGAAGCAGAATAGGGCGCTCACCGCTGGATCATTGGCTTGATCGTTTAAGCGGGCGAATGATCTTGACCTTGGCGCCGATCGTCTCGGCAATTGAGGCCCACTGCCGATCTGCCGTCCACGCTGGCAAACCGTCACGAAGAGCCAAGGCCAGACAGAAGCGATCGCCGAGCGACAAACCTGCTTCGGACGTGACGGTGCGTAGATGCCCCGCGATCCGTGCGAGTTCTGCATCCGCATCCATCAGAGTGACAGGCAAGGGCCGCAACATCGCGTCCACCTCCTCGGGCGGCATACCATTGTGCACAAAGTGGCTTATCACCTCGGCAAGATTCACGGTGCACATGCCCGAGCCGATGAGTGCGCCCGCCACCTTGTCGCCGCCTGGTTCATCACGCAGCATGGCAAGCAAGGCCGAAGCGTCCAGAACGATCGACGTCATTCGCCGCTTTCCGCGCGACGGTTAGCGAGAAAGCTATCGACCGACGCCTCGGGCTTGTCGGCCGCATATTTGCGCGCCAGTGCACGGGCGTGAGCAACGGATTGGGCGATTGTGCGCAGAATGACGCCATCGGGCGTTTCCTCCACGATCAACGCCCCACCGCCTGCAAGGCCCAAACGTTTCCTGACATCCGCCGGAAGGCTCATGCGGCCATTTGCGGTGATGTTCACCTGAAAGGTCATACTATCCATCTAGATCCGTTCATTACCTAAGCTGCCATGTTTTCTGTTTATGGCCCCTTTTCTTTTTTATGTCACACTTTTGAATAGATGGCAGAGTTGTCGGGTTTGCGCGCAGCATACGCATCATCCTTTGATAATGTCCTTTATCAAAGGATGATAGGCAGTTAGGCTCTGCGACCATGAAAGCGCACGCCATACTGCTCCGATGACCGGGCTAATCTCTCTTTCCTCCGCGCCGCCGCTTATCGCCAAGGCTTCACAAGCCACCCGCCTTCGCTTCCTCGAATTTTTCGCGGCGAACATCCGCAATCCGAATACGCGGCGCGCCTATGCGCGGGCTGCAGGCGACTTCCTCAACTGGTGCTTCGGCCATGGCGTACGCAACTTGGCTGAGATTGCGCCGCTCCATGTCGCAGGCTGGGTGGAGGAATTAGGCCAGTCGCTATCTGCGCCCACGGTTAAACTGCGCCTCGCGGCGGTGCGCAATCTGTTCGACTGGCTGGTTGTCGGCCAAGTCATCCCCTATAACCCTGCTTCTAGCGTGCGTGGCCCCGCGCACAGCGCGCGTACGGGGCGGACGCCCGTCTTGGAGGCCGAGGAGGCGCGCGCCTTGCTCGACGCGATCGATATCTCGACAGAGGCGGGCTTGCGCGATCGGGCGCTGATCGGCCTCATGATCTACAGCTTCGCGCGCGTTGGCGCGGCGCTCGCCATGAGGCGGGAGGATGTGTTCGTTCAGGGCCGTCGCCTGTGGCTGCGCCTGCATGAAAAGGGCGGCAAGCGGCATGAGATGCCCTGCCATCACCAGCTGGAGGAATATCTCCTCGCCTATATCGAGGCTTGCGGTCTGGCCGAACCCAAGGCTCCCCTGTTCCGCACCATCAGCCGCGAGACGAAACGGCTGAGCGAAACCCCGCTATCCCAGCCCGACGCCCACGCCATGGTCCGCCGCCGCGCCAAGGCAGCGGGCATTGAAACCCGCATCGGCAACCACAGCTTCCGCGCGACCGGGATCACCACTTATTTGAAGAATGGCGGCACGCTGGAGAACGCTGCCGCGATGGCCAATCACAGTTCGACCCGGACCACCCAGATCTACGATCGCCGACGCGACGAGATCAGCTTGGCCGAGGTCGAGCGCGTGCGGATCTGATAAATCGTTGGCCCGCAGCTACACGGCGGCCGTGTTTGCGCGCAACCAGTGCACAAGATGGTCGAATTCAAATGACCGGGCTTCATAGAGGCCACTGATGAAGGCGTAGATGGCCTCGGCATCCGCCGTGATGCGCAAATTGTTAATGGCAAGGAACGTGTAGATTACAGCGAAAGCAGCGCGCTTGTTGCCGTCGATGAACGGATGATTTTGCGCCAGGCTTTCCCAGAGGGCAGAGGCTTCCTCGACCAGGTCCGCATAATAGCCAGTCTGCGGTCGGAACAAGGCTGCTTCGAGCAATCCACGATCCCGTACACCATGGCTTCCGCCATATCGGTCTATCTGATCTTCATGAATGGCAAGAACTTCGATGACGGTCAGATAGTCCGTCATTCAGCAAGCTTCTTATAAAGCGTAGCGAAAGGTCCATGACTCGCTTGATAGGCGGCCATGACAGGCCCTCGGGGGTTTCCCTGCTTCCGCTTCTCGATCAAGTCCGCGAAGGCTTCATCAACCAAGGCTTGGAGCTGACGTCCCTCGCTTTGAGCCAGACTACGCACAACAGCCAAGATCTCGGAATTTACCTGTGTGGCGAATTTCTCGCGGGCTTGTGACGCCATGGCACATCTCCGTTTCCCTAAATGCTTATCATGACACATCATGAAATGTCAAGATAATGGAAGATGCTGCGCCCGTCGCTCACACAGCGGCGCCGCGCGCATCCGCGGCCTACCTCAAAAGCGGCCCTATGCCATCATCTGTCTCCTACCTTGATCGTGCACCGCACGGCCTTTTCCGATTTTGCGGCGGCTTCGCGGCATTTCTCGATCGTCGTGCGATTTTCGCGCGCGAGATTGGCGGCGGCAACGATCATGTCCCAACTCGGCAGCGAGGCACTGGCCATGAGATGCTGGCCCGCATCCCAGATCGTAGGTTTGGCCAGCACCCGCGCGGCCATCCGCTCGGGCCATTGCCAGCCTGTCGGCATCATCCGCGCAATCGGCCCGGCTAGCAGAGCATAGAACAGCAGGCCCAGAAGCACGCCGCCACCGCCGACCATATATAGCCATTGCTTCTGCTCGTCGGCACGGCGCGCTGACGCCATCAACACGCGCAGATCGCCGATCGCTCCATCCAGCGCAGATTTCGAGGCTTGCACTTCCGCTCGGGCTGCGCTTACCGCCTGTACAACTGAGGCGTTTAGCCGACTTCCCATGGTTTTCGGCGTTATCGCCATGGCAGGACTTCTGCGCATGGCGTCAGTCTGCTGTACTAACAGGCCCAGGACTTTCTCGGTCCGGGCCAGCGTTGGCTCATAGTCGGGAATGTCGATGGCTTCGCGTGCGGCCGTCAGCCCCTCCACGGCACGGCGGAGCAGCGCTATTTCGCCGCGCAGTTGCTCGAACGCCGCAACCGGATCGTCCTGCTCGACCTCGCGATACTGATCGGCCATCTATCCTCCTGCTATCGCTCCAGTCCGCGGTTTCGGCCGAGCCCCAGTCCCAGCTCGCGACTCAGATTGCGGTCCTGCCTCATGCCTGTCTCCAGCCCCAGCTCGCGGGCGCGCGCCCGTAGCACTGCTTCCATCTGCGGATCGCGTTCCAGGCTCTTTGCCATATTTTCCATGATCTTAGAGGATTTTTCGCCTTCTGCCATATTGCCAGCGCGGGAGTGCCGATCACGCTCGGCCCAGAGGCCCTGCCAGCGTTCCACGAACCTGTCGGCGCGCAGCTGCGGATCGGCCCGCACCCGTGCTTCCTTCGCCATGGCGGCGAGCAGAGGGCCGCTACGTCCGGATGCAGCCTCTCGGATCAAGGCAGGATTGCGCTCGATCGCTGCGCCCATGTCGCGCAAGGCGTCGGGCTGGATCCGGTCAAGCGCGCCGCGCGCTTGTTCCAGCCCGACTTTCTGATGTTCAAGGATGGGCGCACCCTTCTCCTGCGCCCGGAATATGGCCTCTGTGGCCCGGGCCACACGCTCCGCCGCTCGCGTCAGCGTCCGCTCCGCTGCAGCCGGCTCCGGAATCGCTGTGGAACCGCGCGACAGGCGCAGGCCATCGAACATACCGCGTCGAGGTGTGGCCTTGGGTTCATCCGGCACGCGGATCTCGCCTGACAACCCGCGCAGACCGGCAAAGACGCGGCGCGCTTCGTCGGGATCGCGGGCATAATCCGATGCCATATCCTTCGCCCGCTCACGGCCCAGCGCGCGCACAAGCTGACGCTCCCCGGCGAAATCGTCGCGGCCATAATGGAGCTGCACCCCGTCGCGATGGCGCGACAGCGCCACATAGGCCGAGTGGCGGTCCATGCCCGGGGTCGCCAGCACATGGGTTCTGTCGACCGTCACCCCCTGCGACTTGTGGATGGTGGCGGCATAGCCATGGTCGACATGGGCATAATCTTTGAGGTCGAACGCCACGCTGCGACCATCGTCGAGCCGCACCGCCATGCGCTCCGGCGATACGCTTTCCAGCGTTCCCAGCGTGCCGTTCTTCACGCCAAGGCTGCGCTCATTCTTCAGGAACATGATGCGGTCGCCGCTGGCGAAATTGCGCGTGCCCCGCTCGGCCGCGACGCTTACATCTGCGCCCAGTTCACCGGCATCGCGCAGCCGTTCGCGCGCAACGAGATTGAGGTCGCGCACCTCGTCATTGGTGTGGGTCAGGATGATCCGACTCTGGTCGGGATCGGCGCGTCGTTGCGCATCCCAGCGGTCAATCAGCTCGGCGCGCGCAGCCAAGCGCGTCTCGGCGGCATGGACCATGCCCTTTTGCTCATAGGCATGGATCGCCTCGCTCGTGCGGCCCGTCGCCAGCGCCTTGGTCGCGTCCCGCTGCCACTCGTCGCGCTGTCGGCGGATCTCGCCAATCTCGGCCCAGCCATGGCTCTGGGCCAGGCTGCGAAAGGCAGCGCCAGCCTCGATCGCCTGCAACTGCTGCGGGTCGCCGACCAGCACCACCTTCGCCCCAGCATCAGCGGCGTGGGACAATAGCCGTTCCATCTGGCGCGTGCCGATCATCCCCGCCTCATCGATCACCAGAACGTCGCGCGCTGAAAGATGATCGCGCCCCTTTTCCCACTGATATTCAAGGGCAGCGATCGTCCGCGAGGCGATGCCCGAACCGGCCTCCAGATTTTCCGCCGCGATGCCCGACAACGCCACGCCATGCACCTGGTAGCCGGCATGCTCCCAAGCCTCACGCGCCACCCCCAGCATCGCCGACTTGCCCGTGCCGGCATAGCCGACGACGGAGGCAAACCCCACCCTGCCGGTGATATGTTCCAGTGCCCCGCGCTGCTCGGTGGAGAGGACAAGCCCCTTCGCTTCAGCCGTCGCCAGCGCTTGGGTACGATGCCGATCATCAAGACCGTGGCGCGCTTGGCCGGTGAGCCGACCGGCAGCCGTTTCCAACCGCTGCTCCGCCGCGATCATGTCGCTGGATGTAAAGCGATCATGGCCCTTTCCGTCCGTTCCCAATGCAATGATTTCAGGACTGGACCGCACCGCCTTCAGCGCCTCGTCAAACTGCGCCTTGCCGTCGCTATGTCGGTGTACGGACATGGCCAGATCACGCGTTGTAAAGGTCGCTTGCTGCCGCGTGATCGCGTCCAATGCGATCGAGGGATTGGCGATGATCTTCTCGCCATTTTCTCGCGCGATCCGGACATGATCTTCGGCGCGCTCGGCATTCTCGCCCCGATCAAGTCGCCGTGCTCCTGCCGGTCCGATCTTGTGTTGCGGTTCAAGCTCGATCCCCTGCGCCGCCAGCGTGCGATGATCGATCCGCGCGTCAATATCCAACTCGGCAAGGCGCTCGTTCACATGGCTTTCCCAAGCCTCGCGCCATTGCTTAAGAAGCTCGGTGCCGTTCCACTCGCGCACCTTCTTGCCGAACCCGTCAGGCCCTACTTCGCGCATCGACAACATGACGTGCGCATGGGGCTTGGACTGCCCGTCCTTGCCCCTGTCCCAATGCACGTTGAGGTCAGCAACCATGCCGCGCTCCACGAACTGCATTTCGACGAAATCGCGCGCGAGCTGGATGCCCTGCGCCTGGTTCATCTCGCGCGGAATGGCGAACTCCACTTCGCGCGCCAACTGCGCGTCCTTGCGCTTCTCCCCTGCCTCCACCGCGTTCCACAAGGCTGCGCGATTGCTAAGCCGATCCGGCGCACTTTTGGGCAGCAGCACTTCGGAATGAACGACACCTGCCTTGTTCGAGAAATCATGGGCGCGCCCGATCCGCTCATCGTGCAGCTCGGATGCTGAACGATAGGCGGCCGATGCTACTGCGCTGGACCCATTGGCGCGGCTGATGACCTTGGCCGAGAAGTGGTAGATCGCCATTAACCAATGATTCTCGCATCTTAGCAGCACGTCGGCAACGACGTATAAGCGCGCACTCACACTCTCTGCCGTTCCTGTGACTGACTTCATCGCATTTTTGGGCTCGACCGATTCACTCCTTACGCGGCGCTGATAGTCTCATGCTTTCAATTGGTTAGGAGAACGCCCATGCGCAAGGTGCGCGATTATGATGCGGAGCTGAAGGCGCTGAACGATAAGGCGCGAGCCCTAAAGGCGAAGAAAGTGGAGCAGTACGGCCAGCTTGTTACTGTAACCGGTGCCGATGCGCTCGATCTCGATATGCTCGCCGGCGCCCTGATCGCGGCGGTAGAAACGTCCGACGCAGAAGCCAGGGAGGCGTGGCGCACGAAAGGCGCAGCATTCTTTCAGCAGCGCAGGCAAAAAGCTCGCGCATGATCTCGCAGCCAGCGACAAGGCAATGGCTCGAACGCAGCATGCCCTCCGCCGTGCCGAGGCTGGTCAGCGCCGCACTGACGGGCGGGAGTGGGTGATGCAGCGTAGGGAACGCACCCGTCACTTGATAGAGCTAGGTGGCCTTGTGCAGAAAGCCGGCCTCGTTGATCTAGCCAACGATGATCGTGCGACCCTCTATGGCGCGATGCTGGAGTTGGCTGCCAAAGCGCGGGAGGAGAGTGATGTTCTTGCGCTCTGGAAGCGGCGCGGCCGTCGCGCGTTCGACGCGAAAGCGGAAGACAAGAGAGAGACATGATCTGTCCGTGGAACATGCCCCAACTATCGCGGAGTTCACCTCATGCTCGGATAGAGAGGTCTTCCCGCATCGCATCGATCATGAAGCGCCAGACATTGGCCGCATCGCTTTGATAGCCTGCCTCGGATTCTTCCGGACCTACATATCTTATAAGCGTGGCGCCTGCTTCCGTCATGCGCGCGCTTGGTTCATGCAAAGCTTCCAGCACCAAGCGAACGTGAGGCAGATAACTTTGCCACAAGGGCTTGCCGTCACGTTCTCCCTCCTCAGGATGTCCATCGAGTTTACACAGGGTGCGCGCGGCGCGTTCGATCGGCGTCATGAAACGAAAATCGCAAAGGTGAACGGCTCGGTCAAGGCGGCTAGCTCGCGAGCGCTCTTGAAACGATGGATGAGATAGCATCGATGCCTTGCTGATCGGCTTCGCATTGCACCACCGCGGGCCGAGCAAAAAGCGCGCTCATCGGCTCTGCAATCTCGATGCTTGCCCCATTCGTTATCAGCCAACATTCACCGGAGTGCCAAGCCTGACCATCGATCATTCCGGACCCGGCCAACGGGATGAACCACAGCATTTCACCGTCAATCTTACAGAGAGATCGGGGCGCGCCCTGAACGATGTCCAGGGAGAAAGGCGCTCCGGAAGCAACCAGCTGTTCTTCAGCTGTCAAGGGGATGACGCGATCGGGCATGGCATAAGGCTCCGCCACGCTGACTGCCACACCTTGATCGAGATGTAGTTCACGTGGCCGCCCATAGTCATAAAGGCGATAGGTAACGTCATTATTCTGCTGGATTTCCACCAGCATCACGCCCCCGCCGATCGCATGCACCGTTCCTGCAGGGATATAGTAGAAGCTGCCGGGCCGGGCAGGTTTCCATTCCATCAGCATTTCGATGCTGCCGTCGAGAGCCGCGGTGCGCAATTCCTCGCCCGTCAAATCCTGGATGGTGCCAATGCCTAGCCGAGCATCGGGAGCGGCATCCAGCACGTACCAGCATTCGGACTTGCCGCCGGCCAGCCCATATTGCTGGGCCTGCTCATCATTGGGGTGGACCTGAACGGAAAGGTTTTCGCTGGTGAAGATATATTTTACCAGAAGTGGCAACACGGCTTCATGTTCAGGAGAAAACCAGACTTCACCAATGCGACCGCCATCATTCAATGCAATATGCGGCGGGATATCAGTCCGGCCCCACGGTTTCTCGATAGCATGGGCGACAAGGCGATGTGTCGGCATACGGCCTCTCTAAATTTGTTTTTCCGCTGAGAGCCTAAGCCTTGGCTGTTTTTCAAGGCCTAATGGGTTGCATAACTATTCGCAAAGGATGGAAAAGTCCAACTTCTCCCCTTTTGAAAGCACTTGGCAAGCCAATCCATTCCGCGCATGGCGCTGCCGCGGGATCGGTTCACTTTGTGTCGGGCCAGTCTCTCAGCATTATCTTCGGCTAAGCGAGTTTATGACTAACAGCATCCCAAAGATCATCCCGGTTATTCTCTCGGGCGGGTCCGGCACACGGCTTTGGCCTGTTTCCACGCCCGAACGCCCCAAGCAATTGCTGCCGCTAACCGCAGACGATACCATGCTGCAACTGACAGCAGGCCGGATGAGCGGCTTTGGCGCCGCTTCGGTCGGGCGCATGATTCTGGTTTCCAACGCGGCGCATGCCGACATTATTGACGAACAACTGCGCCAGAGCGGGATCGATGACTATCAGGTCATTCTGGAGCCGATCGGTCGCAACACCGCGCCCGCGATTGCCCTCGCTGCGCTAGAGGCCCAGCTGGAAGACGCCCTGCTGGTGATGCCTAGCGATCATGTCATTGCTGACCCGCCCGCCTTCCACAAAGCCATCGCACAGGCGCTCCCGCTGGTCGCGCAGGGATGGCTCGTTACCTTCGGCATCAAGCCCGATGGCCCGGAAACCGGCTATGGGTATATCCAGATGGGGCAGACTTGCGGCAAGGCGATCCACGAGGTCGTGCGCTTCGTGGAAAAGCCCGATCTTGCCAATGCACAGAGGATGCTGGCGGAGGGCCATCATGCCTGGAACGCGGGCATTTTCCTGTTCCGTGCTGATGCCTATCTAGCTGCGCTCGAACGGCATCGGCCCGACATGCTGGCGGCGGCGCGCACATCGATGGCACAAGCCCGGCGAGAGGGCGCGCATGTCTTTCCCGATGCCACGGCCTTTCACGCCTGCCCGTCGGACTCGATCGACTATGCGGTCTTGGAACGCGAAACCAAGGTCGCCTGCGTGCCCGTTAGCATGGGCTGGTCGGACGTTGGCAGCTGGGACTCCCTCCATGCGGTCAGCGCCCGTTGCGACAATGACAATGCCGTGCGCGGCGATGCACTGCTGCTGGGTGCGCGCAACTGTCTGGTGCATAGCGACGGTCCGCGCGTCACCCTGGTCGATGTCGACGACCTGATCGTGGTCGTCTCGCAAGGCGAGGTCATGATCCTGAAGCGCGGGGATTCTCAGAAAGTGCGCAAGATAACCGAGGCTTTGAAGGCCAAGACCGCTTTAATTCCCAGCTGACCACCTAGGAACAGAGGCACAAGAGGCTTATGACTCTATCCGTTCCCATCGCCGACTTGATGAGCCAGTCCGGTGTAGCTTTCGGTACCAGCGGCGCGCGCGGGCTAGTCAGTGCGATGACTGATCGGGTCTGCTTTGCCTATACCTGCGCTTTCCTCCAGCATCTTGCTGACATCAGCCAGTTCGAACCCGGACGGCATGTCGCAATCGCAGGGGATTTGCGACCCTCCAGTCCCCGTATCATGGAAGCCTGCGCGGCGGCGATCCACCACATGGGCGGGGAGGTCGATAATTGCGGCTTCGTACCCTCGCCGGCTGTGGCGGCCTATGGCTTCGCGCAGGGCATTCCATCGCTGATGGTGACCGGCAGCCATATCCCGGACGACCGCAACGGCATCAAGTTCAACCGCACCGATGGTGAGGTGCTCAAGCCTGACGAACTGGCAATTCGCGCGCAGAGCGTGGTCCTGCCCGATCTGTTCGACGATAAGGGAATGCTCAAGAAGCCGCAGCCCCCCACACCCATGATCGACGTCGCGGCGCCGTATATTGCGCGCTATGTCGACGCGTTCGGAAACCAAGCGCTGTTGGGCCTGAAGCTTGGCGTCTATGAACATTCCGCAGTCGGTCGTGGCATACTTCTGGCCATTGTCAACGCGCTGGGCGGGGAGGCCGTATCACTAGGTCGGGCCAAAAAATTCATTCCCGTCGATACCGAAGCCGTTCGCCCAGAAGACCAGGCGCTGGCACGGCAATGGGCTGCGGATCTGAGGCTGGACGCCATCTTGTCCACTGACGGGGATTCCGACCGCCCCCTGTTGGCCGACGAAATGGGCCGATGGATGCGCGGCGACGTGCTCGGTATATTATGTGCACGCGCGCTGGGCATCAAGGCAGTAGCGACGCCAGTCAGCTGCAACAGTGCCGTCGAAGTGTCCGGCCTGTTCGACGCCGTGCGCCGCACCCGGATCGGTTCGCCCTTCGTGATCGAGGCGATGAACGCGCTGGTGGAAGAAGGCCAAGCCTCAGTGTGCGGCTATGAAGCCAATGGCGGCTTTTTGCTGGCGACTCCGGTCGCGGTTGCGCGGCGCAACCTCGGCGCGCTGCCAACCCGCGACGCGGTTCTGCCGATCGTCGCCACCTTGGTCGACGCAAGGCAGCAGGGCGTCGCGCTTTCGGCGCTGCTAGACCAGCTGCCGACACGCTATACCTTCAGCGAACGGCTGCAAAATTACCCAACCGCGCAGAGCCAGGCGCTGATCGCTCATCTGGAGCAAGGAAGCGAAGCGGAAATCCTGGCGCGGCTAAGGGCGATGTTCGGCGCGCTTGCTGGCGAAGCCGACCGCATCGACCGCACCGATGGCCTACGCATACACTTCACAGGCGGCGACATCATCCACCTGCGCCCCAGCGGGAATGCGCCCGAGCTGCGCTGCTATACGGAAAGCAACAGTGCCGATCGTGCGGCGTGGCTGAATGAACAGGCGTTACAGCTGATCCGCAACAAGATTGACTGACCAGGACAATTCTTCATGGCCCAGTCAATCGTGTTGATTGCCGCTGGGAAGTGACCCGCCTGATGGTTATGTTTCGGACGTCATAGCTGGGCGCCTCTTGGCGGATATCCACGTCTACATCGAACAGTGCCCCGGCGGATCACCGCACAACTTGCCTTAGGGCATGCGGCTTGCTCTGAAAATGCAGGTTGCGGATGGTGCCTTGGCGGGCGCTGAGCGATTAATTGTCCTAAACGAAGACGAAATCGCCGACATACTGAGCGAGCAGATCGGCACGGAAGATTTCCGCAAAATAGCCCTGCTCATCCCCGATATGCCGGGGGATGAGCAGCTTGATGCCGGCAATATCAAAGGATTTGATCTCCATCTTCCTGCTTCCGAACAGTAAAAGTAGGCGACCATATGGCGTCGTCCGCAAAAGCCTCAGTTGCTATTTTTCACCGTCTGCACAGCTGCGGTGACCGTCAAGATCGGAGAAAATAGCTGGCTGATCAGCTGAATGAGTTTGCTGGGCTGGTTTGCCGCCGCATTGCCGAAATAGAGCACGTCCTTGTCCCGCATGGCGAAGCGCTGCGCGAGGAAATAGGAACCAGTTTTCATCATGTTGAGATGATAAACCCGTGGCACCTCATTGCCCTGGTCATCGCGGGCGTAGCGGAAAACAAAGATCGCCGCAGGATTGCCGATGCTTGGATTAACGCCACCCGCGTTAGCAACCGCTTCCGCCAGCGAAACCGAGGAACGACTGAACGGAACCTCCTCAACCCGTCCCGGAGCGCCCAGCACCGAATAGGTACGCGGATTGTTGATCAGCATCAGGCGATCGCCAGGATAGGCCCGCACGTCGAGCTTAGGATTATCGACAAGATCATTGATGCGGACGTCAACGCTCCGCTCGCCCCGGATGATACGCAGCAACAAATCCTTGGTGTTTCCGCGGTAACCGCCGGCCAATGCGATCACGTCGGACAGGGTCTCGCGATTGGTTTGCAATACTAGCCGACCCGGCTTGGCTACCTCACCCCCAACAATTATCGAGTTGGTGATGGCCTGATTCAGTGTGACGATCACCTGCGGGTTCTGCGACAGCCGCGCCAACGAGTTGCGGATCATCGCCTCGACTTCGCCGGTAGTAATCCCCGCCACATGAAGCGTGCCGGCATAGGGTATGGTGATGTCGCCCAGATCATCGACCCGCGTCGGCGGCAACTTTTGCACCTGCACCCCGGGATTCGCCACAATCTGGCTCATTCCCCCTAGTAATCCCCGCCACATGAAGCGTGCCGGCATAGGGTATGGTGATGTCGCCCAGATCATCGACCCGCGTCGGCGGCAACTTTTGCACCTGCACCCCGGGATTCGCCACAATCTGGCTCATTCCCCCGCCACCACCGCCGGCACCTGCGAATAAGGTGACCCCCGCTTCGTAGATATTGATGTCCAGCACGTCGCCCGGGCCGATCATGTCGGTCGGCGGCGGCGTGAGGTCGGGCAGCAATCCCGTGGCCACCGCGTCCGCTACCGGTACGTCCGCGATCGTATGGATCGGAACGACCTGGATCGGCGATGCTCCATGCCCGGGAGCGCGCGCAGCTTTCTCGATCTGTCCCCCGGTGGGGCCGCTGGAGGGGAGCGTTGCGCACCCCGCAAGTCCAGCGAGCAGGATTAGATAAACGCTATTCTTAAATTGCATCGCTAATGAACTCGGAGGCTTGCGGGTTCGATTGGCCGACGCCTTAGCATCGGGATTCAGCAATGGACAATAGTTCCTCTCGCGATTGCGGCAGCAAGACGTGCTTGGCCTTGCGCCTCGTCCCATGTTGCCCTAGCGCAAGGCAGCTTAGGTTCCCTTGAGGCGCTGCAAAGATATTATGAACGTCAATCCCTCGTTCCCGGTCGAGGCCGAAGCACCCGCCCAGCATTCCGCCGTAGCGCATTGGCTCAAGCAGCGCCGCTGGTTCCTGCTGATGGTTGCGCTGCCCACCCTTTTGGCGGCGCTTTATTATGGCTTGATTGCCTCCGACGTCTATGTCTCGGAATCCCGCTTCGTCATCAAGAGCCCAGACCAGAAGCGGTCGCAAATGTCGACGCTGGCCAATCTGGTGCAGACAACCGGCCTGTCCGGCGGGCACGAGCAGACGAACGAGGTGCTGACCTATGTCCGCTCCCGTGATGCGCTCGAGGCGCTGGAGCGGGCCATCCACGTTCGTGACAAATTCTCGATTCCCCAAGCTGATTTTCTGAGCCGCTTCCCCCAGCCATTTGCCGACAACAGCTTTGAAAGCCTGTTCAAATATTATGGCAAGCGGGTCGATGCGCGCCTGGACGCTGAAGCGGGCACCGCGATCATCAAGGTCGAGGCATTCACTCCACAAGACGCCTATGTCATCAATCGCCAGCTGCTGGACCTGAGCGAGGGGCTGGTCAATCGGCTCAACACCCGCGCGCAAAGCAAGGGGATTGCCGAGGCGCAGAAGCAGGTCGAACTCGCAACCCAGCGGGCCAGGTCTGCGCGGATTGCGCTAGCGCAGTATCGCAACGCCCAGGCGCTGATCGATCCGGCCAAGCAGGCGGGCGGCGTGCTGGAAATCGCCAACACCATGATCGCGGAACGGGCCGCACTTCAGGCACAACTCGACCTGATGCAGCGCCTTACCCCCAACAATCCCTCCATCCCGGCGCTCCGCAATCGCATCGGCGCGATTTCCGTGCAGATTGCATCTCAGAACAGCCGGGTCGTGGGCACTGGCAGCGGCATCGCCTCGAAGATGGGCGGTTATGAGGATCTTGTGGTGGAGGAGAAATTCGCAACCGAAAGCCTGACGGCAGCCAATGCTGCCCTGGTCCAGGCACGCGCCGAAGCGCTGCGCCAGCAATTCTATCTGGAGCGTGTGGTCGACCCTAATACACCCGACACACCCTCTCTCCCCAAGCGCTTCCTCAACATCCTAATTGTGTTCGCCGCATCCCTGTGCCTCTATTTCATCGCCTGGATGTTCATGATCGGCGTCCTTGAGCATGCGCCAGAAGATTGATCATGGCAAAAGGCAGCTTACACCAACTGCGCAGTAGCTGGGCCGTGCAGGTTCGAGTCATCCACGCCTTGATGGTCCGCGAACTGATCACCCGCTTCGGGCGAGAAAATATCGGCTTTCTCTGGATCATGGCTGAGCCCCTGATGTTCGCCGGACTTGTCGGGCTGCTATGGCATTTCACCCACGGCGCCACCCAACATGGGGTCAGCGTGATCGCATTCGTAGCGACGGGCTATATTCCGCTAACCCTGTTCCGACATTGCGTTGCGCGGAGCGTGGCGGCTTTTACCGTCAATCAAAGCCTACTCTATCATCGCCAAATCAAGGTTGTCGATTTCATCATGGCACGGTTCATAATCGAACTTGTCGGCGGCATGATGGCGTATCTGTTTATAGCCCTGTTCCTGATCATAATTGGCGAATTTCCCATACCTTCCGATATCGGACTGCTGATTGCAGGCTGGATGCTATATGGCCTGTTCTGCTTCTCTCTATGCCTCATTCTAGCGCCGCTTTCTGAAGTATCGGAGACGGTAGAAAAATTTATTCCTGTTACGACTTACATCATGATCCCCTTTTCAGGAGCATTTAACATGGTGTCGTGGGTGACGCCCGCCGCTAAGAATTTTTTGCTTTTTTCTCCTTTCGTGAATGCAATGGAGATGATGCGGAAAGGGATTTGGGGGGACAAGATCACTGCTTATTATGATCCCTGGAATCCAATCGTCTGCTCTGCCATCTTTATAATGATCGGCCTCATCCTGTGTCGTCGCGTGCGCCGTATGCTGACCGTCGAATGATCATTTGCCGCAACATTAAAAAATCCTACTCACATGGCGGCCGGCGCAAGCAGGTGTTCGATGGCGTGAACCTGACCGTCAGTCGGGGCGAACGCATAGCCTTGCTGGGACGAAACGGCGCAGGCAAAAGTACGCTGATAAAATTAATCGGCGGCGTCGAAATGCCGACCTCGGGCAAGATTACCCGTACTATGTCGGTATCTTGGCCCTTGGGTTTTGCAGGCGGCTTTCAGGGTAGCCTGACCGGTTATGACAATGCGCGTTTCATCGCGCGAATCTATAAACGCGATTATACCGACATCCGCGCGTTTGTAGAGGATTTCAGCGAACTCGGCAGCCAATTGAAGATGCCGGTGAAAACCTATTCTTCCGGCATGCGCGCACGCTTGGCCTTCGCCCTGTCGCTGGCGATAGAATTTGAATGCTATCTGATCGATGAAATAATTTTAGTTGGCGATCAGAATTTTCAGCAAAAATGCCGAGTAGAAATGTTCGAAAAGCGCGAAGATAGAGCGATGATCATCGCTTCGCATGATATGGGATTTATGAGGGAATTCTGCAATAGTGCAGTGATCCTTCATGGAGGATCACTAAGTAAATATGATGACGTAAATTTGGCAGTTGATAATTACTCACATTTATAATCACTATTTGCTTATAATAATAAATACTCCTAAAATTATACTTAATATCATTTTTATGAACACCTAACGATCTCGATTTCAAAGTCAGCATACTATCCATTGGCAAATCTATCCGGCATTTCGGCATTATGCTGCTTATCGGAGAAGCGGTATCATATCGGCGGCGAATGTAGAGCGATCATGGCAGGCAGCGCGGCGTAAATAGTTCCTTGTCGTTGCCCTCTGACGTATTGACATCATAGTTGGAGGTGTAGGCCATCTTCAGTGCCTCGCGAGGCCACGCATTATCCTGCCAACTGAAATAGCTGATCAGGGCGCCGGTGTCCGCCCTGCCACCTGCCACATCCTTCATCGCCTGCACGGTTGGACACCTCAAAGTACTGTCAGATTTCGGCATGATCGCGACGTGACGGCGCGCGAGGGGATGCGGCGAGCAGACATGTCAACTGGCTGCCGGAACGAAGCCCCTTGCGACGCAGCCGCCACCAGAGGCTATCAGGCAGGCTTAAAGAGCAATCCGGAAGGCATCGCAATGAATGGACAGCGCCAGCCACAACCTGGCTGCTTTCATAGGATCAAGTTCTGTCCGGCTCGACTGCATGGCTGGCTGCGATAGCGGATTGAAGAAAGGGAACAAAGCAAAAGCGGAAATTCCATTTGACCGTCGCCTCAGTAGCTATGGGATATCATACGTGAGTCGACCAACCATCTTAGTACCATATAGTACCTATTGACTATCGAGATACCAGATAGCTAGACAGTATCTGGAAAAGGGAGCTTTTCATGCCCACGATCGCGTTCGTCAGTCCAAAAGGCGGTGTCGGCAAGACCACTGCTACCCTCCTACTCGCCTCGGAGATCGCGCGTGGTACGCAAGTGACGGTGATCGACGCCGATCCCAACCATCCAATCCGGGCTTGGGGACAGAAGGCCGAGATCCCCGAAAATCTCTTGATCGTTGCCGACGTCGATGAGGACAATATTCTTGACCGGATTGAGGAAGCCTCCGCACAGACGCCGTTCGTCATCGTCGATCTGGAAGGGACGGCCGCTAAAATCGTGCTGCTCGCCATCAGCCAAGCCGATCTTGTCGTGATCCCGATGCAGGGATCACAACTCGACGCCGAACAAGCAGGTCGCGCGATCAAGGTTCTGAAGCAGCATGAAAAGATGACCGGGAGAGCGGTCCCTTTCGGCGTACTGCTCACCCGCACCAGCCCAATCATCCGCACCCGCACCATGGGACATATTCAGACCGGTCTAACCGATGCCGGGGTGCCGGTGTTCGCGACGCAGTTGCATGAGCGGGAGGCGTTTCGGGCGATCTTCTCCTTCCAGAAGACGCTGGAAGATCTGGACGAGAAGGATGTGCCCAATCTCGATAAGGCGATCGTCAATGCCGAGCAGTTCGCGGTCGAGGTGATCGAACGATTGCGACAGGGCCGAAACGCGACTGCAACCAAGACGGAGATGGCATGATGAGCAGGGCCAATCCCTTTGGCGACCTAGGCGATTTCGCCCCCGAAAGCCCCTCCCGCCCTGTCGCGACAGAGGCGATTGACCAACTTGCGCAGGCAAGTGGGTTTCCGAGCCGGAAGGCTCAGGCTGCGCCCTCCCCTGCCCCGGCGCGTCAGCCTAGGCGTCATACCACTGGGCGTAATCGCCAGATCAACATCAAGGCAACTGAGGAGACGATCACGGCGCTCTACAGCATTGCCGACGATATGGATCTTCCGTTAGGCGCGGTGCTGGAACTGGCCTTGGCTGCGCTAAATGAGAAGCGGAAGGCCTGAAGGCGCGATTAATGAGTGAACTGGTCAATTAAAACGTAGCGGCTAAGATAGCTATAGATATCCTATAGCTATCCTATCTTTACCCTGAACTAGAAACGCAGCCTGAAGACCACGGTCTCGCTTTGGCCGCTGCTCTCTGCGCCGACTTCGCTGTTCACACCGATGAAGAGGCCTGCGCTGCCGAAGGTCGCGCCCTGGTTTACGAGGATGGAGCGCGCGTTGAGCACCGATCCGGTAGGGCCGATGAAACGGCCGCCCGCGACAGTCAGTTCACCCGTGGTGAAATCGCCCGAGAGGGCCACCGTACCGCTGTCCTGCCGGGTCCGCTCGAAGCCGGTGAATCCCGCGAGGGGCAGTTCCTGGGGCGCTACGTCGATGTCGCCCGTTGCCAGGATCAGCGGGTCATCGCCGCCATTGGCGATGACAGGACCGCTCACGGCAGAACCCGCACCAATCGTGAAGCTGCCGCCTGCAAAGCTCAGCGCCCCATTGATGGTGCCCAGGTGTACGAGGCTGTTTGGTGCTTGCCCGGCTTACCGACGACAGCACAATCACCTCGGCAATACCGTGACTTTCGAAATCGATAAGTTCCAAGTGATTAGGCTTCGAAATGGCAAACCATGCTGCTATCTGATAGCTACTGATATCCTTTTGGTATCCAGCTAGGCCCCCCCTACGACTTACTGTGCAGCACAAGGCCTGATCGACGAAATACCCTAACCGCCTGCTCCCGTTGGGGAGCATCCGCGCCGCTCCGCGGCGCGTTCTGACCTTGCGCTGTGGGTGTAATTTAGAGGGGGAGAAAGATGGTGGGGCGAGGTGTTATGTCGAATGATCGTGTTGGCCGGGTAGGCCAACTCCGTTGTTTTCTTTAATAGATGAATTCAGTAGCGGTTGAGGTTCTTTTTGAGACTCACGCTCTTGGGCATCTATCGCGGCGCCGAGACGGGCGAGGATCTTGGCGAGAGGGCCATTCAGCTTCGCCTGCTCGTGCGCTGAAAGCCGGGCGCACATATGCTCCATATCCTCGATCCGCTCGGCTTCGCGTTGCAGTTCGTCGTCAGGGATCGGGGCAGGGCGCATCCAGCGGGGCAGATAAGCCTGGACGATCTTAGGCAGGAAGGCGCGATAGGCGTTGGAGGTCTGCTCATAGCGAGGACCGGGGCCATCGCCCTCCACGCGCTTGAAGCGGCGCTGGCGGACGAGAAAGCCGATCCCCTCCAGTATACGTAAAGCACGGGCAACGGTGGCGCGACCAAGGCTGGTCGCTTGCGTCAGATGATCATAGCTCGGGAAGACGCGGCCCTTGTTGAGGCGGGCGAGGGTCAGGATTTCCTCGAAAACCCGCACGCTGGCGGCGGTGAGCGTCGTTAGCAACCGCTCTGCAGGGGTCAGTTCCCGCCCGTCGCGCCGGGCTTCGCTGCGCAGCTGGCGGCCCGCGTCGAGGATGCGGCGTGCGGCGCGCAAAAGGCGGTCAGTCTCTCCCTTGGCCGGGGCGACGAAGAAGACATGTTCGAACGTGCCCGCTTCCACGCTATCGCGCAGTACTGGTGCGCCGGTCGGGTGCGGCGCACCGGACCTCGCCTTGCGGCCGCCACCCTGTCTTCCGGGCGATTTTACAGCGGCGAGCGCACCGACCATCGCCTCGCTAAAGCCAAGCGTTCCCATTCGTCCCTCCATGCGGAAGGCCGTCACCAGACAAAAAGATACCGTGGCGCGAAGCGCGCATCCTTGAAACGGCGTTCGATCTGGCGTAGAGAGGAGGGAGTGTTAGATCCCGGTTCGACGTTTGGCGACGTCGCTCCACTACCCAAATGGATGCCCGGCCTTCGTGCCGGGCTTTCTATTATGTGGTCACAGCCACCCCTTCATTCACCTGCGCTCAGCCCCCATGGCCAGCTGCAACATATTCGCAGCAATATCCGCGTGGTGGAAGGCTTTACGGTTCGTGCTTTCGAGTAGGAAAGCGAAAATTCACCCCGTTTGATTCGTGCTTTCGAGTAAGAATTGCGCTTCGATTCGTGCTTTCGAGTAGAATTAGACCGGCGCAATTCGTGCTTTCGAGTAGAAATTACCGCCTCGAAGAAACGCAGGCGCGAATCAGGGAGGCTCAAGGATAGGCGGTAGGGAAGGGGGCTCTCAGACCTCTTCGGCCTGGTCCTCGATCATCAGTTCATGGCTGGGCTGCGGCCGACGGGAGAGGATGACCCGCGCCTTGGCAGGCCTGCGCCCCACTTTACGGGGACCGTCCTCGGCCGGTGCGTCTTCGATCAGGCTGATGTCATAGTCGGGGATGACGTTCGCCGCCGCGATCTGCCGCATGGCGATGCGGAAATTGGACAGCGGGTTCTGAAAGCCGATCTGGAGTTTCAGCGTCTGGAGGTCCATTTCCAGCGGCTCGCCATCGACACAGGTCGAGCGGGCTACCTCATAAATGCGGCGCTCAATCGGGCCAAGCTGAAAATAAGTTGACGCATAATCAAGCACTTGCCGGTCACGCAGGATAGCGCGGAACAGCCAATCGCACAGCCGAACCTTGACTGCCTTCAGCCGCTTTTCGCCCTTGCCAGAACGCGCATATTGCAGCCGCGCTTCGGATAGCCAGGAGAAGAAACCGTCCTCGCCTTCGCCCCCAGCCTCGATATTCGTCTTGATCTGCGTGCCCTGCAACCGCTCCAGCGCATCAGCGAGGCGCGAGTAGGAACGGGCGCTATGATTGGAGCCCGTGACGCTGAACAGGTCGTGGGCGGTGAAGGTGAAATCCTGAGAAACCGCCGCGCCTTCATCGATTTTTGAGGCCATGAGGCTGGCGATGTAGAGGACGATTTCCTTGTCATAGATGGTCGCAACGCCCCGGGCGCTCGGCCGCACCTCGATAGACACGGTGGGGGTCGCGTAGGCGAGAGGCTTCATCCAGGCATTTTTGCTGAGCGCAAAGAAGGGAAAGGCCATCAGCGACCGCTCGCCGCGGATCTCGCCGATCAGCGGGCTGTCAAGCTTGAACAGTTCGCCCTGCGGGGTGGCCATTTATGATCGTTCCTTGCCCATTATGCCGCTTTGGCAATTTCTACTCGAAAGCACGAATCAAACTGCGGTGCGCATCGTCTCTGGACTTTTGCACCTCATGGAAACGCAGCCTTGTCGAAGGGGGGTTCTATCTGCAAGCCCCCTTCGGCCAGCCACCTTTAACAATGGTTTTGCCCTCATGCCGCCCAATGCTCGCGCCTTGGCCATTTTTCCGCCAATCGACACGCCTGACGTACCATCGAACCGCCTCCAATTATCACCAACCGCCGGATAATCGGCTTTCCCATTTTCGAGATGCTGCCCAACCGCTGCTTTCCGCCGGTCGAGTGTTGGCACAGTGCCAGGCCGAGCCGGCGGCGAAGTCACGGCTTTTGCGGAGCGTCTCGATCGGCGGAGCGAGTGTGTGGATTGCCTTGGCGGCAGTAGGAGGCGTTTGCGGGCGCCGCACCCGGAAGCGTTAAGGTCATCTCGTCTTCGTCGAGAAGGTCATCGAGAACTGCAAGATTTCTGGTATCAACCCGCACGTCTGACTGAGTGATACGCTCACCAAAATTAGTCACAGGTCATCCCGGCAACGCTGCCGGCGAACTCATGGCATGGACACGTGCGCTGAAAACACCGCTTGCGCTTCATGTGACGCCTCTCTTAAGGAGCCGAATTTACAGAAGTTGGTTTCCAATCTAAAACTGGTTCGCTCGACACGAAGAAACTCTTGGATAGCGGGAACCAAGCGTCGTTCGTGACCATGCGACGCGACTTTGATAGAAGCGGCGAACTCTATTGGTCGCTTAGCATCCATTCCAGCGTATCACGCAAGGTGTAAACCGGCCGCTGTCCGGTCATGTGCTCGATCTTGCTCCGGTCACCCCACAGCATCTTGACTTCATTCTGGCGAACAAAGGCAGGATTGACCGTAACTTCGAAATCATGGCCCGAGATACCTTTTATCATCGAGATCACATCCCGCAGGGAAAGGGCCTCGCCCGAGCAGATATTGAAAATCTGGCCAATGGCTCCGGGCTCGTTCAGCAAAGCCAAATAGGCGAGCACGACATCACGCACGTCTGAAAAATCACGCGCCACGTCCAAATTGCCCAGTTCGATCGTCGTGGCCTTGCGGCGGACATGATCGACGATCTTGGGGATAACGAAATTGGTGGCCTGCCCGACCCCGGTATAATTGAAGGGCCGCGCGATAATAATCGGCAATCGATCCTGGTAAAGGCGGGCTACAAACTCCATCGCAAGTTTGCTGACAGCGTAGTCGTTGATAGGATCCGGCGCCACATTTTCATCGATCGCGCCGCTAACGCGATTGCCGTAGATGTTGGCGCTGCTGGCGAGAAGCACGGCTTCAACGCCGCCAGCGGCGCTGATCGCCTCCAACAGGTTGCGCGTACCCACTATGTTGGTGCAATATATGTCCTCGACAATGCCATGGGACACGAACGCGATGGCAGCTAGATGTACCACCCTGTCGGGCCGCACCATGGCTAGAATGTCCTTTAGAGCCTGAGCATCGGTAAGATCGCATTTATGCGAAGCCGCGAGCCCCTCCACCGGAATCGTGATGGCGCTGTGTGAGATACCGATGACTTCATGCCCGCGCTCCGCCAGCAATGCCGTCAGATGGCGACCTGTAAAACCGTCTGCCCCGGTAACCAATATCTTGCTCATAGCCATCTCACCATAACGGATGATGCGAGGTCCCGGCGGCGGTACGCGCCGCAGGGCATCACGTTCCCTGTCATCGCCTTAGCCCCGTCAGGGAGATCAGAAGGATGCGTTCGCACTGTTTCGGACGATGTCGGCATCGACCATCATCTTGCAAAGTTGCTCCAGCGTAGTTTCGGGCTTCCAGCCCAGCTTCTTGGTCGCCTTTTCGGGATTGCCGATAAGGAGATCGACCTCAGCCGGACGATAAAAGCGCGGATTCACCCGCATCACCGTCTTTCCGGTGGCGGTATCGATCGCGACTTCATTATCCTCCTTACCGGAAAACTCGACGTCGATGTCAGCCGCCTTGAAAGCCATCTTCACAAAATCGCGGACGGTTTCGGTTCGGTTGGTCGCTAGAACATAGGTGTCGGGTTCATCCGCCTGAAGCATCCGCCACATGCCTTCGACATACTCTTTTGCAAAGCCCCAGTCGCGCTTGGGATCGAGATTGCCCAGTTCAAGGCAGTCGAGCTTGCCCAGCTTCACCTTGGCGACGCTGTCAGTGATCTTGCGGGTCACGAACTCGCGGCCGCGCAGCGGGCTTTCGTGGTTGAACAAAATGCCGCTGCAACCGAAAATATCGTAGCTTTCACGGTAATTAACTGTGATCCAATGGGCATAAAGCTTGGCAACGCCATAGGGGCTTCGCGGATAAAAAGGCGTGTCCTCGACCTGAGGGACCGCCTGGACCTTCCCGAACATTTCCGAGGTGCTGGCCTGATAAAAGCGGATTTTGGGATCTACGATCCTGATCGCCTCGAGCAGGTTGAGCGGCCCGATACCTGTGATCTCGGCCGTTGTGACAGGCTGGTCGAACGACACGCCGACAAAGCTCTGCGCGGCAAGATTGTAGACTTCGGTGGCGCCGGTGGTCTGCAGAAGCCGAATGCTGGACGACAGGTCGGTCAGATCATATTCGACTAGCGTCAGATTAGGGTGATTGGCAATGCCAACCTCTTCGATCCGCCAGAAGTTCACCGAACTCGTCCTGCGATATGTGCCGTAAACCTTGTATCCCTTGCCCAGAAGCAATTCAGCCAGATACGCTCCGTCCTGCCCGGAAATTCCAGTTACTATCGCAGTCTTCATAGTTCCCCTCATGTGGCACAAAAAGCTGGCTTCAGGCCAGACAGCGAGATCCGTGCGGCTGTGTCGTCGATCCCCGCGCCAGATGCAACTCTAACAACAAAGCCTCGCCCAATTGCCTCGCGCTGAGGCGACGTCCAATTCTGTCTCGGGCACGTCATAACCCAGCGTATCAAAAAGTGTCTTGTGACGCTCATAGATGCGCTGTGCATGGTGAGACGGCACAATGTCGCGCCACAAGCCAGGCTTCCCCTGCCAGCCATGCTTATTGGGCAGCGCCTGAAACACACGCAGATCATGCGTTATAAGCGCACGCTCTATACTGCCCGGCGCCAACCTCAGGCACTGAAAACTGTCATAGAACGCTTCTGCCCCTCTGACGACGCCGTCTTCATAACGGAACAGGATCGATGCCGGGTCATGAAACCATTGATAGGAGGGCGACAGCAAGGTTTCGGCACCAAATCCCGTAGCATAGCGCAGGAATGCATCGGATGCAGGATCCTGCCCGACAAGATCGGACGGAATATCAGTATTGCCTTCTAACCAGCGCGACGTCGCAGGTTCATGCCGGATGAAGTGCATGACCGAGCACAAAATATCGAGCGGATGACGCAGCATCACAATGGGACGAAACCCGTTGTCCTTCAAGAATTTCTGGAAATTGGGCTCTCTGGGCCAATGGATTTGAATGCCGATCACATCGGGCATGTCTCTAAAATCCAGATAATTATGCTGTGCGTCCTCCTCGATGCCCAATGCATCACACAGCACCCGCCGAACCCAGCTATTGCCGCTTCTGGGCGCGGAAACGATGGCAAAGCGGGTCATGAGCGCCCTCTACAGCGCAAACATCGCTTCCACCAGTTCCTTGAACATTCCGTCATCAGTGAAGCCTTCGCGCGCAAAGCGCATCGCTCTAACGATGCAAAGATAAGTGTAGGCCGACCTTGCCGAAAATGACCTCGGCGAGCAGTTCGGCCGGATACAGTCACGCTCCATCGACCGGAAAAATTAAAACGCCTACGGGACTTTTGCAATGATGCCGAAGCAAGTGCTTGCATAGCCCGCAACTGCCGACTTGATGTGTGCTGTGACAATTGATTGCCCCGCGCCTTGTCCTTCCGGCCAGTGAGAACCATAGGGGGGGATGTCAATGAAGCTGTCTAAAGGCTTATTTCCAACAAAAAAATCAAGAGGAAAAACCTCGTATCCTTTATTTGTTAATTCCTCAGCCAATTGTGCAAAATGCTTTTTCTGAAAGAGAACGCAGTGGGGGTCGTTATCAAGCGTCTGTTCATCATTATTGAAATTAAATTCCGTAGTGTGAACAGATATTCCTCCGGATCGCAATGTCTTCATTGTATTGATAACAAAATCAAGCCCATGACGAATCGATCCAAGATGTTCCATCGAACATATTGACCAACAAAAATCATATTCAACAAGATCTGATGGTATTGAATTCATATCGACGAAGCGATGTTTGACATGTTTATCAAAAACGGCACGAGCAACCAAATTTCCTTTAAATGAAGACTCAAGCGTAGAGCTGTGCTCATTGCTATCGAGCCATCCAACAGATTTGGCGATTTCTGTCTCGAGGTCAGTCACTAGGGTGTCGACGCCCTGCGAAGCGAGATAACTGGCTATGGGCTCTTCTCCGCAACCAAATCCGAGCGCTCTAGCCCCCGGCCGAAGTGCTCCATGCTCATAGATCGCTTGTAGAACATAGGCATACTCCCACAGCTTCCTATGAAAGATAACTGGAAGCTTGAGTTCGCCCAGCCAATATGCCACCCAATCGCTTTCAAGATCCTCTTGGGTTGAAGGTTTCCAATTCAATCCAATGCGTGCGCGCTCCAGCCCATTTCGTATAGGCAGATCTGCGGCAAGCTGGATGGCCAATTGGTATCCAAAATATTTCACAGTTTGCCGTAGCATGGCATAATCTTCAGGCGGATTCGCGACAACACCTGACGAGACATTGGCCGAGAGTGCGTCGTCCGTTCTTTTTGGCGATGTCTGCTCAGAGCCGTAGAAAGCCCGCTTAACCGATTCAATGACTGCCGGGAGGGCATCTGCCTCTATTGTATTGTTGGAGAGGTACGACGAAAGAATTTGAGCAACCAAGGCATTAGAATCAGTCTCAGGCATCCCATTCTCCACTAACACCTTCGAGAGCCACCCCATATCGGCCTCGAACAATTTAACAATTGGAAGTCTCTGTCTTCGCGCGCATTGGCGAAATCTCGATACTCACGATGGATAGTAAGTCAAGGTTGGAGAATTCCATTCCTCCCTAGAATGTGATCGACCGAGACATGCCCTTTTATTTCTATTTGTTGATTGGCGTCACATTTTACGCGGTAATGGCGTCAACCCCGTTCAGGGCCTTGGGTGCGGATCTCTTCGACAAGCGCGGCCACCTGCGAACTCAATTCCGCAAACCTGTTATGGAGACCAGCGATCTCCGTGCGGACTGAGCCCACGTCGTTAGCGATGGCGCAAATCCGCCGTTCGCGCGCGGTGCATCCTGTCGCACCGGTCAAGAGACGATAGACTGGGCCGAGCACCGGCACTGTTGCAAGGCGATAGCGCAAGATTGCTGCATCAAGACCGGGCAACAGCGCGGTCACTTGGCGACCTTCTTCCGAATTGCGCAATTGCATCAGGATAGAAAGTTTGGGCCAACCTGAGCGCAGGCGCGACAGATAGTGGCGGGCACCTTCGGGGTCCGGTTCCCTTTCAAGAATTGTCTTGTAGGCAGAGCCTATGAATTCAGCATCATCGCGGGCCAGCAAATCCGTAACGTTAACTGCTCGCATGGCCTCCTGCACCGCAACAACTCCCTCCTCCCCTTGATCGAAGAGCAAGCTTGCCCTCCATTCGTCTACCGCCTTTGCGTGGGCAATGAAGTGCGCATCGACTGATCGGCCAGTCAGCTTCCCGAGCCTCCGTGCCAGTCGGCCCGGCCAACCTGGGATTGTTTTCGGCGAGGCATTTAGCAACTCCACCGCACGCCGTAGTTGCACTTCACGCCAATCGATGTGATCCTTCAACCTATCGATTTCAGCTTGTAGCCTTCCGTTGTGCGAGATTGCTTGGTCATTAGCCGCGGTCAACGCGGCCTCAAGCACCGCTATTTGCCTATCACTGACATCAAGCGCGTCGCCAAGCCGTCCAATTTCATGCTTGAGGTCCGCTTGGTGCCCCATGGCCTGCGCCAGCTCCGTTGCCCGGGCTTCCAGTGCGGACGCGACTTTTTCAAGAGTATCGCTGTGTGTCGCCTTGAGGTCAGCGACCCAGGCCGCGTGCGCAACAGCGTCAGATTGAATCTGGCCCTTGAATGCAGCGGCTTCCAACTTGGCTTGATCGCGAGCTTCGGCAAGCGCATGTGCCTCCTGCCGCAAGGTCGTGACTTCGCGTTCGGCACTGTCAAGCGCAGCGACGTTTTCGGCCACTAGCGCACGGGCCGTGAAATGAGTCGAAGTGACATTTATATCGTCGAACACATTGGGACTTCGCGATAAGCGCTCCGCACGGCTTGCGCATGATTCATGAACGAAATAGCGGCTGAGGCCATCAAATAGCACATCGCGATAGCCGCGGCTTACGACCATATCTTGCCACTCAGAGTCAGTAGGATTCTGTGTTAGCGGCGCCGTCGCTTCTATCACCAGAACTTGAGGACGGGTTGGGTGCGCGCCCCAGCTGGTGAGCACGTCCGATTCCATGCCTTCAACATCGATCTTCATCCAGTGCACTGGGTCAGTACCCATTTGTTCGAAGATCTCTGCAAGGGTGATAGTTGGGACTATGATCTCGCGGCAGGGCCATCCCGCTTGAGCATGGCGTTCGGCGATATCCACGCACCCTGTCGAAAGCCCGGTATCATCAATGTTCCAGAAGTTGAGCAATCCTGGCGTCGTACTCACAGCTGCCGCGATCACCGTTTCATCTGGACGGGCATTCCGCATGGCTTCAGCATATATAGGAGAGGCATCGACGTGAACGCCGCGCCAGCCGAGCTTGTAGAAGGCCAAGCTGACCGAGTCCTGCACAGGATCCTGGGATCCAATATCGAGGTACCGCCCGCGCTCAACGTCAAAGAATGCGCGCCACAGCCGGACATCCTCGAAATTCTGAGCATAGCTGGTGAAGCTCATACCCTTATCACTCCGCAACCGAGCTGCCGGCGCACTCCTGCGCAAGGGAAATTTGTGTTCGCCCCCCTCATACGCACCGCCTACACCCCAAATGAAGGACACTCCCGCAATCCGGCACGCCGGCATCTAAGACATCCGCTGCGCTCTCCTTTCCCGCATCGGAGAGCAATGCAAGCTGAAAAGCAAACCCAGTTCGATTGACGCCAATGCGAATTTGTGCAGGCTGGCGCACTCCCTTATCGCTCTTACCCTCTCTCCAGTTTGATCTCAGGATTATGCGCTCCCCTAAATTCCTCCGCTTCCGACTGCCGGCAAAAAGTCGGCCTTTCTTTGACCTACTTCCTGATCGAATGGAGCAAGCTCTGAGCAACGTACCGCTTCGGAGCCTAGTTACAAGGCTGCGTCGTAGAAGACACGACAGCACATATAATTCCGCGTCTGAGAGACCACGACGGCAAATTTTCATCGACGTGTCGGTAATTAGCGAGAATGACGCGGGGACGGGCATCCAGCGCGTTGTACGCTCGCTCGCCTTTGAGCTAGCATTGCGCAAACTTGACGAGTGGGACATCCGCTTCGTATCCGCCACCAAGCATCGCCCCTATCGAATAATAGCTTGGCCGGAACGAGCCTCGGGCAGTGATGAGAATGAAATGAGAGCAGAGCCTGGCGATATCTTTGTCGGCCTCGACTATTCACTAGACGCTATCCGCGGCAATCGAACTCAACTCAGGCGCTTTCGACGCGATGGTGGAAGGCTTTGGTTTCTCGTTCACGATCTTCTGCCGCTACAGCGGCCGGATTGGTTTTCCCGCAATACAGTCATCCGCTACAGATCCTGGCTCGGCATCCTCGCGGGCACTGCTGACGGCTTTCTTTGCAATTCCGATCAAACACGCTTCGAACTGGCGGAAGCACTGGCAATGGAATTTGGCCTTGCTCAAGGCTACGATGCGGCAGTCTTACCTATGGGCTACAGCATCCAGAGTTCAGCTACCTCGCCTCAAGCACCGAAAAAAGAAGGTGTTCCTCCACGGATTGACCTCACCGAGCCATTCGTCCTGATGGTGGGGACTGTTGAGCCACGCAAAGGTCATGTCGATATCATCGAGGCTTTCGACCGGCTTTGGGATGGGGGCGTCGAGGAGCGCCTCGTCCTAGTCGGCCGCAAAGGTTGGCACGTTGAAGCGCTCTGCGAGAAAATCGTCAATCACATCGAGTTTGGCAACAAACTATTCTGGTTTGATGACGTGGACGATCTGGAGCTTTCCCAATTCTACAAGGCTTGTAATGGGGTGATTATCGCTTCCTATGCGGAAGGTTTCGGCCTCCCCCTGCTCGAGGCACTTGGTTATACCAAACCTGTATTGGCACGCGATATTCCTATCTTTCACACCTTTGCCGCAAATGGTGTCTATCACTTTCCCGCAAATGCGGATCACTCAACGCTCGCACGATCTATCCGTGCCTGGGTTCACGCAATTCGTGCCGGCAAAATCGAAATCATCACACCTCGGTCAAGCTGGTCCGAATCAGCCAGCGCCCTAATCAGCGCGGTGTCGAGGGAGCCCACGCTCTAACACAGCACAAAAAATCGAATGCTCAAACCGTCCGAACATCATTTGTCCAAGGCTGACGCGAGTTGCCTTCGCCGCTACGCTCTTCTAAGCACCCGGCAGGGTTTGCTACGAGTTTCGTCAAGGGGAATTCATGAAGCGTCATATTCCGATTTTGTGTGGCGCTACACCGCTGCTGGCGCACTCAACGTTTCCTTCAAGCGGGCTGACCGGCCCCAAGGTATTGCGAACGTCGGCTGAAGAAAAGCCACTCGGACTGTCTGTTGTCGAAGTAGACAGCCTAGTTACGGTCCCTCTAGTTCAGTCGGACAAGAAGGACAATCTCCCTGAACATATGGATGTTCTTACGAAGGAGACGAGAGATTAATCGTTCAGCCGGAATCCCGCATGTAGAAAATCTACATGAACTATTATCACTGCCTAGTTCGATTTTTCTTCGAGCGGCTTACCAGCTCGTTCTTGGTCGTGAGGCAGACGAGGTCGGCTTGCTTAATTACATGGAGGCTCTTTCCCAAGGTTCTGGCAAAGATTCTATCCTCATCAGCTTAATGAATTCAGACGAAGCGCGACGGTTGACCAACGCAAATAAGTCAGGCCTCGCGCCTGCGAATTCGGATGTGTTATCGCGTGAACTTGCTCAACTATATGAGGCGCGCAATAAGAATGGGCTTATACATCGGATTTTTCGTAGCAGGCGAAGTCGCGTTAATATAAAAGAATTAAATGCACTTGAGTTCAAATTAGAAAGCATGTTTTTGTCGATGCTTCGCCAAGTGAAAAGTGAAACATTGCAGGAAATAACTTGTCGCTTGGACCTCCATCACGAGGCTGGCAAACCTGCACAGAGCAACTTGCGCACTGTCAAAGTCATTCAGGCACAAAGGCGGTCGGCCTCTCGCCCGGGGAGTGAAGGTTGATGCGCATCGCTATCGACCTTCAGGGCGCACAGGGTGAAAATCGGCAGCGCGGCATCGGCAAATATTCGCTGAATATCGCTCTGGGGTTGGCCCGCCTGCGCGGCGCGCATGAAGTGTATGTCGTACTCAATGGCGGTCTTCCTGAATCGATTGGTGCGGTTCGGGAAGCGTTTGAAGGCCTGCTGCCGCAAGATCATATCTTGGTGTGGAACGCGCCAATGCCGGTCGAAGGCACCGACCCAGTCAATTTGAAACGAAGATATGAAGCAGAATTGCTTCGCGAGGCTTTTCTAGCTGCGCTCAATCCTGATTGGGTGGTCATCGCTTCGCATTTTGAGGGGCAGGGCGGCAACGCCGTGACAGGCGTGGGCTCGTGGCGGCGATTGCGCACTGCAGTGGTTCTCTACGACCTTATCCCTTGGATACACGCCGATCATTATCTCGCCGAGCCACAAACGAAGTCTTGGTATTACTCGAAGATTGACAGCCTGAAGCGCGCCGATCTGCTGCTATCCATTTCAGCCTCCACGCGCACCGAGGCGATCGAGCACCTGGGATTTGATACTGCGGATGTGGTCAACATTTCCGCAGCGGTGGATCCCCATTTCACGCCGAAGCGCCCAACCAGTCAAGACCTGCGTAGATTGGCGGAGGTCTACAATCTGACTAAGCCTTTCGCCATGTATACGGGGGGCATCGATCATCGCAAGAACATCGAGGGCCTCATCAAGAGCTATGCCATGCTGCCGCCCGCCATTCGGGGGGCTCACCAGCTGGCGATTGTCTGCCATATCAATGACGACTGGCGGTATAGGCTGGCGGCTCTGACCGACAGCTTGGGCCTGGAAAAGCAACAAGTGGTCTTGACCGGCTATGTGTCAGACGCGGACCTGCACCTGCTCTACAACGCATGCCATCTGTTCGTCTTTCCAAGCTGGCACGAAGGCTTCGGCCTTCCGGTACTCGAGGCGATGCAGTGCGGCAAGCCGGTCATCGCGGCCAACCTTACAAGCCTGCCGGAGGCCGTCGGTCGCGACGACGCGTTGTTCGATCCTTTCGATCTCTCTGACATGGCGGCCAAACTTGAACGCGGCTTCACAGACGAGCCCTTTCGCCGCTCCCTTGCTGAGCACGGCTTGCGACACAGCCAAAATTTCAGCTGGGACGCCACCGCGCGGCGAGCCTGGGAGGCGCTCGAACAAGCCCGACCCGTCGTTCTGGCCCCTGAGAGAAGAAAGCGTTTGGCGTTTGTGTCGCCACTGCCCCCGGAGCGAAGCGGTATTGCCGATTACAGCGCTTCGCTCCTGATGGAGCTTACGCGCTGCTATGAGATCGATGTTTGCGTCGTAAATCCGAACGAAATGTCCGACGTCTACATCAGGGCAACGTGCGGCATTCTTTCGATCGATGAATTTCGCGCCTCCGCAGATAGATACGAGCGCGTCCTCTATCATTTCGGCAACTCGGTTTCGCATGCCCACATGTTCGATCTCCTGGCGGATATCCCGGGCGTGGTTGTTCTGCATGACTTTTATCTCTCCGCCATCCAGATGTGGAGCGAAGTGCACAATCTGCGCTTTGCTGCTATGACGCGCGCACTCTTAGCGGAACGTGGCTATCAGGCCGTGGCCGAACGGTTCGGACATACGAAGAAGACGTTCGATTTCGACGATTATCCCGCCTCTCTGCCGGTCATCCAGGATTCGCTCGGCGTCATCGTTCACAGCCAGTTCAGTTGCCGATTGGCCGAAGAGTGGTATGGCGAGGCTTGCCGGCAAAAGTTCACCATCGTGCCATTCCTCCACAGGATCGGCGTGGAGCAAAGCGCGAGGCGCGCCGAAGCGCGGAAGCAACTCGGCCTGTCAGCAGATGCGTTCGTCGTTTGCTCGTTCGGATACGTGACCGAAGCCAAGCTCGTCGCACGGTTGATCGACGCCTGGATTGCGTCCGCCTTGGCGGACCGCCCCGACGCGCATTGTGTTTTCGTCGGCGACGCGCCCGGCGAATATGGTGATCGAACAAAAGAGCTTCTCGAAAAAACATCGAGAGCGGCGCGCGTCAGGATCACCGGGTGGGTGGACGAGCATGAGTACCGCCTATGGCTCGACGCCGCCGACGTGGCGGTCCAACTGCGCAAGAATTCGCGCGGCGAGACGTCGGCTTCGGTCTACGACTGCTTGGGTAGGGGCTTGCCTACCATCGTGAATGCACACGGATTCGCCGCGGAGCTCGATCCCAAGGCGGTCTGGATGCTGCCTGACAAATTCGGCGATGACGAATTGGTGGGGGCTCTCGAAACGCTCGCCGATAACCCCACTCGTCGGAAGGAGATCGGCACATACGCGCGCGAATTGATCAACTCGACCCAAAATTCGCGGCGATGCGCCGAGCTGTATTTCGACGCCATAGAGAGTGCCTATGCGAGCGCTGAGCGCGACTTTTTAGGCTTCGCCACAAAGGTCGACAAGGGTGGCGACGCACTCTCGTCGGAGTTCGTCAGCGCACTGGCCCAGAACAATCCCCTACAGCCGCGACGAAGGCTGTTGTTCGTTGATGTTTCGAGCGTAAAATCACACGAAGCGGGTGATCTGACCCATTCGGAGCGCGAGTGCCTAGTTCACCTGCTGCTGAACCCGCCGCAGGGTTTCAACGTGGAGCCGGTCTACGCCGACAGCGCCGGGAACTACATGTTCGCCAGGCAGTTCACACTAGGTCTGCTGGGATGCCCTGAAGGCGTCAGCTCCGACGAGATCGCCACCGCGTGCAGCGGCGACGTTTATCTCTCGCTAGGACGAGCAGCCTTTGCAATCGGTCCGCAGATCCGGTTCATCGAGCGACTGCGGCTAATGGGTGTGCCCCTCCTGTTTCTGCAGTTCGATGGCGCGAGCGATCCATTTTCGGCAGTCAGGCGCGGCGGTAGAGACGCGGTGCTCGCCTATCTCCTGCAGAGCGGCTTGTCTCGAATGGCCGCTGACGACTTGTACGGCCGAATTGCGGCTGCTTGTTCGGGCGCAGGCCGGTTCGCTCTCGGCTGGCTTCCGATCGGAGCTAAGCTGCCCGAAGCGAAGAAGACTTCCGAGGTCCGCACCTTTCTAAATCCGTTGGTCAAACCTCTGGTCGAAGAGGTGCGCGCCGCCCCAGTCGAGGCAGCTGTCGCCCGCGAAGCGCGCGGCGGGGCCGTATCGAACGATGCGAACCTATTTCATATCTGCATTCAGGACGGCATGCAGCTGCCAAGCTCGTTTCCGGAAATGATCGTCCGCAATGTTCAATCGCTGAAAGATGCGTATCCGGGCTACCATCACACGATTTACTCCGGGGAAGCGCTCCGTGATTTTCTACGCAAGCACTACGACAATGAAGTCTTGCGGGCTTTCGACACGCTGCGCTCTTACGCATACAAGGCTGATCTCGGACGCTATTGCCTGCTCCACACTTTCGGGGGCGTCTATTCGGACCTTAGCAACCGTTTCCTGCGGCCTATTCCACTCGCTGGAGACAACACCCTCGCTGCGTTCAGCGATACGAATGGCGGCCTCGGCGCACCTTGGTCGGTCAACAACGGGATCATCGCGGTGAGGAAGAACTCCGCCGAAATGGAGTTGCTCATCAAGAAGATTGTCGAACATGTCCACACTAGGTTCTATGGACGAAGTCCGCTGTCGCCGACCGGACCCGATCTGTTTGGACGTGTTCTTGCTCAGTGCTATAATCCCCAGAATTATCTGATAGGGGATATGGCCTGCATCACGAGAACATTCTCGAAAAACATCACATTCGTTTTCCTTGAGCCATCAGGAACTCTCGTCGCCGCCCGGATGAAGTCACAAGGGGGCGACTCGCGTGAGCTCGGAATTGACTTCAATAACAATTACAACGACCTTTGGAGTAATCGAGGCGTCTATGGTGAGTAGGAGACAAATTTCGCCCGACGCGCCGCTGCGTCCGCGGTAGGCGTGAACGTTTCGAAACCTCGCTTCTAACCGGGCGGCCAGTTCCTGTCGTCACGGAACCCGCCGACTTCGCTCCCATTGTTCGAGCCATAAACGGGATGACGAGCGCTTATTCGAACCCTCCACGCCAATCACACGGTAATTTTGAAAGTAGCGGCGGCGTTTCTTGTGATGCGTCGGTCGACAGGAGATGAATGATGACGCAGCGACGGATCCTTTATATCAGCGACAGCTTGGGAACCCCAATCCCTCACCGAGGCATCTTCAACTTCAGTGTGGCGCTGATAGAACGGCTCAAGAAGTCTGGAGCAAGCGTAACGCTGCTCGTCGAACGGCCGGAGGGCCATGGGATTCGTAAAGTCTGGCTTGACAGTCCGCTGGAACTAGAAAAAGCGATGGACCCTTGGCAAAATAACGAAATCTTTCGTTATCTCAATTCAAGCTCCTTCGCCTTTTCGCTCGATCTCAACGAGCACCTAGACTTCGCTGCACGCGATGCGGCACACTATCGCGTCCTGAAATACCTAGAGCAACAGCACGTCGAGCATCCTGATACGATACTCCGCAATATCGATACCGATTTCTACTTAGTTCAAGGCGATCCGGTCGAAACGGAAGCCAAGCGGCTTCGCAAGCAAGCCCGGATCGATTTCATCGCAGAGCATCTTAACAGGAAAAGCCAGCCATACTACTCTAGGGCGACAGATGTCGATAACGACCTGATCACGGAGACAACACAATACCTCCAGCTATTTGACGGATTTCTCTCTGTCAATTGCGTGTACTCGGATGCCCTGACCAGGGCGCATAACTCCATTCCACCATATCAGGTCGATTGTAGCCTATTTGACGAAGTAATACTCGACGGCCCACATTATATTTCTCTCATAAACAATGATCCTGAGAAGACATGGGTAACTATACTTGATCTTATTCCGCTTTCCAATAGCTCCCTAGGTGAAGAGAGTCACCGTTCGTTTTCGCAGAAGCTGTTTGCTAGCCTCGCCCTTGACGGAAATATTATCTTCATATCCGAGACCGCGCAGCGACAATTTCACGATTGCTTTCCGAACCGGACCTTGCGTAGCGAGCGTATCATCTACCCACCGGCGCGGACCTCACTCAGCCAACTCGATACAGAGACGCCGGAAGCGAAACGATACTTGGCCGACTTACCCCGCGTGCGGGAAACGCAGCGTCGTACCGCCACGCAACGCGACAGGGCCATGCGGCGTCTATCGAAATTCAACCCCTTGCTCTGGCTGAAACCCCGTCGGCCGACGGGTATTTGGAATTCAGGACTGCCCTTTTTCGTCACGGTGCTCTCGGACGAACCGTACAAAAACGCCGCTCTGTGCATCAAAGCGTTCAGCAAGCTGGAAGACCGTGCAAACCTTCTTATCGTGGGGCGGATGGATGCGAAAAAATATGTCGGTGAGACGATGCCGCGCAATATCCATTTCACCGGCTTCATTTCGGACACTCTGAAAAACGAGCTCATCGCCAACAGCGCCGGATTGATTTTTCCGAGCTTTTACGAAGGCTTCGGCATCCCCGTACTCGAAGGTGCGCTGCAGGGCGTCCCGGTCTTGTCCTCGGCCATCGACGTATTCCGGGAAATCGTCGACGCCAACGGCTTGTACTTTGATCCCAACAATGCCGATGAGTTGATCATGTGCGTGATGGAGACCTTGTCCAATCCGACTGCGGCGAAAGCGCGCGCCAGCGCCGCACAAGCTTATGTTCGCGCCAAGTTCATGCAGGAGATCGCCTTCTGATCCGATGTCTCGCACCGCTTGAAATAAAACGTGCATCGCTGGCTCCCACCGTCGACGAAGATCTACCGTCGCTGGCGCGTGCAACATGCGCAAGGGGTTTGATGGGTTGGCAGCGAAGGTGCGTATATTCTGCAGCTTGATCCATTCTTGGGGGCGTCCTGTACCGCGGAAAAGGGGCGACACCCTGAAGGCCTTGGTATGGAACGGCTCAGGACTATGTCTGTATGGGAAGCGCCTTGAGTGTGGAAAGCTCGTGTGGCCGCGTGCTCACGAGAACGCGCTTTGGCTGTGACAGCCCCGCTGGCGATGCTAGTTGAAGGGCTAAACTAGAAGCAGGCGATCGGTGCCCCCCTTTACGCTGAGCTTTTGATCATACAGGTAGCGAAGACGACGTGAGGGCCCAAGTGGGTGCATTTCGGCCTGATTGGAACTTGATTGGCTAGACTGGCCGGCTTTTCTGCCTTTCAAACGCAGCCAGCGGGGGGCGTTTATGGGCTTCAAGGTTTCACCCCAGCATATTACAACGATACTATTATGGTATCCGATAGCTATCACACCGTGAGCCAGCAAAACACAGTGCGTTAGCGCGACTATTGAAACGGCCGAAATAAGGTCGGCCGCGACAAACCAGGGTCAGCAAGAGGAGGCTGCACAAGCTGATGATCAGCCCTCCCCATTCCTGCCATAGGTAAACACGTTCTATCCGGTAGGTCCCAGGGCGGGCGTAGAACCGGATGACAGGCCCTTGATAGGGCACCACCTCTTGGCCTCGCATCACGCGCCAAATCGGGAAGGCGGCGCGCCGCATCATCACCTCGCCTGGCTTGTCCACCACCAGTTCGTCGCCTTCCTTGATGTCGTGCCACGCACTCAGGTCCGGCTTCCGGTCGACATCCCGTATGAGCCGAGTGTCAAACCCCGCAGGCAGATATTCCACGGCATCGGGCAGATCGCGCGCAATCATGGCATAGGGAACCGACTTGGTCAGATATTCTGCCGAATGCATCGTCCATTTCGTATAGGCGAACATGACAAGGCCCATTCCTAATCCCAGAATGACTGCTTTGGGACGACAGGCAAGCATGGCCGTAATGGCGGCGAACTCGATAATACCCAACAGCCGCCACGGAAATTGGGCCCGGCTGAATGGCGGGATATCCCAGATGAAGGGGATAAGGCCAAGAGCCGCCAGGCCAGCTACAACAGTGATCAGCGTCCAAATAGACCGCGCCCTGAGCGAGAGCAGGGCAAGCCCAACGACAAGTGCGGGGATCGAAAGCACCTGAAGCAGCGATCCGGGCGCTAGCAGCGCCCAGGACGACGGCTGATACCAAGGCCCCCATAGCAGTTGCGACGAAATATAATCCTGCATGGTTAGGGCAGGGAGCAGATAAAAGGCCGCCAATCCCAGGGCCATTACTCCACTCGCGGCGAGAGGAAGAAGAGCGCGGCGATCCTGCAGCACGCGATGCAGCCCGAGGGGGACGATCAGGAAGAAGCCCGTGAGCATCGCCATCGGCAGGTGGGTCAGAACAAGCCCGCTATAGGCAAGCGCCAGCATGACGATGCCCCTGCGTTCTGGAAGGCGGGTTATGGCTAAGGCAATGAGCGGATACCATATAAAGGCTGTAAATTCCGCCAGAGCGCCACGTACGTACAGGTCGAAAAGATGATATGGAGCGGCCATGTAGAGGATGGCGCCCAAAAGTGGATAGGTCCCACGAGCCGAAAGCCACTGATGCATTGCGAAGCCGGACAGCAGCAGCGTGACAAAAGCGGTCAAGTTGATCGCGGCAAATGTCGAGAGGCCGGACGCATCAAAGGCGCCAGCCACCCAATAGGTGATCGGCGGGTAGAAATAGAAGGTAGGACTACCCAATCCTTCAAAGCTGCCGGGCAACCAGCGAGGATATAGGTTGCCCTTCGCCATTTCCGTTCCGAACTGGCTGGTCCAAATATAATTATAGCTTACCGAATGAGAGTCAGCGGGCCCCAGGAGGAAGGTAGGCAGCATGATGAGTATCGCGACAAGCGCGATAAGGCCAACATCCCGAATGCCGATTTTGGTGGTCACCCGTACCATTCCCCTTATCCCGAATATCTCTGCTTGCTCGCCGAAAATGGTAAATATTATGTTCACCACCGCTGTCACGGGGTAAATGCCTAAGGAAAGGTGACAGCTTGTTAACCATTTTCGCTGATAGCCTTTGCAGGGCATCAGCCCGTATCTGGGGGGCTCAGGGAATGGCTAAACCATCGCTGCTGTCGATTGTCGTTCCAGTCTTCAACGAACAGGAAAGCATTTCACTGTTCCTGGATGCGGCACGTCCTGCGGTTGCGGCAGCGCTCGATCTTATAGGGTCGAATGCAAACGCCGAATTTCTGTTCGTCAATGACGGCAGCACAGACCAGACCGGCAACATATTGGCGACCCTTTCCCGGCTTAATCCGGATGTCCGCCATGTCACCCTGTCGCGCAATTTCGGCAAGGAAGCCGCGCTCGCCGCTGGGATTGACCGGGCGAGGGGGGATGCCGTCATTCCGATCGACGTCGATCTGCAGGACCCGCCCGAAGTCATCGTCACCATGGTCCGCCACTGGCTTGCGGGCGCGAAGGTGGTCAATGCAAGGCGCTCCGACCGATCGAGTGACAGTTGGTTCAAACGCTGGAGCGCGCAAGGCTTCTATCGCCTGATCAATCGCCTCTCCGATCACCCGATTCCGGAAAATGTCGGTGATTTCCGGCTGCTTGACCGGCAGGCGGTGGACGTCATCAGGCAACTGGGCGAACAGGCTCGTTTCACGAAAGGCCTCTTTTCCTGGGTCGGCTTCCCCGTCGCCACGGTTGATTATGAACGCGCCCCACGCGAGGCAGGAAGCAGCAAATGGGGCTTGGCCAAGCTCTGGTCGCTGGCCGTGGACGGCATCACCGCGTCCACGACCATGCCGCTACGCATCTGGTCCTATATTGGCGGCGGCATCGCCTTGATGGCCTTTGCCTATGCCGCCTTCCTCGTGCTGCACACGCTGCTGACCGGGGTGGATACGCCCGGTTATGCCTCTATCATGGTCGCCGTGCTGATGCTGGGCGGCCTTAACCTGATGAGCCTTGGCATCATTGGCGAATATCTGGGCCGTGTCGCACAGGAAGTACGCAATCGGCCGCTCTATGTCGTGGCCGAGGAAAGCGAGCCTGCAGCACCGCCCGCGATCGAGCCCCAATTGAAGGAAGAAAAATGGACCGCTCAGCCTATGCGAGCATGAGCGCACAGGAGCAGGATCATTGGTGGTTCGTCGCTCGGCGCGCGATCATCGACAGCCTGGTTCACTCCCATGTTTCACTGCCGTCTGGTGCCCGAATTCTGGAAGTGGGCTGCGGAACCGGCGGCAATTTGAGCCTGCTGGCGCAATATGGTGAACTCGACGCCATGGAATATGACGCGGAGGCCCGCGCCTTGGCCGCCGCGCGTGGCCTTTGCCGGGTAGAGGCAGGCGCTTTGCCTGACGCCATCGGCTTTGGCGACAATCGCTACGACATGATCGCGCTGCTCGATGTGCTGGAACATATCGACGCCGACGAAGCCTCGCTCAAGGCCTTGGGCGCAAGACTGACGCCGCAGGGTCGCATCCTGCTCACTGTTCCCGCCGCACCTTGGCTCTGGTCCGATCATGACGTGCTGCATCACCACAAGCGCCGCTATACGCTGGAGGGGCTGCAGAAGGTCGCTGAAGGTGCAGGTCTAAAGGTTGAGGCTTCGGGCCATTTCAACAGCCTGCTCTTCCCACTCGCAGTCGCGCAGCGTGCGATGCACCAGCTGTTGCGGCGCAACACGCCGCTGGACGCGCGCCCATCGCCGCTCGTCAACGCCGCGCTCCAACGGGTGTTTGCCGCGGAGCGGCGCCTTTTAGGCCGCATCTCTTTCCCAATAGGCCTGTCGCTTTACGCCATATTGTCGGTCTAAATCGCCTCCAGTTTAGGGGAGAGGCCACGGCCCGTCCCAGCATCGTACTGGTTCCTTGGCCGAGGCTAGGGCAGGGTGCGCGGGGCGGATAAGGAGCGGCACCTTGGTTATCGGGGCTAGATAGGAACCTTTGGGGAAAGCGGAGAAGCTTTGGTCCCAAGCCTTGAAGAAAGTGCAAAGCACTGCCGGTGCCGCTGGTTGGACCAGCGCGCGACGGATTTCCGACAGGCCCGTGAGACTGCCGATCGCCAGCACAGCGATAAGCCAGCGCCGCATCGCATGTCCCTGCACCAGTAGATCACCTACCATGACTGCGACGATGGTCAGTGGCGTAATCGACCCCCGCATCATGAAGTCGATAGACCACCCGATCTGCACGAACGGGATGAGCATCAGCCACGCACCTGCTAACCAAAGGCTTTCCCTGCCGAAGCGGACTGCCCTCCCAGCGAGTACCAAGGGGATGAGGAAGGGAAGCGTTTCGATCGCCTGAAAAACGTACCAGCGTCCCAAAGCTATTGGCAGGAAGCGGACACCGACATCGTCTCCCGCCGCGCCAAGATAGACCAATGTCGGAAGGCACAAGAGGAACGCGACTGCGGGGATCGCCACATCCTGCCAATGCAGCGTGCGAGCCATCAACGTCCGCACGCCCGCCAACGCGACGAAGGGCATAGTGCCCATCAGCCCCAAGGGCGACCAGAGCGCAGTCAACGGCAGCAGCGCCAGCCACGGCCCCAGCGGCAAACGCCCATCGCGCCAAAGCATATAACCGATCGCGCCCACCCACCCGGAAAGGGCGTGCTGCGGCACCCAAAAAAGCAGGGTGATTGTTGAGGAATATTGGATCCCCGCCCATTGCTCCATGTGATCGGCGAGCTTGCCTTGCTGCAGCAGATTGCCAATCGCATCCATGCCGGAAAAGCAGACAAAGACAGCGAGCGCGATGAACCGGGCGCGCCGACCTGAAAAAAGCTGGCTTCCCAAAGCGAGCAATAGCGCGACCAAGGCCGCATTCTGCACTAGCAGAACGATATCGCCGACGCGGGAGCCAAAGGCCTTTAACGCCAGCGCCGGCACCAGGAACATGCCGATCGGCGCGCGTAGCAGATCCGGCTCCGGCCTCGCCATATATACAAAGGGCCAGGGATTGATGGCCATGTCCCGCAGAACGGCGAAGCGCACCTGCCAATCCGCATTGGCATAGAAGAAACGCCCTTCGCCGCTCAGCATGAGCAGACCAAGCGTGATCAGGAAGCAAGTCAGCAGCGTGCCCAGGCTAATGCGGGTGCCTTCTGTGTCCCTGATGGTCTTAACGGTGAAGATGCAGAGCCCAGTTATGACCGTGCCGCCAAGAGCGTAGGCCCAAGCCGGCGCGATATCGAGGAACCGCCACAACAGCAGCTGGCTGCCACCCAGCCAGGCAACAAGAAACGCCCAGGTCCAGCCTGATGGGATGGAGGCGGCGCGCCAACCAATCGCCACTACAGGCTCAGGGCTGACCAATGGCTCATCGCGCTTGGGCGAGATCAATGTTTCCCCCATTTTTCTCGCTCTTAAAGATATGTCGCTACAGGTCTGATGTTCCTGCAACAACAAGGATACTTATAGGATATCCAAAGGATATCGTTTTAGATTGCAAATCGGCGTATGCGATCATCTCCGCGCCTCGGCGGCTTCAGGAGATTGGGGCAAGTGGCTCTCGGTCGGGCATCCGTTGTTGGCCGGTGGTGCGATAGAGGTTGAACGCAATGAAAATCCGTCGATCTTTTCTTCCTTGGGATAGGCCAACAGGATCGCCTCGGCTACCGGCGGTTATAGCGTGCCCTGAAGGGTAGCTGATCCGTTTCGCCTTCGATCACGAACAGCCCGAAGCAATGGGCACGCACTAGCTTGGTAAAGGCGTTCTGGTCGTATTTACCAAGCTGCCCCAGCTCGGCAGTGATAGCCGACTCCCATTCGACATTCCGGCCTGCCCGAATGAGAAACGTCATGTCGTCGGCGATGACCGGCCGGGCAGAGGACGCGATCCGCTCTACAATTCGGGCACCTGTCATGCTTTTCAGCGTCATGACCTGTGGGGTGGTCTGCGCGTCGGGAAAGTATCGGGGAAGGAAGGCCAGTTGCAGCGGCATGGCCACAAGGGCGAGAACGACAAGCACCGGCGACAACCTACTGTCAGCGAACATCTGCCGCATTGCCCGGGCCGCCAGGGGCGCCAGCCCCATCCCTGCAAAGACCGCGACGGCAGAAAACCATTCGATCATATAGTTGAAGCTGGCACCCGACTTCAGAATGCCGAGCAGCATGATGGTTTTTAGCGCGAGGAAAATCAGCAGCATCAGCGCGGCGACTGCAGCGCGGTTCCGTGCCAGAGCCTTGCGGATCAGGACAAGCGAGCTCCACTCGGCAAGATCTCTGCGGATAGCCTGCCAGCTCGCTGCAGCGCCCAGGACCGATAGGGCGATCAGCATTATATGACTGAAGAGCTGCGGGAGCAGGATCTCGCCGAAGGAGGAGGGCATGAACCGGTTGATGTTATAGGCCAGGATATGCCTCAGGAATCCGCCATCTGTCGCCCAGCTCAGCCAGGCGAGGGCCAGCAGGCCAAGGATGACCGAAAAGCCAATGCCACGAACCGCCAGCTTTGGACGGACCAGCAGCAACACCGAAAAGGCCGCCATGGGCGCAGCAATCGATATCTGCTTGGCATAGACCGATAGGAGAAAAAGGGCGGCCGCTCCATAGATCCATGCGGGGCGATCAAGCGCGCGCAGGGCAAGCAATATACCCGCCAGACCCAGCGCTCCGGACAGCATATCGACCCGCATCAATGGGGTCCATACTAGGACCGGGTAGCAGGTGAGGAAGAACAGCCCGGCCATCGTAGCGCAAATGGCGCGAACGCGCCCACCGGCCTCTGCAGGCAGGGCGCGCGCCGCCAGCAGGCCGACGATATAGGCGGTAATGAAGGTGGATAGAATGGAAACCGTGCGCCCTGCGACGAGCTGATCCATGCCGGTAAGGGCCGCCAGCGCGGCTGATGTCATGTGATAGACAGGCGGATAGTGATAGACGATCGCTGGATAGACCTGGAGCGGGCCATAAGCGGCTCCGCGCAGCATGTCCCGCATCTGTTGCCAGACGATGCCTTCGCCATAATCGAGCGAATAGGGGTAAAAGAGCACAGCTTTTAGAAAGGCCAGCAATTCAGCCACATGCCAGAACATGATGGCTGCAAGGATGCTGAAGCCCGCTATGAGCAGAACCGCTATCCGGTCTGAGGCGAAGCCTGCCTTCGGGGCGGCCTGATCGATGTCAGCCAT
>NZ_AP027312.1:70000-997758 GCF_055397305.1 Sphingobium sp. TomMM7A | reverse complement strand
CATTCTCTCCTCACATTGGCAGGCACCCGGTCCGCGTCGCAAAAACTTCATGGCCGGATGCAATTATTCAAGGAGGGATGGCGCAGATGCATCAGATTCGCAAGCGCATAGGTAATCCAATCCGCAAATATGAAGTGCTGCCCGTGAATATGCGACGGTTGTCAGTGCGCTGAGGCAGTTACGGGATCATGCGGACCTTTGGGCGGATGGCCTACGAGAGCGACGCGCTTCATGACGCGGCGGGTGTTGTAATCCGCGATCGCGCAATGCTGTGTCGTGCGATTGTCCCAAAAAGCGATGTCCCCAACATTCCAGGAGAAGCGGACCTGAAATTCCGGCCGCTTCACATGATTGAGCAGGAAGTCGAGCAGCATGCGGCTTTCCTCCTGCGACACGCCCATGATCTGCGTCGTCCAGTTGGCGTTGATGTTGAGCGCCTTGCGTCCGCTGACCGGATGCACTTCCACCAGCGGGTGGATGGCGGTGGAGAAGCTATGCACCTTGTCCCCGAGCATGTCGCGCATCGATTGGCTGCGGGCGGCGAGCGGCTGGATGGAATGAAGGGCGCTGAGGCCGTCGATCAGGTCCCTGATCGGCTGGGACAGCGCTTCATAGGCGGCGACTGAACTGATCCAGCAGGTGTCGCCACCGACGTCGGGCTTCACCATGCATTGGAGCAGCGAGCCCATGGGCGGCGCTTCGAGATAGGTGCGATCCCGATGGAGATATTCAGCGCCCGCGCCTTTTGCTGAATTGCTTTCCATCCACAGCACTTCGCGCCGGGCGGCGGGATCGGGCTGAATCTCCGAGAGGTCGAGCGTGCCGAAATGACGCCCGGCGCGCATATGTTCTTCCTCCGACAAGGGCTTTTGATTGCGGAAGAAGACGACATAATTGTCATAGAGCGCGTCGCTGATCGCGGCGACGGTTTCGGGCGAAAGATCAGTGGAGAGGTCGACGCCCCTTATTTCCGCGCCGATCGCGCCGGTCAGCTTGATGACTTCGATCATGACGATTTCCTTCCGATGATTCAGGCAGCGGCCAGAGGGGCGCCCGGCGCCACGACATGGCCCGGCAGGGCGCCGGTCAGCTGTCCATTGATGACGATCGGCTGGCCGTTGACGATGGTCGCCTTGACCCCGGTGCCCAGCGCCTTCCAACGGCCGATGCCGCCGGGCAGGTCGTGCACGAATTCCTTGCGCCATGGGCCGATGGTTTCGGGGTCGAAGATCATGATGTCGGCCCAACCGCCGACGCGGAGCGTGCCGCGATCGCCGAAACCGAGCATCGCGGCCGGGACTTGGGTTATCTGGCGGATGCCTTCCTCCAGCGTCCAGCGTTTGCGCTGGAGAACCCAGGAGCGCAGGAAATAGGAACTCCAGTCGGCGCCATCATCCTTGTGCAGATGTGCGCCGCCGTCCGACACGCCGACGATCATGTTGGGATGCCCCTGTGCCACATCGACCGCCGCCGCCCATTCGGGGCTTTCGGTGCGCCAGCGGAAGGTGGTGCGCAGATCCTCGTCCAAGGCGAGGTCTAGCATCGCGTCCATCGGCGCGACGCCCCAATCCTGCGCCAGCGCGCCGATCGACTTGCCTTCGAGGGAGCGATTCCGTTCCTCGGCGACTTGCACCACATAGACGTCGAGCCATTGCGGCGGGGGGAGTGTGGTGCCCTTTGACGGGTCACGGTTGCACTCTTCGACGGAGTTGCGAACCCGGTCGCGCCATATTGTGTCGCGCAGTGCGGCGCGCCTTTCCGCGTCGGGCAGGTTCAACAGGTCGTTGAAGGCGAAGCAGGCCTTATAGTGGACATTGTTGGGGCCGATTTCGACGGTGCGGTCGAAGGGGCGGCTCATCAGCAGGGAATAGACGGGCGTGCCGCGCGCAGTCGCATCATCGAGGAAGCGGGAGGCCGTGTCCCAACTGGCGGTCGGCACATCGACCTTGCTCGCCCCGCCGATGCCCTGAATGATCACGGGCAGACCAGATGCCTCGCCGATCTGGAGCAGAAGGTCATAATCCTCCTGCGTCATGCCGCCGATGGCGCTGGCCGGGAGATAACAGATGGTGCCCGGCCGCGTCCGTCCGGCGGCGGCGCTGAGCGCCAGAAGTTCGTCCCGGCTGGCGCGGCGGGAGGGTACTGGGCGTCCCTTGATATCGAGATGCGTGGGGGCGGCCGAAGAGGAGAGGCCAGCGGCGCCCGCCTTGACCGCTTCATCCACGATCGCCTGCATGGCGGCGATCTCTTCGGCCGTTGCGTCGCGGTCGTAGGCGCCTTCGCCCATGACCCAGCGGCGGATGTTTGAATGGCCGACATAGCAGGCGAAATTGACGCCTAGCCTGCCTTTCAAGGACGCCAGATACTCGGGGAAGGTTTCGAAATTGTCCCACGGTACGCCGGACAGGGCGATGGGGTTCATATCCTCTACGCTGGCGAAGATGTCAGTCAGGAATTCCCGGTCATCCTTGCGCACGGGCGCCGCCGAGAAGCCGCAATTGCCCGCCAGTACGGTGGTGACGCCATGGAAGCAGGACATGGTGGCGTAGGGATCGAAGGTGATCTGCGGATCATAATGGGTGTGCGGATCTACTATGCCAGGTGCGACGATCATGCCGCTGGCGTCGATTTCCTGCTCCGCCGTTGCTTCGGCGAGGAGCCCCAGGGCGGTGATATGGCCGTCCTTGATGCCGACATCGATCCGGCGGCGGGGCAGGCCGGTGCCGTCGATCACCAAGCCGCCGCGAATGATCAAATCGAATGTCTGCGATGTCATGCGCCGGGTCGCTCTCGTTGGTTCTGCTGTACGGCGAAGATCTATTCCCAATATGGAATAGGGTTCACCCATAGGCGCAGCTTTGCCGCCTATCCGGAAAAGGCGTGCGGCAGCTCATCGGCCGAAGGTGAAGCCGTTGATGTGCCGAGGGGCTGAAAGCGGAGAAGCGGGCCTGGCCGGATCGGTGTCGGCAGGCCCGCATTCTTACCTCACCATTCCATCTCGGGCGTGACGATCAGTTCCTTCACCGCGTCGGGAGCATAGGTCCAGGGTTCGTCGAAGCCGACGGAGACCGAGCTGTAGCCAAGGATCTGGCGCAGGATTTTGGACGATCCTTTCATCACTTCGGGGTCGATCGCCATCGGGAAGTTGATCATGGGCTTCCACCAGGGCGGGCAATAGCCGATGATCACGCCAGCGCGTTCAAGGTCGGTTGACGTGTTCGCGCCCGTGCCGTGCAGCAGCAGGTCGGTATAGATGAGCACCGATCCGGCGGGTGCTTCGGCGGGCACGGATTCATATTGGACGGCCCAGGATTGCGGTTCCGTGTCGCGATGGCTGCCCGGAACCATGCGGGTCGCGCCATTGGCTTCGACGAAATCATCAAGGCACCAGATGAAGCGGGTCTGCGCGGCGCCTGCCGACAGCGGCATCGCGCCGCTGCGGTCGCGGTGGATGCCCTGTTGAGCGCTGCCGGGGCGGGTGACGTTCGCGCCATAGCTGTGCACCAGATAGGATTCGTCCAGCGTCTGCGGCCCGAGCAGTTCGCGGGTGAGCTGAAGCGGCAGTTCATGTTCGAGGATGTCGCGGAAGAAGCGTTCCCGGTTCATCAGATGGCATCCCGACATGCGGCGATTAAGGTCGTCATTATCGGTGTAGAAGCGGCGGACGCGCTCTTCATCGATCGCTTCTTCGCGGGCGATTTCGGCGGCGAGGAAGTCGCGCATTTCGCGCGCCCTGTCCTTGGTCACGACCTCGGCCGCGATGGCGTAGCCCGCGCGGTCAAGATCGGCGCGGATCTGGTCCATGTCCTTGGTCGGTTGCGGCAGGGGGCCGTCAAATTCCAGAGGCTTTACGGGGCGTGTGTCCATTGCGCCCATATTGTGCGTGACCTGCCTTTTCGCGTTTCCGGTAGCCATGGCTTATCCTCTCTCCGATATTCGTCCGGTGTTTCGGTTCACCTGTATTTTATATCCGCTACGTTGCGCAATCAATTCGTACAGTCGTTGTACTTTCTTGCTTCAGCGCGCGCATCGCCATGGTCCAGTGCCAGGCGGCCCACAGGAAGAAGGCGGTGAGGCAGATCATGGCGTCCCGCAGGCCGAGCGCCGCGTCGCCGCCGCGCAGATAGGCGAAGGCATCGCTCAGCACGCCTGCCACAAGAGGCCCCATCGATACGCCGATCAGGTTCGCCGCAACGATGTTCATGGCGCTTGCCCGCGCGCGCATCGACACGGGCGCGAGGCTTTGGGTGAGGGCGATCGAGGGCGCGGTCCAGAAGGAGCCGACGATGTAGCTGGGGATGAGGACGAGGAGAACCGCCTGCCCACCCGCCATGCTGAGCGCGATGATGTCCAACGGGATGCAGAGGAGCATGCCTGCGATCGGCAGCCAGAGCGCCATGTGGAGGCCCGATTTGGCAAGCCGCGTCCCTTGCCAGCCGCCTGCCCAGGTGCCGATAGCTCCACATATGCCGGTCAGCAGGCCAAGGCCGACGCCGACATGCGCCAGGCTCATGCCATGGTTGCGGATGAGGAAGGAGGGCAGCCAGGTCGAAATGCCGGTTTGGGCGAAGGCCATGATCGCGGTTCCGGCGACGATGTGCAGGAAGGCGCGCCGTTGTGAGAGGACACGCAGGCTTTGAAAGAAATTGAGTGTCGCGGGCGCTTCGGCCGGTTGATCGGAGGGGTCTTCGGTTCCGCCGCGAAGTGGCTCGCGGGCGATAAGGGGGAAGAGGATCGCGATCAGGATGCCGGGGGCGCCCGCCAGCAGGAGGGCCGTACGCCAGTCGGTCGCCTGCGCGACGATGCCGCCTATGGACAGGCCGGCCATGATGCCGACGGGCACGCCTATGGCGAAGATGCCTGCCGCAGCGGGTCGCTCGCGCGGCGGATAGAGGTCTGAGATGAGGGAGTGGGCGGCGGGGGCGAAGCCTGCCTCGGCAAGTCCGACGCCCATGCGTGCTGTGAAGAAGGCGCCGAAGCTTCGGGTGAGGCCGCACAGGGCCGTCATGACGCTCCAGCTGGCGGTGAACAGCGCGATCAGCCGTACGCGATTGACGCCCCGATCGATCAGTTGGGCGATGGGAATGCCCATCAAGGTGTAGAATATCCCGAAGGCGCCGCCGGTCAGCAGGCCGAGTTCCCAGTCGGCGAGCTGGAAGTCGGCCTTTATCGGTTCCTGAAGGATGACGACGATCTGGCGGTCGAGATAGTTGAGGCTGTAGATGAAGGCGAGCATCAGCAGCATCGCTGTGCGGCGTTGCACCTTGAGCGGTGCTGATGCTGGGAGCGCATCGGGGCCAGCCGCTGGGAGCGCGTCCGACATGGTCAGCGGTGCCGGGTTCGTCATCAGCTTGTCTCCCATGGAGCCGCCGTCTTGCGCAACGGCTTAGGTCATGGGAGCCAAGATCATCGGATCGCGGTCAGGATCAATGCGGGCGCGCAACTTTCCGCGCATATGGAAGCCCGCAGGTCAGGCGCGCGGCAGGCCGAGATGATGCTGGGCGATGATGGTGCGATGCACTTCGCTGGTGCCGCCATAGATGGTCTGGCCGATGGACTGGCGGTAGGATTCCTCGATCTTCGCCAAGGCGGGCGTTTGGTGGGTGAGCGTGCCGGGCGCGGCGAGGGCGGCGAGATCGGCGGCATCTGCCATGTAGATTTCGGTGGTGAACATCTTGGCCATGGGGCCGATGGCGCGGGTCATCCGGCCCGCTTCGATCGCCCAGGTGACGCGGCGGCATAGGAGGTCGGCGATTTCCAGATGCGCGCGCGCGCGGGCAAGGCGGGCGCGGACGGCTGGCTTGTCGATCGGGCGCTTGCCCGACGCGTCGCTGCTGCTGGCCCAGTCGAGCGCGGCGCGCATCAGGCTGTGATGATAGATATGATAGCCTTCGCCGCCATGTTCGATTTCCATGGCGGCGGCCATGACCTTGAGGCCGCCATTGACTTCGCCGAGGCGATAGCGGTCGGGCACGCGGACTTCGTCGTAGAAGGTGATGTTGGTGCGTTCATCCGGGAGCGTATCGACCGGCTGGATCGTGATGCCCGGCAGGTTCATGGGAAAGAAAAAGATGGTGATCCCCTTATGCTTGGGCGCATCGGGATCGGTGCGGGCGAGCATCAATATATAGTCGGAGATATGCGCGCCGGTCGTGAACATCTTTTGCCCGGTGATGATCCAGTCATCGCCGTCGCGCACCGCGCGGGTGCGGGCGGCGTACATGTCCGATCCTGATGCTGGCTCGGTAAAGCCGAGGCAGGCGAGGGCGGAGCCATCGGCGAGGCGCGGCAGGACTTCGGCCTTTAGTTTAGGCGAGCCGAACTTCATCGTCATGCGCGCGCCCATGTTGGTGCAGCCGATGGGAATGCGGGAGAGGCCGAATTCCTCGAAGACGCGGCCGAGCGCGGTTACTTCCATGGGGCTGCGGTTCTGTCCGCCCCACTCGCGCGGCCAGTCGGGATAAGCGAGGCCTGCGGCGGCAAGCTGGCGGTGGAGTTCGGGGAGGTGGCCGTCGGTGGATGCGGCGGCGGCGGCGCGCAGTTCGGGGGTGACGGCGGTTTCGAGGAAGGCGCGCACTAGCGCCGCGAAGGCTTCTTCGCCTGCGGTGAAGCCCATTTCGATGCCGGGATCGCCTGTATCGGGCAGGGGGGTCGTTGCACCGGCCCAGAGCCGGTCGCCTGCATCGACCAGCCGGTCTTCGGGGTCGCCTTCCGCCAAGGCTACGCGATCGATCGCGAGGAAATAGAGGTGGATGTCATATTCGTCGGAGAGGCCGTAGCCGCCGAAGGTGCGTAACGCCCGGCGCACGGCAGCGCGGGCGGCGGCGGCGGTCCACCAGCTGGTCAGGGCGGCGAGCGCGCCTGCTTCGGACTGTTGCTGCGCTACGCCCCAGATGGTGCGCCACAGCAGGAGACGGCCTCCCTCCAGGTCGGTGATGGAGTCGGCGAGGGGGAAGGCGACGCCCTGAAACGCGCCGATCGGCTGATCGAACTGTTTGCGATCGGTGGCGTAGGCGGCGGCCATTTCGATGGCGCGGGTGCCTGCGCCGACGAGCCATGCTGAGCGCAGCAGCGTTCGTTCGGTGAGGGCGGCTTCGAAGGACTGCCTTGCCGCGTTGCCGCTGGCGATGGCGCGCGTTTCGCCGGTCGGCAGTAGGGCGTAGATGGCGTCGGATTCCCAGCTTAGCTGGATGTAGCCGTCCTGCGCGTCGAGGCTGATGGGGGTGGAAGTTGCTTGTTCGAGCAGCGCGGCGGCGGCTTTGCCTTCAAGCTGGCCCAGAAGCGCGCAGGCGGCGATGCCGTCCGCGATCGGGAGAGGCGCCGCGCCCCGGCCCGCCGCTTCGCAGATCAGCGCTGCTTCCATGAGGCCCATGCCAAGGCCGCCGCGATCTTCGGGCGCGCGCATGGTGATGAAGCCCATCTGCGCGGCCTCGCTCCAGAGGCTGGCATCGACTGCGCCCTTCGACGTGCGGGCGGCCTGCACCACTTCTTCGCGATCGAAGAAGCGCAGGGCCGCTTCCTGCATCATCGCCTGCTGTTCGCTGAGTTCGAGGTTCATGCCAATTCCATCTTGTTCGCGCCTTCCTGCTTGGCCATCCTGAAGCGTAGGATGTCAATTTGGCGGCGGCGCGCTTCCGGCAGTGCGGAAGGGCGCTGGTAGCGGATGCCCGCAGCGCCGATCGCGCGCAACCAGCGGTCCGGGAGTAAGGCAGATGGTAGAATATATCCGTTACGCGGTCGAGGAACGGGTCGCGACGATCACGCTGGATCGCGCCGACCGGGCGAACGCGCAGAATGAACCCTTTTTGCAGCAGTTGAACGAGGCGTGGGAAAAGGCGGCGGCGGATGAGGCAGTGCGCGTCATCCTTTTGCGGGCGGAGGGCAAGCATTTTTCCGCCGGGCATGATGTGAGCGCGGAGGCCATTCGTGACGGGTCGTTCAACCGTATTCGCGACACGATCCCGGAGCGCGGGCTGCTGGGCATCCATGAATGGGAGGCCAAACATTATCTCGGCTATTCCAAGCGTTGGCGCGATATTCCAAAGCCTTCGATCGCGGCGGTTCAGGGGGCCTGCATCGCGGGCGGGCTGCTGCTGGCATGGCCGTGCGACCTGATCATCGCGGCCGATGATGCGCGCTTTTCCGATCCGGTGGTGCTGATGGGCATTGGCGGGGTCGAATATCATGGCCACACATGGGAGCTGGGGCCGCGCAAGGCGAAGGAGATGTTGTTCACCGCCAAGCCGATCGACGCGCATGAGGCGGAGCGGCGGGGCATGGTGAACCGGGTCGTGCCGCGCGCGGATCTGGATGCAGAGGCATTGGCGCTCGCTCGTGAGATTGCGCAGATGCACCCGCATGCGCTGGCCATGGCAAAGCGCGCGGTGAACCAGACGCTGGACATCATGGGGCAGAGCGCGGCGCTGCAAAGCTGTTTCGATATTCACCAGCTGGGCCATGCGTCGGCCTATGGCCAGACGGGCGAGTTCATCGTTGCGGGCATGGACAAGGTGAAGTCGCACTCATGAGCATCCTGACGCAGATGGACGGGGGTGTCGCCACGTTGACGCTGAACCGGCCGGATCGGCTTAACGCGGTGACGGAGGCGATGCTGGATGAGATTGCGCTGACGCTGCGTGGGTGGTCTGTTGATCCCGCGGTGCGCTGTGTTGTGCTGGCGGGGGCGGGGCGCGGTTTTTGTGCGGGCTATGATTTGTCGGGCGATGACAAGGCGGCGCGGGCCGAGCCTATGCGGGCCGATGAGGCGGCGGCGCGGATGAGCATTCATGGCGAAATTCCGCAGCTGCTTCATCGCATGCCCAAGCCGACGGTCGCTTGCTTGCGTGGGCCGGTGGCGGGGAGCGGGCTGGTGATGGCGGCGGCGTGCGACTTGCGGATTGCGTCGCGGACGGTGAAGTTCAAGCTCGCTTTCGCCAGCGCCGGGCGGTGCGGCGATCCGGGGGGGAGCTATCTGCTTACCCGGCTGCTGGGCGCGGCGCGGGCGCGGGAGATGTTCCTGCTGGACGAGCCGATGCTGGGGGATGAAGCGTTGGCGAGCAGGTTGGTCAATCGGCTGGTCGAGGATGAGGCGCTTGAGGCGGAGTGCGCGGCTTTGGCGGCGAAGCTGGCGGGCGGGCCGACAGCGGCCTTTGCGGCGACGAAGCGTAACCTCAATGCGGCGGGGGTTGTCGCGCTGGAGGAAAGCATGGCGCAGGAGGCGGCTGCGAACGCGCAGATCAGCTTGTTTTCACATGATGCGAGCGAGGCGGCGCGGGCCTTTATGGAGCGGCGCGAGTCCAATTTTCTCGGTTACTGACGAGCCGCAATTGGCACCTGTTCCGGCATGGCGGAATTGGGGCGGGTTCGGCTTACCTCGCGTCAAAGATTCGATATTGCAAAAAACAAGATGGGCGCGCTCGCATGCGCTCGACAGCAGATGGGATGGGATGAATGGCGACGGCGGCACAGGCGATCGACACTGACAGCATCCGGCGGGCGGTTGAACTGGCGGACCTGAACGCGCTGCGGATCGCGCTCTACCAGAATAGCGGGGATGAGGAGATTGCCGCCCTGCCTGCCGCTGCGCAGATGAGCGAAGGGCAGAAATCGCTGCTGAAGGCGCGCGCGGTCGAGTGGCTGGCGGATAATGCCGGTGCGGTGGATTTGCCGGAGCCGCCTGAGGCCGAATTGCGCCGCCTGATGACGATGTTGTCGGGCGAGATGACCGATGTCGAGTTCGAAGCGCGGCGTGACCTTCCGGCTTTCCGTGCTGTTCCTTGCGCCGTCGAATGGCAGGGTGAGAAGCCGGAGATTCCAGAAGGTTTCCGGATCGTCATCATCGGCAGCGGCCCGGCGGGGATCGCGGCGGGCGTGCAGTGTGAGTTGCTCGGCCTGCCCTATCTGTTGCTGGATCGTCAGCCTGAGGCGGGGGGTACGTGGACGATCAACCGCTATCCCGATGTGCGGGTCGATACGCCGTCCATCACCTATGAATATAGTTTCGAGAAGCTCTACCCGTGGGGCGAGCATTTCAACCGGGGCGAGGATGTTCGCGAATATCTGCAACATGTCTCGCGCAAATATGGGGTGATGGCGAACAGCCGGTTCGGCCATGATGTGAAGGGTGCGGTGTTTGATGAAGGCCGCAATATCTGGACGCTGGACGTCGAAACACCGGATGGGCGTCAGGAGATTGTCGCCAATGTGGTGATCACCGCTTGCGGCACCTTTGCCAATGCGCAGCTGCCCGACATTGAGGGCGTGCATGATTTTGGCGGGCAGATTATCCATCCGTCCGCCTGGCCGGAGGGGTTGGACCTGACCGGTAAGCGGGTCGCCATCATCGGCAATGGATCGACCGGGGTGCAATTGCTGAGCGCTGTCGCGCAAAAGGCGGGGCATGTCAGCGTCGTGCAGCGGACCCCGCAATGGATCAGCCCGCGCGAAAAATATGGCGCGCCGATCGAGCCGGAACTGGCGTGGCTCAACGAGAATATGCCGGGATACTGGAACTGGTCGCGCTATACCGCGACGATGCCGTTGTTCGACATCGACCGGTTGCAGCGTGTCGATCGCGAATGGCAGGCGCAGGGGGGTAAGGTCAGCAAGGCGAATGACGACATGCGCGCCTTCCTGACTAACTATATCCGGCAGGAGACGGGCGGCCGCGAGGACCTGATCGAAAAGCTGATCCCTGACTATGCGCCCATGTCGCGGCGTCCGGTGGTCGACAATGGATGGTATCGCGCACTGACCCGCGACAATGTGGAGTTGCTGACCGGATCGGTGGAGCGGTTCACGAAGACGGGCTTTGTGATGGCGGATGGGACGGAGCGGGACTTCGACGTTGTCATAGCCGCGACGGGGTTCGATGTGCTCAAATATCTCTGGCCCGCGCGGTACAAGGGGCTGGAGGGCAAGGACCTGCACGACACATGGGACGCGGGCGATGGGCCGCGCGCTTATCTGTCGATGATGGTGCCGCAATTCCCGAACCTGTTCATGCTGTACGGCCCCAATTCGCAGCCGCTGACGGGGGGCACGGGCCTGCCGCAATGGTGGCTGATCTGGGCGAGCTATGCCGCGCAGTGCGTCATGCGCATGTTGAAGGAAGAAAAGTGGCGCGTCGATGTGAAGGCTGAGGCTTTCGAGCGCTATAATTGTGAACTGGATGCCGAGGCGCAGGGCTGGCTTCAGATGACGCCCGAGGGGGGTATCGAGAAGAATTATTATGTGAACCGCGAGCATCGCAGGCTTCAGGTCAACGCGCCGTGGCTTAGCCCCGATTATCACCGCATGTGCACGGTGGTGAATTGGGACGATCTGGACCTCAGCTGAGGGAATAGCGATGCCCCGTCCGGCCTTGGCCGCGTCACGCGCCATCGACATATTGAACTTCATGGCGGCGGCGCCGTTGCGCGGCTATTCGCTGACGGAGTTGGTGCGGCAGCTGGACCTCAATCCCGCATCCTGCCACGCCTTGTTGGGCGCGATGACGCGGGACGGATATCTCGTCAGGGCGCAACGGGGGCGGGTTTATAGGCTTGGCCCGGCGTTGATCGCGATTGGGCATGCCGCTCTGCAATGCCATCCGGTGGTGGCGGCTGCGCGGAACCAGATCGCGCTGCTGTCCGCCGAACTGGACCTGGACAGCCTGCTGACCGCGCGGCTGGATGACCAGCTGATCGCGCTTGCATCGGAGGGGCCGGGACGTATGCCGGGTCTCGCGGTCGGTCAGCGGGTTCCGCTGATCCCGCCGCTTGGCACGCCCTTTCTTGCCTGGGCGAATGAGCAGGAGGTGGATGGCTGGCTCGCTAAGGCGGCGGGGGCGATCGATGCTGACCGGCTGCGCCAGTCGCTCGCGATGGTGCGGCAGCGCGGCTATGCCGTGACGCAACGCAGCCCCGAGCAGGCGGCGGCCGGGCTGGCCGTGCTTGGCATGGCGGAAGAGCCGCTGGCCGGAGACTGGCAGAAGCGCGTTGCCGAGCGGATCGGGCAGATGGGCGAGGATTATCTGATGATCGAGGCGCAGCCCGACCGGCTGCATCCGGTGATGATGATATCCGCCCCCGTATTTGGTGCGGATGGTGTGGTGTTGTGTACTTTGTCGCTGTTCGGTTTTGACCGGCCTTTGCCGCTGAGCCGGATCGCTGCTCTGGGCGAAGCCGTCGCGCGGCATTGCCGGGCGGCGAGTGCGACGCCGGACGAGCCGGAAAAGCAGATGAATGAAGTTGGGAGAGGCTGAACATGCGGGCGCTGATCTATGAAGGGCCGGGCAAGATCCGTTTTGTCGAGGATGTCGAAGTGCGGGAGCCGGGCGCCGGCGAGGTGCTGGTGCGCATCGTGGCGAGCGGCATTTGCCATTCCGACATTTCGGTCATCAACGGCACGATCGACTGGCCTGCGCCTGCGGTGCTGGGCCATGAAGGGGCGGGCATCGTCGAAAAGCTGGGGCCGGGCGTCACTGAACTGGCGGTGGGCGACCATGTGGCGCTGCATACGCTGGCCAATTGCGGGCGCTGCGGGCCGTGCGAGAGTGGCAGGCCGACCCATTGCCGCCAATCCTATGGCAATCGCGCCCAGCCGTTCAGTCGCAATGGAGAGCCGGTGTCTAGCTTTGCGGCGACGTCGACCTTTGTCGAGAAGACGGTGGTGAAGGCCAATCAGGCGGTCAGGATTGATCCGACGGTGCCGCTCGACATTGCCTGCGTCGTGGGTTGCGGCGTGCTGACCGGGGTGGGATCAGTCGTCAACCGGGCGCGTGTGAAGCCGGGCGAGACGGCGGCGGTGTTCGGCATCGGCGGCATTGGGCTTAACGTGTTGCAGGGCTTGCGGCTTTCGGGAGCGAGCCGGATCATCGCGATCGACTTGTTGGCAACGCGCGAGGAGAAGGCGCGGGAGTTCGGCGCGACCGATTTCATCGACGCTTCCAAGGGCGATGTGCCGCAGCGGATCAAGGACATCGTGTCGGGCGGCAATCCCGATCACGGCAGCGGCGTCGATTGGGCGTTCGAATGCGTCGGTAGTACGCGGGTGCTGAACGATGCGATGGCGAGCCTTGGTTGGGGCGGCAATTGCGTGATCGTCGGGACGACCGCGATGGGGACGATGGCGGAGGTATCATTGACGCCGCTCTCCTTTGTCGATCGCGGGGTGATGGGCGCGCGCTATGGGGCGTCGCGGCCGCATCAGGATATCCCGTCCTATATTGCGCAATATCGGCAGGGTAAGCTGCTGCTGGATGAGCTGGTTACGCAGCGTTATGATCTTGCCGACTTCGAACGGGCCTTCCACGATCTGGAGGAAGGGAAGCTGGCGCGCGGGGTGTTTGTGCTGTGACGCAAGCCGACGCCTGGGACCTGCCGCCGTTGCGGGCGGGCTATGCCGCCGATGAGGCTCTGGTCGAGCGGCGGGCGCGGGCGGCGGGTCCAGCCGATGCTGCGGCACGCGCGGGCGAGGCGGTTATTGGTGGCGTGCGTTGTTTGGTCATTGAGCCGTGCGAGCATGATGCGCAGGGCGAGATGATCTACCTGCATGGCGGGGGATATCGGCTGGGGTCGCCGCTCGCCTATGTGGATTATGCGCAAAGGATCGCGGATGCGGCGGGGCGGCGGATCATCCTGCCCTTTTATCCGCTTGCGCCTGAGCATCCTTTTCCGGCGGCTCTGCATGCTGTTGTGGCGCTGTATCGCGGGTTGGAGGACCGGCAGTCGGTGGTGGTCGCAGGGGACTCTGCCGGGGGCGGGTTGGCGGCGGCGCTGTGCATTATGGCGGCGCGTGCTGGTGAGCGGCCTGCGGGTGCTGTTCTGGTGTCGCCGATGCTGGATTTGACGGCGCGGGGCGAGAGCCTTGATCGCAATGCGGCGCGTGATCCAATGTTTTCCAAGGCGGCCGTGTTGGATAGCGCGGGGCTGTATTTGCAGGGGCATGATCCGCGCGATCCGCTGGTTTCGGCGCTGGAGGCTGACCCCGCTGACTTTCCGCCGACATTGGTGCTGACGGGCGGCGCGGAAGTGTTGCTGGATGAGGCGGTTGCCTTTGCCAAGCGGCTGGCGCTGGCGGATCGGCGGGTCACGCTGCATGTTGCGCCGGGCATGGGCCATGTCTGGCCTTTGCTGGCGCCTGAAACCAGCGAAGCGCGGGATGCGGTCGCGGCGATTGCGGGCTTTGTGACAGCGCTGAAATCTACTGGCTCCGAGGATTCCGCGTAGCCGGAAAGCCGTCCCGCTTAATTGCCAGACGCGGGCGGGTGCAGGACAACAAGTACCAACTTATCATAGCTGACCGAAAGACATTGCGATGACGACGCCCAGCCTTCCGTTCCCCGTTTATGACGCGGACAATCATTTCTACGAGCCGGAGGATGCGCTGTTCCGGCATTTGCCCAAGAAGTGGCACAAGGATTTCCGTTTCGTGGAAGTGGATGGCCGCAAGCGGCTGGCGATCAAGGGGCAGATTTCCGACTATATCCCCAATCCGACCTTCGAGCGGGTGGCGGCGCCCGGGACGCACGTCAAATATTATAAGGCCGACAATCCCGAAGGGCTGACGATGCGGCAGATGACGGGGAAGCCGATCGCTCCGCCGGAATCCTGGCGGACGGGCAAGGAGCGGCTGGCGGTGCTGGACGGGCATAATGTGCATGCGGCGCTCATGTTTCCGACGCTCTTTTCGGTGATCGAAAAGTGGATGAGCTATGACCATGAGTTTCTGCATGATGCACTCCACGCGCTCAACCAGTGGACGAGCGAGGAGTGGGGCTTTGCGCGGGAGAACCGGCTGTTCGGCGTGCCGGTGGTGTCGCTTGCCGACATGGATCGGGCGCTGGCCGAGACGGACTGGCTGATCAAGCAGGGCGCGCGGACAATCTGCATCCGGCCATCTCCGGTGCCGGGCTATCGCGGCGGGCGGTCGATGGGGCTGAAGGACTTCGATGCCTTCTGGGCGCGGATCGAGGAAGCGAAGATCTTCGTGTCGATCCATGCGTCCAATTCCGATTATGATCATCTGATCGAAATGTGGACGGGTGGGGCCGAGTGGCTGCCGTTTGAATCCGATCCGTTCGTCAACTGCCTGCGGATTATCGAGCGGGCGATTTCCGATACGATCGCGGCGATCATTTGTGGTGGCGTTTTCGACCGCTTCCCCGGGGTTCGGGTGGTGAGTGTCGAGAATGGCGCGAAGTGGGTCATTCCGCTGATCGAACAGTTGAAGCATGTTTATGGGCAGATGCCGCAGAAATTCATGAATGATCCCGTTGACCAATTTCATCGGAATATCTTCGTGACGCCCTTTGTCGAGGATGATTTCGGGCAACTGCGAGAACATATGCAGGTGAACCGGATATTGTTCGGGAGTGACTATCCGCATCCGGAGGGGACTGAACACCCACTCGATTTCCTTCATGAATTGACGAGCTATTCGATGGCGGAGAAGGAAATGGTGATGTCGTCGAACCTCAAGGGCCTGTTGGAAGGCGTGCGCAATTAAGGACGACGCCAAGTGAGCAAGGACGTTATCGAGCAGCTTCGCGCCAATCTGCGCGACCATCAAGATGATCGCGGCATCGAGTTTGAGGGCCGGTGGGTGAGTTGGGGCGAGGTGGCGCGCTATGGCGATGCCGTTGTCGCGCTGCTCGACGCCGCCGGGTGCCCGCCATCGGCGAAGGTCGGCATCATCATCCGCAACCGGCTGGCCCATGCGGCGGCGGTGGTGGGGCTGTTGGCGCACAGGCGGTCGGTGAGTTTCGTCTATCCCTTCCTTCCCGCGACGGCGATTTCGGACAATATCGAGAGCCTCGGAGCGGCCGCGATATTGGCCGATGAGCAGGACTGGCCGAACTTTTGGGAGGCTGCGGGGCAGGCTGGTTGCGCGGGGATCGCCTTTGGGGGGATCGATGACGTGCCCATGCTGGTCGATGGACTGGAGAAGTGCAGGCGATCCTCGTTCGACGATGCCTTGCCCGATGGCGGAATCGAAGTGCTGTCGAGCGGGACGACGGGGACGCCCAAGCGCATTCCGATGCCGCTGAAGCTGCTGGAGCGGGCGGTGATGAGCGCGCCGGGGGCCGAGTCCGGCAGCGCTCCGCCGGTGCAGATCAATATCTGGCCGCTGGGCGGTGTGGGGGGCGTGTGCCTGCTGACGGGCGCTGCGGTCAATAATACGCCGCTGGTGCTGATGGAGCGGTTCACGGTCGATGGGCTGGTGGATGCACTGCGCCGTCACCGGCCTGATACGCTGGGCCTTAATCCCACGGCGATCGCAATGATCATGGACGCGAATGTGTCGCCAGAGGACATGGCGAGCGTGAAGAGCGTGTCGGGGGGATCGGCCTATCTGGGCCCCGATCTTCAGGAGCGGTTTGAACAGCGTTACAATCTGCCGATCCTGTGGGGCATGGGCGCGACGGAATTTTGCGGCACCATCGTTCGCTGGACGCCGCAGATGCGGGCGGAGCGCGGGGACAGCAAGCGGGGCAGCACGGGCCTTCCCATGCCGGGCGTGGAGATACGGGCCGTTGATCCGGAAAGCGGCGCGGAGGTGGCGCGCGGGGCGGAAGGATTGCTGGAAGTGCATTGCCCGTCCGTGCGGCCTGACTGGGTACGGACCACTGATCTGGTGATGATTGATGAGGACGGATATGTCTTCCATCGCGGGCGGCATGACGGAGCGATCGTGCGCGGGGGCTTCAAGATATTGCCTGAACGGGTGGTCGATGTGCTGCGCCAGCATCCGGCTGTTGTCGATGCTTCGGTGGTGGGTATCCCTGACGCGCGGTTGGGCGCGGTGCCGGTGGCGGCGGTCGAACTGAGCCGGAGCGCCGGGGCGGTGGATGAACAGGCGCTGCTGGCGCATGTGCGGGCGGAACTGCCGCCGACGCATGTGCCGGTGGAAATCCGGATCGTCGACGCGCTGCCGCGCACGCCGTCGCTGAAGGTCAGCCTGACCGAAATCAAGAAGATGTTCCTGGCCCACGCCGCATGAGCGGGCGCGCGCAACGAAGAGGATGTGAAGGATGAGCGTGTCATTGCTGGGCCTGGAAGGAAAGAAGGCGCTGATCGTTGGGGGCGGCCGTGGCATGGGCGAGGCGAGCGCGCTGTTGCTGGCGGAGGCGGGGTGCGATGTCGCCGTGCTGGACAGCGTCATGGAGCGGGCCGAGCAGGTCGCGAGCGAGGTGCGGACGATTGGGCGCGCGGGTATAGCGATCGAGGCTGATATTTTGGATGAGGCATCGGTCAAGAAAGCCGTGGCGGATGCGGAAGGGGCGCTGGGCGGGCTGGACATATTGGTGACGATCGTGGGGCAGGCGCTGTTCAAGCCGCTGCTCGACGTGACGCTGGAGGAATGGGATCATGATCAATCCCGGAACCTGCGCTATTTCTTCGTGACGGCGCGCGCGGTCGCCCAGTCCATGATTGCGCGCGGGGTGGGCGGTTCGCTGATCTGCATCGGGTCGGTCGATGGCGCGGTTGGGTCGCCGATGCATGCGCCCTATGGCGCGGCCAAGGCGGGCCTCATGCATCTGGTGAAGTCGATGGCGACCGAATGGGGGCGGCATGGCATTCGCGCCAATGCCGTGGCTCCGGGGAGTATCACCACGCCACGATTGCCTGAAACGGCGGAATCGCGGGCGTTGATGGAGGCGAGCGTGCTGCCGATCGGGCGGCCGGGGACGACGCGGGACGTGGCTGGGGCTGTGCTGTTTCTGGCGTCGGGACTGTCGAAATATGTGACGGGTCACAGCCTGTTCGTGGATGGCGGGTGGATGGCCGCCAACCATTTCGATCCAAGAGTAATGGCAACCAAAAAGAGCAACGAATAGCGGTTTACTCGGCCAGGAAGGGCATTATCGCCGCCAGGCATGCGTCGAAGGCGTCATGCTGGGGCCAGTGGCCGCTGCCGGGCAGGCGGACTTGCCGCACGTCAGGGAGATGGGCGAGTAGGTCGGCGGGGAGGCCGGAAGGCCAGCTGCGGTCGCCATAAAGGAGGAGGGTCGGGCAGGCGATGTTGCGCCACAATGCCCGGACATCCGCCATGGAGATGTCGGGAAATGCCCATACGGCGAGATAGGGATCATGCTTCCACTGCCATCCAGCCTTGCCAGCCCGACGCAGACCATGGCGCGTCATGTGTCGTGCCTGCGCAGGCGTAAGGAAGGCATGGCGTTCGCACATCCGCTTAATCGCTTCATCGACGGATGCGAAGATGCGCGGGGCGGCGAGGGAAGCGGCGCGGCGCTCTTCAAGCCAGTTGCGGGTCGTTTGTTCGATGCTTTGGCTGAAGCGATAGGCTTCGATATCGGGAGGCGCGCCAACGGCTTCGATCGCGACGATGCGTGTTATCGTTTCGGGATAGATTGCGGCAAAGCGCAAGGCGATGTGCGCGCCGAGGGAGTGGCCAATCAGGATGGCCTGACGCTGCGGACCCAGCGCCAATTGTTCGGCAAGCGCGGCGAGATCGGACAGATAGGCGGCGAAGTCGTAGCGCCCGTCCTGCGACCAGCCGCTGTCGCCATGGCCGCGAAGGTCGGGGGCGATCACATGGTAATCGGGAAGCAGGGCATTCGCCAGCGCGTCCCAGCTGCGGCTATGGTCCCGGCTGCCATGAAGGAGGATGGCGAGCGGCGCGCCTTCATGCGTCCATTCGGTATAGCTGAGCGGCATGCGGCCATCGCGAAAGCGGCGCTTTACAGGCTTCGTCCTGATGTGGGGGCGACTTTGTCTGTCGTGCATTGTTCGAATATAGAGGGTATTGAAAGCGCGCTGGCGACCCGCAATGACGGCTTTCCATATGCCCGTAATCGTTGCCGCCGTGGCGGATTCCGGACGCTTGAATCGATGCGGCGCCCGGAATATGGTAGTTGCCACCAAAATTCCGGTGACCGGCAGAACCGGCGCCCGCAAGGACGTTATAGGAGGCGGGATGAGCGCTAACTCACAGGCGGAAGGCAGGTCTGGCGGCAGGGGCAGCGTGAAGTCGTGCCTGCGGACGCTGGAGGTGTTGGAATATTTCATGAAGTCGGGCGAGCCTGCACGCACGATCGAGATCAGCGAAGCATTGGGCATCCCCAATTCAAGCGCTGACGAGATCTTGCGGACGCTCGCGAGCACTGGCTATCTCACCTATAATCAGGCGACGAAGCTCTATGCGCCGTCCTACAAGCTGGTCGCGAATGCTTCGTCGATCGAGCAGAGCTTTTTTGGAAGCGGCCGGATCAATGAAGTGATGGAGGATATGCGGCGGGAGACCGGCGGATCAGTCTTCGTCACGCAGCAAAATGACTGCTGGTCGGAGAGTGTCGCTGAAATGTCCGGCGGCTGGGCGGCGAAGCCTGACGCTGAACCCTATTATTCCACTGAGATGATCTGTTTCCAGCACAATAGCTGGCGGCCGGGCACCAATTTTGCCGCGGCGATGCTGGCGCAGCAATCCAATGTCGACATCATCCAGCTCGCGACACGGACGCAGCGGCTGGGCCTGGGTCCGAAGGGGCCGACGCTGATGAAACATCTGGTGGACCGGATTTCAACGACGCGGGCGCGTGGGTTTGCGCTGTGCCGCCGGAGCGCGACCATTCCGGTGGACTCGATCGCCATGCCGCTGCGGGTGCCGCACGGCGTCGCTTCCTACGCCATTGGCGTGGTGGGCGATCCGCTGTTCGTGAACGACAATGATGTGCGGCAGATGCTGTCGGGCATGCAGTCGGTCATCTACCGCTATAATGATCGCATTCGCCGGAACGGGGCGGCGAGCATCCAATAAGGGGACGGCCTTTCCTGTGCCGCCCCTTAGGGCCGATCGACATTCAGTTCTGGCGGCCTGCAAATGGCGGCTCTCCGCGCTTCCGGTGCTCACGTACTGTGAGTACGCTGCGCTCCGGGTCGCGGAAAACCACCATTTTCGGCTCGCCATCTCCTGAATGTCGATCGGCCCTAGTTTTCAAAGCTGGTCGGTGTAGCTGTCGGTGCCCGGGATCGTGGGTATGAAGGGCGAGGCTATCGCGATGCGGCCGATGCCGCTTTCCTCGATGGCTTGGGCGAGCGGTGCATAGGCGGTGTCCCAGACGGCTTTGGGGTCCTCGATCGAGAAGCTGAGGAAGACGGCGCGGTCGTTCTCCTCAACCGGTACATCCTTGGGGCTGGTGGGATCGAGCGGCAGGGGCGAGCCGGTCAGCGCCACATCGCCCGGCAGGTCGCGGGCGCGGAGCAGGGCGGAGAGGTCCGCGCTGGTCTTGCCCGGATTGAGATCGACGATGAAGGCGATGAGCCCGCCATAGGGGCGATCGAGCGCCAGTTCGATCGGCATGCTGCTGCCCGGCGCATTATATTCCGCGTCGAAATTGTAGAAGCTGGTGTGGATATGGTCGCGTTCCTTGAACATGCGGCCGGTGGCGTGGAGGTCGTTGACCTGACGAACGGCCCATGCGTCCCAATCCTTATGATGCCCGTCCAAAATCCAATAGAGCGCGAGATAGGAGCCCTTTGACAGGTCCATGGTGCCTGAACCGAAGCGCTTCGCCTTTTCCGCGCGGGTAGCGACATAGCGCGCGCCCGAGACGGTGTAGGCGCCGATCATGCAGCCGCTGTAGAAATGATCGCGCTCATACCAGCGATTATAGGCTACCTCATGGCCGGGGCGCGGCTCGACCATGGTGAAGAGCAGGGAGCCGAGGCGTATGGGACGGTCGGCGCGGGCTATGTCAGCCCGTTCGTACAAGGTTTCGCAGCTTTGCATGGGCCTCTTCTCCTATGATGGCGCTGCTGGCGGGAAGGGCCGCGCGCCGGAATGTGGCTTTACTGAAGCGCGCAACGAGGCGCGGTTAAAGCGGCGCTGCGCCTCTTCCGGGTTGGCGGAAGCTATCGACCGGCAAGCGCTCGATAGGCGGGATGGCCTATGTCGCTCAGCACATCGAGGTGGCGGGGTGTCCAGCCGAGGTCCCGGCGGGTGCGGGGGCTGCGGGAGCGGCTGCATGTCGCCATGCCGATCAGCGTTCCGAATTTTCCCCAGCGGCGGACGCCTTCGGAAAAATCGATGCTGCGCGCCTGAATGCCGAGGTCGCGGGCGACTGCCTGTGCCAGAGTGCGGTTGTTCAGTTCGCCTGCGACGGCGTGATAAAGGGTGCCGGGTGAACCCCGGTCCAGCGCGAGGCGATACACTTCCGCCAGATCATCGACATGGACGTTGGAATAGAGGTTGAGGCCCTGCCCAAGATAGCCGACTTCGCCTGTGCGTCCGGCGTCGTTGTAGAACATGCGCAGATGGCCGCACCCGCCATGCCCCCAGATCATCGGGGGCCTGATCACCATGGCGCGCACTCCGCCCGATGATCCTGCGCGGCGGACCATATTTTCCGTGTCGAACCGGAGGCCGATATATTTGGAGGGTTCGAACGGGTCATCCTCGGCGAAACTGTCTTCGCTCCACAGGCCGTCCGTGCGTTGCGACAGAAGGCCGGTGCCGCTGGTGAAGATGAACTGATGACCGCGTCCGTCAGCTGCATTGAGCAAGCGCCTGACGGTGTCATGTTCCTGCTGAAGGAGCAGTTGGGCGGCGTAGATGGTGGCGTCGTGCTGGCGCAGCATGTCGATGACGGCGTCCAGATGCGACAAATCACCCCGTAGATGGGTTATGCCATGATCGATAAGCGCGCGATCGCCTTCGCTTGTGCGGCTGAGGCCGCTCAGCTGATGGCCGGACGCCGTAAGGTGCCGGGCGATGTGCGATCCGAGATAGCCGGTCGCGCCGAGGACGAGAATGCGCATCGGGTTCCTTCCGCGCGGCAGGAAGCAACAGCGATCCACCCGGCGTCAAGAGTCCAGCCATGGGTTCCGGAGAGGCGGAGGCGGTTAAAGCGAGCTGACGAGGTGGCCGCCGTCTACGACCAGTTCCGCGCCCGTGATGTAGGAGCCAAGGTCCGACGCGAGCAGGAGCAGGGCGCCGTCCAGATTTTCCGGGCTTCCTATCCGGCGCTGCGGTATCCGGTTGATCATCGCCTTGCCCGCGTCCGTTCCCCAGAAATGCTCATTCAAGGGCGTTACGATGTAGCCGGGGCACAGGGCGTTCACGCGGATATCGTAGCGCGCCCATTCCAGCGCCATGACCTTGGTCATCTGCACCAAGGCGGCCTTTGAAATGGCATAGGGGCCAAGCTGTGCGCCCTGCCGAAGGCCAAGGATGGACGCGATGTTGATGATGCTGCCCGGCCGACCTGCCGCAATCATGGCGTGCGCCGCCCCGCGCGCGACCAGATAAGCACCGCGTGCATTGGTATCCATGACGCGATCCCATTGCGACGCATCCTGATCAAGCATTGGACCAGCGCTTACGACGCCAGCATTGTTGATCAGGACGTCGACGGCGCCGACTTCTTCCCACAAGCGATCGACGGAGGCGGCGTCCTGTACGTCGAGCGAGATGACGCGCGCGTGGGGGAGCGATGCGGCAAGGCTTTCCAACTGGTCGCCCCGACGGGCGGCCAGGACCAGCTGAACGCCCTCAGCAGCGAGCGTGCGCGCGAAATGCGCGCCGAGTCCGCTGCTCGCCCCGGTGATGAGCGCGGTCCTGCCCGCCAGGCCGAAGGAGAGAGGCATCAGGCTGCCAACGCTTCTTCCGGTTCCGGCGGGAAGATGGACGGCTTGCCGGGATCATAGGTCTGGACCAGCAAGCGGATGAACTGTTGATCGGTGAGCGGATCGCTGGGCAGCTCGAAAGTGGCGCCGCGTGCGCGAAGATCGGTGATCAGCATGTCGAACACCTGATCATGGCTGATGTCGTCGGTGTGGTCGAGCGACTGTTTGAGTTCACGATAGTCCATGAAGATGTCCGCGCCCCAGTGGATGAGGAAGCGGAACTCGTCTTCCGGTATCTTCTGGATGACTTTGCCGTCCGTGGTGATCTGCCAGCCATTGGGATCTTCGGGATCGGCGCTCATGAGCGAATTGATCGCGAGTCCTTCGGGTCGGCGCAGGGCGGCGGGGCCGCTGGCTTCTGCCGTGTGGTACATCATTTCATTTTCAACGACGACCGCGCGGCTCCACATCGGCGCCTTGATCTGGGCGGGCTGGCCCTGCGGGCCATCGGGCCAGTAGTTGAAGCCGCCGCCGACCTTGCCCTTATAATACCAGGTGATCACCTGCGCCTTTTTCGCGCGCCAATGTTCGAACAGGCCGGACTTCACCATGATGTTCATCAGCCATACCGGCGATGTCTGCATGGAGATGCCACGGAAGCGGGTGCCGTCGACATGGGGCGCCCCAGCGCCGGGACACGGCCCCTGAATGTTGAACAGCATATTTTCGGGCCGGGCGTATTCGGCCTTCCAATATCCCCGAACCAGATCGAGGAATTTCTTGTTGAAGAAGCAGTCTTCGATATCGGGATGCTGGACCGTCGATCCTTGCGCGAGATAGCCACGGAATACCGGCGAAAGGAACATGTCCCATGTGGGGGTAAACCCTGGGGGAAGGCCGCCCGAGGTCGTCGCAACGACTTCTTCGGGTGACTTGAAATGTTGTGCCAGGATCAACGACCAGGGGCCGTTTTCCCGCACGACGTTCAGCATGCGGCGATGCTGGTCGTCGGTATAGGCGCTTTCGATGATCTGGGGCGGGGCCACTGGGCGGAACTGGGTGGTCATGTGAACTCTCCTGAGTACCTGCATCGCCGACCGCCCCTTAATTTGTAGACAGGGAAAGCTGAGGCGGCTCGCTAACCAAGTGAGTCCTAACTTATTCCGGCCCTCGCTGCAAGTTATGACAACGATTGATGTATTTCATGTGGGGCCGCTGACCGGCGTTTGGGGCAGCCATTCGCGAACTGCGCTTTTCAACAGCTTGCCGTTGGCATTGCGGGGAAGCGGCCCCTCCACGATGTAGACATGGTCGGGCACCTTGTAGTCAGACAGATGCCGTGCGCAGAAGTCGCGCAGGATTGCGCCGTCTGCCTGGTCGGGTGCGACAACGAACGCTTCGACCCGTTCGCCCAGGACAGGGCAGGGCCTGCCGATCACGACGGCCTCGGTGACGGCCTCATGCGACATGAGCATGTTTTCGACCTCGATCGAATAGATTTTGAAGCCGCCGCGATTGATCATGTCCTTCATACGGTCGAGCACGCGGATATAGCCGTTCGCGTCCATCGTACCGATGTCACCCGATTTCCAATAGCCGGCGGTAAAGCCCCGTTCCGTTGCTTCGGGGTTGTTCCAGTAGCGCGGTATCGTCATCGCGCCCGCGATCCAGATTTCTCCCTGATCCCCGCGTGGGAGTTCGCGGCCTTCCCCATCCATGATGATGATGTCGGCATAAGGCAGGGCCTTGCCGACCTTGTCCGGATGAGCGGGACAGTCGCCAAGCGGCATCATGACGGCCGGGGAGGAGGTTTCGGTCGATCCGTAGATGTTCACCAGCGTTAGTTGCGGGAGCTGTACGGCAAGTGTTTCGATGCTGGATTCGGCCATGGGCGCCCCGCCGAACGCGCCAATGCGCCAGCTCGACAGGCCGAAGTCCGCGAAGTCGGGCTCCATCAGGCATAGCTTGTACATGGCCGGGACCATGACGACGTAGCTCATGCGTTCGGCCTGCGCGAGTTCCAGGAAGGGGCGGGCCTTGAACGCCTGCTGCATCACCACCTTCCCCGCGACCCGGATGCTGAGCATCAGGATGAGGCCGATCCCGGTGACGTGCGAGGCAGGGACCGCGAGGACCATCGACTCGCCATCCTTCAATTGCAGGTGCTGCTGGCTGCCGATGCAGATGGTGACGATGCCGAGATGCGTGAGAACCGCGCCCTTGGGGCGGCCGGTGGTGCCCGAGGTGTAGAGGATGCAGAAGGGGTCATCTTCGCTGACGGCCGATCGGTGTGGGGCGTCGGTCAGCGCTTCGGGTGTGGCGTTGGACCAATGGGCAGCTTCGTCGGAATAGCGGAGCCAGTGGCGCAGTTGGGGGTGGTCGGAGCGGCCGGGCAACTGGTCTTCCAGCGCGTCGTCATAAATGATGGCTGCGGCGCCGCTGTCGTCCAGCACATAAGCGGTTTCCGGCGCGCGCTGGCGGATATTCATGGGCACGGCGATCAGGCCGTGTCTTGCTGCCGCCAGTAGCAGGGTGGAATAATCGGCGCGGTTGGACAGCAGGATGGCGAGCCTGTCGCCCGTCGCGAGGCCGAGAGATGTCAAACGCGCGGCGCAGGCGGCTACGCGGGCGGCGAGAACGGCGTAGCTCCACCGATCGTCGCCGTCGACCAGTGCGATCGCGTCGGGTGACCGGCTGACGGCGTCCAGGAACATGGCGTAAATATCTGCGGGGCGATCCTGATGACAATTGACCAGCCTGCCGTGATGCACTTCCTTGCGGAGTTGCAGATGCTTCATCTCTTTATCGGTCCTCTCCGTGCGACCTGCCCTGCTATGACGGGCACGAAAGCTCTTATATGGCTTTCTAATTACACCTTGCATTGCGGTTCTTCCCTTGGCAAGCGCCAAGAAACGAGAGGCGCGGAGACAAGCCATGGCAGATCATGAGGGTGATGCGGCGATTGCTCGAAGGGTCGAGAATTTCGTCCGCGACGTGGTCGTTCCTTATGAAACGGATGGCCGTCGGGACGATCATGGTCCGCTGGATGCGCTGGTGCAGGAAATGCGGGCCAAAGCGCGGGAGGCGGGTGTCCTGACGCCGCATATCCGCGCGGACGGAACGCATCTTAGCCACCGGGCGACGGCGCGGGTGCTGCGCGCTTCGGGATTGTCGCCGCTGGGGCCGCTCGCCTGCAACACCAATGCGCCCGACGAAGGCAATATGTTCCTGTTGGGCAAGGTCGCTACGGCAGAGCAGAAGAGCCGCTACCTCGATCCGATGGTTGCGGGGAATGAGCGCTCCTGTTTCCTGATGACCGAACTTGCGACGGAAGGCGGGACTGGGTCGGACCCGTCGATGATGCAGACCCGGGCGCAGCTGGAGGGCGGTGAATGGGTGATCAATGGACGCAAGGCTTTCGCGACCGGATTTGCTGGAGCCAGCTTTGCTATCCTGATGGCGAAGACGGAGTGGGATGACGGCGCGGCGGCTGCGACTATGTTCCTGGTGCCGCTGCCGCACCCCGCGCTGGTGCAGGAACGGCTGATCGGCACGATCGATAGCTCGATGCCCGGCGGTCATGCGGTGGTGAAGGTCGAGAATTTGCGCCTGCCGCCCGAGGCCGTGCTGGGCGCGCCGCATGAAGGGTTCGCCTATGCGCAGGTCCGGCTGGCTCCCGCGCGGCTCACCCATTGCATGCGTTGGCTGGGCGCTGCGACGCGCGCGAATGAGATTGCGACGGACTATGCGGTCAAGCGGCAGGCGTTCGGCAAGCCGCTGATCGACCATGAGGGCGTTGGCTTCATGCTGGCGGACAATCTGATCGACCTGAAACAATGCGAATTGATGATCGATTGGTGCGCGGATGTGCTGGACGCCGGGGACAAGGCGATCACGGAAAGCTCCATGGCGAAGGTGGCTGTGTCGGAGACGCTGTTTCGGGTGGCTGACCGGTGCGTCCAGGTGATGGGCGGAACCGGGGTCAGCCATGACACGATCGTGGAGCAGGTGTTCCGCGAAATCCGCGCCTTCCGCATTTATGACGGGCCGACGCAGGTGCATAAATGGTCGCTCGCCAAGAAGATCAAGCGCGAGGCGCTGGCAAAGTCATGAATGCCGAGGAGCTGAACGCCGGGCTGTCCGAAGTGCGCGAGGCGCATCGGTTCGATGAGGGCGCGTTGCGGGCGTGGCTGAAGGAGCATGTGCCCGAGGCGGAAGGGCCGCTGACCGTGCGGCAGTTCAAGGGTGGGCAGTCCAATCCGACCTTCCGATTGGACGTTCCGGGCCGTTCCTTCGTCATGCGCCGCAAGCCGCCCGGCGTGACGGTGCCGGGCGCCCATGCCGTGGATCGCGAGGCGCGGGTGATTGCGGCGCTGGGCCAGGAAGGTTTTCCGGTGCCCCGCATCTACGGGCTTTGCACGGACGATGCGGTGATCGGCAGCTGGTTCTATGTCATGGAGTGCGTCGAAGGGCGCGTTTTCTGGAGTTCGCGTTTCGAGAATGTCGCGGCGGAAGAGCGGGTCGCCTATTTCGACGCTATGAACGCGACTTTGGCGCAGCTTCACAATTTCGATCCCGTGGCTCTGGGCCTCGATGATTTCGGGAAGAAGGGCAATTATTTCGAGCGGCAGATCGCGCGATGGTCGCGCCAATATCTGAATGACGAGGCGGCTGGCCGCGACGTCAATATGGACCGGTTGATCGAATGGCTGCCAGCGAATATTCCCGCTGGGGATGAAAGCCGGATCGTCCATGGCGATTATCGCGCCGATAATATGGTGTTCCATCCGACCGAGCCGCGCGTCGTGGCGGTGCTGGATTGGGAGCTTTCGACGCTTGGTCATCCGTTGGCGGATTTCGTCAATCACCTGATGATGTACCGGCTGCCGCCCGCCATCCTTTCGGGGCTGCGGGGTGCCGATTTCGCCGCGCTGAAACTGATGCCCGAGGAGGAGTATATCGCCGCCTATTGCCGCAGGACCGGGCGGGACGGGATCGACCATATGGGCTTTTACCGCGCTTTCGCTCTTTTCCGGCTTGCGGCCATCTATCATGGCATTAAGGCAAGGGCACTACGCGGAACGGCCGCATCGGCGCATGCAGAAGAACTGGCGGCGCAATATCCCCTGCTCGCCCAATTGGGATGGAGCGAGGCGGAAGCGGCCTGATCAAAGGGGAATGGTGGAATGAAGACCCGGATTACCGAGCTTACTGGCACGCGCTATCCCATCATCCAGGGTGGCATGCAGTGGGTGGGCCGCGCCGAGTTGGCTTCGGCGGTGTCCAATGCCGGTGGCCTCGGCATACTGACGGCGCTGACCCAGCCGACGCCCGAGGCGCTGGCCGCCGAGATCGAGCGGTGCCGCACGATGACGGACAAGCCGTTCGGCGTGAACCTGACCATATTGCCGACCGCGCAGCCGGTTCCCTACGAAGCCTATGCCGAAGTCATTGCTGGATCGGGCGTTGGCGTGGTCGAGACAGCCGGGCGCAGTCCCGCCGAGTTCATCGCTCGTTTCAAGCAGGCGGGCGTCAAGATCGTGCACAAATGCACCGCCGTCCGCCATGCGCTGTCGGCCCAGCGTGCAGGCGTCGATGCCGTGTCGATCGACGGGTTCGAAGCGGCGGGTCATCCGGGCGAGGATGATATTCCGGGCATGGTGCTGATCCCCGCTGCGGCGCGGGCGCTGGACATCCCGATCCTGGCGGCGGGCGGCATGGCGACCGGGCGCAGCATGGCGGCGGCTCTGGCCCTGGGCGCGGAGGGTGTGACCATGGGCACCCGTTTCATGCTGACCAAGGAAGCGCCGATCCATGAGGCGATCAAGCAGGCGGTGGTGCAGGGGACGGAGCGCGACACGACGCTGATCTTCCGCCAGCTGCGCAACACGGCCCGCGTGTTCCGCAATGCCGTCGCGGAGGAGGTGAACGTCAAGGAACGAGAGCCCGGCGCGACCTTCGAGGATATTCGGCCGCTGGTCGCCGGTGCGCGTGGTCGCGCTGCGCTGGAGAGTGGCGAAGTGGATGGCGGGCTGGTCTGGGCAGGGCTTGGCATCGGTTTGATGGACGACATTCCGACATGCGCCGAACTGATCGAGCGCATCGTGGGCGAATGCCGCGAGGCGCTGGGCCGCGCCGTGGCGCTGACCGGGGAGGCATGAACATGAGCTACAATACAATTCGCTATGAGGTCGAGGATGACGGCGTCCTGCTGCTGACGCTGAACCGGCCGGACAAGCTGAACGCCTTTACGGTCGAGATGTGCGAAGAGCTGGTCGACGCCTATGGCCGGGCGAGCCAGGATGATGCGGTGCGCGTGATCGTGGTGACGGGCGAGGGCCGTGCCTTCTGTGCGGGCATGGATCTGTCGGTGGGCGGCAATGTCTTTGGCCTGGATGAAAGCATGACGCCGACCATGGAGGATCTGCGCGAGCGTGGCGATGATCCGGCGATCCTGAAAGGCGTGCGGGATACGGGTGGGCGCGTCGCGATGGCGATGTATGATTGCCTGAAGCCGATCGTGGGCGCGGTGAATGGTGCGGCGGTGGGTATCGGCTCGACCATGCTGCTGCCGATGGATTTCCGCTTCGCATCGGACAAGGCGCGCTTCGGCTTTGTCTTTGGACGGCTGGGCATCACGATGGAGGCGTGCTCGTCCTTCTTCCTGCCGCGCATTGTCGGTTTGGAGCAGGCGATGGAGTGGGCGTACAAGGCCGATATCTTCGATGCCGCCGAAGCGCATGACAAGGGACTGGTGCGCGGCGTGTTCCCGGCCGAGACGCTGGTTGAGGAGGCGAAGGCCTTTGCCCGATCACTGGTCAAGGACCGTTCGCCCGTTTCGATCGCACTGATCCGCCAGATGCTGAACCGCAACAGCGCGCAGCCCGATCCGTGGCAGGCGCATCTGACGGAATCGCTGGCGGTATTCTACACCAGTCAGGCGGACGGCCGCGAAGGGGTTCGCGCCTTCAATGAAAAACGGCCAGCGGATTTCACGGGGAAGGCGTCGCAAATGCCGTCCTTCTTCCCTTGGTATGGCGATAAATAAATCAACGGAGAGAATTGAGATGATCACGCTGGAAGACAAGATCGCGATTCAGGAACTGGTCGCGCGTTTCACCCGCTGTTCCGACTTTGGCGATTGGGAAGGCGTTGCCTCCCTCTTCACGCCCGAGGTTGTGACGGAGATGGAGGGCCTGCCCATCCGCTATGAAGGCGTCGAGGCTCAGGTTGAACATGCCAAGGAGTCGGCCAACCAGACCGAAGGCAAGAACCGCCACTATAACTTCAACATGATCGTGTTCGAGAAGGACGACGCAGTATATGCGGAATATGCCTTCATGAACGTCAACGCAGGGCATGCGCCGATGAGCGCCAAGATCGTCGTAACCGGCCGTCAGCGGGATACGGTGGTGAAGACAAGCGACGGGTGGAAGATCGCGCGCCGCTTCGTTCAGTTCGACCAGTCGTTCAGCCTTGATTTCTAAGCCACGGAGGAACGGTCGTGGACATTAAGAATTTGTGCGCTGTCGTCACCGGCGGCGCTTCGGGACTGGGCAGTGCGACTGCGGAAAGGCTGTCCGAGCTTGGCGCTCGCGTGGCGATCTTCGACTTGAACGAGGAAGCTGGCGCGTCGCTCGCCGAACGGTTGGGCGGCAGCTTCCATAAGGTCGATGTGACCAGCGCCGAGTCCGTCGATGCGGGCCTGGCAGCGGCCGAAGCGAAGCTGGGGACGCCGCGTGTGCTGGTGAACTGCGCCGGCGTGGCGCCGGGCTTTCGTGTCGTGGGTAAGGATGGTTCGCCCCATCCGCTGGACGCGTTCCGCAAGGCTGTCGAGATCAACCTGATCGGCAGCTTCAACGTCATTTCGCGCTTTGCCGCCCTGCTCTCCGCCGCAGGAGTGGATGGCGAAGAAGCGGGCGTGATCGTCAATACGGCGTCCGTCGCTGCCTTTGATGGGCAGATCGGCCAGGCTGCTTACGCAGCGTCCAAAGGCGGTGTCGTGGGCATGACGTTGCCGATCGCGCGCGATCTGGCGCAACATCGCATTCGGGTGATGACGATCGCGCCGGGCATTTTCCTGACGCCGATGCTGCAAGGCCTGCCGCAGGCGACGCAGGATTCGCTGGGCAAGCAGGTGCCGCACCCGTCGCGGCTGGGTAAACCAGCAGAATTTGCGAAGCTGGTTCAGAATATCATTGAAAATCCGATGCTGAACGGAGAGGTGATCCGTCTGGACGGCGCGATCCGCATGGGACCGCGCTGACCGTTCGCCATCTAAGAAGGATTGCTGCCATGATCGAGACTAGCCCGGACGTCATCAGCCTGCCGGAAACCGAGGCTAAGCTGCGCGAATTTGTCGAGCAGGGCGTCATATCGGGCGGCATCCTTGCGTGGGGAACCGCGGATGGTCCGGTTCGCTACCATGGCGAAGGTGTGCTGGGCTATGCGCGCAAGGATGGCGTGGACGAGCGGTCCATCTTCCGCGTCTTTTCCCAGTCGAAGCCGATCACCGGCATCGGCGCGATGATGCTGATCGAGGATGGCGTCATTGGTCTGGACCAGCCGATCGGGGAGATATTGCCCGCTTTCGCCGAGATGCGCGTCATCGAGGGTGATGACCCGGAAGTGACGCGGCCAGCGGTTCGCCCGATCACTGTCCGCCACCTGCTGACCCATACGGCGGGCTTTGGCATGGACGGCATGACATTGGGCGAGCTTTATACGAAGCATGGCGTGGCGCCGGGTTCGCGGGACTGGGTGCCGGGTCCGGGGGATCTCCCGGTGCCGGCAACGCTTGCCGAATTGGGCGAGCGTATTGCCGCCCTGCCCTTGGCGACCGATCCCGGCACACGGTTCGATTACAGCGTCGCGCTGGACGTGCTTGGGCTGGTGATCGAAGTCGCGTCGGGCATGCCGTTCGAAACCTTCCTGAAGACGCGCCTGTTCGATCCACTGGGCATGGTGGATACGGGCTTTGCCATCACGGCGGATCAGGCCGCCCGCTTTGCCGATCTTCCCCAGCAGGAGGAGGACGGGACATGGGCATTGGCCGATGATGCGGCGGACAGCCTCTATGCGCGGCCTTATTATCCGTCGGGCGGCGGCGGCATGGTGTCGACGGCGCATGATTATTCGCGTTTTGCCGCCATGCTGCTCAACGAGGGGGAGCTGGACGGCGTACGCATTCTGAAGCCGGAGACGGTGCGGATCGCACGATCGAACCTGCTGCCCGACGCGGTGACGCATGTGGACGTGCCGATCGGTTATACGCTGTCGAACGTCGGCATGGGCGCAGGCATGTCCGTATCGCTGAAGGCGAGTGAGCAGACCAACAGCTTCTTTGACTGGCCGGGTTCGGTGCCAGCGGGTGTGTTCGGTTGGCCGGGTGCTGCGGGGACGGCATGCTGGATGGACCCCGAACGCAAGTTCTTCCTCCTCTATCTCACCCAATATTGGCCGACCTGGTTGAACGGCAGCATGCGGCCAGAGATTGTCGCGGCGGCCTATCGCGATCTGGAGAAGCAATAAGGAGGACGCTGCCATGCCGATATTGGACAATGACGCCGACTTCACGCCCCGGCTGGGATCGCCCGGCACTGGCGTCGTGATCACGGGCGGAGCTTCCGGTATCGGACTGGCGGCGGCACATGCGCTGGCTGCCGTCGGTCGGCCGGTCGCCCTGTGGGACATCAATGCGGAAGGTGCGGCAGGATCGGCGAGCATCATCGAGAGCCGCTATGGCGTGCGCGCGGCGGGTTTCAGCGTCGATCTGCGCAACCCGCAGGCCGTAACCCCCGCCGCCATCGCGACACGGGCGGCGATCGGCGCGATCGGTGGCATCGTGCATTGTGCGGGCACGGCCGAAGCCACGGGCATCGACGGAGTGACGCCGGAAAACTGGGATGCGGGACTGGCGCTGCATGTCCGGTCGATCGTCCTGATGACCCAGGCTTTCCGCGAAGACCTGCGTAAGTCGCCGGGGAGCGCCATTGTCGCATTGTCATCCATCAACGCGACGCTGGGCAACGGGATGATCCCGATCTACAGCGCCGCGAAGGGTGCGGTGATATCGCTGGTCCATTCGATGGCGGATGAACTGGCGGCTGATGGGGTGCGCATCAACGCGGTGAGTCCCGGCATGATCGATACGCCGATCATTGCGGAGACCAAGGCGCATTTGCCGGGGCATTTCGAGCGGCGGATCATGCTGGGCCGCTATGGCGCGCCGGAAGAACTGGGACGCGTCATCCGTTTCCTGATGTCGGATGAAGCGAGTTACATGACGGGCGCGGAGATCGTCGTGGACGGCGGCAACATCAACTCGCAACGGCAATAGGATTGCCATCGCACCGCGCTAGGGAAGAGGGCGCTGCGGTCAGGTCAGCCAGCCGACCCCATGCAGCGCCCCGGCACGCCTTAGAGGCGGTTCACTTCCTTGGCGGTCAGGCTGGTGACCAGACCCTTTTCCGCCGTGCTGAGCGTGGTCACGGGAATAACCACGAAACGGCCGCTGTAGATGATCTGGACGCCGGTCGTTTCGCCAGCGTTGTTCTTCAGGATGCGGTCGATAAAGCCGACCTTGCGGCCGTCGACCGTCTTCACAAGTGCATTGGTCTTGATCGCGGGCGCGTCAGCGGCGATCGCCGCAGCGGAAAGCGAGAGCGACAGAGCCGCCGCGAAGGCAAAAGAAAGCTTCATGATAATCCCCTTGTGGATAGACAAGGGGCCGATAGCACGCTGTAAAACGAATAATAAGACACCCTGTGTTGCAAAAAATGCAATTTGCGTTTCGGGTTCGGAATTTGGCGGATATGGGATGGGATCGGCGGCTGACAGCGCCTAATGAATGGAATGGGGAGGTTTCAGCCGGGATGATTGGTGTGCTTTTCCACCTTCACGAATGTCGGTTCGCATGACCGGGCAGGCGCGTGAGTCGGGGCCGCGCCTCGCGGCATTTTCCGTGACGAGCATCGCGACCGGCGGGTTCAATATTCCGCTCCAGACCTATTTGCCTGCCTTTTACGCGACGGTGATCGGCATGGACCTGGCGACCGTCGGGCTGGTCTTCATGATCAGTCGCCTGTGGAGCGCGGCGGCCGATCCGGTGATCGGATGGGCTTCGGACCACACACGCACACGCATTGGAAGGCGGAAACCCTGGATTTTGGGCGGCGGTGTGCTGTTCCTTCTGTCCCTGCTCGCGGTCTTTTCCCCGCCTGCCGGAGCCACGCCGCTCTATCTTGGTGGGTGGCTTTTGCTGCTGTGCCTGGGGTGGACTGCGACCTCCACGCCGCTTTACGCCTGGGGCGGGGAGATGGCCTCATCGCCGGTCGAGCGAGCGCGTATCCAAGCCTATATCCAGACAGGGTCGTCCATCGGCATCTTTCTGGTGCTGGTATTGCCTGCCGTGCTGGACGCGCTGGGCCGGGGCAATCCTGAGGTTCGGGTCGGATCGATGGGGGCGCTCGTCGCCGCTGTCCTCGCTGTTGGTATGGTGCTGATCGCCTTTCTCTTTCGCGAGCCGTCACTGCCGGAACGCGCACCCGCAGGCGCGAACTGGCGGCAGGGGATGAAGGCGGTGCTGACCGATGCAGCGCTTTGGCGGATCGTGGCGTCGGATTTCTTCGTCGCGCTGGGGCAGGGTTTTCGCACTGCCGTGTTCCTGTTCTTCGTGACGCGTTACATGGGCATGGCTTCACCGGCCATGCTGCTGATGCTGCAATATGCATTCGGCATGTTCGCAGCGCCGCTATGGGCGCGGATCAGTTACCGGTTCGGGAGGCTAAGAACGCTGATCATGGCCGAGGGCGTGCAGGTTGCGATCAACCTGATGGTCCTGTTCCTGACACCGGATCGCATGTGGCTGTTCATCCTGCTGATCGTGGGACAGGGGCTGACGCAGGGATCGGGCAACCTGATGTTGCGGTCGATGATCTATGATGTCGCGGATCGTCATCGAGAGGGTAGCGGCGTGGAGCGGGCCGGGCTGTTTTCGTCCGTGTTCAATGTGACGACCAACGCAGCCTATGCGGTGGCCGTGGGCATCGCCTTGTCCGTCGTGGGCTTGCTCGGATTTGATCCAAGGTCTTCAGGATCGGAAGGGGTGGCGGGCGTACATCTGTTCTTTGCGATCGGTCCCGCCGTTGGACATTTGCTGTCGATCATTGTGATCAGCTGGAAGCGCGGGAGCAGAAGCGGAAGGCTGGACGCTGAAAGCCGCCTGCCTTCCGCTTGATCCTCAGATTCCGATGAATGAGGGTTGCATCAAAGGTCGATAACCTTTTCAGGGTTCATGATGCCATCCGGGTCGAGTGCCCGCTTGATCTGGCGCATCACCTCGACAGCGGCGCCATGCTCCGTAACGAGATGGGCTTTCTTGCCAATGCCGATGCCATGTTCGCCAGTGCAGCTGCCCTCCATGGCGAGAGCGATGCCTACGATCCGTTCGGATAATGCCTTCGCCTTTTGCGTTTCCTCGGCCGAGTTCGGATCGAAGATGAGGATGACATGGAAGTTTCCGTCGCCGACATGACCCACGATCGGTGCGGTAAGGCCACTTGCCTCAATGGCGCTGCGCGTTTCCTCTATACAGTCGCAAAGCCGCGAAATCGGGACGCAGACATCCGTTGCGATTGCCTTGCACCCTGGCCGCAGCGCGAGATTGGCATAATGGACCTTGTGGCGTGCTTCCCAGAGGGCGGTTCGGTCCTCCGTCTTCGTCGCCCAGGTGAATTGTCCGCCGCCATTGTCGGTGGCGATCTGGCCGAAGTTTTCCGCCTGTTCCGCAACGCCCGCAGGCGTGCCGTGAAATTCGAGGAACAGCGTCGGGCATTCGCGATAGTTTGTCCGACTGTAGGCATTTATCGCGCGGATCTGTAGCGGATCGAGCAATTCGATACGGGCGACGGGAAGGCCGATCTGGATTGTCTGGATTACTGCGTTCACCGCGCCGCGCAATGTTTCAAATTCGCAGACAGCGGCGGAAACCGCTTCGGGTTGACCGTAAAGGCGCAAGGTGACTTCGGTAATGATGCCGAGCGTGCCTTCGGACCCGACGAATAGCCCGGTGAGGTTGTACCCGGCCGCGGATTTACGCGCGCGCCCGCCGGTGTGGATGATCCGGCCATCGGCAAGCACCACCTTCAGTCCCAGCACATTCTGCCGCATCGTGCCGTAGCGAACCGCGTTGGTGCCGGAGGCGCGGGTGGAAGCCATGCCGCCGAGAGATGCGTCGGCGCCCGGATCGACGGGGAAGAACAGGCCCGTGTCGCGCAACTCGGCGTTCAGCTGCTTTCGGGTGACGCCCGCCTGCACGGTGCAGTCCAGGTCTTCTGGACTGACGCGCAGCACCTGATTCATGCGGGAGAGGTCGATACAAAGACCGCCTCTTGCCGCCAGAAAATTGCCCTCCAGCGATGTGCCCGTGCCGTAAGGCGTGACGGCGATGCCCTGTTCCTTGCAGAAAATGACCGCTGCGGCGACTTCCTCCGTGCTGAGGGGGAAGACAACCGCGTCCGGGGGCATGGCCGGGTAGAAGGTCTCTGCCCGGCCATGATGATCGCGGATGGCAGCGCTATCGCTGAACCGATCGCCGAACATGGCGCGCAGGGCGGACCAGTCAGCTTGCGGGACATGTACCGCTGTTGCCATTTGCATCTCTCCCGTGGGTCAGTGACCCACGTTACAACGCCCTGGCATATTCCTCCACCATGTTAGCTGGTGCGGTTTGAGCGCCCCTGACGAGCCGCCCCGGCCGCGCGCCGGTCGCGTTGTCGGTGCGGCGGATGGCTTCGCCCGAGACGATGGTGGCGACGAAGCCGGTGGCTTTCTGGTCCAGCCGCCTGCCGCCTCCCGGCAGATCATAGCGTATATGAGGAGCGTGGAGGCGCAGGGTCTCAAGATCGAGGATGTTGATATCCGCCTTGTAGCCGGGCGCAATCCTGCCCCGGTCGCGCAGGCCCATCGTCTCGGCCGGACGTGAGGTGAGGGCGCGGACGGCCTGAGGGATGCTGAGCTTTGGCCCTGCGCGATCGCGGGTCCAATAGGTCAGCAGGAAGGTGGGATAGCTTGCGTCGCAGATTGCCGCATAATGGGCGCCGCCATCACCCAGCCCCATCACCGTGTCCGGATGCGTGATCAGGTCATGCACCGTGTCGAGGCTGCCATTATAAAAGTTGCCGAGCGTGTTGTAGAGCATCCCCCTGCCATCGCCGCCGTTCATCATGAGGTCGTAGGCGACCTCTTCTGGGGTGAGGTTCAGGCTGCGCGCTTGCGCTCCGACGCTGCTTTCCGCCGGAGGTTCATAGTTGGGCGGGTCGGACAGGGGGAAGATCCAGTCCCAGTTGCGGGTCATCATCGCCAGGGGATGGCCCTCATGGGGCTGTTCGGTGATAAGTTTTGCGCGAAATTCCGGGTCGCGCAGATGCATGAGTTGTTGATCGAGCGGCAGGGCGGCGATCGCCTCATAGCTTGGGCAGAGCGAGAAGGGGTGGCTGGACAGTTCAAAGCCGCAGATCATGCCGACGGGGCGGGGGAGTATTTGTGGGCTGATTTTGAGGCCCTGCGCATTGGCTTCCTCGCAGATGCGTAGCGCGTCCTGCCAGACGGGCTCACCCGTGTTGGAGGTGCCGAGCGTGAAGGTGGCTGGCCGGTTCGCTGCCTTTGCGACGGTGAGAAGGTGGGCAAGTTCGTCAGTCCAGCTGGAGAAGGGGGCGTCCAGCACCATCTGCAAGACGCCGGTGTCGGCGTCCCGCATGGCGCCCGTAATGGCTTTGAGTTCCTCGATATCGGCCTGATAGCTGGGGATATTCTCTCCGGCCTTTGTGCGATGGATGAGGAGGCGCGAGGTTGCAAAGCCGATCGCGCCCGCGTCCAAGGCTTCGCGGGTGAGGGCCTGCATCTTTTGCAGGTCGGCAGGGGTCGCGGCCTCGCGCTGCGCGCCTCGTTCGCCCATCACGAATACGCGTAAGGGGCTGTGCGGCAGAAGGGCGGCAATGTCGATGTCGCGGGGGCGGCTTTCGAGGGCGTTCAGATAGTCTGGGAAGCTTTCCCAATCCCAGCTGAGCCCTTCGGCCATGACGACGCCGGGGATGTCTTCGACACCCTCCATCAAGCGGATCAAACGGTCGTGATCAGCAGGGCGGCAAGGCGCAAAGCCCACGCCGCAATTGCCGATCACGACCGTGGTCACGCCATGGGAGGAGGAGGGGGAGAGTTCCTCCGACCAGATGGCCTGACCATCATAATGGGTATGGATATCGACGAAGCCGGGCGTGACGGTGAGGCCCGTCGCATCGATGACTTCGCGGGCTTCGCCGGTAAAGCCGCCGACGCTGACGATTTTTCCATCATGGATGGCGACATCGCCAATGAAGGGCTCGCCGCCGCTGCCGTCGACGATGGTGCCGCCACGGATCAGCAGGTCGCATGCGTTCATTCGGCTGCCCTCGCGATGGGTTCGAGGCTGGTCTTGCCGTCCGATGCCCAGAAGGCGCCTTCTTGTGACGTATCGACCTCTTCGACGCCGCGCACGCCTAGCGCTTCCCGCGCTTCGGCCAGCGGCAGGTGGAATACGGTTTCGAGCTTTTTCATGAAGAGGGCGTCGCTTTGTTGCCCCACCTTCATGCCGCGCTGGATCGCGTTGACGGCGGTCGGCCACACTTCGGGATAATGCAGCATCGTGCGTACGGTGTAGCGGAGCGATCCGAAAATCTGGATCATGTTGACCTCCGCCGCCAGATGCGGGTTGCGCATATGCTTTGGCACGTTGGTCAGGCGATACCAATAGGGCACCAGCTCACCCATGAAATTGAAGCCGCCGCCGCATAGGATATGTTCGAAGTCGTGGGTCTGGCCCGAGCGCAGATTATAATATTGGAGCTGCGTTTCCGGTTCCTTCCAGGGCGTGATCTGGATCTCATAATCTCCGGCGGTCATCTGCTGGTAGAAGATGCCGCCCAAGGAGCCGTGTTCATATTGTTGGAAATCTTCGATCTTGTAGGTGGAGATGAAGCCTTCGCTGAACCAGGCGTCCAGTTCGGGATTTACCTTTCTCTCCTGCGTGAACATGTCCTCGATCGCGTCGAAGTCGCGGAGTGAATCCAGGATCGGGAGGAACTCGTACATTTCCGCAGGCGGGGGCACGTCGGGACCGTTTCGCCGCAACAGGATCATCGCCAGCCATTCGCGCAGGCGCGGATTGTTGAGATATTTGGACGATGAGATGAGTATGCTGCTGTCCGTTTCGACGGGCATCAGGCCGCGTGCGAGATAGGGAATGTCGACCATCTTTTGTCGTTCCTTCAATCAAGTACCAATTGCTTGTTGCCTGAACCCCAGGCGCTGATCCGTTCATCCCCCACCTTGAATTGCGGCAGCAGGTCGAAGAAGCTCTTGTCCGCGACGACGATGCGCTGGAGGCGGCGGGGCGTCATGCCGGTGAGGTCGCAGCGGGCATGCTGGAGGGCGATATTGTCCCAGATGACGAGGTCGCCATTGTTCCAGTGGTGGCGATAGATGCGATCTTCGCGATAGAGTTGGGCGAACAGGGCGTTGAGCGTGGCGTCGCTTTCCGGCTGGTCCATGCCGGTGATGCGGGCGGTTTGCATGTCGCTGATATAGAGGATGGACTCGCCGGTCCGGGGGTGGGGGATGATGACCGGGCGTATCTGATGCGGCAGGTCGGTCGAACTGTCGTAGCCGACCGTACGGTGCGTTTGGATCGGGGCGATCACCGTGACTGCCTCCCGGCCTGCGACGGCGGCTTTCAGCTGGGGCGGCAGGGCGGCGGCCGCAGCCGCGCCGTTGGCGAAGTCGGTCCAGCTTTGTCCGTCATTTACGGCCACGGCATGCAGCGAGATGATCTTGAAGGGTTCTTCGGTGAAAGCCAGATCGCTGTGCCAGGTGAGCGGCCCCGATCCGAGGGCGCCATCGCTGGAGATTTCGCGATATTCACCGTGCGATCCCAGGACGCGGCCGAAATTTTCGAGCAGCCGGACCTGATCGGCCTCGCTGAGCTTCTGATTGCGGAACAGGATGAGCTTGTGGCGATCAAATAGCTCGGTCAGCCTTTGTTCGAATCCGTCGGGCAGCGGCCATTGCAGCCGAAGGCCGATTTCGACGCCGAACGGTTCGAGCGGCCGCTCCGTCCATGGCAATGCCATTTTATCGCTCTCCATCTTTCTATATGACCGAACGGTATCGAACCGTTCGGTTTTCGTCAAGAAGCATGGGTGCATCGGTGCCTGAGCCTGTTATAGCAGGTTCCAATGTGCGGGGATGCTGAATGAAAGTGGTAGCGGAGGCCGGGAGCCAACTGGCGTCGCCGCGCGTCCGGCATTTGCTGTCGTCGGCGTGCGCCCAGTTTGTCGAGCGCGGTTTTGACGCGGTGAGCATCGATTCGATCGCCCGCACCGCAGGTGTCAGCAAGGAAACAATCTACCGCTACTTCCCCGACAAGGAAGCGCTGTTCCGGGCGGCGCTGGATGCGCAGGGCGCGGAGTTCGATGCTCGCGCGGCGGCGGCGCATGAAAGTGCCGCGACAGGCGGGTCCGAACTGGCGGGACTTGCACGGGCGATTCTGGATTCGGCGCTGGATCAGGGAATGTTCGGCGCGCTCTGGGTTGCGGCTGGCGTCGCGCACAAGATGCCGGACCTGGCGTCGTCGTTGCAGAACGGGCAGGGCATGCGGCTGGAGCCGGTGCGGCTAGCGCTGGAGGATTATGCGAGGGAGAAGGGCGTTGACCGCCCGGTGCCGCTGGAACTGGCGCTGGATTTCGGATCGCTTGCGGTGGAAGGCCCGGTTGTCCTCATGGGCTTTCCTCCCGCTTCGCCAGAACATCGCGAGCGGATAGTGCAACAATCGGTGGCGCTTTTCGTTCAGGGTATCCGGCCGGGAGAGTCGAATGGCTTGCCTTCGCCGGAGCCGTTATTCGACGCCGAGCCGCCACTGCGTGAGGAGCCGCTTCCTCATATCCGGACCTTGCTCGATGTAGCAGGGCGCCATTTTCTGGATGAGGGCTTTGAAGGCGCCAACCTGAACCTTATCGGGGAAGAGGCACGGGTTGGGCGGGGTACGCTCTACCGGCATTTCGCCAGCAAGGCCGGGCTGTTTGCGGCTGCAATGCGTATAATGGCCGAAGACTGCGCGCGCGGGGCACAGTCGCCAGCGTTGCCGTCGGGTGAAGCCGATCCGGCGGCATTAAGCCGATATGTGGAAGCGGCCTTGGATAACCTGGCTTCCAGTCGCTCAATCCGGTTGCACCGCGTCGTCATCAGTCAGTCTCGCCGGGACGCTGCATTGGCGCGGGACGTCTACCTTATCCTGCGAAGGCCGTGGGTGACGGGGTTGATCCCCTGGCTGGAAAGCCTGGGCATCAAGGAGAGTGCGGACTGGCACGCGCGCCAACTATTGGTGCTTGCGATGCGTGGCAATCGTCTGCTGGCGGGCGGGCATTCCATCTCAAAGCTTGAACGGCGGCATTATGCGGAACGTGCGGCGTTGATGTTCCTGCGGGGGTTCGTGGCAGTGCTTTGAGCCTATCTCGAATCCACCGAAGCTGGTGAAGAAGGTTCCCAATTCACATCCTACGGCGTGACAGGCGTTCCCGATCGGATGAATGCCGCGGTTTCGGGCTCGCATGATTTCATCTGCTCCAGGAATCGCTGGATGCGTGGTTCCGCGACGCCAAGCCCGCGTGCGCAGAAGAGGATCGCGTCGCGCAACACGCGATCTTCCTCATAGGGTATCGCAGTCTTTTCATGGCAGCGCGCCACCAGCATCATCGTGCTGATATGTTCTATGAAAGCGCCGACATTCGTTGTCGAAAGCGCCTCTCCGGGTATTCCCCCGTCGGCCCGTGCCGCCTGCAACGCCTTTTCCAGATTGGGCAGTGTCAGGCGCAAGGCCCGGCGATAGACGAGGCGAGCGTAGCCTCCGTCGCCGGCAAGGCTGCCTAAGACCATGCGCAAGCCTTCTGCATTGAGGGCGTACATCCCGGCGGTCGCATATCTGAAGGTACGCCGCAAAATTTCGAGCAAGCCCTCTGTGCTGGCTTCGGCGTCACCGAATGATCGGAAGACCTTATTCTGGTCTGCGATCACCTCGCGCAATACGGCCCGATAAATGTGCGTCTTGGTTGGAAAATGGCGGAACAGCAGGGCTTCCGACACACCAGCGGCGCGGGCGATCTGCTGCGTCCGCGCGCCCTCTAACCCGTGGCGCGCGAAAACCGCCCTGGCCGCTGCAATGATGGAAGCGCGGCGACCGACGCTGGAAAGACGGGTGGCGGACATCGTTTGTACTATTACTCCGGGACCAGGCTGGGCGATCGGCGTCCCGCCTCGCGAAAAATGTGAGAAGGCAGTTTAAGGCGTTACGGATCGGAAACAAGGCAGATGCACGTTGACCGCTATTCCGGTGAGGCGCCTGCCGTGACTTTCCCGTCAGGCTGGTCCTGTTCGATCGTCGCGATAAATCGGCTTAGCAGCGCCTTTTGCCGCTCGATCATCTCTGGAGACAGCGGGTCAATGCCTGCCAATCCTCGAGAAAGAGGGGCGGCCCAGAAATAGCCGAACATCATGTTGAAGATGGCAACGATCTGGAGGATCAGATCCTCGGCCGGAGGCTCGACCTCGGCCGCGCGTGTGATCCGCCGTCCATAATCCATCAGCCGTTCCACCCAGGCCATGCCGATCTCGTCCCGATCCGATGGGGGCGACAGGATCGACCGGATAAGCAGCATGGACACATTGGGATGCTGTGCCAGCACATCGATCAGCTTGTCGGACAGCGTGCGAAAGGAGGCTTCTCGCGGCGACCGGCTGATGGTCGCTTCCATCTCGTCCGCCAAGGGTTGGAGCGCCCGTTGCAGAACCTGCCGGTACAGGGCGTCCTTGCTTTCGAAATGCTTGTACAGGCCGGGCTGCTGGATATTTGCCGCCGCTGCGATGTCGCGTAATGCGGTCGCCTCATAGCCCTTCTGCGCGAACAGCAGTTCCGCCGTGTCGAGCAAGCGGTCGGCGGTGCGCTGGCCCTTGCTGGTGCGTTGGACGACATGTTCGCTGATGGCGCGCTGGGCGGTGCTGGTCATGGGTTTGTTCGTAACGGGCCGACCGGGATTTGGCCATATGTCGTGGCTGATCTGGTCGGCAAGCATAGCCATTCCTATATGGTCAGGCGCCGCCGCCACCCATGTGGCACGGTGCGCATTGTCCTTGACAGTTGCGTGTGGGGGCGCATGAGCGCCTGCAAGTGCGGAACGGCGCATCCCATTGCTCAGAGGATCAGAGATGGAAGATATTTATATTGTCAGCGGCGTCAGGACGGCGATTGGCGATTTCGGCGGCTCGCTGAAGCCCTTCATGCCTTCGCAGCTCGGCAGCATTGTCGTGAAGGAAGCGCTGTCCCGTGCCGGTGTGTCGGCTTCCGACGTTGAGCATGTCGTGATGGGTCAGGTGATGCCGACCAGTGCCCGCGATGGCATGCTGTCGCGCGCCATCGCCTTGCAGGCAGGGGTTCCGTTTGAGGTTCCGGCGCTGACACTGAACAGGCTTTGCGGATCGGGCGTACAGGCGATCGTATCGGCCGCGCAGATGATGAAGCTGGGTGAAGCGTCGATCACCGTCGCGGGTGGCGCTGAATCGATGTCCAATGTGCCTTATCATGATCATGGCACGCGCTGGGGCCGGAAGATGGGCGACAATCCGGTAGAGGACGCGCTGGTCTGCGGGCTTCAGGATGCGATCGGCGGATACCATATGGGCGTGACGGCGGAAAACTGCGCCGAACGGCATGGCATCACGCGCGAACAGCAGGATGCGCTGGCGGCCGAAGGGCATCAGCGCGCGGTGCGGGCTATCGCGGAAGGCCGGTTCAAGGAGCAGATCGTGCCGGTCGAGGTCAAGACGCGCAAGGGCGTGACCATTTTCGACACGGACGAACATCCCCGCGCCGACACCAGCGCCGAGACGCTGGCCGCCATGCGTCCTGCGTTCAAGAAGGATGGGACGGTTACCGCAGGCAACGCGTCCGGCATCAATGATGGCGCGGCCGCCGTCGTCCTGGCGACGGCAAGCGAAGTGGAACGGCGCGGGCTGAAGCCGCTGGCGAAGATACTTGCCTGGGGCCATGCGGGCGTGGAACCGGAATATATGGGTGAAGGCCCGATCAAGGCGGTGCCGGTTGCCCTGAAACGGGCCGGGCTGACGCTGGATCAGATGGACGTGATCGAAGCCAACGAAGCCTTCGCGGCGCAGGCTCTTTCGGTAGCCAACGCGTTGCAGTTCGATGGGGAAAAGCTGAACCCGAACGGGTCGGGCATCGCGCTTGGTCATCCTGTCGGCGCGACCGGCGCAATCCTGACGATCAAGGCGGCTTATGAACTGAAGCGGATCGGCGGCCGCTATGCCCTTATCACCATGTGCATCGGCGGCGGTCAGGGCATCGCGCTGGTGATCGAGAATGTCGACTGACGATTGAATGTCACGCCGAACCCCCGACATTCGGGGTTCGGCGTGATTGTCGATGCCTGTAGGAGAGCGGCTCTGCTGCTCTCGACGGCCCTATCCCGAACATGATGCGTCATGTTCTATCCTTATTTCGAGAACTCAATCATTTGTCGTGCGTTTGGACGAGGCGGCGGTTTGACCACCCGCTGGCATGGAGTAGATCATGTCCGTTCTCGTCGAGTTTCCCGGAGGCGTCTGCCACGAAGTTCCCAGTCAGCTCCGGGCGATCGGTCCTCGGCAGAATGGTGCGCCTGAATTCGAACAGGTGCCGCTCAACTGCGATCCCCAGTGGAAATTTGAACGCGAAGATGGCCGCTGGGTTGCGGTGCGTCGCCAGGGGCAGTTGTTGGCACTGCGCCCCGCTACTCCTGCGTGGTGGCATTTTGTCGCACTTATGATGGAGCCTGAACGGCTCTCTACAGCTACGGGCATTGCGGATCAGGGAGTCGACGGAGGGCTTCAATCGGCGGCTTGATAGGGAAGCGTTATCGTCCTGGTCAGGGCGCTTTGCGCCGCCGGGCCTTGATGGCCTCCAGTTGACCGATGCATCCTGGTCCCGATGGATGGGATCACCCATCAATCCCGATCGGGATCACTCGATGATCCTGTCACCCACTTGTCCGGCAGTGAACTTGCGGTGGTCGGCCGGGTCGCGATAGCCTGCATCCAGCACGATCGCCGGTGAACGGGCGACACAGATGCAATGGCTTCGGCTCGAGGGAAAACAAGCCTCAAGAGGAGAGAGAGATGACGGACATGTTGATCCGTGGCGGCACGGTGGTCGATGGCACAGGCGCGCCCGGCTATGCTGCTAACGTGCGCGTGGCAGGCGGCAGGATCACCGAGATCGGCGCGGGTCTGACCGCCGTCGCCGGTGAGGAAGTGGTGGATGCCAGTGGGTGCTATGTGACGCCGGGCTTCATCGAAAGCCATACCCATTATGACGCGACGATGTGGTGGCAACCGGATCTGGACCCCTTGCCCGGCAACGGAGCGACCACGGTAATTCTGGGCAATTGCGGCTTTAGCGCAGCGCCGCTTTCGAAGGAGAAGGCCGCGCAGTTGGAGATGATCAAGATTTTCTCCTTCTTCGAGGATATTCCGTTGAAGCCCTTCCTCCAGAACGTCCCATGGGACTGGGAGAAGTGGTCGGAATATAAGGCTTCGATGGCGCGCAACATCAGCTTGCCTGCCAATTACTCTGCGTTCGTTGGTCATATTGCCCTGCGTCTCGCTGCGATGGGCGTTGAAGCATGGGATCGCGCGGCAACGGCTGAAGAGATTGCGCGCATGGCCGAACTGCTGGAGGATGCGCTGGCCGCTGGCGCTCTTGGATTGTCGGACAATCTGCACGATCATGATGGCGACGACCGCGCCATCCCCACATTGCTCGCCGATGATGCGGAGTTCGAAGCGCTATTTGCGGTTATGGAGCGTTACCCCGGCACGACTTATCAGGTCATCATCGATACCTTCATGCGCAAGACCGGACCGGAAAGCCTGGAGCGGCTTGGCCGGCTGGCGAAAGGCCGGGCTATCCGTATGCAGGTGGCGGGTGGCATTCCGACGCTGGAATTCCAGAAGGATATTCTGCCCCGGTTGCAGGACACCCTTGCGAAGCTGAAGGAAGAAGGGATCGATGTCTGGCCCGGCTATGCGCATGTCTCGCCGACCAGCACGCTGAGCCTCGTCAAGTCGCTGATCTTCGCCCAGTCCAATGACTATGTCTGGCATGAAGTCGTCCTTGCCGAAACGCATGAGGAAAAGGCACGCTTGCTTGCTGATCCCGATTGGCGGGCGCGGGCGCGGGAGAGTTGGGACACCAAGGCGTGGCCGCATTCGCCGATGAATAATCCGCAGGACCTGTATCTGCTGGATAGCGAAAATGGCATCGGCCCCGTGGGCGGTACGTTGAAGGAATTTGCGGAGTCGCGTGGCCTGCACCGTTCGGACGCAATGGCGCAGTGGATTCTTGAGAATGGCACCAAATCCACCGTGCATATGGCGCCCTTCCCGAAGGATGAGGACCTGACCATCCAGCTGATGCTGGACCCGCAGACGGTGGGGAATATCTCCGACGCGGGCGCGCATCTTCAGATGCTGTGCGGTGGCGGCGAGAATATCCTTCTCTTCACCAAATATGTGCGGGAAGGGCTGCTCACTCTGGAGCAGGCGATCCATGTAAAGACGGGCAAGCTCGCCAATTTCTTCGGCCTCCATGATACGGGCGAGATCAAGGTCGGGCGACGCGCCGACATTGCCGTCTTCAACCTGAGCGAGGTCGAATATCGCAATATGGAGAAGCGGTTCGACGTGCCCGATGGCGATGGCGGTACGACATGGCGCTTCACTCGTCCGGCTGCGCCCATGCGGCTTACGCTGGTGAATGGGGTCAAGACCTTCGACGGCAACCGCTATACCGGCGCCCGTCCGGGCGAATATCTGGTGCCCACCGCCGCGGCGAATGACGCGCTGGCTTCGTTGGAAGCCGCTGAATAAAGAAAAAGGGTGCGGGCGGTGCAGGCCGTTCGCACCCTGTCCTTGCAAATGGGAATATGAATTTGGCAAAATTCGGTGCGATCGACCAGATCGGGATATTGGTGGACGATCTCGATGCCAGCATAAATCGCTGGATCAGTCATTCGGGCGTGGGTCCATGGACCGTATTCCGCAATGTCGCGCTGGATGGCCAATATCGTGGCGAACCGACGCGCGTCACCATGCACGTCGGATTATCCTATCAGGATGGCGTGCAAATTGAGTTGATCGAGGCCACGAACGACGCCCCGTCACCCTATCGGGCTGATGATGGGTCGCGCTTGCTGGGCCTTCACCACATCGCTCGCATAGTCGATGATCTGGACGCTGCCGTTGAAATGGCGGTGGCGGGAGGCATGGAAGTGCTTTTCACGGCGCATAACCCTGCCACGCGCGTCGCCTATTTGCGCGTCCCCGGCGAGCCTGGCCAATTGTTCGAGTTTATCTGCGGCCCCGATATGCGCGGCATGTGCGAAGCGGGGATCGTGGCGGCCCGCGACTGGGACGGCAGCGATGCTGTAACGGTGATCGACTTCGCGGCAATGTAGTAGGCGGCTGCCCCTCATCAGAGGGGCAGCGCCAATCCTGATCTTACTCCGCCGCCATGGAGGGCATGCCCTGATGGCTTGGCCTTGGGTCTTCGCTGATTGCGGTGGTCCATGCCCATTCACCGGGCTTTGGCGGATTAGTGATGCCGAATTCCTCGCGAATATCTGTCACCTGCCAGTCGAGATAATCGCGATAGGGAATGAGGAAGAGGGGATGCTTCCAATTACGCCCTTGTGCTGCGCCAATGTCTTCAGCGTCCAGCTCTATCTTCACCGACTCAGGATAGAAAAGCCCGCTCTTCATCATCGTCTTGGCGCGCAGATAGGAACTGACGCGGTTGAAGAAGGATGCGAGTTCGGGCGTGAAATATTTATAAAGCGCGCGCATGTTCGCTGCCAGCAGCGCTATTTCACCGGCATGATTGGTTTCAAAACCCGTGATCATATGTTCGATGTCATGGGTATGGGTCCGTTCCTTCATGTAGAAGTCGAAATCGGTCTCTATCTCCATCCCCTGGAAGAAATGGTCCATATTATAGCCGCTATTGACCACGAAATCGTAGATCACGGCACGTAGCGTGCCCGGCTCGGCACCGGCCAGTTCCTCATTCTTGAACAGCGAGACTTTTTTGCCGTCCAACCATGTCTTGAATTCAGGAAGCCGCGCCTTTTCTTCCTCGAACAGCTGGAAGATACGGGGCCAGTTTTCCAGTTCCATCAATATCTTAACGACATCGGGAATATAGGCGGTGTTAGGCAGTTCAGCCCCATTCCGCCGCAGCATCTCCTGAGCGATCAGCGCGCGCAGTTGCGGGTGGTTGAGATAGGGCGAAGAACTGATCAAGACGGAGCTTTCGGTCGTGAAGCCCGGCCCCGATCCATTATAATATTCAAAATCCGCGCTGCTTACGCGCGCCGCAATCTCGTTTTCCATCATGTCTCTCCTCTTCATTCTGTCTTTTAGAAACTCACCCCAAGTTCGACACCATAGGTCCGCCCGCGTTCGTAGCTGGCTATCAGTTGCAGCACGGGCGATCCGAACGGATTATAATGTTCGTTGAACAGGTTTTGGCCGAACAGCGACAGAGACGCCTTTGTCCCGCCCAAGGGCATGTCCACCCAGCCGATCCTGCCATCAACCAGCCAATATGCCTTGGTGTAGGCATATCGGTTCAGGTCCGCGCTATTGCCCGCAAGGTCGAAGAAGGGCGTCGAGACCAGCGGCGCGCGGCTGCGATAACGACCGTCCACCCGTGCCGAGATATGGCCGCCCATGTTCATGTCAGGGCTGTCATATTGGACCGAGGCGCGGCCCTGCCATTTGGAGGCAAAGGTGGTGCGGGCAATGTCGGCAACTTCGACCCCGTTCAGGATGAAGCTCTTATAATCAAGGTCAGTATAGCTCAGATTGCCGCTCAATGTTAGCCCGCGCACCGGCACCAGATCCGCCTCAAGTTCAAAACCCTTGATGCTCGCCTTTCCTGCATTGTCAAAGAATTGGCGGCCATTGATGAAGTTCTGGGTCTGAAGATCCTTATAATCGCTGTAGAACAAAGCGATATTGGTCCGCAGCCGGTTGCCCCAGCTTTGCGTCTTCAGGCCGAGCTCATAGGCTGTCAACGTTTCGGGTTTATAGGGGATGCCGCTCAATATGCCGCCAGCCACATAGCCGGTGGACACTTTGCCATAAGCCGTCACCTGGTTGGTCGGCCGCCAGGTGACGATCGCCGCCCAGGTGGCCTTTTTGTAATCGACCTTGTAGTCGCCGACGCCCAACTGGCCGCCCTGCCCGCCGGATACTGCGAAGATCCGGTTTTCCCGCTTGTCGATCGTGTAGCGAATGCCGCCCGTCAAATCGATCGTATCAGTCAGATGATAGGTGAGCTGCCCATAGGCTGCGTAGCTGTCATTGATGGCGCGCGTCCGCGTCAGTCCGCTGCCGAATATGCTGTCGAGCGATGGGTTGAAGTCGGCCGCATTGACCACGCCGTCGCCGTTGATGTCGAAGGGCAGCTGCCCGACCGGCAGGCCGGGGATCACTCCGACGGTGGATGTGTCCAGCACAACGCCGTTCGCGACGGGTTGGAAAATACCCAGTATGTCGGTCGCGGGGGTATTTTCATGGAAGTAGAAAAGGCCCGCCGTCAGGTCGAATGCTTCAGAAGTGACTTGGACCTGAAATTCCTGGCTGAACTGCTTTTGGCTGGTGGATCGCGACGTCAGCAGGGAAAAGAATGAGTCATTGGGTCCCGGCGCATTGGCAGGATCCAGGATGGCTGCAACATCACCCGCCAGCAGTGCCTGGAATTGCGCGGTCGTGAAACGCAAACCTCCGGTCGCGCCAAGGTCGTAGATGTTCGGATCCTGCCGGAACTTGCGATAGGCAGTGATGCTCTTGAGCGTAATCTCATCGCTCACGGGATAGGTGAAGGTGAGGCTATGCCCTTGCGTCACTACATGTTCGGGACTGGTCGCATTGGCGACTGACGTCAGGCGATCAGTCGAAATATTGGTGATGCCGCCGAATAGCGGCTGGAAGGCGACAATCGGCGCCAACAACTGGCCTGATGCATCCGGGATGACGCCATAGCTCTGTATCGCCCGGCCGGTCGAACGCGCATCGGTATAGTCGAAGCGATAGTCGGCGGTCAGGTCGCCCAGATCCAGTCGTGCCGCGACGCCTACGCCATCGACATTGCGTTCGCCTAGCCGGTCGGCGATGCGTTGCACGCCGAATGACGGGTCGCGCTGACGCAGATCTATGGTGCGGCCGCCCAGGAGGTTGCGATAATCACCCTCAATCTCGTCATGAAGGTAGGACAGCTTGACCGACAAGGGGCCAAAGGCGGGCAGGTCGACGGATACTTTCGTCCGGAACGCGTCGTAATTGCCATAGGATACCGTACCGCGAACGCCGAACTCGCCCGTTGGAGCAGCCGTCACAAGGCTGATCGCGCCGCTTGTCGCGTTGCGGCCGAACAGCGTTCCCTGCGGGCCGCGCAGCACTTCTACACGCTGGATGTCGGACAGGTCGAAGATCGAGCCGACCGTGCGGCCGATATAGACGCCGTCCAGATAGATGCCAACCTTTGGATCGACCGCATTGTTGGACGTGCCGGACGCCACGCCGCGAATGATGATTGTGGGATTGGATTGCAGGCCCTGCGTATTGATCTGAAGGCTGGGCGCCAGGCCAGCGAGGTTGCGCACATTGGTGACGCGCAACTGGTCAAGCTGGTCCGCGCCGATGGCGGTCACGGCGACGGGCACCTTTTGCAGGCTTTCCTCGCGCCGCTGCGCCGTCACTATGATGTCGGCCAGCTGCCCCTGAACCGCAGCCTGCGTGGCCGGGTCGGCAGTCTGCGCCAGAGCCGCTGTCGTGGCGAACGATGATATGCCCGCTAACGCAACGGCAATAGATGAACGCATGGCAATCCCCTTCCTTTCGTCGGGCGATGCCATCCCTCGATACGGCCGTGCTCCGTTTAGAACTCGGTCCACCATCCGGGGCCGAACACGCGTACGCGCATCCGAAAACGGACGTTTGGCGGTGTTCCGCCATTATATTGTTCATGATGCAGCCTGATCTGCGGCGCATGGCCGCGAGCCCTTTCTGCATCCTCTCCTGACAGCTTCGGCCACCGATCAGCTCTTCGGCCGAGCTATCTTGTTTGCATGCAGCGTGTCTTGAAATGATCCCTTCGTCAAGGGCCATCCACAATCAGCGAGGTTTCAGCGGCGCCACCGGACATGCCACTGCAAGAACAGCGTGCCATTCTCCCGGAAGAGCCGAGGTGCGACGATCCGCCTGCGCGATTTCCCGCAGTTCGGCCCTGAAACGCTCGATCCTTTCCGCGACACGCGCGACGCCCACGGGCGACAGCTTGACCGTTTCCACGCCGAAGATCGTATCTGGGTCGCCATAGTTCAGATTGAAGAACAGATGCTTCATATGCTGTTCGAAATGCCTGCGCATGGGCTCGCGTTGCCACACATGGGCCGGGTCCAGCCGCGCACGTAGACGTCCTCCCGGCAGGCGATCGATCAGCGCCAACCTTTCCAGCCGTTCGACATGTTGCGCGATATGTTCGGGCGGTATGCCAAAGCCTTCCTCGGCTTCGGACACCGGCCAACCCGTGACGATGATGAAGAAAATGGTGGATAGTTCGGGGCTTGTGGTCAGCGCCTTTTCCTGCGCCAGCGTCAGCTTGTCGGATGACCGATCGCGCACGGCGGCCTCTTCGGCGATTTCGGTGAGCGTGGTGTCGGCGAGTGCGCACAGTTGCGACAAGGTGCGCAGGCCCAGCCCACGGCCATGCAGCCATCGTTTGACGGTGGCGGTGCCCACGCCAAGCTTTTTCGAGACGTCGGCCTGGGTCAGGCCCGCTGCTCGTAGCCGCCGTCGGAGCGCCGCCAGCAGCAGCTCATGTTCCATTCCGAAAGGGTCGTTGGACGGATGAGAGGGGCTCATCAGATGATCCCTTCCCACGCTGCAAGGATGATGTGGGCCGACCACGGCGCTAGATCATATTCCGCGATGTTTGATCGTGGATGGTTCCGCGATCGATATCCATCCCTCGACTCTTCGGCTGCACGGCTTTCGTGCAGCCGAAGCTTCTTGTCTTCTCCAGTCATGGCCTCTCCAGCTTATTCTTTTGGGAAGGGTAAGTAACTCGACGCCGCTGACAAGGTCCAACTGATCCTCATCACCACTAGAGTATTTTCCTATCGCATTCGCGCATGCTTGTGCATAGTTTTGCTCTTGGAGCAGCATGGGGGGTGAATGGAATGAGCCAGTTTCTCGATTATCTTCAGGCGCGGGCGGACGAGGAAGACGTGTCGGACTGGTTCCTGGTCAGTCAGGAGATGATCGACCAGTTCGCCGAAGCGACCAAGGATCATCAATATATCCATGTCGATCCGGAGCGCGCGAAGCAGTCACCCTTCGGCGGGACGATTGCTCATGGTTTCCTGACGCTTTCACTCCTGCCGCATCTATGCGCCGATGCGCGAGGCGACATCGTTCCCGACGGCGCCACGGAGATCAATTATGGCAGCAACAAGCTGCGTTTTCTGGCGCCCGTACGATCCGGCAAACGTGTGCGCGGAAGGTTCAAGCCGCTGGAGATCGTCGAAAAGCGGCCGGGGCAGATTCAGCTGACCACCGAAGCAACGGTAGAGATAGAAGGCGAGAGCAAGCCCGCGCTCATCTGCGAATGGATAACCCAGTTCCAGCTTTGATCCGGCAATCGTCGGCGTAAGCGGATTGGGCTATCCATTTAGGCGGCGGTGTTGGTCGCGTGCAGGCCGAAGGCCATGCGCGCGGCGTTGATGGTGTATTCATACTCCTCGCCGCCCGGTACGAGGTCGTGCCAGTTCTTGTGCGTGATCGCCGCGAAACTGTCCTGCCATATTTTGCAGGCAATCAGTTGTATTTCTGTTTCCTTGGGGGCGCGCTGTGCTTCCAGGCAGTCACGCAATATCGCGTGAAAAACGGCGCCCCTTAATGGTGCGTGCTTCATTGGCATCCTCTCCAGGCTACTGATTCTTTGTCCAGATTGCCGAGGGGGAAAATTGCATAGCGGCGAAAAGAGGTCAACTACGTCTCAAAATTTCCACGGGTATTTAACATGTATTCTATTGTAGTTTGACCGTTGCCCTATCCACTTTTACTTTATGAACATCGCCGTTCATTATGTAAGCCATTGATTGGGAAGGCCGCAGGGTCTTTGTAGATGCGGCCTTCCCCAGCATTAGAAGCTGAACTTGATGCCGCCTCTCACCGTTCGCGGTTCGACCACGCGGCTTAGCCTCCCTTCGACAGGCTCCGCATCTGCGGCGGGAAGGTAGGACTCGTAATAATAAGCGATGTCCTTGTCCCCGCTGCCAAGGATGTTGAGCAGTTCGGCATAGACTTGCACCCGCTTCCCCTTCCAGGCGGCGCGCGCGTTGACGACCGTGCTACCGGAATCGCGCACGCTATTGTCCTCGATCAGCGGCGAGGGGCCAAGGTGACGGACGCGGATGCTGGCTTCCCATGGGTCAAGCACGATGGCTGCGCCAGCGGACGCGGCGTTTTTGAAGGCGTTAGGGATATGGTCGCCATTGGTATAGCGGCTGTGGCTGGCGGTGTAATTGCCGTCGAAGGCGAGCCAGGGGAGCGGGCGCCAGAAGGCGACAAGCTCATAGCCGTGGCGGCGGCTGGCTCCGCTGGGTTCGACCGCGTTGGAGTCGCCGATGAAGCGCAACTCGCTCCCGACGTTCAGCCACCAATAGGTTGCGGTGAAGGTGAAGCCGGGTAGTTGCAGGCGGCCGCCCAATTCCTTGCCCGTGCCGCGCACGAGCATCGGGACAGGCGTGTCGACATTGACCGCGCCGCGCGCATCGTTGGAATGAAAGCCCCGGCCCCAATTGGCATAAAGTTCGACATGCGGCGTGATTGCCCAGGCCGCAGATGCCTTGGGAGAGACGAGCGTGTCCGATCCGCTGCCTTCGCCCAGCGCAGCGGCGACGGCGTCGCGGGCGCGGACGTCGTAATGATAATAGTCGCCGCGCAGGCCGCCAGTGACTCGCAAGCCCGGCAGCGGCGTGACGGTGGCTTCGCCATAGAGCGCGGCTGAACCCTGCTTTACGCGATAGCGGCCGAGCGAGGATAGGGAGGTGCGGTTCGACGTGCGATTGACGCCGACATTGCCGATCGCGTCATAGCGATTTTCCGTGCCGAGCTTCAGTTGCAGAGCGGAGGCGATGTCCCAGCGCTTTTCGCCGGTGAAGCCCAGTACCCAGCGTCGATCGAACTGCTCGATTTGCGCGCTGGTGCCGTCGGGATCGGTGTAGGTGGGGTTGGAGAACATCGTCCAGTCATAGAATTGCGCGTAGAGATTGGCGCGCCATGTCGGCTGGAGGGTAGCGATATTGCCGATGATGCGCGTCGTTTCGCCGCGCGCGGACGGATCGGGCGAACAGAAGACATCGGGGCAGAGCGGCGTGCCGATGATCCGTTCGGGTATCTGCTCGGTCGGGCGCCATGTCGCGCGATAGGCGTGGAGCGTGGCGTCGATCTTACCGGCCCCGGCGGGAAGCGTATATTTGGCGAAACCTGCATAGTGGCGCAGATGTTCGGCCTCCTGCCACGGGCCGTCATAAGCCTTGGCCTGGGCGACGAGGGTGAGATTGCCTGCGCCTGCCTTTACCGTGCCGCCCACCGCCAGTCTGCGCCAGCCGAAGGAGCCGCCCTCCGCCGCGCCCCATGGACGGTCATAGCCATCGATCGTGGTCATATAGGCCGCGCCCGCGAGTGCGAAGTCGCCGCCATCGGCGCGATAGGGGCCTTTGCGAAAATCCTCTCTCGCGATGATTTCGGGGATGAGGCCGTTCAAGTCGAGATAGCCTTGGCCATGGCCGTGGCTGCGGAAGTTCATCTGAACGCCGTCGATATAGGTGGTGAAGTCCGACCCATGGTCGAGATTGAAGCCGCGCAGGAAATACTGATTGGCCTTGCCGCTGCCCGAATGTTGGGCCGCGACCATGCCGGGCACCGCTTCGAGCAGTTCGGCGACGCGCAGCAGCGGGCGGACGAGAAGGTCCGCGCCGCCGACGCTGCCCTCGCTTGCCGCATGAGCGGTGCCGATCTTGTCCTCTCCCCGGCCGAAGACGACGATGGTGTTCGCATCCTCGCCCGCGTCATTCGCATCGGCAGCGAAGGCGGGGAATGGGAGGAGCGTGGCGGTCAGCGCGCAGGCAGCGCGGTGGAGTTGATTGGGTAGTTTCACTTGATGCACTCCGGGCGTCTGGCGACACTCGGCGAGAGACCTGCCGCCAGACGGCGACCGGCGCGCGCCGACGGCCGGACGCCCCCAAGGCGACCGCCAGCGTCACCGAAGCGGCCTCTCGCCGCTCGTTCGTCGCTCAGACGGAAACTACCGTGCCGCGGCCATCCCCTGGACCAAGGCAAGAGCGACCAGACGCTGGCAGGTCTCCTGGCTCGCGGGTCATCGCTTGATGCACGGCCTTCCCGGGCCTCGCAGGATTTAGCGTCCGGCTCAGTGACTTGCCCCATCCCGCCTAGGAGGTGGGGCGATGTGCATCGCGCTCGCCGCTTACAGTTGCAGGGACAGCCTTGGCTTGGGGAGGCGGATGCCTCCTTTACCATGTTCCCTTTTAAGCCTCTTTCGAGGCACCGGCGCGATCATTTTCCCAGGGGTTGCCTGGGTGACGGGGCGATAGCGGAGGTGTGGGGGTTGGGCAAGGGGGGTGGGTAGGGGGGTGGGGTGAGGTAACTTGCTCCCTCTCCCCTTCAGGGGAGAGGGTTGGGGAGAGGGGAGCGGCGGTCGTGCTTTGCGTTCCCCTCTCCCGCCTTCGCTACGCTCGGCACCCTCTCCCCTGAAGGGGAGAGGGAATGGGCGTGTCCCTCATTTTTCCGTTTGTCATCCCAGCGGAAGCTGGGATCCCCTTGCTAGGAGGCGCGTGGTCGCCTGAGATGCCAGCTTTCGCTGGCATGACGGTACGTGGTGGGACGCTGGCGTAGCCGCTTGGCGTTGATGGATTAGTTCAGCGTCGCGCCGCGCTCGCGCTGGAGGCGTAGGGCCATGGCTTGGTAGCGGACGGCGCGTTCATTGTGGAGGGCGATGGTGGCCTGGTCTGCGCCGCGAAGGCGGGCTTCCCTGGCCTGCCGCGCTTCCTGGGCGGCGCAGGCGGAAAAATGTGATGCGTTATTGGGGCGCATGGCCCTTATCCTCTCTCAATTTCTTATGGCTCGAACGATAACATCGGCCTGTTTCCCGCTGCCATTACGCAGGTTAACTCCGGAAAGCTTCTGTTTTTTGACAGCCTGCTTGCAAATGATTTCAGGAAGGGATTTCTGCGCTTTTCAAGCAGTTGAGCGGATGGCGCTAAGGGGCTTCATGCTATCAGCCGCCCCGGTTCCACGATGCATCGCGGAAGATTTCGCGCAGGAAGCCGATGAAGGCATCAACGGCGGCGGGACGGCCTGCGGCGCGGGGGTGGACGGCGTGAACGGCGAGGTCAGCGGGGCCTTCCCAGCTATCGAGGACGCGGACGAGGCTGCCTTCCGCGATCAGGTCGCCCACGTCCCAGAGCGAGCGCAAGGCGATCCCGACCCCGGTAAGGGCGAGTTCGCGCACGATTTCGCTGCTGTTGGTGCGGACATGGCTTTGGCCATCGATCAGCTTGCGCGCGCGGCCATTCATCAGCCGCCATGGCAATTGTCCATCGGCCGCGAGCAGGCGGTGGCGGGGGAGGTCGGCGATCTTGTCCGGAATGCCATGCGCGGCAAGATAGGCGGGGCTGGCGCAGAGGATGCGGCGGTTGGTGGCGAGATGATGTCCCTCCAGATGGAGAGGAATGTCGCTGGTGATACGGATCGCCACGTCGATGCGCTCGGCGAGCAGGTCTTCATAGGCGTCGGACAGGTTGAGTTCGAGATCGACGCGCGGATGGAGGTCCAGAAAGCGGCCAACATGGGGCGCCACATGCAGGCGGCCGAAGGAGGTGGGAGCCGAAATGCGCAGCGGCCCGGACGCGCTCCGATGCCGACTGGTGACGCGTTGCTCCGCCTGCTGGATGGCGTCGAGGATGGCGACAAGGTCGCGGTGCAGGCCGACGCCTTCCTCCGTCAGGGCAAGGCGGCGCGTGGTGCGATGGATGAGGCGGACGCCGAGGCGCGCTTCCAGCCGGGAGATGCGTTTCGACATCATGGCGGGCGAGATGTTCAATATGCGGCCTGCCGCCGAAAGGCTGCCTGCATCCACCGCGCGGGCGAAGAGAAGATAATCGGGATCCATCGATGATCTTTTCCTATGAGGAACAGATGTTTTGAGTTCTTGTTGTCTAGTGCGAGGATGGAGAGGGGTCTATAGGCTTTCGTCACAGTATTTTGGATGGAGAGTTGCCCATGGACGGCATGATCGAGAAATCGGGCCTGATGGTTGCCGCCGAGCTGGCGCGCTTTATCGATGGGGAAGTCCTGCCGGGGACGGGGATCGCGGCGGAGGCGTTTTGGAAGGGCGCGGCTGCGATTTTCGCGCGGTTTGCGCCGCTTAATGCGGCTCTGCTGGAAAAGCGCGATGCTATTCAGGCGCAGATCGACAGCTGGCATGGCGAGCAAGCGGGGCAGCCCTTTGATGCGGAGGCTTATCGGGCTTTCCTGACCCAGATCGGCTATCTGGTGCCGGAACCCGCGCCTTTTTCCATCGGGTCGGGTCGGGTGGATGCAGAGCTGGCGACCTTGGCGGGGCCGCAGTTGGTGGTGCCTATCCTCAATGCGCGGTTCCTGTTGAACGCGGCCAATGCGCGTTGGGGCAGCCTTTATGATGCGCTGTATGGGACCGATGCGATCCCCGGCGCGGCGGTGGGCAAGGGCTATGATCCGGCGCGCGGCGCACAGGTGATTGGGTGGGCCAAGGCGTTCCTGGATCGGGCGGTTCCTCTGGCGGAGGGAAGCTGGGCGGATTGGGCGGGTGGCACGCCGGTCTTGCGCGACCCCGCGCAACTGGCCGGGCGGGCAGGGGATAACATCCTGCTTCGTAACAATGGGCTGCATATTGAGCTGGTGATCGACGCAAGCCATCCGATCGGGCGGGATGACCCGGCGCATCTGGCGGACGTTGTGCTGGAATCGGCGCTGTCCACCATTTGCGATCTGGAGGATTCCGTTGCGGCGGTGGATGCTGCGGACAAGGTCGCGGCCTATGCCAACTGGCTCGGCCTGATGAAGGGCGATCTGGAGGACAGCTTCGAGAAGAATGGCGCGATGATGACGCGGCGGTTGAATGGGGACCGCAGCTATGTGGCGCCGGATGGAAGTGCGTTCACGCTGCCGGGACGGTCTTTGCTGTTCGTGCGCAATGTCGGGCATCTGATGACGACGCCTGCGGTGCGGTTAGCCAGCGGGGCGGAGGCTCCGGAAGGGATATTGGATGGGATCGTTACCAGCCTGATCGCCCTGCACGACATTCGGAGGAACGGGCGTTTCGTCAACAGCCGGGCGGGCAGCATCTATATCGTGAAGCCCAAGATGCACGGGCCGGAAGAGGTCGCCTTTACCAACGAACTGTTCGACGCGATCGAGGATTTGCTGGGGCTGGAGCGGCATCAGCTGAAGGTTGGCGTGATGGACGAGGAGCGGCGGACTTCGGCAAACCTCGCCGCCTGTATCCATGCGGTGCGGGACCGGATCGTGTTCATCAACACCGGCTTTCTGGATCGCACGGGGGACGAAATCCATACGTCGATGCGCGCGGGGCCGATGATCCGCAAGGGCGAGATGAAGAGCGCGGCGTGGATCAAGGCTTATGAAGATCGCAATGTGCAGATCGGGCTTGCCTGCGGGCTGTCGGGCAGGGCGCAGATCGGCAAGGGCATGTGGGCGGCTCCCGATCGGATGGCGGACATGCTCGAGCAGAAGGTCGGGCACCCGATGACGGGGGCGAATACGGCTTGGGTGCCTTCGCCGACTGCCGCGACTTTGCACGCGACGCACTATCATGCGGTCGATGTTTTTGCCCGGCAGGAGGAGCGGAAGGCTGAAGCGGTGGCGGGGCTGGACGCGCTGCTGACGATCCCATTGGCGGCGGGGGTGAACTGGTCGGCGCAGGATGTTCGCGACGAGCTGGACAATAATGCGCAGGGGATATTGGGCTATGTCGTGCGCTGGGTGGATCAGGGCGTGGGCTGTTCGAAGGTTCCGGATATTCATGATGTGGGGCTGATGGAGGACCGGGCGACGTTGCGGATTTCTTCACAGCATATCGCCAATTGGCTGTTGCATGGGGTGTGTTCGGCTGACGAGGTTGACGCGGCGCTGCGGCGGATGGCGGCCAAGGTCGATGCGCAGAATGCGGGCGATCCGCTGTACCAGCCGATGAGCGGGCGGGAGGAGAGCAGTCTGGCGTTTCAGGCGGCGCGGGCGCTGGTGTTTGAGGGCGTGGCGCAGCCTAACGGTTATACCGAGCCGCTGCTGCACGCCTATCGGGCGCGGGTGAAGATGCCTGCTTGAACGGCCGTTCGGGCTTTGGTTTTCGCGCAGAGGCGCAGAGTTCGCAGAGGGTTTTGGATGGGTGTTCTGCGATCTCTGGTCTCTGCGTGAGTCTGCGTTGTGCTCCTGCGCAGGAGCACTTAGCTTCTTAGCGTGTAAGCCGCTCGATCAGTGCTTTTGCGGCTTGGGTTACGTCCGACCACGTTTCATCGAAGCATTCATCTTCGCCGAAATAGGGGTCGGTGACGCTGGTGCCTTCGCGACCGGGGATCAGGTCCATGAGGAGGCGGAGGTCGGCGGTGCCATTTGACGGGCGGATGCTGCGGAGGTTTTTGAGGTTTTCCGCATCGAGGGCGAAGATGTGGTCGAAGCTGTGGAAGTCTTGGACCGAGACCTGACGGCCGCGATAGGTGGATATGTCGATGCCGTTGCGCAGCGCCACGGCCTGCGCGCGGCTGTCGGGTGGGGAGCCTACATGCCAGTCGCCCGTGCCTGCTGAATCCACCTTGATGGGTAGGCCCGCGAGTTCCGCTTCGGCGCGTAGGGCGGCTTCGGCCAGCGGCGAGCGGCAGATATTGCCGAGGCAGACGAAGAGGACGGAGACGCTCATCCTTCGGCTGCTGCCGTCGAGAGGCCGAGTTGGGGTACGCCGATCGAGCGGCGGCCGCCGAAATCGGTGCGGGCGACGATGACGCCGATCTTTTCCATATAATCGATCAGGCGGCGGACGCGGCCGGGCGAACTGGTGCCATAGGCGCGGGCGAGAGCGGTGTCGTCGGGGCAGGGGAGGCCCTGCATCGCGGCGCGGGCGATGAGGAGGAAGGGGGCGAGCATGTCTTCGGGCAGCGGCTGGGCGGCCTTCATCGCGTCGTCCCAGCGCGGGTCGGCGGCGTCGAACATGCCTGCCTGCGCCATGGCGAAACGCTTGCGGAAGGCGGCGAGGTCGAGCGGGGGCGTTCGCATGCCCTTCATGCGGCAGCGGACGCCAAAATCCTGATAGAGGCTGGCGACGCTAGGCTGCGCATCGCCGAGGTCGGCGACGATTTCTTCCAAGACGGCGATGACGACGGGTTCGTTCTGGCCGAAGTCGAGCTCGGGCGCGGCGGGCTTGGCGAGGGGCGCGGCGGCGAGGGCGCGCATCAATTCTTCGGCGGGGAGCGGCGGCGGTTCGGCGCGGGGCGGAGGAGGGGGAAGCGCGTCGTCCTCGCCCGTGCTGGCGAAGAGCAGTTCCTGCATATTTTCGGTCGCGGCGGTGGGGGGCGGCATCAGCTTGTGGGTGCCGCCGCGGGTGCTCGTTTTGACCGTCCCGATTTTCACCGCAACGGGGCGGCGGCAGATGGCGGGGCCGAGCGCGAGGAAGCGGCCGCGTTCAAGGTCGCGTATCTGTTCGGCCTGACGCCGCTCCATGCCGAGCAGGTCGGCGGCGCGCGCCATGTCGATGTCGAGGAAGGTGCGGCCCATCAGGAAGTTGGACGCTTCGGCCGCGACATTCTTGGCGAGCTTGGCAAGGCGCTGGGTGGCGATGACGCCAGCGAGGCCGCGCTTTCGGCCACGGCACATGAGGTTGGTCATGGCGGCGAGCGAGAGGCGGCGGACTTCGTCGGAGACGTCTCCGGCGGCGACGGGGGCGAACATCTGCGCTTCGTCCACGACGACGAGGGCGGGATACCAATGGTCGCGCGGGGCGTCGAACAGGGTCGAGAGGAAGGTCGCGGCGCATTTCATCTGCGCTTCCAGTTCGAGGCTTTCGAGGCTGAGGATGACCGAGGCGCGATGTTCGCGGATGCGCGCGGCCATCTTGACGATCTCGCGTTCGTTATAATCGCCAGCGTCGATGACGACGTGGCCATATTCATCGGCGAGCGTGACGAAATCGCCTTCGGGGTCGATGACGACCTGTTGGACCAGGGCGGCGCTTTCCTCCAGCAGGCGGCGGAGGAGGTGCGACTTGCCGGAACCCGAATTGCCCTGAACGAGCAGGCGGGTGGCGAGCAATTCCTCTACGTCGATCGGAACGGGGTTGCCGTTGCCGTCGGTTCCTATGCTGATGGTGGCGGTCACATATGTCCTTTGGCCCATGCGGTGGGATTCGCGCAAGGGTGGTGTGGCTATGTCTCACTCCTCCGTTCGCCCTGAGCCTGTCGAAGGGCTTTTCTTTTCTTCAAAGGGAGTAAGGGGCTTCGACAAGCTCAGCCCGAACGGGGTGGGGTGGGTGTGCGGCGGAGGGGCGAGAGCTGGCGCGCGGTTCCGCTTGACCCATCGATTGTTGCGATGCAGCGTCTGGCATATGGCGACTCTTTCATCCCCTGTTCCTCCGGTCACGCAAAATCCGGACATTCGTTATCTTGGCCGACTGCTTGGCGATGTGATCCGGGCTTATGGCGGCGAGAGGCTTTATCGGCAGACGGAATATATTCGTTCTGCCTCAGTGGACCGGGCGCGGGGCATTCATGGCGCCGATGTAGTGGATACCGGGCTGGAGGCGTTGAGCCTGGACGACACATTGTCGTTCGTGCGCGGGTTCATGCTGTTTTCGATGCTCGCCAATTTGGCCGAGGATCGGCAGGGGGTGGAGGCCGATCCCGACGCCGATGTGAAGTCGGCCATCGAGCGGCTGGAATCGCATGGGATTGGGCGGGATGCCGTGATGGCGCTGCTCGACCATGCGCTGATCGTACCGGTGCTCACCGCTCACCCGACCGAGGTGCGGCGCAAGAGCATGATTGATCATAAGAACCGTATCGCCGACCTGATGCTGCTGAAGGATGCGGGGCTTAGCGAGACAGATGACGGCGAGAATCTGGACGAGGCCATCGCGCGGCAGATTGCCCTGCTGTGGCAGACGCGGCCGCTGCGGCGGCAGAAGCTGTTCGTGCAGGATGAGATCGACAATGTCCTGACCTATTTCCGGGATGTGTTCCTGCCGGTTCTGCCTGCGTTGTACGCGCGGTGGGAGCGGGTGCTGGGGGGGCGGCCGCCCAGCTTCCTGCGGGTGGGCAACTGGATCGGCGGGGACCGGGACGGCAATCCCTTCGTGCAGGCGCCGCAGCTGCGGTCGGCGCTGGGGCGCGGGTGTGAGGCGGCGCTGGCCTATTATCTGGATGCGGTGCATGCGTTGGGGGCGGAGTTGTCGTTATCGACGGAACTCGCGCAGGTGCCGCAGGCGGTGCTGGATCTGGCGGAAGCGAGCGGGGACAGCTCGCCGAGCCGGGGGGATGAGCCTTATCGCCGGGCGCTGTCGGGTATTTATGCGCGGCTGGCGGCGACCTATCGGGCATTGGTGGGGAAGGAGCCGCCGCGTCCTTCGCGGCTGACGGGCGAGGCCTATGCGCTGCCGGGCGATTTGCGGCGCGATCTGGTGACCGTGGCGCAGGGGCTGGCGAGTGAGGGCGACGGCGCTTTGGCGACCGGCGGGGCGCTGGGGCGGTTGATCCGGGCGGTGGAAACGTTTGGTTTTCACCTCGCGACGCTCGACATGCGGCAGAATAGCGATGTGCATCAACGCGTCGTTGCCGAGTTGCTGAAGGTTGGGGGCGTGGCGGAAGATTATGCCGCGTTGGACGAGGATGCTCGGGTTGCCTTGCTGCGCGAGGAGTTGGCCAGCAACCGGCCGCTGGGGTCGCGCTTTTCGGAATATTCCGAAGAGACGGCGTCCGAACTGGCGATCGTGCAGGCGGCGGCGGATGCGCACAGGACTTACGGGCCTGCCTGCATCAGCCACTACATCATTTCCAAGGCGGAGAGCGTTTCGGACCTTTTGGAAGTGAACCTGCTGCTGAAGGAAGCGGGGTTGTGGCGCGCGGGGAAGGACGGCGGCCCGGCAATGGCGGCGATCATGGCGGTGCCGTTGTTCGAGACGATTGCCGACCTTGAGGCGGCTCCGGATATCATGGCGGCCTATTTTGGGCTGCCCGAGATTGCGGGCGTCGTGCGCGAGCGGGGTCATCAGGAAGTGATGATCGGCTATTCCGACAGCAACAAGGATGGCGGCTATATCACCTCCACCTGGTCGCTTTATCAGGCGAGCAAGGCGCTGGCCCCGGTGTTCGAGGATGGCTGGACGGGGATGCAGCTGTTCCACGGTCGGGGTGGCGCGGTGGGGCGTGGCGGCGGATCATCCTTCGCGGCGATACAGGCGCAGCCGCGCGGCACGGTGCAGGGGCGCATCCGGATCACTGAACAGGGCGAGGTGATCGCGGCGAAGTTCGGCACGCGCGATGTGGCGATGACCAATTTGGAGGCGATGACGAGCGCGACTTTGCTCGCCAGTCTGGAGCCGGAGGGAATTTCCGATCGGGATGCGGCGCGATTTGCGGGGGCTATGGATGAGCTGTCGAAGACGGCCTTTGCTGCTTATCGCGACCTTGTTTACGGGACGGAGGGGTTCAAGGAATTCTTCCGCCAGCTGACGCCGATCCAGGAGATTTCGGGCCTGAAGATCGGCTCGCGGCCCGCCAGCCGGACGAAGAGCACGCGGATCGAGGATTTGCGCGCGATACCCTGGGTGTTCAGCTGGGCACAGGCGCGGGTGATGCTGCCGGGCTGGTATGGGATGGGGCAGGCGTTTGCGGCGTTCAAGGACCAGGCGCTGTTGGCGGACATGGCGCAGAGCTGGTCCTTCCTGCAATCGGCGCTCGCCAATCTGGAGATGGTGCTGGCGAAGTCGGATTTGGGGATTGCGGCTCATTATCTGCCGCTCGTCGAGGATCAGGCGGCGGGCGGCGCGATATTCGAGCGAATTCGCGAGGGATGGCAGCTGACGCATGACGGCCTGCTGGCGGCGAGCGGGCAATCGCGGTTGCTGGAAAAGAATCCGAAGCTTGATGAATCGATCCGGTTGCGGCTGCCCTATATCGAGCCGCTGAACCTGTTGCAGGTGGAGTTGATGAAGCGCCATCGCAGCGGGGAGGATGATCCGCGCATTAAGGAAGGGATCGAGCTGTCGATCAACGCGATCGCCACGGCGCTGCGCAACAGTGGGTGATCGGGGGAATTCGGGGCGGCTGCAGTCCATGCCGCCCCGAACCCCTGACCTCCCCCTGAAGGGAGGCGCGAGCCGATAATGAGGGGCGCGTCGATACGTGCCCGATGTCCGAAATGCTAATCTATCCAATGAGATGAAGGTCGGATGAACATGAATGCCGACACGCGACGAGCAGAGTCTGGCTTTCATTCACAACCAATTCAACCTGCGGACGTTATCCTGTCTGTATTGGAGAAAAGGAGAAAGGCAATGACGTGGTCCGGACAGAAGTTTCTGGCTGCGATTAGCCTTGCCGGTGCGGTGGCACTGGGCGGCTGCGCCTATGATGACGGCTATTATGGCGGCGTGAGCGTGGGATCAGGCTATTACGGCGGTGGCTATTACGATGATTATTATGGCCCCGGCTATTATGGTTCGGGCTATTACGGTCCCGGCTATGGCTGGTACGGGGATTATTATTATCCCGGCAGCGGCTATTATGTGTTTGACCGGGGCGGACGCCGCCATCGCTGGAATGATGATCAGCGCCGTTATTGGGAAGGCCGACGCGGGCAGCAAGGCGATCATTGGCGCGGCAGTTTGGCGCGGCCGGAAGATGGCCGACTCTATCGCGATGGACGCCCCGCGAGAGATGGGCGCTGGCGCGGGCGGGACCGGAATGATGCCACGGCTGCTCCTCCGCCAGTTCAGAGCCAGCCGCGCGCGGGTAGTCCGCGCGGGAGCTGGGGCGGCGGCCGATCCGGGTCAGGAACAGGCTCAGGTTCGGGTTCCAACTCCGGCAATGGCAGTTCCGATGGGAATCACTGGCGCGGGACGTTGCGTCGCTGATGCGGGCTGGGTGGGGCGCTGTAACGCTTATCGCATGCCTCTCGCTCGCCGCCTGTGACGGGCGGGAGGAAAGCGCGATCGACAATCTCGCCAATGGCGCCAATGCGACGCAGGTGGAAAACAGCTTCCGCGCCGAGGCGCAGGCGGCGCTGGAACCGCTAAGGCCGCCTGAACCGGGCACGCCGGGTGGATTGCCGCCGGACGCCGCGCCAATCGAGGAAGGGTCGATCGATCCCAAGGGGCCGCAGGGCGCTGCGCAGGTGGTGCAGGGCTATTATGGCTTGCTGGAGGAACGTCGCTTCGACGACGGGCAGGACCTTTGGAACCAGAAGGGCGCGGTTGGTGCGGAGGATGACGATGCCTTTGCCCGGCGATTCCGTAATTTCAGCGAAATCCATGCGCATGTCGGCGCGCCCAGCGATATGGAGGGCGCGGCGGGGTCGCTTTATGTGACGGTGCCGGTGCAGGTTTACGGGCGACTCGCGGCCAATGGGAAGCCCTGGTACATGCTGCGTCAGGTGACGCTGCGCCGCGTCAATGACGTGCCGGGGTCGAGCGAGTCTGACCGGCGGTGGCATATCGAGACGATCGGGGCTTATGTTGCGCCGGTTGAGGGTGAGGCTGAGGTCGGGAACAACGCTTCAGCGGCGCGATGATATCGGGGCGAGCGGAGATAGCTCCGCTCGCCCTTGCGCCTTATATCAGGAAACGGCAGCTTTCAGGATCTTGCCCGGCGTGCGGGGCGGTTCGCCCTTGGGCAGGGCGTCGACATGTTCCATGCCGGAGGTGACTTCGCCCCAAACGGTGTACTGGCCGTCGAGGAAAGTCGCGTCGTCGAAGCAGATGAAGAACTGGCTGTTCGCGCTGTTCGGGTTCGACGAACGGGCCATGGAGCAGACGCCACGGACATGCGGTTCGCGGCTGAATTCAGCCTTGATGTCCGGGAGCTTCGATCCGCCCATGCCGGTGCCGGTCGGATCGCCGCCCTGCGCCATGAAGCCGGGGATGACGCGGTGGAAGACGACGCCGTCGTAAAAGCCTTCCTTCGCGAGCTGAGAGATGCGTTCGACGTGACCGGGCGCCAGATCGGGACGCAGCTTGATCACGACGTCGCCGCCGCTGTCGAGGGTAAGGGTGAGCGTTTCGTCGGCCATGGAAATCTCCTCTTGAGGGGGAGTGGGGAAATGTTGGTCCATATAGAGCGTTGGGGCGGGGATGGAAGCGCCTCAATCAATCTTTGGGGCATTGCTTTTAATTCATTCATGAGCAAAAGCAGCCAAATGTTACAGGAACCGGACAGTAGGGGACGCGATGAGCGAGCGAGCCGATATGGCCGAACCCCGGCCCGACGACCTGCCTGTTGACGACAAGATCGTTGAACAGCCTGAATCCCGTCATGACGAGGATGACCGGCTGAAGCCTGCATTTGTTTCCGCCGTGCTGGACGCGGTGGAAGATGAGGACCGCGATCGCGCGCGCGAACTGGTTTCGCCGCTGCACCCCGCCGACATTGCCGACCTTCTGGAACTCACCCCCTCCGACCGGCGCGGGGAAGTGGCGGCGGCGCTGGGCGACCTAGTGGGCGCGGAGGTGCTGTCCGAGCTTAACGACTATGTCCGCGACGACCTGCTCGATGCGCTGGAGCCCAAGCAGGTGGCCGAATTCGCCGCCGAACTGGACACCGACGACGCGGTCGCGATCATCGAGGACATGGAGGAGGCCGATCAGCAGGCCGTCCTCGATGCGATGGAGCCGGAAGATCGCGCCGCGATCGAAAACGCGCTGTCCTATCCGGAAGAATCCGCCGGCCGCCTGATGCAGCGCGACTTGGTCGCGGTGCCCGAGCATATGACGGTCGGGCAGGTGATCGACTATCTGCGCGACAATCGCGACCTCACCACCGATTTCTGGGAAATCTTTGTGGTGGACGAGGCGCATAAGCCGATCGGCACCTGCCAGCTGAGCTGGATACTCACCTGCCCGCGTTCCATCGCGATGGCGGACGTCATGAAGCGTGAGCAGACGCTGATCCCGGTCGATATGGATCAGGAAGAAGTGGCGCTGCGCTTCCAGAAATATGCGCTGATTTCCGCCGCTGTTGTGGATGCGAGCGGGCGACTGGTCGGCATGATCACGGTCGATGACATCGTCCACATTATTTCCGAGGAAGCGGGCGAGGATATCCTGCGCCTGTCGGGTGCGGGCGAGGGCGACATCAACCAGCCGATCCTGGAAACGGTGCGGACGCGACTGTCCTGGCTGGTGGTGAATTTGGGCACGGCGGTGCTGGCGGCTTCGGTGGTTGGGCTGTTTCAGGCCACCATCTCGAAATATGTGGTGCTGGCGGTGCTGATGCCGATCGTGTCCGGCATGGGCGGCAATGCGGGGACGCAGACCATGGCGGTGGCCGTGCGCGCGTTGGCGACAAACCAGCTGACCAGTTCGAATACGATACGGCAGATCGCGCGCGAATTCCGCATTGCGAGCGCCAATGGCACGGCGCTGGGAATATTGATCGGCGTCGCGGTGGGGCTGATCTACGGCAATCATGACCTTGGCCTTGTCATTGCCATGGCGATGCTGATCAATAATCTGGTCGCGGGGTTGGCGGGCATATTGGTGCCAGTGACGCTCGACCGGTTCGATATCGATCCGGCGGTGTCTTCGGCGGTGTTCGTGACGACGATGACCGATGTGATGGGCTTCTTTTCCTTTCTGGGATTGGCCACGATCTGGGGTTTGTGACGGGGCTTGACCGTTTGCGTTCAGCGCCCATCTTCTGCTGATGCCGCTTCATCTCACCAAGATCGCCTTTGGCAGCGAAAGCCCTGCGACGCTGCGTGCCTGGCTGGAAAGTCATGGCGAAGAGGCGCGGCTGACGACGCGCTATTTGCCCAAGCGGGTGACGGAGATGGAGGGCGGGTCGCTTTACTGGATACATCAGCACAGGCTGGTGGGACGCAGTCCGTTGATCGGGTTTCAGGAAACGGGGCAGGGGCGGTTCTGGATCAGGCTGGAACCCCGGTTGATCGCGGTGCGGGGTGCGCCGAAGCGGGCGCATCAGGGGTGGCGCTATCTGGAGGGGAAGGATGCGCCGCCTGATCTGGGGTCGGGCGAGGTAGATGATCTGGACGCTATGCCGCCCGCGATGCTGGGGGAGTTGGCGCGGTTGGGGTTGGTTTGAGGGGGTTTTGGTTAGCAACCTTCGTTTCCGTTCAGACTGCCAGAGATTCCTCCCCCTCCGGTTCGGGCTGTTTGAAAGAGCGCTTGCCTCTTTCAAATGTCGAAGCCGTTTTCTTCTTCTTTCAGGGCTATGAAGAAGTAGAGCCCTTCGACAGGCTCAGGGCGAACGGCGGAGGGGTGGTGCCGTTGGGCACTCAGGTTGTTCGACGGGTTTGAGGGCGAAAGGGGCTATTAGGCCGCTTTGCCTTGAAGCGCCTTATGGCGGCGTCTCTGCACCGAAGACCCAATCCCCAACGCTTCCCGATATTTCGCGACCGTGCGGCGGGCGAGGTCCATGCCTTTGGCGCGGAGCAGGTCGACCAGCGTGTCGTCTGACAGGATCGCGTCGGGCGCTTCGGCAGCGATCAGCGCCTTGATGTGGCTCTTTACCGCTTCGGCCGACACCGCGCCGTCGCCACCGGCCGCCGCGACGCCGCTGGTGAAGAAATATTTGAGTTCATAGACGCCGCGCGGGCAGGATAGATATTTGTTCGATGTCACGCGGCTGACGGTGGATTCGTGCATGCCGATTGCTTCGGCCACCATCTTGAGCGTCAGGGGCTTTAGGTGCGCGACGCCCTTGCGGAAGAAGTCCTCCTGGCAGCGGACGATTTCGGTCGCGACCTTGATGATCGTCTTTTGCCGCTGGTCGAGCGCCTTTACCAGCCAGTTCGCGCTGGCGAGGCAGTCGGCGAGCCACGCCTTTGAGGCGCCGTTTTGCGGGCCGGACGCGAGTTCGACATAATAGCTGCGGTTGATGAGCAGGCGGGGGAGGGTTGCGCTGTTGATTTCGATCGACCAGCCATCGCGCGCCGGATTGACGAAGATGTCCGGAGTTACCGGCGCGGCGCGATCGGTGGAATAGCGCAGGCCGGGCTTTGGATCATAGCCGCGCAATTCGCGGATCATGTCGGCCATATCCTCCTCATCCACGGCGCAAATGCGGCGCAGTTGGGGGATGGCGCCACGGGCGAGCAGGTCGAGATTGGCGAGCAGTTTCGCCATGCAGGGGTCGTATCGATCCGCTTCCTTCGCCTGAAGTGTCAGGCATTCGGAGAGCGAGCGGGCGCCGACGCCCGTGGGATCGAAGCTGTGGATGACGCCGAGGACCTGTTCGGCCTGCGCGAGCGGGACGCCCAACGCGTGGGCGATTTCGAGGAGGTTGGCTTCCAGATAGCCCGCTTCGTCAATCTGGCCGATCAATTGGGTGGCGATGAGCAGATCCATGCCGCCCAGCGCGCTGCGCGCCTGGTCCATCAGATGTTCCTGAAGGCCGATTTCCGGATTGGCGAAGCTGTCGAAGTCGATCGCTTCGCCGCCGCCCTGAAGCATGTCGTGGCCGCCTGATCCCACGGCGCTGACGGTGCGGTCGGAAGGGCCATCGTCGATGAAGGTTTCCGCGCCATAATCGACGTCGAGCGGTGCGTCGGATTCGGCGCGGCCCTGGCCGATCAGAGAGTCGATCCCCCCGGTTTCGGGAGCGAGCGACGGGAGGTCGATCTGCGCGTCTATGCCATCGGCGGCGGGAGTGTTGTCGATGGGGCCGCCCGTCTCCAGCAACGGATTCTTTTCCAGCTCGGCGGCGACGAAGGCGTCGATTTCGAGATTGGAGAGGGCCAGCAGTTTGATCGCCTGCTGAAGCTGCGGCGTCATTACCAGTGACTGGCTTTGCCGCAGGTCGAGACGAGGCCCGAGCGCCATCAGCCGGAGCCCTTGCCGTCATGCTGAAGGGAAGGGCGGGGGCCAGTCATCTCAGAGCGAAAAATTCTCGCCCAGATAGAGGCGGCGGACTTCGGCATTGGCGACGAGTTCAGTCGGGCTGCCTGTGAAGAGCACTTGCCCGCCATAGATGATGCAGGCGCGATCGACGATTTCCAGCGTCTCGCGCACATTATGGTCGGTGATGAGGACGCCGATTCCCCGCGTCTTGAGCTGCTTTACTAGGTCGCGAATGTCGGCGATGGACAGGGGGTCGATGCCCGCGAAAGGCTCGTCGAGCAGGACGATGGACGGGTTGGCAGCGAGGGCGCGCGCGATTTCGCAGCGGCGGCGTTCACCGCCGGACAGCGCCATGGCGGACGAGTTGGCGAGCCGGGTGAGACCGAATTCGTCGAGCAATTGCGCAAGGCGGGCGTCGCGGGCGGACTTGTCGGGCTCCGCCAGTTCCAGCACGGCGCTGATATTCTGGGCGACGGTGAGGCCACGGAAGATGGATGTTTCCTGCGGCAGATAGCCAAGGCCCAGGATCGCGCGGCGGTACATGGGCAGGCCGGTAATGTCCTCACCGTCAAGGATGATGCGGCCATGATCGGGGCGCACAAGACCCATGACGGAATAGAAGCAGGTCGTTTTGCCCGCGCCATTGGGGCCGAGCAGGCCGACAACCTCACCCTTCCCGACCGTCAGCGAAACATCGGTCAGGACGGCGCGCTTGTCATAGCTTTTGGCGATGGAGACGACGGACAGTCCGTCGCTCACTTCCTGAGCTGACATGCGCCTGCTGGCGCTTTGTCTATCCTGAATCACGACGTCGTCCATTACTCACCCTTGCTGCGACATGGTTAGCGTCAAGTAAAATACTCGCGCGGCCGAGGCAATTGGCAAGCTTTGTGCATGGGATGGCGCTCGGGGCAAGGGGAAAATCGGTGATTTCGGCATCCAGGGCGTCGAAAGCTTGATTTGGTGGGCCGCAAGGGTCAGGGCGGTAAAAGCTGTGCCACCCGGTTGCAGGGCCAAGCTAAACGCTGCTGTGCAATCGACGCGGATAATAAGAGGCGAGGAATGAGGATAGAAGAGGCCGGAGCGGCCGAGGGATGGGCGCATGCGCTGATCCGGCAGCCGGTGGAGTCGTTGATCGAACAGGCTGAGGCAATGACCTTGGCCGCATTCGGGGCGACCGTCACCTATTCGCGCAAGGTTTTCATCCCGCTGACTCACCTGTGCCGCGATGTCTGCCATTATTGCACCTTTGCCAAGGCGCCGCGCCATGCGGGGGCGCCCTATCTGTCGATCGAACAGGTGCTGGAGATTGCGCGCGCGGGCGAGGCGGCGGGATGCCGGGAGGCGCTGTTCACGCTGGGGGACCGGCCGGAGGATCGCTATACGGTGGCGCGGAATGGGCTGGCGGCGCTGGGTCATGACACGACGCTGAGCTATCTGCGTGAGGCGGCGGCTGCGGTGCTGATGGAGACGCGCCTGTTGCCGCATCTGAACCCCGGCATCATGGGTGACGATGATCTGGCGATGCTGCGGCCGGTCGCGGCATCGATGGGGCTGATGCTGGAAAGCACGGCGACGCGGCTGTGCGAAAAGGGCGGGCCACATCATGGTTCGCCCGATAAGGTTCCGGCGGTGCGGCTGGAGGCGATCGAGGCGGCGGGGCGCGCGCGGGTGCCCTTTACCACCGGGCTGCTGATCGGCATCGGCGAGACGCGGATGGAGCGGATCGAGGCGTTGCTGGCGATCCGGGATGCGCATGCGCGGCACGGGCATATTCAGGAAGTTATCATCCAGAACTTCCGGGCTAAGCCGGATACGCGGATGGCCGATCATGCCGAACCGCCGTTGGAAGAACATCTGTGGACGGTCGCCGCCGCGCGGTTGATTTTGGGGCCGGATATGACCATCCAGGCGCCGCCCAATCTCCAGCCCGATGGCCTTGCGGCGTTGATGCGCGCGGGGGTCAATGATTGGGGTGGGGTGTCGCCGGTAACGCCGGACCATGTGAACCCGGAAGCGCCATGGCCGCATCTGATGGCGCTTGGCGCGGCGACGGCGGCGGCCGGGCGCGTGCTGACAGAAAGGCTGGCGGTGGGGCCGGTCTATGCCAAGGAGCCGGAGCGTTGGCTGGAGCCGGAAATCGCGGTGAAGGTCCGGCGGGCGGTGGATGCGCGGGGCCTGCCTATCGTCGAGCGGTGGCGTGCGGGAGCGGGTGAGGTGCCGCCGCTGTTGCCGCTTGGCGGACGGACGCTGTCGGCCAAGCGGATTGAGGCGATATTGGGCAAGGCGGCGGCGGGGCAGGGGCTGGACGAGAGCGAGATCGTCACGCTGTTCAAGGCTACCGGCCCGGATGTGCGGCGAGTGATGGATGCCGCCGATGCATTGCGGCGCGAGGCGGTGGGTGACGCGGTCACTTATGTCATCAACCGCAACATCAATTATACGAACATTTGCACCTATAAATGCGGCTTCTGCGCCTTTTCCAAGGGGACGGCGAAGGCGCTGCGGGGTCCTGCCTACCGGCTCGATCTGGACGAAGTGGGACGTCGCGCGGCAGAGGCGCAGGCGCGGGGCGCGACCGAAGTGTGCCTGCAGGGCGGCATCCATCCGGACTATGACGGCCACACCTATCTGTCGATTGTGAAGGCGGTGCGGGATGCGGCGCCGGGGATCCATGTCCATGCCTTTTCCCCGCTGGAGATTACGCACGGCGCATCGACGCTCGGCATGGGGCTGGAACCCTATCTGGCGATGTTGAAGGAGGCGGGGCTGTCGACCTTGCCCGGCACGGCGGCCGAAATACTGCATGAGGAAGTGCGGGCGATCATCTGTCCCGACAAGCTGTCGGCGGATGAGTGGGTCGCCGTCATGCGCGCCGCGCATCGGGTCGGCCTGAAAAGCACGGCGACCATCATGTTTGGCCATGTCGACGATTATCGCCACTGGGCGCGGCATTTGCGGGTGGTGCGCGATCTTCAGGCGGAGACGGGCGGCTTTACCGAGTTCGTGCCGCTGCCCTTCGTCCATATGGAAGCGCCGATGTGGCGAAAGGGCAAGGCGCGATCCGGCCCGAGCTTCCGTGAAGCGATGCTGATGCAGGCGGTGGCGCGGATCGCGTTGCATGGCGCCATCCCGAACATTCAGGCGAGTTGGGTGAAACTGGGCGAGGAGGGCGTGATTGCTGCACTCGGCGCGGGGGTCAATGATCTAGGGGGCGTGTTGATGGACGAGTCGATCACGCGTGCGGCAGGTGGCACGCATGGGCAATTTTTCGATGTGGAGCGTATGCACCGCACCGCCGAGGCGGCGGGCCGTTTCGCCCGGCAGCGCACGACGCTTTATGGCATGATCAAGCAGGAGGTAGCCGCCTGATGGGCGATGAAACTGGACCCCCCCGGTCGCGGCGCTTGCGATCATTGCTGTTCGTACCTGGCGACCGACCCGAGCGGATGCGCAAGGCGTTGGCAAGCGGTGCGGACGCGCTGATCCTCGATCTTGAGGATTCTGTCGCTATCAGTGCCAAGGCCGGGGCGCGGGAAGAGGTGGCGGCATTCCTGAACGAAGCTGCGGATAGCGAAGTCATGCTTTTCGTCCGGGTAAATCCGCTCGACGGCGGACTCACGGATGCGGACCTCGACGCGGTGATCGGGGGCCGCCCGGCCGGGATCATGTTGCCCAAGGCGGAGGGCGCGGCGTCGATCAGGGATTTGGACCAGCGATTGCGCCAACGAGGCGATGATCGGGCGCTGATCCTGCCTATCGCCACGGAAACCCCCAAGGCGATCTTTCGGTTGGGTGAATATGGTGATGTGTCGGAGCGGTTGGCGGGCCTGACATGGGGGGCGGAGGATTTGCCCGCCGCGATCGGCGCCCTTTCGGCACGGCATGCCGATGGCAGCTATACGTCACCCTATGAGATAGCGCGTGCGCTCACGCTATTTGCAGCCTGCGCCGCCGATGTGCCGCCGATCGAGACGGTATATCCGGCGATTCGGGATCTGGATGGTCTCGCGGCCTATGCGCAGCGCGGCGCGCGCGACGGTTTTCTGGGCATGATGGCCGTGCACCCTGACCAGGTGCCCGTGATCAATGCCGCCTTTACGCCGTCGGAAGAGGAGATTGCGCGGGCGCAGGCGGTAGTTGATGCCTTTGCGGCCAATCCCGGCGCGGGGGTCCTGACATTGGATGGCAAAATGATCGACCGCCCTCACCTTAAGAAAGCGCAGGCGCTGCTGGCACGCTGTTGACCCTGATCTGTCCCGCTTGACGGTCCCTCTCCCATATGGGAGAGGGTGGGAATGGGTTCTCTCTGGGCCGATCAGAATGAGCTGTTCCTTCCTCTGGTGGACGGGATTCATGAAAGCCCGCCTTTTGGCGCCTTCATCCGAAATCTGGTGGGGCGCACTTATGCGCGGCGGGCTTTTCTGATCATCTCTCTGGCCAATGCCATGCCTGAGCAGGAACCGACCGTCATCCACATCGCCGCGCCGCGCGCGTCGCAGGAGCCGCCTTTGGACTTCCGGCGGCTGGATGCGTTGCGCCTGCATCCTTATGGATCGCTGCGTCCGGGGCGCGTCTATGCGCTGGACGAGATGCTGAATTACGATGACGCGGATGAATTGGTGCGGCAGCGCGAGGCGCTGAACGAAATGAACATCCGCTATGGCCGATGGATGCGTGTGGCGGCGGGCGGGGTAGCTGATGCACATTTCCTGCTGGTGAGAGAGCGGGAGGATTTTTCCGCCTCTGCCGTTGCCGTGCTGTCGAGCATCGTGCCGCATTTCGCCGCTGCGCTGCGGACGCTGGTGGCGTTGATCGAGGCGCGATTGCAGGTTGCCATGGCGCAGGGCGCGCTGTCGCGGTTGGGCGTCGCGCAACTGGCGTTCGATTGGGGCGGTCGGGTGATGGCTGCTGATCCTGCGGCCGAGGCGATGCTTAGCTTTACTGTGAAGCCTGGTCCGAGTCCGGAGCGGCGGTTGCAGTTGTTGCCCGACGCTACCCATGCGCTTAACCGGGCCTGCGCGGAAATGGCGTCAGCACCGCCGGGCGCGACGCGGGTGATACGGATCGACGATAGCAGGGATATCGACCTGTTGCTGCGCAAGTCGGACCTGGCCTTAAGCGAACCATGCGCCTTGCCCGCTGTGATCGGCATAGTGCGTACCGCCCGTCGCGAGCCTGCGCAGGCGGCGGCGGGGACTTTGGCGGCGCTGCACGGCTTGTCGGGCAGCGAGGCGGCACTCGCTCACGCGCTGAGTTTGGGCGAGAGCATCGTTGGAGCGGGTGAGCAGCTTAATCTGACCACGGAAACGGCGCGTAATTATTCGAAGCGGATATATGAAAAGACGGGGGCGAAGGGGCAAGCGGATCTGGTGCGGCTGATCCTCACGGGGCTGGCGCCCTTTGCATGATGGCGTGCGATCTGGCCATGTCCGCTGTTTTGAAACTGCAGATTTTTCATCGTTCGACTGCAAGTTTCGCGGCCTGTCGTCTGGCGCTTTGACGGAAAAGTGGATAAAGGGCCGCCCAACGCTACGCATATCAATTTGGAGGGGCAGGCGACTATGAGCAATAAGAAGGCAGCCCTCGAAGGCATCCGCGTCATTGACATGACTCGCGTGCTCGCAGGCCCCGTGGGCGCGCAGATATTGGGCGACCTGGGCGCCGACGTGATCAAGGTGGAACGTCCGGGCGTTGGAGATGATGGCCGGGTATATGGTCTTGCCGAGGTGAAGGGCAAAGATGGAATGAATGTCCGCCAAGCGGGCTTTTTCACGGCGGCTAACCGCAATAAACGATCGATCACGCTGAACCATAGCAAGCCTGAGGGGCAGGGAATCCTGCGCAAGCTGGTAGAGACCGCGGACGTCCTGATCGAAAATTACAAGGTGGGCGATCTGAAGCGGTTCGGGCTGGATTATGAGAGCCTGAAGGCGATCAATCCGCGCCTTATCTATTGTTCGGTCACGGGCTTTGGCCAAACGGGACCGATGGCTGCGCGGCCGGGCTATGATGGTTTGTTCCAGGCGACGGGCGGGATGATGGCCGTCACCGGCATTCCGGACGGGCAGCCGGGAGCCGGGCCGCTCAAGGCTGGTCCTAGCCTCGTCGATTTCATCACCGGCCATAATGTCGCCATTTCCATATTGGCGGCACTCCAGCATCGTAACCAGACTGGTGAAGGGCAGCATATCGATATCGCCCTTCTGGATAGTTCTGTGGCGATGGTCAGCCATATCATGCAGGATTATCTGTTGAGTGGCGTGGTCCCGCCGCGCCTTGGCAATGGCGGCAATGGCGGCGGCCCCGCCGATCTCATCCATACCAAGGATGGCATGCTGTATCTCACCGCTGGCGGTGATGAGCATTGGCGGCGTTTGACGGTGCTGATGGGCCAGCCTGAACTATATCAGGACCCCCGCTTCGATGAGAATTTCAAGCGCGGCAAGTTGAACCGGTTGGAGTTGATGGACATCATCAATGAATGGAGCCGTGGCTTCACTTCGGAAGAGCTTCAGGCGAAGTTTGATGAGGTGAGCATTCCCGCAGCGCGCTACAATGAGCTGCCTGAGGTTTGGGAAGATCCGCAGGTCCAGCATCGCGGCCTTCGTGTTACGACGCCGCATCCCTGGGCGGAGGCCGGTACGGTCGACCTGATCGGAAGTCCGCTGGCCAATATGTCGGAGTCTCCGGCGACGATCCGCCGCGCGCCGCCGCTTCTTGGCGAACATAGCGCCGAGGTGCTGGGCGAACTAGGCTATGACGAAGCGCGCATCGCCGAACTGCAAGAATCGAAGATCATCTGATCGGGTGGCTCCGGCGGCTCTTATGTGGCCGCCGGATATTCCTCATCCTCTAGGTTCTCTTGGCATAGCTAATCCGCGTTCAGCGATGATGTTGCGTTGTATCTGGTCGGTTCCGGCGTAGATGGTATCGGACCGAGACATGAGGTGCATGGTTGTGAGGGAGCCCATGCGTTCGTCGTTGATGCCTATTTCGCCCTCTTGTCCCATGACCGCCATGGCGAGGTCGCCTAGCGCCACGTGCCAACGGGACCAATAGAGTTTGTAGGTATAGGCGGCGCCTGTGAGTTCGGGGTTGGCTTCGCTGCCTGAGAGCATGCGCAGGGCGTTGTAGCGCATGATCTTGAGGCCCGCATGGGCGGTGGCGATCTTCTGACGGATGAGCGGGTCGCTCGCCTTGCCGTTGGCCTTGGCGATGGCGATGATGTCGTCCAGTTCGTTTTTGAACTGCATTTGCTGGGCCAGCGTGGATACCCCGCGTTCGAACCCGAGCAGGGCCATGGCGACCTTCCAGCCTTCGCCTTCTTCGCCAATGCGGTCGATCGCGAGGGCTTCCGCGCCATCGAAGAACACTTCTGCAAACTCGGCCTCGCCGGTCATCTGGCGGATCGGGCGGGGGGTGACCCCGGGCTGGTCCATCGGGACCATGAGGAACGAGAGGCCCTTGTTGCCCACGCTTCCCGGCTGCGTGCGGGCAACGACGAAGCACCAGTCGGCGATCGTGCCCATCGAGGTCCAGATCTTCTGCCCGTCGATGATGTACTTATCGCCTTCGAGGCGGGCTTTGGTCTTGACGTTGGCAAGGTCCGATCCCGCGCCGGGTTCAGAATAGCCCTGGCACCAGATCGCCTTGCCGGTGGCGATGTCGGGGAGGAACCGGGCCTTCTGCTCTTCGCTGCCCATCGCGATCAGCGTCGGCCCGAGCAGCTCGACCCCTAAGTGCCCGGCGCGCGGCGGGCCTTTTGCGCGGGCATATTCCTCGGCGAAGATGATCTGCTGGGCGATCGAGGCACCCCGCCCGCCCCATTGCTCAGGCCAGCCAATGACGCTCCAGCGCGCTTCACCCAGGGCCGCTTCCCAGGCGCGGCGTAGCTCGACATTGTCGACCTGGTTGGTCTGGCCACAAATGGCCTTGAAGGGACCTGCGAGCTGCTCGTTGAGCCAGCTCGCGGCCTCCTCGCGGAAGGCTTTCAGTTCAGGGGCGAAGGCGAGCTGCATGGATCAGGCGACCTCGAACAGACCGGCAGCGCCCATGCCGCCCGCGACGCACATGGAGACGACCACATATTTGACGCCGCGGCGCTTGCCTTCGATGAGGGCATGGCCAGCAAGGCGCGAGCCGGTCATGGCGAACGGGTGGCCGATGGCGATGCCGCCGCCATTGACGTTGAGCTTGTCCGGATCGATGCCCAAGGTGCGCTGGCAGTAGATCGCCTGGTTGGCAAAGGCTTCGTTGAGTTCCCACAGGCCGATGTCGTCGATCTTGAGGCCTGCGCGCTCGAGCAGCTTGGGGATGGCGAACACCGGGCCAATGCCCATTTCGTCCGCGCCGCAGCCTGCGACCTGGAACCCGCGATAGATGCCGAGGATGGGGAGGTTTTCCTTCTGCGCGGTGGCCAGGTCCATGACGACCTGGGCCGAGGCGCCGTCGGAGAGCTGGCTGGCATTGCCCGCGGTGACGTGCTTGCCTTCCTTGATGACCTGTCCGTTCTTGAACACGGGCTTCAGCTCCGCGAGCTTTTCGTAGGTGGTACCCGCGCGGATGCCCTCGTCACGGTCAAGCGTCAGCTCTTCCTTGCCGGTCTCATTGCCTTCCTTGTCGAACAGGGCCTTGGTGACCGTGATCGGGACGATCTCGTCATCGAACTTGCCTGCGGCCTGGGCGGCGGCGGCGCGCTGCTGCGACTGGGCGGCAAAGCGGTCCTGATCCTCGCGGGAGATGCCGTAACGCTCGGCGACGATCTCGGCGGTCTCGATCATCACCATATAGGCGTTGGGATCGCGCGCCTTGATGAACTCGGAGCGGTTGCGGAAGGCGGGATAATGCTTGTCGATGGTGAGCGAGACATTCTCGACGCCGCCCGAGACGGCGCAGTCAATCTCATTGGCGATGATGCCGCGTGCGGCGAACGCCAGCGCATTGAGGCCGGACGAGCATTTGCGGTCCATCGAGAAGCCGCTGGTGGTGTCGGGCAGGACCGAACCGTGGACGGTCAGACGCCCGACATTGTAGCTTTGCGTGTTCCACTGGTTGGCAACGCCCAGATACACGTCATCGACGCGCGCGGGGTCGATCCCGGCGCGGGCGATGGCGGCGTCCACGACGTGCGAGGACATGAACGGCGCTTCGGTGTCGTTGAACGCGCCGCGATAGGCTTTGCCAACGCCAGTGCGGGCGGTCGAGATGATGGCTGCTTCACGCATGGGTAAATGTCCTTGTCTATTTCTATGTTTCGCGCCCGCCGGGAGAAGGTGGGCGGCTTAGAAGCCGTGCATGTTGGTGGGGCCCCAGAAGGCGCGCATTTCAATCACTTCATTGGCGGCGTTGAAGCGGAAGGTGTCGATGACGTCGATGCGCTTGTGGCCGCCATCATAGTTGAGGTTCACCGAGAAGGGGAAGACGGCATAATCGCCTGCCACGCGCACCGGGCCTTCGAGCTTCAATTTCGCGCCGGTCTTCATCGATTGCGCGTAAAAGGCGCGAATGGCTTCGCGGCCCTTGTGGATGGGCGAGCCGATCGGGTCTTCAACGGTTGCATCCTGCGCATAGAGGGCGGCGACCTGGTCGGCGCTGCCCGCTTCGAACGCGGCGACATAGGCGTGGACGGCGGCTTCCATCTTGACGGGATCGGGCATGGTTTTGGCTCCAGCTGGGGTAGCGGCGAGAAGGCTCAATGTGAGGGCGAGGATGGCGCGGGCCAAGGCCGTTATTCCGGAAAATAGCGGTTGATGGTGTCGACCACGCAGGCGGGCTTGTCTTTTCCTTCGATCTCGACGGTGACGCGGATCACCGCCTGGATCGCGCCGCCCTTCACTTCCTCGACCGAGACGATTTCGCCGGTGCCGCGAATGCGCGAGCCAACGACCACCGGATTGAGGAAGCGGGTCCTGTCCATGCCGACATTGACCCCTGCGGAGAAGCGCCGGACCTCGACGATCTGGGGCATGAACAGGTTGACCAGACTGAGCGTCAGATAGCCATGCGCGATGGTCGCGCCGAACGGGCCGTCCTTGGCGCGGACCGGATCGACATGGATCCACTGATGATCGCCGGTGCAGTCGGCAAAGGCGTCGATGCGCGACTGGTCGATGGTGAGCCAGTCGGCGGTGTCGAGCTTGGTGCCTTCCTTGCCGAGCAGGTCGCGGGGATTCTCGAAGATGGTCGCCATCTTACGCCCGCTGGCTGGAGACCGCGACGATCTCGCCGGTCATGTAGGAGGAGAGGTCAGAGGCGAGGAACATCATCACATTGGCGATTTCCCAGACCTCGGCGGGGCGCTTGAACGCTTCCTTCTCGACCAGCTTGTCCAAAGCTTCCTGGGTGGTCACCTTGGCGAGGAAGGGGTGCATGGCAAGGGATGGCGAGACCGCATTGATGCGCACGCCATGTTCGGCCGCCTCGATCGCGGCGCAGCGGGTGAAGGCCATCACCCCTGCCTTTGCGGCGGCATAATGGGCCTGGCCCTTTTGCGCGCGCCAGCCCAGCACCGAGGCGTTGTTGACCATGACGCCCGACTTGTTGGCATACATTGACGGCAGGAAGGCGCGGGTCATGCGGAACAGCGAGGTCAAGGTGACGTCGAACACGCGCGCCCACTGCTCGTCGGTCATATCGACGATGTCGGCCTCGCCGCCCAGGCCCGCATTGTTGATGAGGACATCGACCTTGCCCAATGCGGAGAGCGACGCATCGCGCAAGCCCTGCACGGCTTCCTCGCTGGTGACATCGCAGACGAACAGGGCGGGACGCTCGACCTTCGCCTCGTCAGCGATGCGGTCGGCCGCTTCATTGAGGCGCCGTTCATGGAAGTCGCTGATGAGGAGCTTTGCCCCTTCTTCGGCGGCGCGCTTGGCGGCGGCAAAGCCGATGCCGGTGCCGGCCGCGGCGGTGACGACCACGGTCTTGCCCTTGAGCATGCCCAGCGGGGTGGGATAGGGGGGCACGGGAGAAGTCGGGGTCATGCGGCATCCTTCATGATGATCTGGGCGAGGGCTTCGCGATGCTGGTCGGGGGTTCCGAGCCAGCTGGCGCAAGCTCTGGCGCGCTTGAAATAGAGATGGGCGTGATGTTCCCAGGTGAAGCCGATGCCGCCATGAAGCTGGATGGCGTCGCCCGTGACCGAGCAATAGGCGTCGGAGACATAGGCGCGCGCGGCATGGGCCGCCTCGGCCAGTTCCTCGCCATTTTCATCGATCGCGGCGGCGGCATAATAGGCGGCCGAGCGGGAGGCTTCGACCAGCAACATCATGTCGGCGAGCATATGCTTGTACGCCTGGAAGGAGCCGATGAGGCGGCCGAACTGGACGCGCTGTTTGGCATAGTCGACCGTGGCGTCGAGGCTGTACTGCATGCCGCCGGTCTGTTCGGCGGTGAGCAGGCCAGCGCCGATGGTGAGGGTACGCTCGATCGCGGTCTTGGCGCTGCCGGGCGCGCCGAGGATCATGCTGTCGGTCACTTCGCAAGCGAAGGTCAGCGTCGCAAAGCGGCGGGTGCGGTCGAGCGCGGGCAGGGCTTCGATGACGAGGCCGGGGGTGTCGGCGTCGAGGACGATGAGGCTCTCGTCAGCGGTGGCCACCACGATCAGCTCTGCCACATGGCCGAAGGTCACGAACTGCGCGGTGCCCGTCAGCTTGCCGTTGGTGAGGGTCGGGCGGCTTGCGGTGCCAGCGAAACTCGCGCGCGTGCCCGACGCGAGGCGGGGGAGCAGCGCTGCCTTCTGTTTCTCGCTGCCTGCCGCCAGGATGGCTTGCACGGCGAGCACGGCGGTTTCGAAGAAGGGCACGGGCGCGAGGACCCGGCCGGTTTCTTCGAGGACCAGCGCCATTTCGACCGCGCCCAGGCCCAGGCCACCCAGGCTTTCCGGGATCATCAGCCCGGTAAAGCCCAGCTCGCCAAGGCTCGACCACAGGCTCTCGTCAAAGCCGCTCGTCCCTTCGACGGCGGCGCGGATGACATCCGGGTTGGCGGCGTCGGTCAGGAAGTCACGCGCCGCTTCCTGGATCGCGCGCTGGTCGTCGCTGAGCGCGAAGTCCATCAGGCGGCTCCGTAAACGGGCTTTGCAGGCTCGCGGGTTTGGAGGAGTTTGCGCACGATCGCGTCCATTTCGCTTGGCTCCAGGCGCGCGCCCTTGTCGAAGGCGGGGCTGTCGGTCCAGCCTTGCGAGAGGAAGACCTGCCCGCCCTTCAATTCAAACACCTGGCCGGTCACGCCCTTCGACTGTTCGGAGACCAGATAGGCGACCAGCGGCGCCATGTTTTCCGGCGCGAACAGGTCGAACTCGCCTTCTTTCGCCTCCATGTCGAACGCGCCGGTATTGGTCATGCGGGTGCGGGCATTGGGCGCGAGCGCATTGGCGGTGATGCCCAGGCGGCCAAGCTCGGCGGCCTGCACAAGGGTGAGCGTGGCGATGCCGCCCTTGGCGGTCGAGTAGGCCGACTGGCCGACCGAGCCCTGCAAGCCCGCGCCAGAGGTCGTGTTGATGATGCGCGCATCGACCGGGTTGCCGGCCTTGCTTTGCGCGCGCCAATATTCAGCGGCGTGGCGCGAGGTGCAGAAATGGCCGCGCAGATGGACGCGGATCACCGCATCCCATTCTTCCGGGCTACAGGTGAAGAACATGCGGTCGCGCACGAAGCCTGCGTTGTTGACTACGGCATGAAGCGCCCCAAAGCTGTCGAGCGCCTGTTCGACCATGCGCTTGCCTGAGTCCCATTCAGCGACATCGTCGGTGTTGGCGACGGCCTCGCCGCCCATGGCGCGGATCTCATCGACCACCTGCTCGGCCGCGCCCTTGGTCTCGCCCGCCTCGCCATGGGTGCCAACGCCAAGGTCGTTGACCACGACCTTGCAGCCTTGCGCCGCGAGACCCAGCGCATAGGCTTTGCCCAGCCCATTGCCCGCCCCGGTCACGATCGCAACACGTCCTTCGCAGATACCCACTTGCCTTACTCCTTCATTGCGCTGCGACGGGGATCAGCAGATGCTGGTTCAAGTCCCCAACGAGATCGAGCAGGGAATAATCCCGCCCGGAAAAATGCCATGCCCCGTCCATATAGGTGAAGCTGTCATGATAGCGGCCCGCGCAGATCGCCTGGAGCGGCAGGTCCTGCGTTGCCTGAAACACGGTATAATAGGATCGGCAGGTCGCGGTGCCTGCTTCCTCGTCCACCTCGACGATGGGATTGGTGATGACATGCTTGGTGCGCGGCGTGCCATCGTCATGGATGCGTATATGGGCTTGCCACAGCGCCAGCATCGGCGCTGCGCCTTCGACCATTTCGCCGCCGCCGGCCTTGATCCGGGCGCGCTCGAACAGGGCGGCGACGCCTTCGAGGTCGCCCGCGTCCATCAGTTCGGCATAAAGGTAGAGGAGGTTGGTGATGGCGGTGGCGCTGCTCATGATGTGCCTTTCCGCTGCGCCGCCCGCTGCTCGCGATGCTGCGCGGTGCTGCCCGAAAGGCGCACGGCGATGGCGTCGGAGGCAATGCGCTGCGCCTGCCGCTCGGCGCTGGCTTGGCTGAGCGGCTCTGCCTCGATGAGGTCAGTGAGCGCGGCGCGGGCGAGCTTCTGATACTCCCCCTCGCCATTGTTGCGCCAGGTGACCTGATGCGGCTCGAAGGTCTTGACCACCTTGGCCGGATTGCCGACGACCAGGCTGCGTGGCGGGGTCACCGTGTCGGACTTCACAAGGGCAAGGGCGGCGACGAGATTTTCGTCACCTATGACGGCGTTGTCGAGGATCACCGCGTTCATGCCGATCAGCGCATTCTCGCCAATCTCGCAGCCATGGATGATCGACCCATGGGCGATGGTCGCTCCCCGGCGGATGACCGTGTCGCGCAACTGGTTGGCATGCACCGACACATTGTCCTGGATCGAGCTGTCGCCCTCCACCACGATCCGCCCGAAATCGCCCCTCAGGCTCGCGCCGGGCGCGATGAAGCAGCCCGGCCCGACGATCACGTCGCCAATCAGCGACGCCAGCGGATGGACGTAGCTGGTCGGATCGACAACGGGAACAATCCCCTGATAGGCGTAGGCGGGCATCGGGGCTGGGTCCCTTAGAGCCGCTCGATGATGGTGACGTTGGCCTGGCCGCCGCCTTCGCACATGGTCTGGAGGCCATAGCGGCCGCCGGTGCGTTCAAGGGCGCCCAGCAGCGTGGTCATCAGCCGCGCGCCGGTAGCCCCGATCGGATGGCCGAGCGCGATCGCGCCGCCCTGCACATTGACCTTGTCGTGCGGGATAGCGAGTTCCTTCATCCAGGCCATGGTGACGCTGGCAAAGGCCTCGTTGCATTCGAACAGATCGATGTCGCTGATCGACATGCCCGCCTTCTTGAGCGCATATTGGGTGGCGGGGATCGGGCCGGTCAGCATCCACACCGGGTTGGCGGCGCGGACCGAGAGATGATGGATGCGCGCGCGGGGCTTGAGGCCATGGTCCTTGACCGCCTGCTCGCTGGCGATGAGGAGGGCGGCGGCCGCGTCGCAATTCTGGCTGGCGACCCCTGCGGTGACGATGCCGCCTTCATTGACGGGCTTCAAGGACGCGAGGCCCTCAAGCGAGGTGGTGGGGCGGATGGTTTCGTCGCGGGTGAGGCCCTCGAGCGGTGCGACTTCATGATCGAACCAGCCATTGTCCCAGGCGGCCTGCGCGCGCTGATGGCTGGCGAGGGCGAAGGCTTCCATCGCTTCGCGGCTGATGCCCCATTTGTCGGCGATCATCTCGGCCGACTTGATCTGGTTGACCTCTTCCATGCCATAGCGCTCGACCCAGCCCTTCGACCCGTGGAAGGGGCTGTCGAAGCCATATTGGGCGCCCGCGATCATCGCGGCCATGATCGGGATCTGGTTCATCGCCTGGCTGCCGCCCGCGACCACCAGATCCTGGGTGCCGCTCATCACGCCTTGCGCGGCGAAGTGGACGGCCTGCTGCGAAGAGCCGCACTGGCGGTCGACGGTGACGCCGGGGATTTCCTCCGGCAGGCCTGCGACCAGCCATGCGGTGCGGCCGATATCGCCTGCTTGGCCGCCGATCGTCTCGGTGCAGCCCCACACCACGTCATCGACGCCTGACGGGTCGATGCCGGTGCGCTTGACCAGTTCGCGGATCGGGTGCGCGCCAAGGTCGGCGGGATGGACGGCGGCGAGGCTGCCCTTCTTGCGGCCGATGGGGGTGCGGACGGCGTCGACGATATAGGCTTCAGGCATTTTCAAGCTTCCTGCTTTTGTCCAGCGTCTCTGGCAAAGGTCTGGTCCGGCCCCATGGGCTGGGTGAAGATGCGCGTGGCGATGCGCGCGCGGTGATGGGCGGGGGTGCCCCATGTTTGCGTCAGGGCAAGGGCGCGCTTCAAGAAGAGGTGGACGTCCACCTCCCAGCTGTAACCCATCGCGCCATGCACCTGGATCGAGGCGCGGGCGGCCTTGTCGGCGGCCTCAAGGGCCACCAGCTTGGCATGGCTGACACGGGCGCGGGCTTGCGTGTCGCGCGCGCCGATTTCGGCGGCCGCCGCTGCCACTACGGGCTTGGCGAACTCGATCGCCACCTGGGCGGAAGCCAGATGATGCTTGACCGCCTGATAGCTGCCGATGGGCTTTCCGAACTGCTGGCGTTCCTTGGCATAATCGACGGCGAGGTCGACCGAGCGTTGGGCGAGGCCGAGGCCAAAGGCGGCGTTGAAGAGCGCGGCGCGGTCGAAGGCGAGGTCCCAGTCGGCCTTGCCGAGGGCCGTCGCCTTGTCCTTGCTCCACTCGACCGAGAAGAGGCGGCGGAAGGGATCGATGCTCGGCTGCGCGGTGAGCGTCACCTGGTCGGGCGTGGCGAGATACGCCTCGCCATCGGCATGCAGCAGGATCGCCGCGGCGCTGTCGGCGTTCGCCACATAGGGGTTGGCCGGATGCGCGATCGCGATGGTGGCCATCGGGTCGCTCAGCAGCGCATGATCGGGCGCGAGCGCGGCGAGCATCGGCGCGGCGACGCCTGCGCTCTCGACCAGCGGCTCGGGCAGGGCGACATAACCCGCCTCTTGTGCGATCAGGGCAAAGTCGGTCTCGGCCAGATCGATGCCGCCCGCACTTTCGGGGAGCAGGATGAGGGTGAGGCCGGTCTCGACGATCGAGGCCCAGCGGGCGGGATCGATCGCCTCGCCCGCTTCCATCATCTTGCGCCAATGATCGGGCGTGCAGCTGTCGGCGAACAGGGTGCGCGCCGTTTCCGCAAACATCAGCTGTTCGTCGCTGAGGGTGAAATCCATCTCTTTATTCCCCCTTAGCGTGGCAGGCCGAGCATGCGCTCGGCGATGATGTTGCGCTGGATCTCGTTCGACCCGGCATAGATCGGGCCTGCGAGCGCGAAGATATAGTCGTCGATCCAGTCGACGGGGTTCGCGTCCGGCGCTTCGTGCGTCAATTCCGCCTGCGGCCCCAGGATGTTGAGCGCGGTTTGCGTCAGGTGAATGTCGAGTTCGGACCAGAAGATCTTGTTGGTCGAGGCTTCCGGCCCGATCTTCGCGCCTGCCATCAGCCGCGAGGCGGTCTGGTAGATGTTGAGCGCATAGGCGTCGGCATTCATGTGCGCGCGTACGACATCGGCTTCGAGCGCGGGGTCGGCCGTTTCCTTGTTCGCGGTCCACAGTTCTGCGAGCTTCTTGGCCGCCACCTGGTAGCGGGCGGGCGAGCGCAGCATGAGGCCGCGCTCGAAACCGGCGGTCGCCATGCAGATATGCCAGCCTTGGCCCTCGTCGCCGAGGCGATTGAAGGCGGGGACGCGGACATTTTCCAGGAAAATCTCGGCAAAGCCGACATGGCCGTTGATCTTCTTGATGGCGTTCACTGTCACGCCGGGTGCATCGAGCGGGAAGAAGATGAGGCTCATCCCCTTATGCCGCTCGCTGCCCGGCTCGCGGAACAGGCCGAACGCCCAGTCGGCGAACACCGCGCGGCTCGACCAGATCTTGTGGCCATTGAGGATATAGTCGTCGCCCTCGCGGACGGCGGTGGCGCGCACGCCAGCAAGGTCCGAGCCTGCCATCGGTTCGGACCAGGCCTGCGCCCAGATTTCCTCGCCCGACGCCATTTTGGGGAGGAAGCGCTGCTTCTGCTCATGGGTGCCGAATTCGATGAGCGTGGGCCCAAGCAGGAAAATGCCATTCTGGTTGACGCGGCCGGGCGCGCCTGCGCGATAATATTCTTCCTCGAAAATCAGCCACTGGATGAGGTCGAGGCCGCGCCCGCCATATTCGCGTGGCCAGGTCACCATGCCCCAGTCGCCGGACTTCAAGGTCTTTTCCCATTCCCGGTGCGCCTCGAAACCCTCGCGCGTGGCGTCGAAATGTTCCAGCGGCTCGCCGGGCACATGGGCGTCGAGCCAGGCGCGGACTTCGGCGCGGAACGCCTGCTGCTCAGGGGTATAAGTCAGGTCCATCAGAATTTCGCCGCGCCCTTGTTGTCGACGAAGGCGTCGCGCGCCTTCTGGCTGTCTTCATGCATGTACATTTCGAGCGTGAAGCCCTGCTCGATCCGGTAATGGGCCGAGGGGTCGGTGGGCTCGATGAGATTGAGCGCCTGCTTGGCGATGACCAGGGCCGCGCGGCTCTTGGACGCGATGATTTCGCAGAAAGCGTAGGCCTCGTCCTTGAGCTTCTCCAAGGGCACGACCTTGTGTACCGAGCCGTGGCGATAGGCATCCTCAACCGGGATGCGCCCGCCGGTGAAGAAATTGGCGCGCACCATCTGGACCGGCAGCATGCGGCTCATGAAGGCGGCTCCCCCCATCGCGCCGCGATCGATCTCGGGCAGCGAGAAATAGGCCCCTTCCGCCGCGATCAGCGCGTCGCAGGCGCCCGCGATATTGACGCCGCCGCCGATGACGAAGCCATGCAGCGCGCCGACCACGGGGATCGCGCATTCGCGGATCGCCTTGAAGGTCAGGTAATTATCCTTGTTCAATTTGGCGATGCGCTCGGGATGGGCCTGCATCTCCTTGATGTCGACGCCGCCGCAGAAACCGCGGCCTTCGGCGCGGATCAGGATGCACTTCACATCTTCGTTCGCCGCCGCTTTGTAAACCATGGCCGGGATCGATTCCCAACCCTTGGTGTCGAAGGCGTTGACCGGCGGATGGTCGAACAGGATTTCGGCGATGGCGCCCTTGACGGTCAGCGTAATCGGCATTGTCTTCCCTCTTCTTCAGGCGGCGCTGGCGGTCTCGCGGCCCATCGCGGCGAGCGCGGCCAGGCGCTCATGCGCCTCGGCGACGATGCGATCGACCAGTTCCTGGCAGCTGGGTATTTCAACGATGCGTCCGCCGACCACGCCGGTCGCCATCACGCCATGTTCGATGTCGCCCTCGACCACCGCCTTCTGGATCAGCATCGGCATGGTCGCGGCCATCATCGCCTGCTTGAGCGGCACCTGGCCATGGCCGGTCATGCCCTTGGCCGACTTGATCATGTCGAGCCAGCTGGCCCCGCTCAGCTTCTTCATCGCCGCGCTCGCTTCGAGCGCGCGCAGCCACATGGCGAGCTTTCCGGATTTCTCGATCTTGTCCATCAGGCGGGTGCGCACCATCCGCTGCGGGATGCCGTCGAGCTTGGTCGTGACGACGATGCGGTCGGTCGAGGCCTTGAGATATTCCGCCTTGGCGCTGTCGGGGACCGGGCTTTCCTTGGTGAGGAGGAAACGCGTGCCCATGGCGATGCCGACCGCGCCATAGGCGAGCGCCGCCGCCAGCCCGCGCCCGTCGGCAAAGCCGCCGCTGGCGATTACCGGCACCTTGACCGCGTCCAGCACCTGGGGGAGCAGCACGGTGGTCGGCACGGAGCCTGTATGCCCACCGCCTTCGCCGCCCTGGACATTGACCATGTCAACGCCGAGCTCGACCATCTTCTGCGCATGCTTGACCGCGCCGACGGTGGGGACGCAGAGGATGCCTGCATCCTTGAAGCGGCCGATCATTTTGGCATTGGGACCGCGGCCGAAGGAGACGGCGCGCACCTGATCCTTGTTGGCGAGGATCAGCTCGACGATTGCGTCAGCGCCGGGCTGAAAGCTGTGGAAGTTGACGCCGAAGGGCTTGTCCGTGCCATTGCGCACGGCCAGAATCTTCGCGCGTGCTTCGTCGGGCGTCATCACCGCTGCGCCCAGAAAACCGAACGCGCCTGCATTGCTCGACCCGATCACCAGCGAAGGCTCGGCGACCCAGCCCATCGCGGTCTGGATGATCGGCCAGCGGCAGCCAAGCCGTTCGGTCAATATGGTGTGCAGCGGATCGCCCATCATTCGCTCGCCTGTTTCTTATTGGCTTCCGCCATCTTCTTGGCGTTCAGCCCCGCGATCGAGCTGCCCTGGACGAGGTCATTCTGGGCATGGGCGAAATGGTGCATATGATATTGCGCGTCCATTGCGTTGCGCTTGCCCATCAGCTCCTCGACATGGTTGATCGCCTGCTTGGTAAGCCAGTTGCCAAGGCGGGGTTGGGCCACCAGCTTGGCCGCCATCGCGGCAACCGTTTCGCGCAGCGCCTCGCGGGGCACGATCTTGTTGACCATGCCGAAGCTTTCGGCCCGCTGCGCGCTCATCCGCTCGCCCAGTAGCAGGAATTCCTTGGCGATGCGCGGGGGGAGTTCATAGGCATGGGCGAAATATTCGACGCCCGGGATGCCCATGCGGTTGACCGGGTCCTGGAAGAAGGCGTCGTCGGTCGCGACGATGAGGTCGCACACCCAGGCGAGCATGAGGCCGCCCGCGACGCAGGCCCCCTGCACCATGGCGATGGTGGGCTTGGGCGCATCGCGCCAGCGCCGGCACATGCCGACATATTGCTCCTTCTCGCGGGTGTAGAGCAGTTCGGCCGCGGGCTTGTTGACATGGCCGGGCACCAGCAGCCGGTTCTCGAAATGCTGGTGCACGTCGCGGCCCGGCGTGCCGATGTCATGGCCAGCGGAGAAATGCTTGCCGTTGCCGCCCAGCACGATCGCGCGCACATCGTCATCGTTCACGGCGCGTACGAACGCGTCATCAAGGGCATAGGTCATCTGGCCGTTCTGGGCGTTGTTGAAGCCCGGACGGTTCATCATGATCCACGCGACATGGTCGATCACCTCATAGGTGACCGGCTCATCCGTTTCGTAAACAATGTCGACCTGCTGCGGTTCGACCAGGCGGTCGGTCTCGTTCATCGTCAGGCTGCCCTTCTGTCTCCGGCCGGATTGTCCTTGAACACGGTCGCGCGGACATTATTGGGGTCGATCCTGGCGATCAGCTCCAGCTGCTCGGCCGTTGGCGCGGGCGTGGTGGGGATTTCGCCATCGATTTTTGCCAGCGGGAAGCCGGTATTGTCCTGCACTTCCTCGAACGTCACACCCGGATGCAGCGAGATCACGCGGATCTGGTGATCCGGCCCGCCGAAATCCATCACGCAAAGGTTGGTGATGATGCGGCGCAAGTCCAGGCCCTGGGGCGCAGCGCCATTGCGGTAGCGCGCCGGGTTGTAGCCCGCCATGCACACGAAATCGACCTCGCCTTCCACGAACGCACGCTTGTTGTGGTTGGCAAAGAAGAAGCTGTTGGGATGGCTGATCGAGTTGCCGGGGAAGCCGCGCGCGCCGAGCATCGCTGCCTTGGGCTTCTTATGGTCGCCGATCACCGAGATGTTCGCCTGACCATAACGGTCGATCTGCACCGGGCCAACCAGCGCATGGCGGCGGCCGCTCCAGAGCGCCGAGAAGACGCGGTCATAATTGGCGATGCCTTCAAATTCCGGCTCGGCGGTGCGCTTGCCCGGGCCGACCGGCTCGCTGGTGTACCAGGCCTCGCCATCGGTGGTCTGGATCGCGGGCGCGAAGCTCAGTTTGGCAAGGCCAGCGCCGATGCGGGGGAGGGGGCCGATGCCGGTCGCCATCACTTCGCCATCCTCGCGCCAGACTTCGGCGCAGGCGGCGATGACGAGTTCAGCGAGCGAATAGCTGTTCTGGGTCATGGGTCTCTCGCTTAGTAAATGGGGACGGGGAGCTGCTTGACGGCGTCCGCGCCGCCGATCGCTGCCTGATAATCGGCTTCCGACACGTCGATATATTTCGCCTTATACTCGGCCCAGGCTTCGGGCGAGGCGGCGCTTTCGACATAGGTCTTGATGTGCTTGAGATCGAGCTGATAGTCGGGGTCAGCGCTCGAGGGATGCGCGCCCAAGGGTGCCTCGGCAACGCCGGTGATCATCGCGCGCTCGACGAGGTTGTAGCGGCTGTTCTTCTTCATATCGAGCTCAGCCGTCGGCACGATCTTCTCGACCGTCGCGTAGCTTTTCTTGGCTGCGCGCACGAGCAGTTCATCGAAGATCGGATCGACCGAGAGGGTGAGGATATTGCCGCGCTCGTCGGAACGATGGGCATGGATCAGGGCGATGTCGGGCACCAGCGCTGGCATGGCGACGAATTCCTCGCCATCGGCATAGGGGCTCTTCACGAATTTGAAGTCGAAGCCGTCCTGCGTGATGATGTCGGTGCCGATGCCCACGCGCGTCGGCAGGAAGGGCAGCTTCATCGCGCCTGCGCGCAGACCCCAATGATACATGCCCTCGTCAAGCTCGAGCACCTCGAAGGCGCCCGCCTGACGGGCGTTGCGGAAATGGGGTTCGAGCGGATAATGGTCGAGGCTGGCAAAGGCGAAGACCAGCTTCCTGATCTTGCCGGTGGCGGCGAGCAGGCCGATGTCCATGCCGCCATAGCCCGCCATGACGGTCAGGTCTTTCAGGTTCGAGCGGGCGATGGCGCGGATCAGCGCCATGGGCTTGCGGCGCGTGGCCCACCCGCCGATGCCGATGGTCATCCCGTCGGAAATCTGGTCGACGATGTCGTCGACGCTCATGCGCTTGTCGAGCATAATGTCAGTCATCCTTTTGCGTCAGTCCTGCTCGTGAGCCCATTTATGGCCCCAGTCGCTTACAGAAAGGCTGGTGGTGGGGACCCAGGTCGCCGGGTCGATTACAAGGCCGTTCCAGCCATATTCGATGTCGAAGCCGCCGGGCGTCTGCATGTAGAAGCTGGTCATCTTGTCATTCACATGACGGCCCAGCGTTGCCGAGAGCGGCACCTTGCCCTTGCTCTTCAAAACCCGGTCATAGGCGCGGCCGACATCCTCGAGGGAGCCGACCTCGAGCATCATGTGGACAGCGCCATTGGGGCTTTCGGGCAGCTGGCCAAGCGCCAGGCTGTGGTGGCGCGGGTTGCAGTGCAGGAAGGCAAAGCCCACGCCCGGATCATCCTCGCCCCCGCCCATCAGGTAGAAGCGGCCAAGGTCGGTGTCGCCAAAGCCCATGACCTCTTTGTAGAAGGCGTGGGTCTCGTCGAAATTGGGCGCGGTCAGCACGACATGGCCCATCCCCATGTCGCCGTCCGCGCCATGGGGGCTGCCGGTCACGAAGCGGCTGACGCCCGCGGGCGAGACGAAGGGGGCGTAGTCGACGAAGCGGCCGTAGAAGAGCTCCATCGGGTTACCCGCCGGGTCGGACGAGCGGGCCAGTTCATAGACCTGACGGCCACGCGCTTCCATGACCCCCGCCCGTTCCACCGGACGGCCCGCCGCCTCGAGGCGGGCCAGCACCGATTCGAAAGCGTCACGATTCGCGCATTCCCAGCCTGGCGCCACGAAGCGGTCGGCCGCGCCTTTCTGCACCCGCAGGCGCCAGGGGCGGTCGTCCATGCGGAACAGCGCGACGTCCTCGTCCGGCGAAGGGGCCGCCATCAGTCCTGCGATATTGCAGGCAAAATCCTGCCAGGCGCCCAGGTCCCGCGCCTCGATCACCACATAGCCTAGCGATATCACTGCCATTTCAAGCGCCTCGCCTTCTTTCCTGTCTGCCAGCCATGCTCTGCCGCAGAGCGTTGCAAAATGACCTTCCCCATACGCATATGGCAAGCGCTGCCGCCTGTTTCGCGCTTGGCAAGGAGGGGCAGTTAAGCGCGCTCACGAGCTTATGGCAATTCGTTCCCAATCCGCCTATAAGCAACGGCCCAAATGCGCAAGCCCTGTTTGCCTTGACAGTTTGCGTAATAGCAGTTTACATAAACTACGCATATAGCAAATCTGAAGTAGAGTCGCCTACAATGGAGAAGATCATGACCGGGGCAGTAGCAAGCCGACCCATTGACGAGGCGAATGCCGGGATACCTTCACCCGAAAGTCTGATCGCCAAAGCCAAGGCGATGATCCCGGTGCTGCGCCAGCGCGCGCGCGCCTGCACCATCGCCCATGACGTGCCCCCCGAGACCGTCGCCGAGATGAAGGCGGCCGGCTTCTTCCGCGTGCTCCAGCCCAAGCGCTACGGCGGCTATGAGATGCACCCCAATGTCTTCTTCGAGATCCAGAAGGCGCTGGCCGAAGGCTGCATGTCGACAGGCTGGATCTACGGCGTGCTGGGCTGCCACCCCTATGAACTCGCCCTCTTCCATGACGAGGCGCAGAAGGAAGTGTGGGGCGATGATCCCGACATGCTCGTCTCCTCCACCTATCAGCCGGTCGGCAAGGTGGAGAAGGTCGAAGGCGGCTTCTACCTGTCGGGCCGCTGGGGCTTCTCCTCAGGCTCCTCCCATTGCGGTTGGGTGCTGCTTGGCGCGATCAATTTCGACACCGATGGCGGCCCGCCCGACATGCGCACATTCCTGCTGCCGCGCTCCGACTATCAGGTGATCGAAGGCACCTGGGACACGTTCGGCCTTCAGGGCACCGGCAGCTTCGACATCGTCGTCGAGCGCGTGTTCGTGCCCGAACACCGCACCCACAAGGCCAGCGACGGCTTTGCCGGGACCAATCCGGGCCAGGAAACCAACACCGCCCCGCTCTACCGCATCCCCTGGGCGCAGCTCTTCATCCGCTCGGTCTCCAGCGCCGCCTTTGGCGGCATCCGCGCCGCCACTGGCGCGGCGATGGAAATCATGGGCAACCGCGTCTCGACCAACACCGGCAAGGCGTCCAAGGCCGACCCCAATCTCCACGCCGCCATCGCCCGCGCGATCGCCGAGACCAATGAGATGGAACTCACCCACCGCACGACCTTCAATGAGCTGATGGACTATGCGGGCCGCAATGAGCCCGTGCCGATGGAAAAGCGCGCGCTCTTTGCCTACCAGTCCGCCAGCGTCGTGCGCCGCATGGCCGAACTGGCCGACGGCATGGTCAAGCTGCTGGGCGGCCGGGCGGTCTATATGTCGAGCCCGATCCTCCAGCCCTGGCTCGACCTCCACGCCGCGCGCGCCCATGTCGCCAATGACCCGGCCAACCGCACCAGCGATGTCATCGGCACGATCAATGGCGAACCGCCCGCCTTCACCTTCATCTGAAGCGAGCATCTGACCATCTGACATCTGGACAGCATCGGGCCAGGACAAAAGAGGATATCCATGGGCAGTGAATTGATCCGCAAGACCTATAGCGTTGCGGGCGGATATGAGATTTCGATCGCGGAAATCGCAGGGGCGCAGGCAAACGCCCCCACCGTCATCTTCATCCATGGCAGCGGTCCCGGCGCATCGGGCGCGTCCAACTTCCGCAACAATGCGCAAGATTTTGCCGATGCCGGTTACCGCGTCATCCTGCCCGACCTCATCGGCTATGGCGCCTCCTCCAAGCCCGAGACCGACTATCCCCTCGAGCTGTTTACCCAGACCCTGCTCGATGCCCTCGCGCAGCATGGGATCACCGGCGGCCACCTCATCGGCAATTCGCTGGGCGGCGGCATCGCCCTCCAGATCGCGCTCGACCACCCTGAATTCACCATCGGCAAGCTCGTCCTGATGGCGCCGGGCTGCGTGGCGGAACAGATGAGCTATTTCACCATGCCCGGCATCGCCAAGATGCGCTCGGGCTTTGGTAGCCCTGAATTCAACATCGAGGAACAGCGCCGCCTGATCGGCAACCTCATGCACCCATCCTCGGCGCACCAGGTCACCGACGCGCTGGTCGAGGAACGTTTTGCCGTCGCGCGCACCCAGCCCAAGGATGTGCTCGCGCGGGTCAAGACCCCCGACCTTGGGCCGCGCCTGGGCGAGGTCAAGCAGCCCATCTTCGTCCTCTGGGGCCTCAATGACGAATTCTGTCCCGAAAGCCACGCCCGTCTCTTCCTCGACGCCTGCCCCGACGTGCGCTGCCTCACCTTCTCGCAGACCGGCCATTGGGTGCAGGTCGAGCGGGCGGCAGAGTTCAACCGCTACTCGCTGGACTTCCTGAAGAATGGCTGACGCTGCTCCTGCGCAATCCGTGCCTGTTCCAGAGCCCGTCGATGTCACCGCTGGCCTTAAGGGCGCGATGCGCCGCCTGCCCTCGGGCGTGGCGATCGTCACCGCGCTGGGCGAGGGCAAGACGCCGGTCGGCATGGCCGCGACCTCGATCACCTCACTCACCATGGATCCGCCCGCCGTCCTCGTCTGCGTCAACCAGACAGCGGGCATCCACGCCCATCTCTCGCCCGGCTGTCCGGTCAGCATCAACCTCCTCTCGCGCCACCAGCGCGAAGTGTCGGCAGCATTCGGCGGCGCGGTGGCGCGCGAGGCGCGCTTTGGCGTTGGCAGCTGGACCCCCGATGCCCATGGCCTTCCCATCCTCGATGAAGCGCAGGCCAACCTCTCCTGCACGATCGAGAGCATGACCCCCTTTGGCACCCACAGCATCGTCATCGCCCGGGTCAAGGCGGTGCGCCTGTCCGACGCGGTCGATCCCCTCATCTTCCAGGACGGAGCCTATCTGTGAGCGATAGCCTGAACGAAACATTGGCGGACGAGCTCTACCAGGCGCTGCGCGAGGGGCGCACCGTGCCGCCGCTGATGGCGCGTTACCCGCAGCTTGGCATCGATGACGCCTATGCGATCTCGCTTGGCGCGCTCGAACGCCGCAAGGGTGATGGCGAGCGCGTCATCGGCAAGAAGATCGGCGTCACCTCCAAGGCCGTGCAGGACATGCTGGGCGTGCACCAGCCCGATTTCGGTTTCCTGACCGACCGCATGTATATCGAGGGCGATATCGATGTCGCGGCAAACGGCCTCATCGCGCCGCGCGCCGAGGCGGAGATCGGCTTCATCCTGAAAGACAGCCTCAAGGGGCCGGGCGTCACGGCGGAAGATGTGATCGCTGCGACGGAGAGCATCGTTCCCTGTTTCGAGATCGTCGATAGCCGCATCCAGGACTGGAAGATCGGCATCGTCGACACTGTCGCTGACAATGCCTCCTGCGGCGTCTATGTGCTGGGCGAGGCGCGCGCAAACCCACGCGACCATGACCTCCCCAATCTCCATGTCACCGTCACCAAGAATGGACAGCCCCTGTCGGAAGGCTATGGCCATGCGGTGCAGGGATCGCCAGCGCAGGCGGTCGCCTGGCTCGCCAACACGCTCGGCGCCTATGGGGTAACGCTCGACGCCGGGGATGTGATATTGTCGGGCAGTCTGGTGCCGCTCGAACCGGCGCGGCCAGGCGATATATTCGAGATGCAGCTCCACGGGGTTGGCAGCTGTACCGCGCGCTTTATCTGAATATGAAAAGTGGCGCATCGCTTGCGGGCGATGCCGTGAGGAGTAAGTAATGACGGGCAAGGTCAAGGCGGCGATCATCGGGTCGGGCAATATCGGCACCGACCTCATGATCAAGATGATCAAATATCCGCAGAATATGGAACTGGTGGCCGTGGTCGGCATCGACGAGGCGTCCGAGGGCCTCGCCATGGCGCGCGAGCGCGGCGTCGCCACCACCCATGAGGGGCTGGAAGGCCTCATGAAGATGGACGTCTACCCTGAGATCGGCATCGTGTTCGACGCGACCAGTGCCTATGCCCACAAGGTCCATGACGAAGCGCTGCGCAAGGACGGCAAGCAGGTGGTCGACCTCACCCCCGCCGCGATCGGCCCCTATACCATCCCGACGGTCAACGGCGAAGCCAATCTCGATGCTGGCAACGTCAACATGGTGACCTGCGGCGGGCAGGCGACGATCCCGATGGTTGCCGCCGTCTCCCAGGTCGCGACCGTCCATTATGCCGAGATCGTCGCGTCGGTCTCCTCGCGCTCGGCGGGTCCGGGCACCCGCGCCAATATCGACGAGTTCACCCGCACCACCGCAGGCGCCATCGAAAAGGTCGGCGGCGCGGCGCAGGGCAAGGCGATCATCATCCTCAATCCCGCCGAACCGCCGATGATCATGCGCGACACGGTGTTCACTTTGTCGGAAGGCGCGGATGAAGAGACGATCCGCGCCTCGGTCGAGGCGATGGTCAAGAAGGTGCAGGCCTATGTGCCGGGCTATCGCCTCAAGCAGGAAGTGCAGTTCGAGCGCTTTGGCGACAACAACAAGCTCACCATCCCCGGTCGCGGCGAGTTCACCGGGGTCAAGACCATGATCCTGCTCGAGGTCGAAGGCGCGGGCGATTATCTGCCGAGCTATTCGGGCAATCTCGACATCATGACCGCCGCCGCCAAGGCGACCGGCGAGCTGCTCGCGCAGCGCATCGCCCAGGGCAAGACGGTCGCCGCTTGAAGCGCGCGCCTACGGAGTATCAAGACATGACCAGCACATTCAACGTCGAGGCGGGCGACAAGCTCTATATCCAGGACGTGACGCTACGCGATGGCATGCACGCCATCCGCCACATGTACGGCATCGACCATGTGAAATCGATCGCCAAGGCGCTGGATGACGCAGGGGTCGACGCGATCGAGGTTGCCCATGGCGACGGCCTCAATGGCGCGAGCTTCAACTATGGTTTCGGCGCGCATACCGATTGGGAATGGCTCGAGGCGGTCGCCTCGGTGCTGACCAAATCCGTGCTCACCACGCTGATCCTGCCGGGCGTCGGCACGGTCGAGGAACTGCGCCGCGCCTATGACATCGGCGTGCGCTCGGTGCGGGTCGCGACCCATTGCACCGAGGCCGACGTCTCGAAACAGCATATCGGCATCGCCCGCGATCTTGGCATGGACGTCTCGGGGTTCCTGATGATGAGCCACATGATCGAGCCGGAGAAGCTGGCGAGCCAGGCGGCCCTCATGGAAAGCTATGGCGCGCAGTGCGTCTATGTGACCGACAGCGGCGGCGCGCTCGACATGGACGGGGTCAAGGCCCGGTTCGAAGCCTATGACCGGGTCTTGAAGCCCGAAACCCAGCGCGGCATCCACGCCCACCATAATCTCTCGCTCGGCGTCGCCAACTCTATCGTCGCGGCGCAGTGCGGCGCGGTGCGGATCGACGCCTCGCTGACCGGTATGGGTGCGGGCGCGGGCAACGCGCCGCTCGAGGTGTTCATCGCCGCTGCCGAGCGCAAGGGCTGGAACCATGGCTGCAACGTCATGGCGCTGATGGACGCGGCCGAGGATCTGGTTCGCCCCTTGCAGGACCGGCCGGTTCGGGTCGACCGCGAGACCCTCGCGCTGGGCTATGCCGGGGTTTATTCCTCCTTCCTGCGTCATGCGGAAAAGGCCGCCGAAACCTACGGCCTCGACACCCGCACCATCCTCGTGGAACTGGGCCGTCGCAAGATGGTCGGCGGGCAGGAAGACATGATCGTCGACGTCGCCCTCGACATGGTCAAGGAACGCGAAGCCGCCGCCTGACACGCCGCCGGGCGCGGCCCCCGCGCCCGGTTCACACATAACAGGAGGAGAGGATATGGCCGACAAGCGCCTGTCGCTCGACCATATCACCGTCACCGACACCACGCCCTGGCAGCTTGCCGAAATCGCCGCAGAGGTGGGGTGCGAAGGCATCTGCCCGTTCCTCCATTCCATGGAGGTGCTGCCCGCCATGCCCGCCTATGACCTGGTGCGCGACCCCCAGGCGCTGCGCCAGACCCGCGCCGCGCTCGCCGCCACCGGGGTCACGGTCGACCTTGTCTACCCCTTCACCATGGCGGGGCGCACCAATCCCGCTGACTTCATCCCCGCGCTCGAGGCCGGCGCCGCGCTCGGCGCGCCCCTCGCCAATGTGCTCTGCTACGACCGCGATCCCATCCGCCGCACCGAGAAGCTCGTCGAACTGGCCGAGCTCGCCGCCCCGTTCGACATCGCCCTCGCAATCGAATTTTATCCCCCCTCCCAGGTCCAAACCTTAAGCGCCGCCCTTGAGGAAATAGCCCGCTCCGGCCGATCCGACATCAAGGTCACAGCCGACCTCCTCCACATCATGCGTGGACCCGAACCAGACACCAGCTTCGCCCTCCTCAACCACCCCGCCATCGCCATCGCCCAGATAGCCGACGGCCCAACAACCATCGATCCCGACCAGATCGAACGCGAAGCCGGTATCCAGCGCCAACTCCCCGGACAAGGCGCGTTCAACATCCCCAAGTTCGTCAACGCCCTCAATCCCAACACACCCCTCAGCGTCGAAATACCCCAGCAAAACGCCATCGACAAAGGCAGCAACCCACAAATGCGGGCGCAAATGGCGGTGGATGCGGCACGGAGCGTTCTGAAACGGCGACGGTAACCTAGGGTGGCGCCGCAGATTTTTTTACATAGCTAAATTGCGCGTTTCTTACGCATCGGGTCGCTGAGCGATGATCTCCGTCGTAATATTCGGCGAGGTTTACATGATAGCATTGCGTCCTCGCGAAACGCGTTAAGGCGTATGCCGTCGGCTTCACACGCCTCATGTGGCACTCTCCATTTCCACACGCTATACCTTCGTGGATCGACGGGAGTCATGGCGGCATGCAGATAAGGAATGGGCGGATGACAGCGCCGCCCTCATTGGACGCGCTGGACAATAATATCATCGAAATCCTGCGGACCAATGGGCGAGCGACCAATCAGGATATTGCGCAGCAGCTATCGGTGACCGCCGCGACCGTTTCGGCACGGTTGCAGAAGATGGAAGATGCGCGCGCCATGCGCGTGGTCGCCGTGACCGACTTCGCCGCCAGGGGATATAATGTCATCCTGGCCGTGGGCGTCAGGGTGCAGGGGCGCGGCATTCAGGATGTGGGCCGCGATCTGGCGAAATTCCCCGAGGTGCTGAGCGTCAACGCCATGAACGGCGGGTATGACCTGGAACTGATGGTGGCGCTGCACGATTTTTCCGAGGTTCAGCAATTCCTCTACGATCATATTTCCGGCATCGAGGGTGTAGCCCATATCGATTCCGGTATCGCGGTGGATATCGTGAAATATGAATTCAATGTGGTGCCCCTGGGGCCGACCTGACTTTCACGGGGTCTGCTCTGCGGATAGTGACGGCTTTGGCCTGATGGCGCAGGCGGCGGCGAGATCGTTGGTCACGTTGCCCACCGTGCGAAACAGGTCCGGTATCGACTCAATCGCGAGGAGCAACGGCAGCGCTGTGACGGGAATGCCCGCAGCGATGCAGACAGGGGCGATCGTCGCGAAAAAGGATATTTGGGCCGGAAGACCTACCGCGCCGAGGCTGATGGGAACGGCGACCAACGCGATCAGCGCGAGGGTCGCGGCCCCGGGAAAGATGCCGTGCATATGCCCGAGATAGATGGTGACCGCGACGTTTGCGGCCACGCTGGCCGCGCGGAATAGCGAAACCGCCATCGGCAGCACGATGGCAGTTGTTTCTTCGGGAACATCCAGCTCGCGGGCCGCATCCACCATTACCGGCAAGGTCGCGAGTGATGATTGGGTGCCCAGTGCTACCGCCTGAGCGGCCAAGGCCGATCGCCCGAAGCGCAACGGGGAGCGACCGCCTGCCATCGCAGCCCAGATATAGGCGAGCAGCGTGGCGGCAAGGCAGCAGGCTATGACAACCGCCACATATTGGGCAAAGGCGCCGACCACGCCGACGCCCAGCTTCGCGCCCGCGCCGAATGCCAAGGCGGCTACGCCGACAGGCGCAACCGCCAGCACCCAACCCACGATGATCAGCATGGTTTCGACCAGTCCGCGCAGCAGTCCAAGCAGTGGATCGGCCAGGTCCGTGCTGATGCGGGAGATGGCGAAGCCGAAGAATATCGCGAATGTGACGAGCGGCACCATGGCAGTTTCGGCGGCCGCCTTCAGAGGATTGGCAGGAATGATTCCGCGAAACCATTCGCTTTGTGAAGGAGGGAGAGGGGAGGTGCCTCCGGCCTCCACCAATCCTTGAGTGACGGGCCAGAGCCGCAACAGCCCTTCTGCCAATAATGCCGCTGTTACGGAGGCGGCGGCCAGCATCAGGGCGAAGAGGATGAGGGCGCGGGTCGCGATGCTGCCAGCAGCGGCATTGCGGGAGGCGGAGGCGATGCCGGTGACGAGCAGGCCGAAGATCAGCGGGACCACTGTCATGGTTAGGGCATCGAGCCACAGACCGCCGATGGGCAGCAGGATTTTGCCGACGAACTCCTGTGCCGGCCCACTGGTGGCGATGCCTGCAATTAGGCCGATGAGAAGACCGGCAAGAAGGTGCAACGGCCGACCCTTCACCGCGATCAAGCTGCGCTGTCCTTCCGTTCGATGATCGCGGCTATGAGCGCGATGCGGTCGACATCGGAATAAACCTGATTTTCCAGTTCTTCGCCAAACACATCCGGGTCGATTTCGGTGTAGCGTAGTGCGCAGTTCCGCGCCGTTGCAAGATCGGCCAAGCGGTCCTTCAGCGTGTCGCGGCCGTCGACGATCGCGCTACCAGTATAAAGAATGAAACGCCCGTCAGCGGTCAGCCGGGGAAGGGCCTGCTGTGCCATCGTCAGCGATACTTCAGCACCGTGCATGCCCCCGCCGTCACGATAGGCGCGGCCTGCGGCGTCCATGATATAAGGAGGGTTCGCGAGCAGGAGGTCGAACGTCCCATGTGCCGCGGACAGATCGCCGGTCTGGCGGAAGCGGGCCGTGATACCGGCGGCCTGCGCGTTGATGCGGGCGAGATAAAGCGCGAGGGGATTGATGTCGGTCATCAAAATATCGACAGCAGGGCAAAGATGACCGGCCACTATCCCGCCTACCCCGGCGCCTGTGCCGATATCGACAAGCCGCGCGCCCTTCTTTTGCGGGCATCGAGACAATTCATCGCTGATCAATCGCGCGAAGCGATAGCTGTCAGGTCCGAAGAATACCGCTTCCTGACAATCAGTCGGATAAGCGGAGTGAAGGAGCAGGTCGTTCCCAAGCGATGACACGCGGAAGCGGCTTTTCAGGCCGTCGCCATGTCTTTCCAGTGCGTTGGCCTTTGTCAGGATGCGAGCAAGTTCCGGGTCCAGCAGCTCCGGATCGAACGGTAGCGACCAGCCGAAAATATCCCGCAGGTCATGGGCAGACCGACGTGACGCTCGTTCGACAACCCGTGCATGCGTGGCGGGCGTGGGGGTGACGAAACTATATCCACGGTTCTTCAGGACGTGTAGCAGATCAAGCAGAACGGCTGCCCGGCCGTCGCCAGCCGCGATGTCCCCATCCATGCCATCTTCTTCCGATGGCTCGAACGCCGCCGGTGCCCCCAACTCCATGTGCTCCATGCACGTTTCTCCCATCATGAGGGCAAAACGCGGTGAGTGGCGTGTCGGGTCCCGTTATCGCATTTCTCTGAAGGGATGGGAAGGTCAGCTGTCCGTTTTACCCAGGTTTGAACGGATGCCGTTCAGGAACAGTCCCGTGACCAACTGTGCATGCGCGGCCATTTCGCTGAGCGTAAGCGGAGGCTCGCCGAACAATAAGCGGCGTTGCCATTCGCCAAAGGCCATGGCGACGAATTGCATGGCGAAGCTGCGGCTTTCCGCGGCGGAGGCGCCTTCTTTCTTCAACATCGCCGCAACCGGACTGACCTGATACCGTTCAAACTGGTGACGAGCGATCTTTCGCAGTTCGTCGAACTCTCCGCCTTCCCGGTAGATAAGCCGGGAAATCCGCATGCTGCGGGTCGAGGAAAGCTGGCGCTGCATTTCCGTCGCGTAGGTGACAAGGCGCGTGTGCAGGTCACCCTGTAGCTCGGGGACGTCCGGCTGAAGCTGTGCGCCCGAATATTCGAGGCAGGCGGCAAAAAGCGCCAGTTTGTCGGGGAAATGATTGTAGAGGGTGCGGCTAGAAACCTGCGCCTTTTCCGCGATGTCGCGCAAGGAGGCCGCGTGAAAGCCTGCACGGGCAAATTCCTCCACCGCGATGAGAATCAGGTTCATGCGCTTCTGTTCGGCCGCCTCCGCCGTCGGGCGGCCCGCTCGCCTCTTGGTGCTCGTTTCATTCATCTTTTGCCTCGTCGCGCAGCGGAAGAGCAATGGCAAGCAGAGTTGTCATTGACCAATTACACACTAATGTGTAATATATTCTCATCGAGTCCGAAAGCGGACACATAAGAGGAGAAACGGGATGCACGAACGGGTGCTGGACATGAATGCCAGGGTCGATGCCGCGATCGATGCGCTGGACCCCACCATGGCGCTGATGGCGTTGATCCAGATGACCGGCAATCGGACGCTGCTGAACCGCTATTGGGATGCGATCGACGGCCGCCAGGAAGATCTGGTCGAGACGTTCGTCGATATCCATGCGCATGAAGAACGGCCTGCCATCGATCCGGCCGTGGTCGCCGAGATCCGCGATCGCCTGCGCGTGGCGGTAAAGGCCGGGAAGCCTCCGGTCATGCCACAGCTGGACCGGCCGATGTTCAAGCGGATGAGCCGTTTGCTGCTGGGTCAGGACCTTCCCGAAATGTCGGTGGATGTCGCGTTCCAGCATGCCGGGTTCACCACCGACACGCGCATTCGCAAGGCGGCCGATGTCCCGCCCGCCGATTTCAAGGTGCTGGTTGTGGGCGCGGGCATGATGGGCATCAACGCGGCCATCAAATTGCAGCAGGCGGGATTTGACTTCACCGTGCTGGAGGCGATGGACACGGTTGGCGGCAACTGGCTGACCAACACTTATCCGGGCGCGGCGGTCGACACGCCGAGCCGCATCTATTCCTTCTCCTTCGAGCCCAATGCTTCGTGGACGCAATTCTACCCGCGCGGCCAGGAATTCCTGTCCTATCTGGATCGCGTCACCGACAAATATGGCCTTCGCGACCGGATCCGGTTCGGCACCTGGGTCGAGGGCGCGGAATGGGACGAGAAGCGCAAGATCTGGACGGTGAAGGCGATCCGGAACGGCAAGCCGGAAAGCCATGAGTGCAACGTGCTCATCATGGCGGTGGGACCCAACAACAATCCCAATTATCCCAAGGTGAAGAATCTCGACAGCTTCAAGGGGCCGGTCATTCATTCGGCCGCCTGGGACCATTCGGTCGATCTGACGGGCAAGAAGGTCGTCCTGGTCGGCACGGGCTGTTCAGGCGTGCAGGTGGCGACGGCTATTGCCGACAAGGTTGGCGAACTGGTGATCGTGCAGCGCCAGCCGGAACATATCATCCCCAATCCGCAGGCGCATGCGCCGGTGGCGGAACTCGAGCGCTGGGCGATGGAATATGTGCCCTTCGTCGCGCAGTGGAAGCGTCTGCAAAGCCTGCACAGCCAGATGCGCGACATGCACGGCATGATCATGAAGGATGAGGACTATGCCGCGAAGACGGGCGGCTTTGGCCCGATCAACGACGGCATGCGCATGATGTGCGAAGGCTATCTGAAGAGTCATTTCCCGGACGATCCGGAGATGGTGGAATTGCTGACACCCAACTTCCCGGTTTTCGCGAAACGACCGATCCTGGATTGCGGTTTTTACGACACGCTCAAAAAGCCCAATGTATCGATCGTGCGCGGCGAACTGGCCGAGGCCGAGCAGGACGCGGTGATCCTGGCCGATGGCACGCGGATCGAATGCGACGTGCTGCTGCTGTCGACCGGCTATAATCTGCATTTCGGGCGGCAGTTCGACATTCGCGGCGTCGGCGGCGAAACTTTGACGGACGCGTTCGACCCGCATCCCTTCTCCTATGAAGGCATGCTGATCACCGGCTTCCCCAACTTCGTCTTCATGGGCGCGCCCTACAGCTATCTGGTCGCCAACCATGCGGTGGTGAGCGAGCAGCAGGTCCATTATATCATCGAACTGCTGCAATGGATGGTGGACGATCATCTGTCGTCCTTCGATGTGTCGCCAGAGGCGACGCAGGCGTTCATCGACGATGTCGACGCGAACCTGGCCAAGACCGCCTGGGTCCAGTGCGGCAGCGCCCATGGCTATTATCGCGACAAGGGCGCCGACGGGCAGAAGAAGGTCATCCTGGCCATCCCGCGCCACAACTCGCGCATCTGGCATGTCCTGCGCTCGCCCCGCGAAGAAGACTTCAACGTCACGCCCGCCGATGATGCCGTCAAGCCCGCACCGCGCGAAATGGAAATGCTGACCATCTGATCAGGGACAGTGGCGGACAATCAAACAAGGAGAGATGTAATGGAACTTCCTTTCGGTGCGGAGCAAGAGATCGACTTCATGTTCACGAAGTTGATCGTTCACGACATAGAAAAGTCTGACGCCTTCTATAAATCCGTGTTCGGGCTCGTCGAAATGAACCGAATGGAAGCGAATATCGCTGGTCGGGCGGTTGTGGAAATCGTCTACCAGCCGACTTACAAGGGCGGCCCGCTGTTCATTCTGGCGAGCTTTCCCGACGACACGCAACCTGCTCGCAATGAATCGATCATCGGCTTTGCGAGCGGAGATTTCGACGCTTGCTTGCAGCGCATCGAGAAGGCTGGCGGAACCGTGTTGGAAGATCGATCGATTCCTGACGTGGGGCGTCACGCTTTTGTGAAGGATCTTGAAGGGCATCTCCTTCAGATCAGTCAGCGGCACGGCTGAGTGGTTATGCAGGGAAATATGCTGATGCACCGTAGATCGCTGCCTGATCGCAAGCTGTTCGACCAATTGCACCGGACGGTTGCGCCGGGCGATCATTATGGTCTTGCATTCCCCATCTCTCCAGAAATGCTGGCGGAATTCGGTGCGGCGTTTCTGACAGAGGCCTTCCGGGCTTCGGGGGTCATGTCCGCCGACAATGAAGTCACGGCAATAGTCGCGCTGAATCCGATCAGTGTTCCGGGAGCGTCCGAACGGGCGCTTCTTACCGTAGCCTATGCGCGGGACGAAGAAGGATTGCACACCGAACTGTTCGCCAAGTTTCCACCGGCGGATGCTGATCATAAATTTGGCCTGATCCGCCTGGGTGGCGGCGAGATCGACATGCAGCGCCTTGCGCTTGAAGTTGATCTTCCGGTCACGACGGCGAAATATTATTTCGGTGACTATTCTGGCAGCACGACCAATTACATCCTGATTACAGAGCGTATCGCCTTCGGCGTGGCGCCGATCGAGCCGGCTCACCGCAAAGGATATGATCACGAGATCCGCAATGTCGAGGATCATTATATGCTGCTCGCACGATCGTTGGCACATTTGGTGGCGGCGCAAAAACGCGGCGCGCTCGGGTCGGACATCGAGAAAATATTTCCCTTTGGAGAAGCCGCGCGCGACTTCGATCCGATACCGGATGCCACCGCCAAGATCGCAACGCTCGAGAAATTCGTCACACGTACCGCGCCACATCTATTCATAGATGAGGTGTCCGATCCAGACTTCATGGCACGTTGGCGAGAGGATGTGCTGTTCGGGCTGGAGCATAAGGACGCGGTTATTGCTTACCTGCACGAGGACCGCGATTATACTGGCCTTTGCCATCCAAATCTGAACGTGGATAACGCGTGGTATTGGCGCGAACCATCGGGAGAGCTCAAGGTCGGGTTGCTCGATTGGGGAGGCGCGGGCCAAATGAGCATCGCGCAGGCGTTGAGCGGCATGATGATGATGCCGGAGCCGGAAAGATACGGGGAACTGGTCGACCTGGTCTTTCGGACCTTCACGGCTGAACTGGAGGAAAAGTCCGGAGTCCTGTTGGATCCCGTCGAACTACGCCTGCAATATAAGGCCTCGCTCTATTCTACAGCGATCTGCACGATCCTGGACATAATCGCCGGTGTCCTTGATCAGGTTCCGGCAGATGTCTGGGCATCCATGCAGAACCGTTCGGATCAGGCATTGAGGGATAGTGGACTGCTGCCCGCGATAATCTGGGTCGACAATATTCTGCGCGAATGGTGCGAAGACATCACTCCTGGAGATGCATGCCGCCAGATCGTTGCGCCGCTCCAATCCGCGAAGACTTCATCCGGTCAAGGTCGCTGACTGCATCGACCTTGATCTGTCTGGAGGCCCGAGCCTGAAAGCTGCTGTATCTGGGCGGGCATGGAGGATGCCGATCGACCGATGGCACAAGAGCCACGGCGGTCGGCGCCGACTGCACCGGGCTTTGATCCCGGTGCAGCGTGGAGAGTTTACTTGTGATGATAATTCGAAAGGACATAAGGGGCATAGAGTTTAAGCTTTGGGTGGAACATGCCGCTTACGGGAAAGACGATAGAAAAGGCGGATTCCGGTGAGGCAAAGGCCGCCGATCGGCTGACGCCCAATCGCCGAACCGGTCGGCCGCCTAATAAAAAGGCGGGCCAGATCGATGAGGCGATCTTGAGCGCGGCGCGGGATCTGTTCTTGTCGGTCGGATATGAGGCGACGACCATGGAGGCGGTAGCGCAGGGGGCAGGGGTTTCCAAAAGAACCCTATATGCGCGCCATTCGACCAAGGAAGCGCTCATGAAAGCGGTTGTGGAAGACCGTGTGCGTAGATGGTCGAATGAAGCAAGCGCCAATAATGTCGATCTTCCGCAGGAATTTTCCGAACGCCTGAAACATCATGTCCGGACTGCGATGGCTTCATTGGGAAACCCGGAAATTCAGCAGTTCGATCGACTGATCCTGGCAACAGCTTCGCGATTTCCCGAAATCGCCGAAACCTTCTACAAGATCGGATATTGTTACGAACTTCAGTTCCTGACCGACGAAATTACCGAGGGAACGAAGAACGACCCGGTTCCCGCCGCAAATCCACAGCGCGTCGCCCGGCAATTGCTGAGCATGATCCAGGGATGGCGCCGGACAGAGGAAACGATACGGGTCTTGAGCCTGGAAGAAGCAGCGAGTTTCGCTGACGATGCCGTCGATGTCCTGTTACGCGGGCGGGACAGCTGGTAATCGTCCACCCAAAGCGGGAGCGGTTCAGAACTGGATGATAATAAACTGGCCGGGACTGATAACCCCGGCCAGTAGCATTTTCCGTCTTATTTCTTTGGGAGTTTCGCCAAGTCTGCGTCAATGTCGGCGAGAACCTTGTCCGTGATCGCATCAGGCGAATATTGCTGAATATCCTTGAGGGTCATCGCGCGGGCCATGTCGACCTGATCGCTGGTCGTCATTTCGGGAATATGCTTTGCCAGCACTGCCTTGGCTGCGGGATCATCGAGCAGGGTGCCGATTTCCGTCGTAGAGGAGGAATAGGCCGTCTGCGCCAAGGCAGGCATAGGCGACATGGCAATCAAGGCGGCGGCGATCATCCAGTTCTTCATCATACTCTCCGTTTGTAAGCCACTTTGGGGGTAATGCACCTTTGTAAAAATGCAACGCATATGTTTACTTCGCCACGGATATACGGCTATGCCTTGCTCGCTGCTGAACAACCACGCCGCAGGAATGGATGGGAACATATCTTACCCAAGATTCGAGCGGGCGGCGTGGATATATGTCGGTCTGACCGATGTCGCGGCGGTGCGGCTGATTGGCCAGAGCATGTTTCAAGACGCTCGGCGGTGATATTAAAGGGCGGGAGAGAGGTTGATGGCGAGGGGCAAGAGCATGGCGATGCGCGTCCTCAAATGGCTAATGGCGTTCATCGTCCTGGCGGTGATCGCGTTGGCGGTCATGTTCACGATGGCGGTGGGGCCGGGTAATGCGGGCCGCCTCGTCTTCGGCATTGGCGCGGGCTATGACAAGACCTCGCCGCAGCTACCCGCCAAGCTGCCGGGCAATACCATCCTCATCTTTTCAAAGACGAATGGCTTTCGCGATGATGAGTCGATCGTCGCCGCAAATCGCGCGTTGGAGGAGATTGCAAAGGCGCGTGGCTGGAGCAGCTACACGACGGAAAATGCCGCGATATTCAATCCGGCGCAGCTCGCCCGGTTCAAGGCGGTGGTGTGGAACAGCGTCAGCGGCGACGTGCTGACGCCAGAGCAGCGCAGCGCCTTTCGCGCGTGGCTGGAAAAGGGCGGCGGCTTCGTTGGTTTGCATGGCGCTGGCGGTGATCCGCAATATGCGTGGCGCTGGTATGTCGATGATCTGATCGGCGCGCAGTTCATCGGGCATATCATGGACCCGCAATTTCAGGCGGCGAACCTGAATGTCGAGGATCGCGATCATCCCGCAACGCGCGATTTGCCCAAGGTCTGGCGACGGACGGACGAATGGTATTCCTTCGCCTCAAATCCCCGCGACAAGGGCTACCGCATCCTCGTCACCATCGACGAGAAGAGCTACAGTCCGTTTGAAAAGCTGCTCCCCTTCGCCAAGCCCAAGGACATCCGCATGGGCGCCGACCATCCGATGGTGTGGACTCATTGCGTGGGCGACGGGCGCGCATTTTATTCCGCGCTGGGTCATGCCGCGTCCGCCTATGGCGAGCCGCTACATCGCAAGATGATCGGCGGGGCTATTGCCTGGGCGGCGGGGCTGGAAGGACCGCGCTGTGCCGGCGGCGAGCTTTCGAAATAAGGGGTCAGGCGGCGTGTAGGCGTCGCAATTCGGAAGAAAAACGGCGCAGGGTTTCGCTCGCTTCAACCCGTCCGCTGCTTGCCGGGTCGATCAATATCCCGATCTTGCGACGTTGGTCGAAACCGGAAAGCGCGGGCATCGCTATGCCGGGTTGCAGGAAACAACGGGGCATGACGGTGATGCCCAGCCCGGCGCGGAGGAAGGCGATCGCGCGGTCGTCGCTCACCGTGCGGGCGGTGAAGAAGGGGCGGACGCCGCGCTGTGTGAAGAAGCGGCTGACCGCGGCAAGCGCTTCGCAATTGCGGCGGACGATCATGTCCATGCCTGCGACCTCATCCGCGTCCAGCCTTTCTCGATCGGCCAGTGGATGCCTGTCCGACAGGGCGAGCGCGTAGCCTTCCTCGAACAGGGTTTCTCGGGCGCGCGCATCATTGTCCAGCACGCCAATGACGGCATCGATCCGGCCACGTTCAAGACGCGGCAGCAATTCCCGCATGCGTCCTTCAACGATTTCCAGCCTTTCCCCCTCCGCCTGACAGGCTTCGCGCGTGGCTTGTTCGATCCAGTGGGATGGCAATGTCGATATTATGCCGAGGCGAATGAGCTTGCTGCTGTCATTTTCCGCCATGGCCTGCTGGGCGCGGGCGAATTCCGCTTCTATGCGGCGGGCGTGGGCGGCAAACCGGCTGCCTGCCGGGGTCAGTTCCACGCGGCGATTGGTGCGATGGAACAGGACGTGCCCGATCTGCGCTTCCAGCTTGGCGATGCCCACGGACAAGGTGGGTTGCGACACGCCGCATTGTTGGGCCGCGCGGGAGAAGTTGCCGTGATCCACCACTGCCAGAAAATAGTGGATGAGGTAGCGTTCAATCATAGACCGTATCTATGATATCATTAGTGTCTGGTCAATTTTCCAGCCGTCCCAGGGCATGATAGAAGGGCGCAAGATATTCAGGAGAGGCCATGACGCCCGATTTCGATTTCGCTCTGGGTGACAATGCCCAGATGATCCGGGAAACGACCCACCGCTTTGCGACGGATTTGATCGCGCCACTGGCCGTGCGGATCGATGCGGAGGATTGGTTTCCGCGTGACGAATTGTGGCCTGCCATGGGCGCGCTTGGCCTGCACGGCATTACCGTTGCGGAAGAAGATGGGGGCCTTGGCCTCGGCTATCTGGAGCATGTGGTCGCGCAGGAGGAAGTGGCGCGGGCCTCTGCCTCCATCGGGCTGAGCTATGGTGCGCATTCCAACCTGTGTGTCAATCAGATCCGCCGCTGGGGCAATGCCGAGCAGAAGGCGCGCTATCTGCCCAAGCTGATTTCCGGCAAGCATGTCGGCAGCCTGGCCATGTCGGAAGCAGGTGCTGGGTCCGATGTCATTTCGATGAAGCTGAAGGCGGAAAAGAAGGGCGACCGCTATATCCTGAATGGCACGAAATATTGGATCACCAACGCGCCCTATGCCGATACGCTGGTTGTCTATGCCAGGACGGGAGAGGGATCGAAGGGGATCACGACCTTCCTGATCGAAAAGGGCTTCAAGGGCTTTTCGATCGGGCAGAAGATCGACAAGGTTGGGATGCGTGGTTCACCAACCGCGGAACTGGTGTTCGAGGATTGCGAAGTCCCGGAAGAGAATATCATGGGTCCGCTGAACGGCGGCGCTGGCGTGCTTATGTCGGGTCTGGATTATGAGCGCACGGTGCTGGCGGGCATTCAGCTTGGTATCATGCAGGCATGCCTCGACACCGTGGTGCCCTATGTTCGGGAGCGCCATCAGTTCGGTAAGCCGATCGGCGCATTCCAGTTGATGCAGGCCAAGGTGGCAGACATGTATGTCGCGCTCAATTCGGCACGCGCCTATGTCTATGCGGTGGCGCGGGCGTGTGATGCGGGCAGGACGACGCGCTTCGACGCGGCGGGCGCGATATTGCTGGCGAGCGAGAATGCGGTGCGGGTATCGCTGGAGGCGGTGCAGGCGCTGGGCGGCGCGGGTTATACGAAGGATTGGCCGGTGGAACGCTATATGCGCGATGCCAAGCTGCTGGATATCGGGGCTGGAACCAATGAGATTCGCCGCATGCTGATCGGCCGGGAGCTGATCGGCGCATGAGCGGGCCAGCGCTCGACACCAAGCTGTCATCGCAGGCGGATGGGTTTCGCACCAATGCAGCCCATAATCGCGCGCTGGTCGAGGAGCTGCGGGCGAAGGTTGCCGCTGCTGCGATCGGTGGGCCAGCCAAGGCGCGGGATAAGCATGTCGGGCGCGGCAAGCTGTTGCCCCGCGAACGTGTGGAGCGGTTGCTTGATCCCGGCAGTCCTTTTCTGGAGATCGGGCAACTCGCTGCCAATGACATGTATCATGGCGAGGTGCCGGGCGCTGGGCTGATCACTGGGATAGGCCGCGTCGAGGGGCGGCAGGTGATGATCGTCTGCAATGACGCGACGGTGAAGGGTGGCACCTATTATCCTCTGACGGTCAAGAAGCATTTGCGGGCGCAGGAGATCGCGCTCGAAAACCGGCTGCCTTGCGTCTATCTGGTCGATAGCGGCGGTGCGAACCTGCCCAATCAGGCCGAAGTATTTCCCGACCGGGAGCATTTTGGGCGCATCTTCTACAATCAGGCGCAGATGTCCGCGCGCGGCATTCCGCAAATTGCCTGCGTCATGGGCAGCTGTACGGCGGGTGGGGCCTATGTCCCCGCAATGTCGGACGAGACGGTGATCGTGCGCAATCAGGGGACGATCTTCCTTGCCGGGCCGCCGCTGGTGCAAGCGGCGACGGGAGAGGTCATCAGCGCGGAGGATCTGGGCGGCGGCGACCTGCATGGCCGCAAGTCCGGCGTGGTGGATCATGTCGCGGAGAATGACGAGCATGCGCTAAGCATCGTCCGGGACATCATATCGACGCTTCAGCCCGCACCCGCGATCGACGTTAACATGCGCGAGCCGGTGCCGCCGAAATTTGATCCGCAGGAACTTTATGGGATCGTGCCGCAGGACGTCCGCGCGCCCTATGATGTGCGCGAGGTCATCGCGCGCATCGTGGATGGCAGCGAATTTCATGAGTTCAAGGCGCTGTACGGGACGACGCTGGTATGCGGTTTCGCGCATATCTGGGGCATGCCGGTGGCGATCCTCGCCAATAATGGCGTGCTGTTCAGTGAGAGCGCAGTCAAAGGCGCGCATTTCATAGAATTGGCGTGCCAGCGGCGGATACCGCTGCTGTTCCTGCAAAATATCTCCGGCTTCATGGTCGGGGGCAAATATGAGGCCGAGGGTATCGCCAAAAATGGCGCGAAGCTGGTGACGGCGGTTGCGACCGCGAGCGTGCCGAAAATTACCCTGCTGATCGGCGGCAGCTTTGGCGCGGGCAATTATGGCATGTGCGGCAGGGCCTATAGTCCCCGCTTCCTGTTCACTTGGCCCAACAGTCGAATATCGGTGATGGGCGGCGAGCAGGCGGCGAGCGTGCTGGCGACGGTGCATCGGGACGCGGCGACATGGACGGCGGAAGAAGCGGAAGCCTTCAAGGCGCCGATCCGCCAGAAATATGAGGATGAGGGCAATCCCTATCATGCGACCGCGCGGCTGTGGGATGATGGCGTCATCGATCCAGCCCAGACGCGCGATGTGCTGGGCCTTGCCTTTGCGGCGACGCTGAACGCTCCTGTAGCCGAGCGCCCGTCGTTCGGCGTTTTCCGGATGTGATGACGATGATCCAGTCCCTTCTCATCGCCAATCGTGGCGAGATCGCATGCCGGATCATCCGTACCGCGCGGCGGCTGGGCATTCATACCGTCGCAGTATATTCGGACGCGGATGCTGATGCGCTGCACGTCCGTTCTGCTGACGAGGCGGTGCATATCGGCGCGTCGCCGGTGCGCGAAAGCTATCTGTTGGCGGAGCGCATTATCGAAGCAGCTCGGCAGACCGGCGCGCAGGCTATTCACCCCGGTTATGGTTTCCTGTCGGAAAATGCCGAGTTTGCTCAGGCGGTGATAGAGGCCGGATTGATCTGGGTCGGACCCAATCCCGCGAGCATCACGGCCATGGGCCTCAAGGATGCGGCGAAGAAGCTGATGAGCGAGGCGGGCGTGCCGACGACGCCCGGCTATCTGGGGGAGGATCAGAGTCCCGACAGGCTGAAAGCCGAGGCGGACGCTATCGGCTATCCCGTGTTGATCAAGGCGGTCGCTGGCGGTGGCGGCAAGGGAATGCGCAAGGTCGATAGCGCGGCGGACTTTGCCGATGCGCTACTGTCCTGCCAGCGCGAGGCGGCGTCTTCCTTTGGCAATGATCAGGTGCTGCTGGAAAAATGGGTAACGAACCCGCGCCATATCGAGGTGCAGATATTCGGCGATCGCCACGGCAATGTAGTCCACCTGTTCGAACGCGACTGCTCGCTCCAGCGGCGGCACCAGAAGGTGATCGAGGAAGCGCCCGCGCCGGGCATGGATGAACGGACGCGGGAGGCGATCTGCCAGGCGGCGGTGCGCGCTGCCAAGGCGGTGGATTATGTCGGGGCGGGGACGATCGAGTTCATCGCGGACGGCTCCGAAGGGCTTAGGGCCGACCGCATCTGGTTCATGGAAATGAACACGCGCCTTCAGGTCGAGCATCCGGTGACGGAGGAGATTACCGGGCAGGACTTGGTCGAATGGCAGTTGAGGGTGGCGTCGGGCGAGCCTTTGCCCAAGGCGCAGGATGAACTGTCGATCAGCGGCTGGGCGATGGAAGCGCGGCTTTATGCGGAGGACCCGGCGAAGGGCTTCCTGCCTTCGATCGGCAGGCTCGACCGCTTCGATGTCGGACCATGTTATCGTGTCGATACCGGAGTGGAGCAGGGGGCGGAGATATCGTCCTTCTACGATCCGATGATCGCGAAGCTGATCGCCTGGGGTTCAGATCGCGACGCCGCGCGGCTGGGCTTGTCGCAAACGCTGGAGGAGACGGTCATATGGCCGCTCAAGACCAATGCTGGCTTTCTGGCGAAGGCGCTCCAACATCCCGATTTCGCTGACGGCCGGGTAGATACCGGACTGATCGGGCGTGAGGGGGAGGCGCTGTTGCCGTCTGCCTTGCCCTCAACGGCGGCTTTGGAAGATGCGGCGTCCAGGCTCGCGGCGCCGGGGCCGATGGCTGGCTTTCGCCTGAATGCGGAGGCGCGGCGCGACGGCTGGTTCCTGCTGGATGGAGCGCCGGTGAAGGTTGCGCTGGCGGTTTCGAGCGGGGCCAGGACTGGACGTAGCGTGATCGTCGCGGAGGGCGGCCAGAGTTGGCAGCTGACGCCTTGGCGAACTGGCGGGCTGGGAGGCGGTGAGGCGTCCGATGGCGCGATCCTCTCGCCAATGCCGGGGCGGATCATTTCCGTGTCCGTCGCGGCGGGAGACAAGGTGACGAAGGGGCAGAAGCTGTTGACGTTGGAGGCCATGAAGATGGAACATGGCCTTGTCGCGCCGTTCGATGGGGAAGTCGTCGAACTGCACGGCGTTGAAGGCGGACAGGTGAGTGAAGGCACGCTGCTCGTCAAAATAGCAAAAGCGGAGGAAGGTTGATGGCCGGGAAGTTTTTCGAACAATGGGAAGTGGGGCAGACCCTTGTTCACGAAATCCGGCGGACGGTTACGGAAACCGATAACCTGCTTTTTTCGACGATGACGCATAATCCGCAGCCGCTGCATCTGGATGTCGAAGCGGCCAAGGCGAGCGAATTCGGCCAGATACTGGTCAACGGCACCTTCACCTTTGCATTGATGATCGGGCTGTCCGTGGGCGACACGACGCTGGGGACGTTGATCGCCAATCTGGGCTATGACAAGCTCGTTATGCCAAAGCCCGTATTTCTGGGTGACACGTTGCGGGCGGAGACCGAAGTCGTGGAGTTACGGCCGAGCAAATCCCGGCCGGGTTCGGGCGTTGTCACCTTTTCGCACCGGATGCTGAACCAGCGGGACGAGCTGGTATGCCAGTGTTTGCGCATGACGTTGATCAAGGGCGGCGGTGCATGATCATAGGCGCGCACCTATATGATTTTATCTGCAGTAGCGGCGTTGCGCCAACCCTAGCTGGCTTTTGAAGGAAATTGTCATGCAGAATGATCCTGTTGTCATCGCTGGTTATGCCCGCACGCCGATGGGTGGGTTTCAGGGGATATTCTCCCCTTTAAAGGCGACCGATCTGGGCGCGGCTGCGGTCAAGGCGGCGGTCGAGCGCGCGGGTGCGCCTGTGGATGCGATCGACCGTATCTACATGGGCTGCGTCCTGCCAGCGGGCTTGGGGCAGGCGCCCGCGCGGCAGGCGGCGTTGGGCGCGGGCCTTGGCCTCAACACGCAGGCGACCACCGTGAACAAGATGTGTGGTTCGGGCATGCAGGCCGCCATCATGGCGCAGGAGGCGCTGCAGGCAGGCGCGGCCGACCTGATTGTGGCGGGTGGCATGGAAAGCATGACGAACGCGCCCTATGCGCTGCCCAAGCACCGGTCCGGCGCACGTATCGGTCACGATCGGATCATCGATACGATGATGACGGACGGGCTGGAGGACGCCTATCAACCCGGCAAGGCGATGGGTGTCTTTGCCGAGGAGGCGGTGCGTGATTATCAGTTCACGCGCGCGGAGCAGGACGGCTATGCGATCCGATCCTTGGAACGGGCGCAGGCGGCCATCGCGAGCGGCGCTTTCCAGCGCGAGATCGCAGCAGTGACAGTGCCCGGGCGTGGCGGCGATACGTTGGTGGATACCGACGAGCAGCCGGGCAAGGCCCGTCCGGACAAGATCCCTTCGCTGAAGCCCGCTTTCGTTGCCGATGGCACTATCACCGCGGCGAACAGTTCGTCCATCTCCGACGGGGCCGCGGCACTGGTGATGACGCGGCGCAGTGTGGCGGAGCGTATGGGCCTGCCGGTAATAGCCACGGTAGTGGCCAGCGCCGCGCACGCCCATGAACCGGCACGCTTTACGACCGCGCCCGTTCCGGCGATGCGTAAGCTGCTGGCCAAGGCTGGCTGGTCTGTGGCCGACGTCGATCTGTTTGAGGTGAACGAAGCCTTCGCCGTTGTTGCGATGATCGCGGCCAAGGATCTTGGCATCCCCGCCGACAAGTTGAACGTTAATGGCGGTGCGACTGCGCTGGGGCATCCGATCGGGGCCTCGGGCGCGCGGATCATTGCCACCCTGCTGGGTGCGCTGGAGGAGCGTGGTCTCAAGCGCGGCGTGGCAAGCCTGTGCATCGGCGGTGGCGAAGCGACAGCGATGGCGTTTGAGCTCGCCTGACGCATTGGCACCTTTCCTTTTCAGCCGGGCAACAATAAGCCTCTCGCCCTGAGATCAACTATCGAGAGGCAGGCGCTGGATGAAGGCGGTGGGATTCAGGCAAGGCGGCCCGCTGGAGCGGGAGGACTCGCTGATCGACATTGAGGTCGCCGATCCGTCGCCCGGCCCTCGCGATCTGCTCGTTCGTGTGCATGCTGTGTCCGTCAATCCGGTCGACACGAAAGTGCGCGGCGGCGCCAAGCCCGCTGAGGAGCCGATGGTTCTGGGCTATGACGCGGCGGGCGTGGTGGAAGCCGTCGGCGCTGACGTTACGCTTTTCGCGCCGGGTGACGAAGTCTTCTATGCTGGCACCATCAAGCGGCCGGGGACCAATTCGGAACTGCATGTCGTCGATGAGCGGATTGTCGGGCCAAAGCCGCGTTCCTTCGACTTCGCGCAGGCGGCCGCGCTCCCGCTGACCGGGCTTACGGCATGGGAGCTGCTGTTCGATCGTTTGCGCGTGTCACAAGGCGGCGGTGAAGCGCAGACGATCCTGATCGTCAACGGTGCTGGCGGCGTTGGTTCGATGCTGGTGCAATTCGCGCGGCAGCTGACCAAGCTGCGCGTGATCGCTACCGCTTCGCGCCCGGAAACCATCGCCTGGGTGAAGCAGATGGGCGCGCATGATGTGATCGACCACCGCAAGCCCTTGAATGAAGGGCTTGCCGCGATCGGCGTCAAGGCGGTCAACTTCGTGGCAAGTCTGGCTGCGAGCGAACAGCATCTACCAGCCTATGCCCGCATCATCGCGCCTCAAGGAAGCCTGGCGGTTATCGATGATGTGAAGAGCTTCGACATCGTGGCCCTCCGGCAAAAGTCGATCACCGTCGCGTGGGAGGGTGTTTTCACGCGCTCCATCTACGAAACCCCGGACATGATCGAACAGCATCGCATATTGTCCGAGATTGCGCGGCTGGTGGATGAAGGGGTTTTGCAGGGAACGATGACGCGCGATCTAGGACCGATGAGTGCCGCCAGCCTGAAGGCCGCGCATGAGCTGGTCGAAACGGGCGCATCCATCGGGAAGGTCGTTCTGCGGGTTTAAAAAGAGCTCGCTCGGCATCGGGGGGCGGTCAAAAAGAAGAGAAATGCATGGGACGAGGGGATGAGGAATTGAGCCACGAACATTCTGCCGTCGCGGGCGGCAGGGCCAGCCTGAGGCAAGGCCATGTCGCGCTCGGCATATTTCTCGTAGCCTACATCCTTTCCTTCATCGACCGGCAGATATTGAGCCTGATGGTCGAGCCGATCAAACAGGATCTGGGCCTTAGCGATTTGCAGGTCGGGTTGCTTCAGGGATTGGCCTTTGCCCTGCTCTATGCAGTGGTCGGCATTCCCATCGGAATGCTGGCCGATCGGATCAGCCGCCGCCGGATCATCGCCGTGGGCGTCCTGTTCTGGAGCGCCTGCACCGCACTTTGCGGCTTTGCGGGCAGCTATGCGCATCTGTTCGTCGCGCGCATGGGCGTCGGTTTGGGGGAGGCATCGCTATCCCCTTCGGCTCACAGCTGGCTGAGTGACGCCTACCCGCCAGCGCAGCTTTCGCGGGCGATGGCGATCTATAATCTGGGCATTACCATTGGTGGCGGGCTAGCGCTGCTGGTCGGGGGCGCCGTTGTCGATATGGTCGCGGCGCAGGGTGCGCTGGTGCTGCCCGGCATCGGGCCGATGCCTACCTGGCGGGCGGCATTCCTGCTTGTGGCCTTGCCCGGCCTGTTGGTGACGGCGCTGGTTTTCGTGGCCCGTGAACCGGCACGCCGCGCGGGGTGGGTGAGGCGGGTATGCCGTTTCGCGCGGCACTGTCTCACCTGCGCGCGCATTGGCGGACATTCGCGGCGATCTATGCCAATTCCACCTTGCTGGGGACCATGGGTTATGGCCTGTCGGCATGGTATCCGACATTGCTCATCCGGACCTTTGACATGACGCCCGGACAGGCCTCGCTCCGTCTGGGGCTGATCTACCTGCTGCTTGGGAGCTTGGGTTCCTTGGCGGGCGGTTTCGCGGCGGAGAGGCTTTCGCTGAAAGGCGTGCGCGATGCCAATTTGAGGATGGCGATGATCCTCGCCTTTCTGTGCGTTATTCCGGCGACGCTTGCGCCGGTCATGCCTTCCTCAACGCTGCTGCTGTTGCTCTTTTCAATCCTGACCTTCTGCTTCAACGGCTATTTCGGTTGCTCGCTGGCTGCGATCCAACTCGCGACGCCGCCCAGCATGCGGGCAACCGGAGCCGCGCTGTTCCTTTTGGCGAACAGTCTCGTAGGCTTGTCGCTCGGAACAGCGATCGTGCCGTTGATCGACAACGCCTTGTTCGATGGCCGTGGTCAGATCGGCCCCGCGTTGGCGACCGTGGGCCTATGCGCATCGCTAACCGCTGCCCTCGCCGCATGGTCCGGATTGCGCAGCTATGCTGCGACCAATCAGGCGGTGGCACGCGGCTGAGCGCAGAAAAGGTCAGCGAACGGCATGATATTTCTGATTATAGCGTTTGTTATACCTTGCGTGAAACGCCCGAGTTTTCGGGACAATTCAAAGGTGTGGAACCAATGCGAAAGTTTTGCGGGCGGTTCGCAGCCGGAACCGTAGCCAGCAAAGCTGGTTAGCTGAGAGCAGGTTATCCTGCAGTGCGACCCAAACTGCCCTGCCTTCTTTTTCGGAGGTGGGGCTTTTTGCGGTTGAGATCAGATGCTTTGGTTCAGGCGACTGGCCGCAGATATTCCGGTAGTTCATCGGCAGCATGATTACGGCACTCGATCCGTGGTGACGCGCTATAGGTGCTGAAGTGTTCAAGGGGCATGGCCGATCCGCAGAAACTGCATTCGGCGGTCATGCGCCCTATGATCCAATGTTGCCTGTCACATCCGGGACAATGATTGGGCTCATCCTCCCGATATAGTGGAGAGTAGCTGTAGGTTGCCGACCAGCCCGTCGCGCTTTCCATCCGCATTGAATTGCCTCACTTTTTTACGACCTATCCTTGTTAACGGAAGGCGAGGCGTTCAGTTTCATCGGCATCGGCATCGGCATCGCCGCTTGGCTTGGCGGCTGCGTGACTTACATGCTGATCAGGACAGGAATTTGATGATCGAGGAGAAATCCTGACTAGTTTCGCCCTTATTGGCCAGCAATTGATAAAGGCTTTCCGCCTGCGCGCCCATGGGTACGCTGGCGTTGACGGAAGCCGCCGCTTCCAGCGCGAGTTTCAGGTCCTTCAGCATCAGGGCAACGGCAAAGCCGCCGCTATAGCCGTTGTCCGCAGGGGATTGCGGACCAACGCCGGGCACGGGGCAGTAGCTTGTCATGGACCAGCTTTGTCCCGACGAAACGCTGGAAATGTCGTAGAAGGTCTGGGCGTCGAGCCCGATCTTCTCCGCCATGGCAAAGGCTTCGCACGTTGCGACCATGGTCGCGCCCAGCAGCATGTTGTTGCAGATCTTGGCCGCCTGGCCGTTGCCGTCACTACCGGCGTGGATTACGGCCTTGCCCATGGCGGACAGGATGGGCTTTGCCTTTGCAAAGGCTTCATCGTCGCCGCCCACCATGAAGGTTAGCGATCCCCCATTTGCAGCGGCGATCCCTCCGGAGACCGGCGCGTCGGCCATCAGGAAACCCTTTGCCTTCGCCGCGGCGATGACGCGGCGAGCGGTCGCCACGTCGATGGTCGAACAATCGAGGAACAACGCTCCTGCCTTTGCAGTACCGAAAACCTCGTCATTATAGACTGCTTCGACATGCTTGCCCGCCGGTAGCATCGTGACCACCGCATCCGCCCCCGCTACAGCTTCGGCCGCGCTGCTGGCGCCGGTCGCGCCAGCCGCCTCGGCCTTGGCGAGGGCCGCGTCGGAAAGATCGAAGGCGCGCACGGCAAAGCCGTTCTTGACGAGATTGGCGGCCATTCCGCCACCCATATTACCCAAGCCGATGAAGGCGATAGTCTCAGTCATGCCGACTTCCTTCTGTTGATTGTCTGGCCGCCTTCATGGGCGCAGCAGGTCGCGGGCGACGATCATGCGCATCACCTGATTGGTGCCTTCAAGGATCGAGTGAACACGCAGGTCGCGCCAGAAGCGTTCGATCGGATAATCCATCAGATAGCCGTAGCCGCCATGCAATTGCAGCGCGCGGTCGGCGATGGTGGACCCGGCGTCGGTGGCGAGCCGCTTTGCCATCGCGGCGAAGCGTGTCTTGTCAGGCGCGTTTTCCGTCACCTTGACCGCTGCCATGTAGAGTAGCGCGCGCGCCGCCTGAAGTTCGGTCTCCATGTCGGCAAGGGTGAACTGCGTGTTCTGGAAATCCGCGATGGCCTGCCCGAACTGCTTGCGATCCTTGCTATAGGCGACCGCTTCATCAAGGCAGCGCTGTGCCCCGCCGAGCGAGCAGGCGCCGATGTTGAGCCGTCCACCATCAAGGCCCATCATCGCGATGCGGAAGCCTTCGCCCTCTGCTCCCAATAGATTTTCCGCAGGCACGCGGACATTGTCGAAATTGACCTGCGCAGTGGGTTGCGAATGCCAGCCAAGCTTGCGCTCCTGCGCGCCGAAGCTGACGCCGGGCATATCCTTTTCGATGACGAGGCAGCTTATGCCCTTGGGGCCATCCTCGCCCGTGCGGACCATGGTTACATAGATGTCATTTTCGCCGCCGCCGGAGATGAACTGCTTGGAGCCGGTGACGAGATAGTCGCTGCCGTCCTTCACGGCGCGTGTCTTGAGCGCGGCGGCGTCTGATCCCGATCCCGCTTCGGTCAGGCAATAGCTGCCCATCTGTTCCATCGGCACCATCGAGGGGAGATATTTGTCCTTGACCGTTTGTGCGCCGAAACGGTCGATCATCCAGGCGGCCATGTTGTGGATCGATATGAACGCGCTGGTCGACGGGCAGCCATAGGCCATGGCCTCCATGATCAGCGCGGATTCCAGACGGCCAAGGCCGATGCCGCCCGACTCTTCCGACACATAAATGCCGCCAAAGCCCAGCTCGGCCGCCGCGCGGATCGTGTCGCGCGGGAAGATATGCTTCTCATCCCATTCGGCCGCATGCGGCGTGATCGCGTCGGCGGTAAAGCGCCGAGCCATGTCCTGGATCTGGCGTTGGTCGTCGGTAAGGTCGAACTGGGTCATCATGCATCCTGTTGCGGCGATGGCGTGCGCCAAGCGTCTTGAGGGAGAGCATGCGCTCTCCCCTCGCAGCTGTCACCCCATGGTGGGGATGACGAAGGCGCTGTCGCCGGACGCGCCGCCATCGGGCCAGCGCTGGGTGATGGTCTTCACCTTCGTCCAGAATTTGATGCCTTCCATGCCGTGCTGGTTCGTGTCGCCAAAGGCAGAGCGCTTCCAGCCGCCGAATGTGTGATAAGCGACGGGCACCGGGATCGGCACGTTGATGCCGACCATGCCGACATTCACCCGCGCGGCGAATTCGCGCGCGGCGTGGCCGTTACGAGTGAAGATCGCGACGCCATTGCCATATTGATGCTGGCTGGGCAGCGCGATTGCGTCCTCGAAGCTTTCGGCGCGCACCATTTGCAACACGGGGCCGAAAATCTCTTCCTGATAAGTCCGCATGCTGGGCTTGACGTGATCGAACAGCGTAGGGCCGACGAAGAAGCCCTGCTCATGCCCTTGCAGGGTGAAGCCGCGGCCATCGACCACCAGCTCGGCGCCTTCATCGATACCCATCTGGATATAGTTTTCGATCTTCGCCTTGTGCGCGGCGGTGACGACCGGGCCATAATGCGCTTCGGGATCGGTCGAAACGCCGACGCGCAGCGCTTGAATGGCGGGGATCAGCTTTTCGCGAAGGGCAAGGGCGGTCTTCTCGCCCACCGGCACCACGACGGGCAGCGCCATGCAGCGTTCGCCAGCAGAGCCGAAGGCCGCGCCCGACAGGTCGTTGACGACTTGGTCCAGATCGGCATCCGGCATGACGATGCCATGGTTCTTCGCGCCGCCCATCGCCTGCACGCGCTTGCCGTTATCGACGCCGCGCTTGTAGACATAATGGGCGATGTCGGAAGAGCCGACAAAGCTGATCGCGCCAATGTCCGGATGATCGAGGATGGCATCGACCATCTCCTTGTCACCCTGCACGACCTGCAGAATGCCTTCGGGCAGACCGGCTTCAAGGAAGAGTTCGGCAAGGCGCACGGGGACGGACGGATCGCGCTCGGAAGGCTTCATGATGAAGGCGTTGCCCGTCGCGATGGCGACCCCCGACATCCAGAGCGGGATCATCGCGGGGAAGTTGAAGGGCGTGATGCCAGCGCCGATGCCTATCGGTTGGCGCATGGAATAGACGTCGATGCCCGGGCCTGCGCCCTGCGTATATTCGCCCTTCAGTGCATGGGGGATGCCGCAGCAAAATTCGATGACTTCCAGCCCGCGCTGGATATCGCCGCGCGAATCCGCGATCACCTTGCCATGTTCGGACGAAAGCAGATGCGCCAGTTCGTCCATATTCTTCTCGACCAGCGTCTTGAAGTTGAACATGACGCGAGCGCGCCGCTGCGGATTGACTGCCGCCCAGGCGGGCTGCGCCGCCTTCGCCGCCTCTACCGCGCGGTCGAGGAGGGCGCGGTCGCCCAGGGCCACACGGGCCTGAACCTGCCCATCATTGGGATTGAACACATCACTGTAGCGCGGCGCTTCGCTGTTATGAGCAAAGGCGAGCTTGTGGGAAATTTCGCGCATGGCACCCTCTCGATGAGATTTGCCTTATCATGCCGAAAGGCGATAATGCATTCAATTCCCCTTTGTTGCAGAGTTGATCTGCATTTTTGCATGGGTAGGACCGGATGTTCGATTGGGATGATTTGCGCATATTTCTGACGGTCGCGCGGCTGAAGAAGGTGGCTCCGGCGGCGCGGGCACTCGGCATTGATGCGACGACGATTTCCCGGCGCTTGGGGCGATTGTCGCAGGCGCTCGACGCGCAATTATTCGAACAGACTGGCGCAGAAAGGGCGCTGACGGAACATGGCGCCGCCTTGCTCCGCCATGCTGAAAGTATCGAAAGCGCTGCGATGTCGGCGATCGTCGATGTGAAGGGGGAAAGGCACAGTCTGAACGGGCAGGTGCGGCTGTCGGTTGCCGAGGGTTTTGGCCGGTGGATATTGGCCCCTGCGATCCCCGAATTTCACGCCCGCCATCCAGGCATCCGGCTGGACGTGATTACCGCGTCGGGATTTCTAAATCCGTCGAAACGGGAAGCGGACATGGCGGTGATGCTGGCGCGGCCGCAACGGGGGCATTTGGCGGTGCGAAAGCTGGCTGATTACAAGCTGCACCTTTATGCGTCGCCCGGCTATCTCGCGGCGCGGGGTGCTCCAGTGTCGCGCGAGCGGCTGCATGAGCATGTGCTGATCGGCTACGTGCCTGAGTTTCTCTACTCGCCGGAACTAGACTATCTGGACGAGGTCTATGCGGGACTGGAAGCGTCGCTCCGATCGAGCAGCATCGGCATGCAGCGCCAGCTGATACTGGATGGCGCCGGGATCGGCGTGCTGCCGGACTTCATCGTCGCGGATGATGAGAAGCTGGTGCGGCTTTTCCCGGAAGAGGTGGAGATTGCGCGATCCTTCTGGCTGGTGACGCATCCGGAAATGACGAAGCTCGCCCGCATCCTCGCCGTGTCCGACATGCTGCGGGAAAGATCGGAAGAGCTGCTAGGCGGGGGCGCTCCGATCAGTTGAAGCGCCCCAGATCCAGTCGAGGACGTCAGGCGACCAGTCGTGGCTCGACCGGGTCCTGCGGCACGCCCTTGGGCGTTCCCACATCATAGACTCGGGTCAGCAGGCGAATGAAATTGGTGTCGTGCAGCGGATCGCTCGGCATCTCGAAGATTTCGCCCCGCGTGCGGAGGTTCTTCACGAATATCTCGAACGCCATGTCGGTCGTAATGTCGTCGCTATGGTCGCGCGAAATTCGCAGGTCGTTGAGGTCGGTGTAAACCTGTGCATTCCAATGGAGTAGCAGGCGAAATTCCTGCTCGGGGATCTTGGCCACGACATCGTCGCCGGTCATGATCCGCCATCCGGCAGCCACATCGGGATCGGCCGACATGGTCGAATTGATCGCGAGGCCCGCAGGTTTGCGCTGATCGACCGGTCCGCAGCCCTGCGCGGTGTGGAACATCATTTCATTTTCGACCACGACGCCGCGTCCCCACATCGGCGCTTCGAGGCAGACCGGATCATTTTGCGGCCCGTTCGGCCAATAGTGGAAGCCGCCGCCGATCGAACCCTGATAATACCAGGCGATGACCTGCGCCTTTTTCGCCTGCCAGCGCCGGAACAGCCCGGACTTGGCCATGATGTTCAGCAGCCAGATCGGGCAGTTGACTTCGTATAGTCCGCGAAAATGCGTGCCATCGACATGCGGCGATCCGCCGGCCGAGCTTGGACCCTGAAGGTTGAACATTAGCTGGTCACATTCGACATAGGGCGTGTTCCAATAAGCGCGCGCCATGTCGAGGAACTTCTTGTTATAGAAGCAATCGTCCAGTTCCGGATAGCGATTGACGCCATTGTCGGCGAGGTAGCCCCGGAAAACCGGGTTCATGAACATCTCCCAGGTCGGCGTGAAGCCTTCTGGAATGGAGCCGGTGGATGTCGCGATCACCTCCTCGGGCGAAGCGAAATATTGCGCCAGGATCAGCGACCAGGGGCCTTCCCGGCGGACGACGTCCAGAACCCGCTGATGTTGGTCTTCGGTATAAAGATTGTCGACGATCCTGGGCGGCGCGACGGGCAGGAAAGTGGAAGCGACATCGGCGGGCATAGGCTCTCTCCAGCAAGCAATTTCCCGGCGCGAACGGCAGGGTCTGAAGACGGGAATATCCCATCACCGCTTCGCTGGCAATAATTTCCGAAAATATGTTCGACTATTCGCCGCGCCGTGCGGCCACTCCGTCGAGCGCCAGCGCCAATGTGGTGCGCCAGCGGGGGAGGGCGGTGTCGGCATAGCGGTCAGGATGCGCGGCGATGACCGGTACGTCTTCCGCCGAACGCTGCCTGATCGAGGAGCGCACGGCTTCGCGATATTCCGCTTCGCCGCCTGCAACCGCACGGGCATAGGAGGAGAGGAACGCGCCCCCGAGCACGATCAGGTCGATGGAGCGCAGCAGGTCCAGCGCGTCGGGCAGGTCGAACCCGCGTGCCAGCATGGCTTGCAGCCATTGTTCGGAACTGTCGATCTCGACCGCTGGTCCCAAATTGCCGCTGACGAGGGTGGAGACGAGCCGCCCTTCCTCCACCAGCTTGTGCAGCGCTTCGGCATATTGGGTGGCATATTCGCGCCATGACTGACCCTCATCCTCCGGGAAGGTGGCCGCCCCCGAAGCACGCTGCGCTGCGAGCCGCACCAGCTCCTTGCGGCCGGTGACATAGGTGTACAGCACCGCCGGGCGGACGCCGAGCCGATCGGCGAGCGCCGCGATCCTGAGGCCATCGAGCCCCATGTCGATCGCGGCGTCGAGTATTTGAGACAAGGTCAACCGGCGCGGCCGCCCGACAGTGCGGGGAGTGGGTGGCGGCTCCTCCACCTCAACAGAGGAAGATTCAAGATTGTCGCTGCTCATGGCCCGACCCATAGCGTTGGAAGGATCAGCCGTCGATCCGGTGGCGCGGCGCAAAGGAGGCGGTGAAGGATGATTGATCCGCATAATTATGGGCGCTTCACGACATAAAATGGGGCTGATGACGCACGGGCGCCTGCGGTAGGCATCGTCGGCCGAGAGGGGGTAGGGTATAAGGCTTTTGGAGAGGCAGGAGAGAAATCGGTGGGGACAAGTTTGGTCCATCTCATTGGAGTGGCGAGTCGACATGCGCCGGATGGTGCTTGGCCAAAGTTCCGATGAACTCAAGCGCAAGACCGGGTTGCTGACCCGAGCGGCGACGAAGCTCGGCTCCATAACGGGCATGACCGCCAATCTCGATTTCGTGCGCAAGGCGACGCACCAATGGATGCCGCTCGGCAAGCGGATCGTCATCATTGGGGGGCGAACTGGTCGGCCTGGAACTGGCGGAGTTTCTGAATGAACGTGGACGCCAGGTGGTAGTGGTGGACGATGCGCCGCGATTGGGCGCGGGTCTGACGATCGTCCGCCGGATGCGGTTGCTGGCGGAACTGAAGGAACATGGCGTTCAGCTCTATCCGGCGTCGAGCGCCATCCGGATCGAGCGCGACGCTGTCCGCTTCATCGACAAGGGCGGAGCGGAGCAGGCTGCCGCCGCCGACCATGTGATCGTCGCGAAAGGCGCGACGGGTGACCTGACGCTCGCCGATCAGTTGCAGGCGCAGGGCTTTACTGTTCACGTCCTCGGCGATGCCAAAGGGGTTGGTTATATCGAAGGCGCAATGCGCGGCGCTGCACAGGCGGTGGAGGCGATAGCCGGGTGAAGGCCCGGTCTGTTTTCAAACGGAGCCAGCGGAGGGATGCGCGCTGTGGTCCGCAAACATCGATGATCGAGGCCATATGAACCAGACTGATACACGCTTTTCCTTTCAGGATGCAGAGCCTGCCTCGTCAGGCGGCGGCAACGGGACGCGCGGAAAGAAGCGCCGCCGTGGATGGCGCCGCACTGTCCTAATCGCTGCTGGCGCCATCGCGATCCTGGGCGGGGGATATTGGGCCTATAGCGGGAACCTGTTCCGCCCTGCGCCAGCCATCGATTATTCCGGGCCGACGGCGGGCTGGAGCTATTATGGCGGGGATGCGGGCGGGACGCGCTATTCGCCGCTGACGCAGATCACGCCGGAAAATGTCTGGGCGCTGAAGCCTGCCTGGACCTATCATATCGGCATGGTGACGGCGCCTGAGCCGCTTTCCCCGACATTCCAGGCGACCCCGATCATCGCGGAAAACCGGCTTTATCTCTGCTCCGGCAATGGCCGCATCGCGGCGGTGGACCCGGAGACTGGCAAGGAAATCTGGACGAAGCAGCCAAGCTCGGACAATTTCAGCACCTACCTTCTGAACTGCCGTGGCGTCACCTATGCGCGTGACGAAAGCGTGCCAGCGGGCGCTGAATGCGCGGGACGGATCTTTGCCGGGACACTGGACGGGCGGCTGGTGGCGCTTGACTCCGCCACGGGCCGCGAGTGCCGCTCCTTCGGGCACAATTCCGTGGTCGATCTGAAGCCGGGTCTGGGCAAGATAGAGCGGGGCGACTTATCGATCTCTTCACCGCCCGTCGTGATCGGCAATGCCATCGTCGTGAATGGACGGCTTACCGACAATATGCGGGTAGACATGCCCGCTGGAGCGATCCGGGCGTTCGACATTCATTCTGGCAAGCCCCTCTGGTCCTGGAACGGCCTTCCGCCGGGGATGAGTGATGCGCAGAACGCGCCAAAGGGCGAGCAATTCGTGCGGAGGACGCCCAATAGCTGGGCGCCCATGGCGGTCGATCCCAAGCTTAACCTTGTCTATGTGCCCATGGGCAACGCGCCGCCCGACCACTATGCCGCCAACCGGGCGGGCCTCGACTATTATGCAAGTTCGGTCGTGGCGCTCGATGGGACGACAGGTCAGGTCAAGTGGCGGTTCCAGACGGTTCATAACGACGTGTGGGATTATGACATTCCCGCGCAGCCGGTGTTGTTTGACCTGCCCACGGCGAACGGGCCTGTCCCCGCGCTCGCGCAGACCACGAAGGTCGGGCATATCTTCATCCTCGACCGGCGTACCGGCAAGCCGATCTTCCCCGTGGTCGAACGCTCCGTGCCGCAGGAGGGCAAGGTGACGGGCGAAAAGCTGTCGCCCACGCAACCATTCCCCGCCAATCCGGCGTTCATCATCCGCGATCCGGACCTGCGCGAAGAAGATATGTGGGGCTTTACCCCCTATGACAAATATAAGTGCCGGGAGCTGTTCCGATCCGTGAACTATAAGGGCGTTTTCACCCCTCCCTCGACAAAGGGATGGCTGCAATGGCCAAGCTTTGAGGGCGCGTCCAACTGGGGTGGCGTGACCGTTGACCCGCAGCGCGGTATCCTGATCGCCAACACGACGCAGGTGGGCGCGATCATGAAGCTGATCCCGCAGGCCGAAATCGCGTCCCGCACCGCTGCGGGAGAGGCCATCCTGCCGACCAAGGGCGCGCCCTACGGCCTGCAACTGAAGCCCATGCTGTCTCCCTTTGGCGCGCCATGCAACCGGCCGTCTTGGGGCCGCCTGACCGCGATCGACCTGAAGGCTGGCAGGACGCTGTGGAACGTGCCGCTTGGCACCACGCGCGACCAGGCGCCGCCGCCCATGTGGCTGAAGCTTGGCGTGCCGAACCTTGGCGGCAGCGTCGCCACGGCTTCGGGACTGGTGTTCCTTGGCGCGACCACGGACAATTATCTGCGGGCCTATGACATTAGGTCCGGCAAGGTCGTCTGGCGCGTTCGCCTGCCTGCGGGCGGGCAGGCCTCGCCCATGACCTACCGCCTGAAGAAGGATGGCCGCCAATATGTCGTGATTGCCGCAGGCGGGCATAAATTCCTCGGCACGAAGCTGGGCGATTCCCTCGTCGCCTACGCTTTGCCAAAATAAGCTCGGGCGGGCGGCGGCCGATCAATCTTGTCGCCGCCGCCGCGTCTTTCCCATAAGAGAGGAGGAAGACTCGCCACGCATATGGCGCGGCGCATGGAGAGCGCAGCAGTGCACGAATATGTCACCTGGACAGAGGAGCGTCTTGCCACGTCTCGCATTCCCGGTGTCGTCGTTCGGCTGAACCTGCCGCACGGGGGGAGTTTCCCACAGCATCTCGCAGGCCGGGAGCCTACTCATCAGGTCGGCATGTGGACGTCGAGCATTTACAGGCCGCGCGGCCGGTTTCGCTACGCCACCCAGTCCCACTATCATGAATTGAAACAGGCTACCTTTGTCCCCGCCGATATCAACTGGATCGCCGAAGTCGAAAATTCCGGTCCCCTGAAACCCGCAATCTTCTGCGATTTTGAGAAGGAATATTTCAACGAGACCACGGGCATAGAGCCGCTCAACCATGTAGAGCAGCTGCTATATTGCGAGAATGGGAATGTCTCTCAACAGGCGTTGAAGCTTCTTGCGGATGAGCTTCGTGCCCCCGGTTTTTCCCATGCCGTGAAGGTGGATTCCTTGTGCCGGTTGATCCTCGTGGAATTGGTGCGGCAGCTTGACGATACGCACACCAATGCGCGCGCTGGCGAGGGTGGTAAGCTCGCCTCATGGCAGCTTCGCCGGATCCGCGATATCGTGGAAACCATCGAAGGACGGCCAATCACCGTCCGCCAATTGGCCGATGAATGCGGTATCAGCGCGCCGCATTTGCGTCGCCTGTTCAAGGCCAGCACGGGAACTTCCGTCAGCGCCTATGTCGATGGCATTCGGCTCGAAAGGGCAAAGATGCTCCTCGCCGACCGATCGCTTCCCTTGAAAGGGATAGCGCACCGTCTGGGCTTCGCGAATGCCAGTGCCTTTTCAGCGGCATTCAAGCGTGAGGCCGGAAGCAGTCCGAACCGATATCGTCAACAGATCGCGTCCTGACGTCGCCAGTTGTCGAACGGCCTGTCGGCGCCGTCAGCGCAACGGGTCCAAAAATGCTGTGCAGCCTCCCGTGGTAAGAAGGAACGCCTGGACCGAAGGCGCGTTTGCGTCCTGAATTTCAGGGAGAATGAAAATGGCGCGTATCACGTCGATGGTCCTGGCCGCAGGATTGACGCTGGCGGCCTGTAATCAGGCGAGTGAGCAGCGCAATGCCGACGCATTGAATGCGGCGAAGAACGTTGCTGAAAATGCTGGCGACAGGGTCGAGAAGGCGGCGGAGAACGCAATCGATGCATTGAAACCAACCCCTGATGCGCAGGATTTCGTGAACCTCGCAGCCAGGAGCGATGCGTTCGAGATTGCGGCTGCGAAGCTGGCTTCCGCCAACGCCACGTCCGCTGAGGTAAAGGCCTTCGCCGTTCAGATGATCAAGGCCCATTCAGAGTCCACCGCGAAGATCAAGTTGGCAGCGGGCAAGGCACGGCCTGCCGTTATACCGAACCCTGACCTTACCGCTGGGCAGAAGAAGGATTTGGACGAACTGCGTCGGAAGAAGGGCGCGGCGTTTGACGAGGAATATATCGATGGCCAGGTCGATGCGCATGAAGACGCTCTTGCGCTGATGCGTTCCTACGTGTCGGGCGGGACGGACGCGGCGTTGAAGGCGGCAGCGGGCGAGATCGCTCCGGTGGTAGAGGGGCATCTGAAAATGGCACGGGCGCTGGAGAGCAAGACTGATAAGTGATCGCCGCTATTGGTTAAGGCGCAGCCTTCGTTCAAACCACGATCATCAGTAAACAGGGGCGGACTGTTGCCCGCCCCTTGCACTTTAGAGTCCATCGAGGCCTTTGCTGACGAGCACATTCACCGCGACGCGGCGGTTTTGCGCCTTGCCTTCGACCGTATCATTGCTGCTGAGCGGGTCCGCTTCGGACATGCCAGTGGGAGTCAGCATGCGATAGGGCTTCCAGCCGCAGGTCTGCTGAAGATAGTTGACCACCCGGCTGGCCCGCTTTTCGCTAAGCGCCTGATTGAAGTCGTCGCTGCCGGTGGAATCGGTATAGCCCACGACGAGCAATAGGGCGTTGTTCATGCCATCGGCCGCTGACGCAGTGGCGCACAGGTCGCTCTTCGCCTGCTCGGACAATACCGCCTTGCCGATGTCGAAGTTCACGTTGGTCGTGCTTTTGACATTATATTTATCGATGTCGCCCACGCGGCTGCGCAAGGCTTCCGTCGCGGCGGTCTGTTCGGCAAAGCCTTGGGCAGTGCCGCTGCGGATCATAGATGCGGTCTTCAGGTCCTTGCTCTTCAGATCGATCTGACTGGCGATCAGGTCAGCACCCGACTGAAGCGTCTTGATGGAAACCGGCAGACCGTTCAGCAGCGAGGCTGTGGCAAGCTTGCTGCGGCTAAGGCCAAGGAAACCGCCGCTGGACTTGACACGGGTCGCGTCATTGATGGTGACGACAGTGTTGGTGCCGTCGGCCGCGGTAACCTGCAATTTATCGCCGTTGCGCGCAGAAATGAGGCCTTCGACCTCCGGCCCTTCGGCCAGCTGCGCCGCTTCGGGCGCAGGGGCGCTGTAGGTCGCCGACAGATTGGCTTCAGGCGCCTCCTGCTGCGCTTCCTGCGCGAAACCGGCTGAAGCGGTCCCGGCCGCCACGGACAACAGTAAGAAAAGTTTCGGGCTTTTTAAAATGTTACTCATTGCGCTACTCCTTCAAACTCGATCGGGCGGGCCTGCGTGATCGCAGCTTCTCGTCCGACCGCCGCATCCGTGATGTCGTAACGGCTGTCAGAACCCCCTCCATGTAGTCTCATTATGACGCGCGGTATTCGGCCGCACCTGAACAGCATGGGCGTCCTGCCTGTTCAGCCCAACCTTTCGCGGAGATGAACGCGCCCGGTCGCGCTCCACTGCGGGGGCTGGTAGGACTGCTTCATGCGACGAACCGATGTCGGCGGAGTAAGTTTATTAACCCGAAAGTTAAGATTAAGCAATTTCCCAGCGATGCCGTGGTCGCCGCGAGGATTAGCTGCGTGACTCGGGCGGCCAGAATGCCACTGGAGCTCCCAAGGATTTTCGGGCATGCTGGCACATACTGACGGATAGGGCTTACGCGGTTGAAATATCTTGATTTCATCTCGTCTGTTCCTCCGCCTGCATTGCCGATCGGTGCTCAGGGCTATTTTCTGATGGTTTCCGATTCCAGCGCGCCCAAGATCCACAGGGTGGAATGGAACCGCCCGGACACTGAACAGGGGAAATAAACCATGTCCGAACGGCAGTTGAAGGCGTGGCAGGACGCGGGGCTGATCGACGCCGAAACCGCCGAACGCATTCGCGCGTGGGAGTTGGCCCATAGTCGGCCTATCGGATTGTGGGCGATCGTCGGCCTGGGTGCGTTGACGATCGGTCTGGGGATCATCTCCGTCGTAGCCGCTAATTGGGACGCGATACCCGGTGAAACGCGTCTGGCGATCCACTTTGTCCTGATGGCCGGTCTTGCGGGGCTGCTCTGGTGCTATCTGCCCAGGGCAGCGGCGAAGAACAATTATTTCAGCGATGGATTGCTGTTCGTGGCTGCGGTTCTGGGTCTCGCCTTCTTTGGCCATGTCGGGCAGGTGTATCAGACCTCCTCGCCGATCTGGCAGCCGCTGCTGGCATGGCTGGTCATTTTTTCGCCGCTGCTGCTTTTGTTTGGAAGAGGCTGGCCGATCGCGGGCCTCTGGCTGGCAGCGGTAGTCGGCACGGCATGGTCTCACGCCGACGAATATGGTCATGCGTGGGCATGGGCGCAGCATGTACCCCAACCTGCTTTTCCAACACTCTATTGGGGCCTGATCGTTTGCCCGCCCATGGTAGTGGCTGCCTTCGCCGCGTTCATGCGGGGCCGGAGCGACCGGCCCGCCTTCTGGCGCTTGCTGGAACAACTGGCGATCAGCGTGATCCTTGCGGGCATTAGCATCGCCATCATAGCGGGCGGCTGGGGCAGCCGGACCCACGCTGCCCTCGGCAGCATCGCCATACAGAGTCTGGCCCTGATCGGTGCCGCCGCGATCATATTCCGCGTCACGCCCACACGATCCGGAACAGCGACGGCGGGGATATTGGCCGCTGGGGCGCTGCTGCATTTGGCGCAGGCCTTGCTGGTCGATCTGCACGGCCCGATCCGCAGCCCCTGGATCGGAGCGTCATTCTTCGTCATGCTGTGGGGTGCCGTGGCCGCAGCGGCTATCTTCGCCCAGTGGCGGCGGCTGTTCCAGGGGGCGATCGCACTGGTGGCGCTGCGCATCATTATTTTGAGCTTCGAACTTAATGACAGCCTGCTTGAAAGCGGGGCGGGCCTTATATTTTCCGGGGCTTTCGCCATTGCGGTGGCGTGGTCGACTGTCCGTATCTCGAAACGCTATGCACCGGCGGGAGGGATGGCGGCATGAAAAGGCTTGCGGCATCGCCCCGCCTTCTGCTCGCTGCCGCCCTGCTGCTGCCGATCATGGCCTTGGCTTACAGTTGGATCGCGACCTATCGCCTTGCGCAGCAAGGGCAAGAATGGCTCATTCCTATTCGGGGTTATGATCCAAGGGATTTGCTTCGCGGGCACTATATTCAGTATCGGTATGACTGGCCCGTGGAGGCATCGCGCGACGGTCACAACGGCGGCAAGACTTCCTTTGATGCATCGCTTGCACCTGAATTATGCATTCAGGGCACCGCGCCGCATATTGCCAGGGTTCGCCAATTAAATCCCATTCCAGGTCGTCCCGATGCTCAGCAAATAACGGGGTGCGCGATTATCGTTCGTGCTTCGATTGGCACGCGGCGCGAGGTGCGGGGATTGGATTCCGGCATATTGTTCACGTCGCAAGCTAATGTGATGTCTTTGTCGCGCCGATTGGCGGACGCGGACGAGCAGGGTCTGGTGCGCGTCAGGATCAGGCCGGATGGGGTCATGCGCCCGGTAAGTCTGGAATTCGGAAATCGTCAGCACCCAGATTGATCATTCTTCCTGCAATAGTGACAAAAGTGCATCACAATTGTGCATTGCTCAATTGCGTAGTTTGTTTCCATATTCTACTCTGAAGATCGACCGCCTGAACAAAGGCGGCGAACTAAAATAGGAGGGGATTTTGAAGAAGCATTCCGCACTGCTTTTCAACAGCGTAGCATCATGCGCGGTTCTGATAGCCACACCTGCCTTGGCGCAGGACGCGTCAGGCACCCAACTCGGTGCAACCGCCGACATCATCGTGACGGCTCAACGCCGCGCCGAACGTGCGCAGGATGTGCCCATTGCGATTACGGCTTTTTCGCCCGAACGCCTTCAGCAACAAAACATCACCCAGTCGCAGGATTTGAACGCCAGCGTCCCGTCGCTGGTCGTCGGGTCGGCGGGGCAGGGCTCACGCGACTCCCAAACCTTTACGCTGCGCGGCCAGGGGGCCACGTTCCAGGCGTCGCCTGGCGTCGTCCTTTACCTGAACGAAGTGCCGCTACCTGCCCCGATCACACTCAGCCAGCAGGGCGGGCCCGGCAACTTTGTCGATCTTGAAAATCTTCAGGTGCTCGCCGGTCCGCAGGGCACGTTGTTCGGTCGTAACACCACAGGTGGCGCGATCCTTCTCGTGCCGCATAAGCCGACGAACGACTTTTCCGGCTCGCTGCTTGCGAAATATGGTAATTACGACGCCAAGGAGATTGAGGGCGTTATCAACGTGCCCGTGGTCGAGGACAAGCTGCTCGTCCGCGTCGTCGGCGCCTATCATGATCGCGACGGCTATACCCATGATGTGATCTGGAACAAGGATCGCGACGATACGCATTGGTATTCGGGCCGCATCGGCATCACCTTCCGCCCGACCGAGCGCATCGAAAATTACCTGATGGCCTATGGCTCCTACTCGCGCTTCAACGGCACGGGGCTTATCCATAAAGGATTCAATATCGACGGCACCGCCGGTCTGGCTCAGTTGGGATTATGCGCAGATACGCCTACCCCTTTCACTGCTCCATGCGATGTCTACCGCGCGGCCACGGCTCAAGCCGACGCGCTTGGTCCACGGCAGACCGCGCACGGCGTCGATGACTATCAGAAGACCAAGACCTGGGGTATCACCGACACCCTATCGTTTGATCTCAACGATGAACTCGTGCTGCGCAACATCGTCAGCTATCAGAAGTTCAAGAGCTTCTATCGGTATGACGGCGACGGCACCGTGTTGCAGCAATATGATGTCGATCCCTACAAGCTGCCCGCTCCAGGACAGGTTACGCTTCCCGGCGCTGGCACGCCCATAGTCTACAATAACACATCGCCGATTGCGCTGCCGCGTGACAGCTACAAGCAGTTCACCGAAGAATTTCAGATCCAGGGCACTTATCTGGAAAACAAGCTGACCTTCACGGCGGGCGGCTTCTACTACAGTCAAAAGCCGGACGGCGACCAGGCAGGCAGTGCCGTCAACTATTGCCCGGCGTTTTTTACAGGCACCCCGATACCTGCAACCTTCAAGCCCGACGGCACGATCGCCAGGGCACCTGCTTGTGTCTCCAACGCAACACCGGGCTATGTCGCGACGACCTCAAAGGCGCTCTATGCGCAGGGCACGTTCGATTTCGGGGCGATGACGCCGTCTCTCGACAGCCTGCGGCTTACCGGCGGTTTCCGCTATACCTGGGACAAGATCAAAGGCTTCTCGCAAAGCTATACTCCGACGCTCACCGGTCAGTTTATCTGCTCGGCGGACTCGACGTTGGTGGGCGCGATTTCGGATTGCAACTTCACCGCTTCGCTGAAGAGCAAGGCGGCCACCTGGCTCGTCGGGCTTGATTACAAGCCGGTTCGCGACCTGATGGTGTTTGCCAAAGTCAGCCGTGGCTACAAGGCAGGCGGGTTCAATCCTTACGCGGTTCGCGAGACCACCCGTACCTTCGAACCGGAAAAGGTCACTTCCTATGAGGCGGGGTTCAAATCGGACTTTCAGATCGCCAGCGTGCCTGCCCGGTTGAATGCTTCCTATTATTACCTGAATTACCAGAATATCCAGAAGGCAACCGGGGATTTCAATCCCGTAACCTTGGCCAGCGGCGCGCGGATCAACGCGGCGAAGGCCCATGTTTCAGGTGTCGAGGTCGACGCGTCCATCCGGCCGTGGAAGCCGATCGAGATCGGTGGCAATTTCAGCTATACGCGCTTTAAATATACCGAATATACGTTGCCATCGAACGGCTTCCTGGCGGATTGTTCCGGCACGGCGCTGCCGCCTGGAACGCCCACGGACCTGACCTGCCTGCCCGGTCAGTATGTCGTGCCGTACATCTACAGCTTCCACGTAGCGGTGAACCTGCCCATCGCGGAAAGGCTGGGAGACCTGTCCTTCTTCGTGAACTATGCGCACAATTCGTCGCAGCATACCGAAGCCACGGTCGTTGCGCCGCAGCAGCCGGGGGAGAAGCTGGACGCCTTTGGCTTGCTGAACATGTCGCTGGATTGGAACAACATCGCAGGTTCCGGCCTGGATGCAGGCTTGTACGTCACCAATGCCACGAACAAGCTCTACCGGATCAGCAACACAGACGTGTACCAGGGCGGCTCGTTGCTCTCCTGGGCAACGATCTACGGCGAGCCGCGCATGTATGGCCTCAAGCTTCGCTATCGTTTCGGCGGAGAATAAGGCTTAAAAAACGGGACGGCGGCCATGACGGCCGCCCCCATTCAGTATCCCCGGCCGGTTCAACAGCGTTTGCGTTGGACCGGCCGATCTGTTCTGGTGCTCGATGTTCTACCAGCAACCGACCGTGACAAAATGCCGGAAGCCCCCCACCGATCAGTGTTCGTTAGCGGCGAAGGCGCCGATGCCGGTCTCGGCCCGTACGCGCTGCGCGGCATAGCCAGCCCTGTCGATCACCCCGCGTGAAGAACGATCGAAGTGCGAGATCAGCCAGATAGCAAGGAAGCCAGCTGGCACTGAAAATATCGCAGCAGAGCTGTACGGGAAAGGAGCCGGACCAAGGTTGAAGGTGCTTGTCCAGACCGTCGGCGACAGCAGCGTGACGATGAAAGCGGTAAGCAGGCCAATCGTGCCGCCCATTGCCGCGCCACGCGTGGTGCAGCCATTCCAGAGAAGGGAAAGGATCAGCACGGGGAAATTACCCGACGCGGCCAATGCGAAGGCAAGGCTGACCATGAAGGCCACATTCTGCTTTTCGAACAGGAGACCGAGCAACACCGCCAACGCGCCCAGCGCGAGCGTGGTCAAACGCGACACGCGCAATTCGTTAGCCGGGTTCGCCTCGCCATGTTTCAGCACGGTTGCATATAGGTCATGGCTGATCGCGGAGGCAGCCGACAGGGTCAGCCCCGCGACCACCGCAAGAATAGTCGCAAAGGCGACCGCGGATATGAAGCCGAGGAGGAGATTCCCGCCGATCGCATGGCCAAGATGGATCGCCGCCATATTGCCTCCACCCCGCAGCGCGCCTCCGGCATCCAGATAGGCAGGCTGCGTCCCGACTAGCACGATCGCACCAAAGCCGATGATGAAGGTGAGGATATAGAAATATCCGATCCAGCCGGTCGCCCACAGCACGGATTTGCGCGCTTCCTTTGCATCAGGCACTGTGAAGAAGCGCATCAATATGTGGGGCAAGCCCGCCGTTCCAAGCATCAGCGCGAGGCCGAAGGAAATCGCGGACACTGGGTCCTTGATGAAGTTGCCCGGCGCCATGATCGAACGCCCTTTATCAGCAGCATCGGCAGCGCTGGCGCCCGCATCGAACGCCGCCGCCGTCTTGACCTCAACGGCCCTGGCGAAGAGCGCCTCCAACGAGAAGCCGAACTGGGCCAACACCATCACCGCCATGAAGGTGGCGCCGCCAAGCAGCAGCACGGCCTTGATTATCTGGACCCAGGTGGTCGCGCGCATGCCACCGAACAGGACGTAGAGCATCATCAGCGTGCCAACGATCACCACCGCAACCGCATAAGGCAGGCCGAACAGCAATTTGATGAGCTGTCCTGCCCCCACCATCTGAGCGATCAGGTAGAAGCTGACGACCAGAAGCGTGCTGACCGCTGCAAAGCTGCGAACCGGCGGCTGGGCAAAGCGGTAGGAGGCTACATCGGCGAAGGTAAAGCGTCCGAGGTTGCGCAGCCGCTCCGCCATCAGGAACAGCAGGATCGGCCAGCCCACCAGAAAGCCGGTGGAATAGATGAGCCCGTCATATCCGTCGAAGTAGATCTGCGCTGAAATGCCGAGGAAGGACGCGGCCGACATATAATCGCCCGCCATCGCGAGGCCGTTCTGAAAGCCGCTAATGCCTCCGCCCGCCGTGTAGAAGTCCGATGCTGTGCGCGTGCGCGCAGCCGCCACCTTCGTGATCCACAGCGTCAGCCCGACGAAAGCGACGAACATGCAGATCGCGATCCAGTTGACGGGTTGGCGTTGAGCCTGTCCTTCCAGCGCGGCCGCAAAAGCGGGGAGCGGGGCCAGCGTTATCGAAGCCAGGGCGATCGCTAACAAACGCCCCATCACGCGCTATGGTCCTTTCGGCGGTGTTCCTGAAGAATTGCAGCCATTTGTTCGTCATGATGACGATTGGCGTACGCGACGTAGATTCCGGTAAGCGCGATCGCCAGAAGGATGAGGCCAAGGCCAACGGGTATTCCGACCGACGTCACGCCACCAGCAATAGGTGCGCCAAGCGCTGCCTTGTCGAAGGCGATCAGCAGCAGATAGCCGACGAACGCAAGGAAGATGATGGCGGACAGCCACCAGCCAAGACGCGAGCGCCTTGCTACCAGGTCAACATAACGCTGATCGGCCGCCACACTGGCGACCAAGGCATCCTCTCGCGCATTCATCACACTGCTCCCCCTGCAATATCATCATGCTAGGCGCGGCGTCCATGATTGCAATAGCGTCCGCCTAATTTGGAAGACCTTCACGAAGCGCAGGAGTTCGCCGCTTGCAGCGTGAAAGCAGCCTCACCCGCCATCTGATAGCTGAAGCAATTTGCGGCGGAATTCGGTTGGGGCCATGCCGGTCCATCCGCGACAGGCACGACGCAGCGCGTTGGAATCGCAAAGGTCGAGCCGTTCGGCTATGTCCTCTATCGACAAGCGGCTGTTGGTCAGCATGTCGATGGCCATTTCATGGCGCAGTTCGTCCCGGATCGCACGGAAGGAGGTGCCAGCGCTATGCAGCCTGCGCCGCAGCGTCATCGCCCCCACGGCCAGGTGCCGCGCCAGTTCTTCGAGTGAGGGGAGCTTGCGCCTTTCCCGCAATGCCATCGCCATGAAGTGACGCGAACGGCGAACGATTTCCAGCGGATCCTCACCCGACCGCAACCCGAACAGGAAATTGAGCGTCGGCAACGCTTCGCAATCGGCCATTGTGCGGATAACCGGCTGATCGAGGAGGGCTGCCGCAAAGCGCATTTCCAGCTGGTCTGCGTCCAGCAGCAGATCGAACGGCAGCAGTTGGCCGTCCAGATGCCGTCGGGCGAATTCGGGGAAATCGAGAGCCAGTGTGCCTTCCAGCGGCTTGCCGATGAGCCAGCTGAAAATGGAGTGGAACATCAATTGGCCGTGCAGAATGACGATGAAGTCCATTTCTTCATCATCGCTGCGCGCGCCCGTATATGACAGGCACGCCTGTCCGCTTGTCCGCTTCAACGTCATATTGCCCATGCGTCCGTCGATCGCCAGCAGCAGTTCCTCTGTTCGCATGATGGCTTCGCGCAGGGAGCGGCTACCGACCAGGCAGTAGAAAAGCAGCCGCCAGTCGCCGCCGCGAAAAGGGAGCCGTCCGGTGGCGTAGGCCTGCATATCGGACAGTTCCACGCTGGCACGGGACGACAGCTTTTGCAGGCTGGCGATGTCCAGAGACGGGAGGGTGGCGATCAGAAACCGGTCGAGCGGCTCGTCAAACCCGTTGACCCTCAAGACGCCGACCGCATTTCCCCCGCGTCGTGCGATAAGGCGAAGAAGGCGCGCCACGATGTGATGGCCTGGCTGCCCGATGTCGCTGGAAAGCGGACCACGGTCTTGATCGCATCCTCCTCGGGGCGCGGCTTCGTGCACGACGATCTTGTCCATCATCCTCTCTTCTCGCCGCCAAGAAAATCTAACGACGGCGGCGAGTCAATGACGGGCATGATCGTGCCTGTTCCACATCATGGAATTAAACCGTGATCTATTTGATCCCAGATGCATGAAACTTCAAAGTTCCGTTCGACCGGAATCCGAGCATTGCACGATTTAAGCATAGCGATGCGGGATTTTGGTCGAGGCGATAACAATCGTAAATTGTGGGGAGTGGGGATGCTGAAACATCGTTTCACCAGATATGTCAGTCTACTTATGGCAGGCGCAGCCTTTGTCGCGGCTCCGGACGCCGATGCTCAGTCCGTTTCGGCGGCAGGGTCGGAAGCCTTGCCATCGGACATCATCGTTACCGCGGGCAAGCGCGAGGAAAAGCTGAAAGACGTTCCGATGGCGGTGGACGTCGCGACGGGCGAGCAGATTGAAAAGTTCAACCTGTTTGATTTCAAGGACGTTCCCGCACTTGCGCCGGGACTTCAGATCGCCAACACGTCGGGGCGCGTCAGCGTCGCCACGCTGCGCGGCATCTCGTTCAACCCCGACATTGGCGGACCCGCTGCGGTCGCGGTCTATTACAACGAAGTGCCGGTCGATATTCAGACCGTCACCACCGCTATTTACGACATTGGTCAGGTGGAAGTACTGCGCGGACCCCAAGGGACGCTGCGCGGGCGCACCGCTCCTGCTGGCGCAATTACGGTGACCACACGGCGCGCGGACCTGAGCGAGCCGGAAGGCTATCTGCAAGCGACCGTCACCAACAAGCATGCGCGTAACTTCCAGATCGCGGCGTCTACACCGCTGATCCAGGACAAACTGGCAATCCGCGTCGCAGCCGTACTCGACCGCAACCGGGCAAACCACGTCTACAACATTAACCGTGACGAATGGTCGAACCAGGAAACCGAAAGTGTTCGCGCCACGCTGTCCTTCGCGCCGACCGAGCAGTTGCGCGGGAATATCGTGTATCAATATCTGGAAAGCGATCTGCTGCAAAACCGAGCCGTTCAGGGACCGGGCAACCGACCCAGTCTGTTTTCGCCGTTCGTCAGCGGACCCGCGATCAGCGCGTCCGACCGGCTGGCGGTGCATGAGGGATTGTCTTTCTACACCAACCGCACTCATCTGGTGACGGCGGATGCGTCTTATGACCTTGGCACCCATCTGATTTCGGTGCTGGGCGGCTTCCAGGATTCATCGCTCCATTCGCGCACCGACCAGGATGTGGGCAATGCGGTGCAGGGATATGATCAGGTGCTGACGGTTCCTGACCCTACGCGTGTCTACACGGCCGAAGCGCGTATCTCTTCAGCGTTTGAGGGGATGTTCAACTATACGCTGGGCGTATTCTACAATCAGACGAAAGCGGGCGGTCTGTCTTCCATTCGCGTCGATAGCTTCTTTGCCAATCGGGTGCCCAACACACCCTTCCCAGCGAATATGTTTGCCCTGCCCCTGTTGGCGGAAGTCGACATCACCAACAAGACCAGCGACCTTGCGTTCTTTGGTCAGACCCGGCTGAAGCTGACTGACAAGCTGAGGGTAGAGCTGGGCGCACGCTATACGCGCACTGTGGCTACGGCGCAGAGCTTCCTTGAGGTAACGACCACGGGCGGCGTCGGATTGCCCGTACCCGCTGGGGTCGTGGTGCCGCGCGCCGCGACAGTCGATCCCGATTTCGTGCGTCAGGTCAATCATCCGCTCACCGGGACGGCCAGCGTCAGCTATGACTGGACGCCCGACATCACGACCTATGCCACCTATGGCCGTTCCTACCGCCGTGGATCGGCGCAGTTGGGGGTCAACTCCCCGCTCGATTCCGATTTGCTGGTGCTGGAACCCGAACGGTCGGACGCGATCGAAGTCGGCCTGAAAGCGCAATTGCTGGACAAGCGCGTGTCGTTGAACCTGGCTGCTTTCTACCAGAAATTCGATGGCTTCGTGGGTCTGGTGACGGCGCCGACCGCATCGGCAAGAGACGGTGTAATCGATGGGTCGGCGGCATCGATAAGCTTCAATGGGGATGCGATTTCCAAGGGTGTGGAAATGCAATTGGATGCCCGTCCGATCGACGAGTGGGACATTTCGATCAACGCGTCCTACGCCAACTCGCACTATGACAATGCAACCGTTCCCTGCCGCGATTCCAATGGTGATGGGGTGCCGGACACGGGCCAGCCAGCGGTGCCGATCGGGCAGCAAGTTGCCTTTTGCACCAGCAATGAGCGCCTGGCCAACATCCCCCGCTTCGCGCTGAGCGCCAATAGCGAATTGCGCTTTTCGGCTGGGGCATTGCAGCCGTTCATTCGAGGGCTGCTGACTTACCGGCCGGGCTTCTATGCGCAAAGCGCGGACTATCACTACAAGGCGATCACCAATGTGAACCTGTTCGCTGGCGTCCGTTCGCCCGACGCGGGATGGGAATTGACTGCGTTCGTCAAGAACCTCTTTAATTCCACGCAGATCACCAATGCGACCAGCGCAGAGTTGCAGATCGCGACGCGCTTCCTGGTTCCTGGGCCGGCGGGCAACCCCACGCCCTTCCGCTCGGGATATTCGGCAGTGTCGGTCAATCCGCCGCGCGAATTTGGCATAACGATGAATTACCGCTTCTAAAGGGGGCGTAGCGCCCGGATGGTTTCCGGGCGCTACTTCTCGCGCCGACAAGCGAATATGCTCGCTCTTTTCCTCCAGAGTTGAACGAGGAAATTCCCTAGCGCTTATTGGACCAGAGTGTGACGGCAAGGGGAGACCACGCCGTGCGACAGCGGGAAATACGGTTCGATCCGTCCCGTCTGCGCTTCCGACAGCCAGATCAGATCACTCACGGCGACGCCTCCTCACGCCGCCATTGAATCCACCGATCGCTGTCCCCGCAAGAGATTTAATAGGTCCTGAGCCAAGATGGGAGCATGTCGCCAGAAGCGGCCATTCCACCATGTGGAACAGGAACGAGAACCCTCATCATTATTTGCCGAACGTTCCGATATAGAGTCCCGCCTGATGGCCCGACTTTCCGGAGGGGTCCTTGATCGCGAAGGCAATGCGGCGGCCGTCGGGGGACACCGTCGATTGATGCGCCTGCGCGCCGGACGGGCTGATGTTGGTCAGCGCCCGGCGTGATTTGCCATCCATGGTGATGACGAAGATATCGAAGCCCTTGCCGGAATTCGCCGCGGCGATCTCCGCTGCGCGGCTTTCGCCCTTGAAGCGCAAAATCTGCTCGACGCCTGGCCTGATATGCCCGCTTATTCCGCGATAGGGGCCATCCGGATCGGAATGAATATTCGCTTCCTCCAGGCCATAGCGTTCGTCGGGAAATACGTGGGTTTCGTTATGGGAGGGAGTGGCATAGACCTTGCTCACTGCCTTGGTCGCGATGTCGACCTTATACATTTCGCTGTCCAGCGCCGCCATTTCGGTGGTCCAGAACATGACGCTGCGCCCGCCATCGATGAAGTCATAGGCCTCGGGGAAGCTTGCCGGGCCGGGCTGGCCGGGGCGGTAGCTATAGGCGGCCTGCATGTCGGCAAGCCGCGCGGTCCTGCCGTCACGAACCAGCCGGGCCACGGTCAGGTCCAGGCCAGTCGCCGAAGGACGCGACCAGGATAGGTTGATCGATCCATCGGCGTTGGGTTCACGCGCTATGGCGATGTCGCCCATCGCCCCACTGTTGAGCGAAACCGGACGGGCCAGCGACTTCGACATCCAGAACAGCTGGGTCCGGGTGGCATCGGCCGCGCCGCCGCTGCCCCCCTTCATGCCCGGCGCCGCTTCGATCAGGAAGCTGTTGTCGGGCAGATAAAATATGCGGGTGACGAACTGCGTTTCACCGAATTTACAGGTGAGGCAACGCACTTTTTTCGTGCGTACGTCGATTTCATACGCCGGGCTGTCGACCAGATCGTCTTTGGTGAAGGCAATGCGACGGCCATCGGGCGACCAGTTGGGCCGGTTGCCCCAGTCCAGGAGGCGTTCCTGATGGAAGGGGGCAGTCAGATAGTCGATTTTCGTATCCTTGGCCGTGGCGGCAGACGCTGCCGTCAGCGGCAGGACAGCGGTCAACAGCGCCGCGCTCAGAAGTTGAGCAGCAATGCTGGACTTCCTGCGCTTGATAAGGTTCGTCACGTTCAGGCTCCTTGAGTTCAATATTCTAGCTGGTGTGTGCAATGGCCGTATCCAGACCATGCAGCACGGCAATGCGATCCGGGATGGAGGCCGCCGCGCCGAGTGACTGAACGGCGATCGATGCCGCCATGTTCGCCTCCGCCGCAGCATGTTCGATGCGATCGCCCCGCGCGAGGCCGGCGGCGAGATAGCCACAGAAGCAGTCGCCTGCTCCGGTTGTGTCGACCACAGCCGTGGGCCGTCCCGCTATGCGCTGGACGCCGCTGGCCGCAACGATCGCCACGCCATCCGCGCCTAATGTCACCAACAGGGTTTGGCCATGGTCCAGGCCAAGCATGGTCTTGCTCGACAGCAATCCTGCGTTGTCCAGCCTAGGGACGCCCTCAGCACCCGTCAGCAAGGCCAACTCGCTTTCATTGACAATCAGCAGATGGCAGAGCGGCAGCAGCTGGCGCGCAGCGGTTGATGCGGGCGCAGCGTTGAGGATGGTGCTGGCTCCAGTGGCGCGAGCATACTGAAACAGCGCTAACGTAGCGGGAACGGGCGTTTCCATCTGGGCGAGGCAGACATCATCCGGGCCAAGATCAATCTCGGCGAAGGTGGCATCGACATCCGCATTTGCCCCGGCGACATGAATGATCTGATTGTCCTGCGGCGATGTCGCCACCAGCGCGCAACCGGTGGGGGAGGAAGTGGTGCGCACCCGGCTCACATCGATGCCATGATCGGCAAGCGCCGCGACCATCTGCGCGCCGTCCTCGTCCGCCCCGACCGCGCCCAACAGGATGCAATGCGCACCCGCACGCGCTGCGCCGACGGCCTGGTTCGCGCCTTTTCCGCCCAGCTGGCGCGTCAGATTTGTCCCTGACACGGTTTCACCCGCGCAGGGCAGACGCGGAGCGGTGACCAGAAGGTCGAGATTGATGCTGCCCAGCACCACGACCTTGCCCGCGCGCGCCGTCGTCATCCGCCTTGCTCCAGCAATGCAAGCTTGGCAACGCGACGGCGGAAATGTTCTTCGTCGCTGAACTGCGCGGCCAGGAAATGGCGAACGATGTCGAGGGCTATCTGCGGGCCGGTGATCCACGCGCCGATGCACAATACATTGACGTCGTCATGCACCACCGCCTGCCGCGCGACATAGGTGTCGTGCGCGACAGCGGCTCGGATGCCGCGAACCTTGTTAGCGGCGATGCATGCCCCAGCGCCCGTGCCGCACAGCAGGATGACGCGATCGGTCTCCCCATCCAGGATGGTTTGTACCGCCCGGCGGGTAATGTCGGGAAAGTCGACAGGCTCTTCCGACTGCGCGCCGACGTCGATGATGCGGCCGCTGTGGCGGCCTAGCAGATCCAGCACTGGCGGGCGCAGCGGGAAACCGGCATGGTCGTTGGCAAAGCCGATGACGTCCCGGAAAGGTATATGCTGTTCGTCCCCCGACAATGTTTCTGGCTTGCGCATCGATCCCCCGAATTCCCCGCCAGTGCCGCTCTCGCAGCATTTCACCGACAGAATCGAACCTGCCCACTGGCGCTTTGATTGCACTGTGGTATTACCAGTTTGGAATCCGATCAAGGGGGAGGACCGAATGACGCGTGGCAGGGAGGATGCGATGGGGCGTGGAAGGCTGGCGGCCTTTTGCGTCACCGCGCTCGCGATCCAGGCTTATGCGACGCTGGTCACGGTGTTCCTGCCCGAATTCTACGCCAATGCGCTGGCTCTGCCGGTCGGTGCGGTCGGCGCCGCCTTCATGACGGTGCGGGTGTTGGACCTGATGATCGATCCGCTGCTGGGCGGAATGATGGACGCGACGCGATCGCGTTGGGGGCGCTACCGTCCCTGGTTGGCGGCGAGCGCGCCAATTCTCATGCTGTCGACTTACGCCCTGTTTCAGGCGGAGCGAGGGGTCGGCATGGCTTATCTTTGGGCCTGGCTGTTCATCGCCTTCATCGGCTTTTCGATGATCGTGCTGTCGCATCTGGCCTGGACGGCGACCCTGTCCACGGGATCCACGGAGCGGACGCGCATTTTCGCCTGGTGGCAGGTTTTCGCGACGGCAGGGCAGTTTTCGATCCTCGCCATATTGCCGGTGGTCGCCAGTGCCTATCCCGGCGATCCAGGGGCCGGCATGCACGCGGCGGGATGGGTCATGATCGTGTTGATCCCCGGCGCGATCTTGCTGGCGCTGCGGACCACGCCGGAAAAGCCACCTGCGGCAGGTGCTCAGGCCGCGCTCGCGATACGGGATTATATCGCGCTGTTCTCGCAAGGGCCGGTCGTTCGACTGGTGCTGGCCGACCTGCTGATCGCCTTGTCCACGGGCGTCGCCAATGCGGTGGCATTGTTCTTCTACATGGGGCAGCTTGGTTTCGATCGGGCAGCGGCCAGCACACTGATCCTCATCGCCTATGCCGCCGCCTTTGCCGGGACGCCATTGTTCGCCAAGCTGGCCGGGCGGATCGGCAAGGCGCGGGCGTTGCAGGCGGGAGCGTTGATCCAGGCGTTGCTGCAATTGGGGATGGCGATGCAGCCCGCCAATTCCTTCTGGCTGACGGCGGCCAATGTCGCGGCGCTTGGCCTCTGCATCCCGATCGCCTGGTTCCTGCCCCGTGCGTTGATGGCCGATGTCGCCGACGCTACGCGCGCGCGCTTCGGGGTCGACCGTACCGGGCTGCTCTATGCGACGCTCAATGGATCGATGAAGCTGGCGTTGGGGCTGGCGGTGGGCCTAGCCTTCCTGTTGCTCGCCTGGCTCGGCTTCGATCCTGCCCATGCCGGTGACCCGCGCAACGCCCTGCCGCTGCGTAGCTTGATCGGCATCGTGCCAGCGCTCTTTTCGCTGGGCGTAGTCCTGTGCATGATGCGCTACCCTGAAACATCCCTGCGAGAGGCGAGCCGCCAGGCCGTGCTCGCCTGAAACTTCGAAAAGCTGAAAGAGATTGCCAATGAACCGTCGCGACCTGCTCAAATCCTCTGCTCTCCTGATGCTCGCAGCCGGTGTTCCTGCGGCTGCACGGCGGAAATCTGCTCCCCTGCTGGGGGAAGATGGTCCGGGCGTGCAGCTCTATATGTTTGAACCCGGCCTGCACCGTGACCTTGACGGTACGCTCGCCGCGATCGCTGCGGCAGGTGTGCGATCGGTGGAGCTTGCCTCGCTGCACCGTAATACGCCGACACAGTTCCGCGCTGCCCTGGACAAGGCAGGTTTGAAATGCCGCAGTGCCCATGTCGCTGCTTCATCGTCGGTGCCCGGCGCGAGCGGGCTGAACTTCGACAATCTGGACAAACTGGTCGAGGATCTGAACATATTGGGATCACGCAACGCCGTGCTGCCGCTGTTCCAGTTCCCCAAGGACCCGAAATGGGGTCCGCCGGTGTCCTTCATGTCGCTGATGAAGCCGGGTGGCCCGCCGGTGCCCGCCGAGCGCTATGAACGCATGGCCGACTTCCTTAATGAAAAGGGTTCCGTCCTCAAGAAGCATGGCATTCGCATCGGCTATCACAATCATAATGGCGAGTTGGCTCCGCTCGGGGAGAAGACCGGCCTTCAGATCCTGCTGGAAAAGACCGACCCGCGCATCGTCGATTTCGAAATGGATGCGGGCTGGCTGGCGGCGGGCGGGCAGGACCCGGTCGCTTGGCTCAAACGCTATCGCGGGCGCTTTACCCAAATGCATGTGAAGGACATCGCGGCTGGGACCCAGGTCAATTATCATATGCAACAGAAGCCGACGGAGGTGGGATCGGGCACGATGGATTGGCCCGCCATCCTGAAGGCGGCGCAGACTGCGGGCGTGCGCAACTTCTTTGTCGAGCAGGAGCCCCCATTCTCCGGCGCGCGCATCGACTCGCTGAAGAAGAGCCTTGCCTACCTTCGCACGCTGGAGACTGCACGATGAACTGCCGCCTGATGACCCGCACGGCAATCTTCGCCTCACTGATCGCCGCAGCCGTGCCGGGACAGGCGCAGGATGATGCGGCGTCAGCCCTGCTGTTCGACGATGTGACTGACACGCAAGTGCCCGTTTCCAAATATCTCCACGCGCTGGACGTCGCGCTGGTGGATGTGGATGGCGACGGCGGTCTGGACGCGGCGATCGCGGTCGAAATGGGTGCGAACCGGCTCTATATCAATGATGGGCAGGGCCACTTCACCTGGAAGCAGGGTGCGCTCGGCACCAAGGCGCATGATACGGAACATGTGCTGTCCGCCGACTTCAACCGTGATGGCTATCCCGACCTGATCTTCGTCGCGGAAGAGGACCATGCGCACCAGCTGTTTCTGGGCGGACCGGGGGGCGAATTTACCGACGCGTCGGATCGGCTGCCGAAAATGAGCGAGGGCAATGGTCTTGCGGTGGGCGACGTCAATGGTGACGGCCTGCCGGACATCGTGATCGGCAATTCGGGGGAGGAGCGCTGGAACAAGCTGCGCGCGTCGGGGCAGAACTTCCTGTGGCTGAACGATCCCAAACAGCCCGGCACTTTCATTGATGCGACGGCGACGAACCTGCCCGCTTATGAAGACGATACGCAGGACATCGCGCTGGCCGACCTGGACGGTGACGGCGACCTCGACATGGTGGTCGCGAACGAAAGCCCGCCCAACCGCGTGCTGATGAACGATGGCAAGGGGCATTTTCGCGAGGCGCCCAAGGCGCTTCAGCTTCTCACCCCGCTGGAAACGCGCGAAGTGCATGTGTTCGACGCCAATGGCGACAAGCGTCCGGACATTCTGTTCCTGAACCTGACCAGCAACAACAAAAAGTGGGACAAGGATCCGCAGGCGCGGTTGCTGATCAACAAGGGGCGGGGCAAGTTCCGTGACGAAACCAAGACGCGCCTGCCTGCCAACCGCTTTTCCAGCTGGGGCGGGATGGTGATGGATTTCAATCATGACGGCCATCCCGACCTGATCGTTGGCGCGATCGACGTGCCGGGGTTCAAGCCGTTGCAGCTGCGCGCCTATGCCAATGACGGGAAGGGCCGCTTCACCGACGTGACGGCTTCGGTCATGCCTGCCGCGACCGTCGCGCGCAGTTGGAGCATGGCTAAAGGCGACGTCAACGGAGACGGCGTGGAGGACTTGTTCGTTGGCAGCTGGGGCACGCAGGCGCGCCTGCTGCTGGGCAAGCGCAAATAAGGGGTGGCCGATTTCCTGTTCCGCCAGGCGGAATTGCAGTTTCCGCGCAAGTTGTAAATTGCAGCTTTCATTGCCGATTTGTAAGTCCAATGCAGAACGGCGGCGAGGGAACAGGTTTTGGCGGACGGCGACGGTATGAAAAAGGCGCGGATCGCGCTGGCGCGGGAGATGTTCGACGTCGCGCTGTCCGCGGTATCTGCGGAGAGATGCCTGCCTTCGCATATGCCATCCCCGCCGAAAGGACGGCGGCTGGTGCTTGCAGTGGGCAAGGCGGGCGCGGCGATGGCGGACGTAGCGCTTCGCCACTCTCCACCGGGGACGCAAACGATCATCCTTACGCCCTACGGTCACGGCCTGCCGCCCGGAACCTTCCCCGCCGACGCCCTTGTGATCGAGGCCGGGCATCCCTTGCCCGACGAGCATGGTCAGCGCGCGGCGCAGATGATCCAGGAAGCCGTGCGAGACCTTGGCGAAGAGGATCAATTGCTGGCGCTGATCTCTGGCGGTGGCTCTGCGTTGTTGGCATTGCCGGTCGATGGTGTATCGCTGGATGATAAGCGCCGCGTAACGCGCGAGCTGCTGTTTTGCGGCGCTACCATTTCGCAGATAAACTGCGTGCGCACGCACTTGTCGCAGGTCAAGGGCGGGCGTCTGGCCGCGCTGGCGTATCCCGCGCAAGTGGTCACATTGGCCTTTTCCGACGTGCCGGGCGACGATCCAGCCTTGATCGCTTCAGGTCCTACCGTTGCCGACCGGACGACACTGGCCGACGCGCGGCGGGTGATCGAACGCTATCGCATCACCGTTCCAGACAATGTGATGGCAGTGTTGAGCGACGATCGGCATGCGACGCCGAGGCCGGGGTCGCCAGAGTTCGCGCGGGCCGATACGCGGATCGTCGCGCGCAACCGCATGGCGCTGGAAGCCGCAGGGGAAGTCGCCAGGGCGGCGGGATACAAGCCCGTCTATTTGGGTGACGATCTGGAAGGGGACGCGACCGAACTCGGCATCGTCCACGCTGCGCTCGCCCTGCATCATCAGCGGAAGGGCGGACGATGGGCGCTGCTGTCTGGTGGCGAAACCACCGTGCTGGTCGGCAATCCGTCAGGTAGTGGCGGGCGCAACAGCGAATATATGCTGAGCCTCGCCATGTCGCTGGACGCCGCGCCGGGCATATCGGCGCTGGCGTGCGATACCGATGGCATCGATGGCGTGGGCGGCCATGCGGGGGCCATCGTCGATGAAAGCACTTTGGCGCGGGCTCGTGCCGCGGGCATGTCGGCAAGCGGAATGCTGCGCGAAAATAACAGCTTCGGCTTCTTCAACGCGTTGGGGGATCTGGTGTTTACCGGGCCGACGCGCACCAACGTCAATGATTTTCGCGCTATCCTGATCGACGGGTGAGCCCACATGCGGAACGTCAGTCGGTGGGAGCCCCATGAATTTTCCAGGCCGCGCCGATGGCGAAATGGCTGAGGATCAAGTCGTCCGCCATCAGCGCGTCGCCCGCGCGGACAGCTTCATAGATGCGGCGGTGATGATCGACCAGATATTCCCGCGCCATCGGGCTGTCCGCAATGCGCTGGCGCCGTTCGACATGGGACCGTTCCAGCAGGTGCGTGATCGTGCCGTAGACGGTAGACAGTGCAGGTGAGTGCGCCGCCGCGACCAGTTGCGTATGGAAATTGAGGTCGGCATGACCACCTTTGGCGACATCGCCGATCGTCGCTTCTATATCCTCCAGCGCCTGTTCAAGGTTCTGGCGATCTTCTTCCGTGGCGCGGGCGCAGGCCAGCCGTAGCGCCTGCCGTTCGAGCGCGATCCGCACCTCGACAATATCGTCGATGATTGCCGGTTGCTGCGCCAGAGCGAGCGAGAAGAACTCGCCCAGCACCGATGCATCGGGAACGCGCACGGTGCTGGCGCGGCCGTGGCGTGTTTCCAGCACGCCGATCATCTCCATCGCGCGCACGGCTTCGCGCACGGCCGGGCGGCTTACCCCTAGGCTGAGCGCGAGTTCCCGTTCACCCGGTAGGCGGTGACCGGTCTGGACGCCGCCATTCACCAGCAGATCGCGCAAATGGGCAAGCACCCGGCGATATCCGGAACTTTCTGGCTCTGAGGCTAGAGTAGCGCACTCCATGGTCATCGTGCGGCTTTATCGCCCGCAAGCGCTGCTGACCAGTGGTTAGTCTGGCTGTCCACATAGTGAAACGGCAACAGGCCCTGCTTGACTTATTACGACCATCACGTTGCTTGCGCAGGGACAAGGAGACAGATCGATGAAGGCAAAATATCTCTCGTTATCCGTTATGCTCGCGGTGCTGCCCCTGTCTGCGCTTCCCGCGCAGACCTTTACGCGGGGCGAGGCCGTTCCTGCTGCGATGCCGCTGGGGAACAAGCCCGGCAATCCAATCCAGGACATGCCCCCCGGACAGCGGCTGATTTCAGCCTTCGGAGAGCGGCCGGTCTTTTCGCCCACGGGCGACAAGCTGGCTTTCATCGGCAAATCCTACGGTGACGCTTTCGAATATGACATGACGACGGGGCGTACCCGCAACTTGACAGGCCATGCGCCGAGCGAAGGTTATTTGCGGGTGCATTATCTTGCTGATGGCAGCTACGCGCTGCTCGGCCCCCGTATATTGGGAAAGACAAGGGAAGAGACGCGCCACGGCCGCATCGAACTATTCTGGATGGACCCGCAGGCGATGCGCGCACCAGTGCCGCTGGGCATCACGGTGTTCGAAGGGATAGCGCTCAGCCCACGCAGCAACATGATCGCCTGGAGCCAGGTAAAGCCTGCAGCAGGTGGCAAACCGGCATCGACCACCATTTATACGGGGCGCGTTGCCGTTAACGCGCAATCAGCGAAGTTGGAAGATGTACGGGAAATCGTGACAACGACTGAATGCTTCGTCGAAGCGCAAGACTTCCTGCCGGGCGATAAGGGGCTGGTCATGCCCTGCTATGGTTTTGGCAAGGGGCCGACGGGTGTGGAGACAAAGGTGTTGTCCGTAGATTTCGCGACCAAAAAGATCACCGAATATCCGACGCCTTCCACCCTTTATAGCGAAGTCGAAGGGATTTTCCCGGATGGCAAGCGGACATTGGTGGAATGCGCACAGGATCGCGCCAAAGGCATGGACCTGTGCGTCCTTGATCTTGATCCAAAAAAGCCGCGCTACACGCGCATGACGAACATCGTGCAATATGGCGGATGGAAATATGGCAATCCGGTCGTGCGGCCCGATGGCCGGATGATCGCTGCGCAAGTGGGGTCGGCGGACGTGATCGACGCGGGCGTGGGGCAGGGCATCGTATTGATGGACCTGGCGCCGGACTTTTGATCGTAGCGGATTGGGGAGGAACTGAGAGTTGCCTCCCCAATCCCGCAATCAAGCAAGCGTCAACTGCACCGCTTCAAACGTATCGACCGGCGGCAGGTCGAACCACAGATGGTCGCCATCTCCATTCCGTCGCTTACCCTTTACCGATTTTCCCGCCACCAGCATTTGCGCCGTGCTGCCCACTGATCCGCGCACGCCCAGCTTCAGGCCGTGGGCGATGACGGGATCGCCATAATGGGTGTTGCGCTGGCCCGAATAGTTGATGACATGCACCAGCATCTTGCCCGTCGCGAGCTGCTGCATCGCCATCATCTCCATCGGTCCCGGCCCTTCCAGCACCAATGGCGGTGGCGGTGCATAGCGGGCGATCAGGCTTTCAAACAGCACCCGATGTGCATCCAGCCCATCGCGATAATAAAGCCAGTCGGGCAGCCAGGGGATGTGCACATGGTGCCCCTTGCCATAGGCCATGACCAGCGCGCCAGCGTCGGCGCGCGCCGCTTCGCCCGGTCGCGCATAGGAAAATTCGGGCGGGCCGAAACGCTGATCGGGCGCGAAGGGGATCAGGCTCGACGCGCCGCTGCGCGCTGTGACGGGGAAGAAGTCCGCATCGATCGGCATGCGGCCGGGTCCCATGGGGATGGCGGCCTTGCTCATGTCGAGCGACCAGCCATGGCCATCGCGCGGCTGACCGAAGCTGCTCACCGGGCTGGACTTCATCGCCGAGACGGAGCGCGGCTTTCCCCCTTGTTCCTGTGCGCCGGTATAGCCGGTCGCGATGAGCAGGCCGCCGGCTTCGACAAAGGCGTCGAGCGCATCGGCATCCTCATCGCTCAAGGTCATGATATGCGGCATGATGATGACGTCATAGGCTTTGTCGCGCGTGGCGTTGCGCACCTGCATTCCGTTAGTCATCCAGAAGGGGAGGCGGGCATCAACCAGCGCCTGATAGACCCCACGCTGCGCACCGGTGCCATACCGCGCCAGCCCGGCGCCGGGTGACTGGAAAATCGATCCCACATTGTAGATCGCGACGCGGGCAGCCGGGGTCAGCCCGGCATAATGCTGTTCATTGGCGGCGTGCCAGTGGAAAAGGCGCGAGACGGGAGGCAGAAACCGAGGATCGTCCTGATCGTTGAGCGTCCCCATTAGATAAAGGTCGAGCTTGGCGCCCGTGCCAAGCGCCTGCGCGAAACGCAGCATGTGGTTTTCGGTGCTTTCCGTCACCTGCCGCCAAGGATAGTCGATATGCGCAGTGGAGGTTGCGGAAAAGGCCTTGCCCGGCGCAAGCGCCATGAGCGCCCGTGTCTGTTCGCCCATGGCGTATGGCCATTCGGGCGCCTTGCGCGACACCCGGCGCTGCACCTCTCCGCGCGCAACGACGCCGCCGAAAAAATCCATCAAAGGCACATGGGGCCGTGCCGCCTCGATGACTGCGCGTGCCTTTGCGGAAAGCTCTGTCATGACGCGTGTTTGAAACTGCTGATAAGCATCCCAATTGGGATCGGTGCCGTCTTCGGTTTTGGGTAGGTCCAGCTTGTACAGTTCCCGGAAGCGTCGCTTGCAATTGTCGCATACGCAAATGCCATGATCGACATCGGAATAGTCGGTGCGGACGAAGCCGGTCATGTTGAAGAACATACCGTCCACATCATGGCGTTCGACCCCTTCCTTCAATATCTGAAGGCTGTAATCCTGCGCCCAACCGCCATTGGGGCAGGCTTGGTAGGTCCCGGCATATTCACGCGGACTGCCATCGCGGTTGCGCATGAACCATTCGGGATGTGCGTCATAGGCAGGCTTCATCGCCTTGGACAGGTCAAAGCGGCCGATATAGGCCAGCCCTTCGGCATGGGCGGCGGCGACCATCTCGCCTGCGAAATCGTTTTTCAGATAGGGGTTGCGATAGTGGAGCGGCAGCTCAGTGGGATAGAAGGCAACGATCCCGCCGATGTTCGAGACGATCATGTTCGCACCGAAGGCGCGGGTTTGCCGGGCGATCTCTCGCGGATCCTCCAGGGCGTCGATTTCGCGCAGGTTGGTCTGGACTATGCGATATTCATGCTTCCACCATTCGCGCCGATTAAAGCCGCCGATGTTCAGGGCGGACCAGCCCGGGCCGGGAATGGCGCTCATCATAGCTGCCGTGGGCAAGGCGCGTACGAGATCGCGGCGCGAGATCCCGCCGTTCGCTTTCAAGTCCATCCTCCTCATGCTCCTGAATTGAAAGATTGGAATGTCAGTCTGCACCGGCGTGCCTGGATGGACAATGATGCCGCCGACGCCGTTCCGCGATATGGAACGGTACCCCGCCCGCCGCAGTGTCTGTTCCGCATCGCGGAAAGGCGGGTATCTCTTGCCTGTCATCCTCCTTAGCGACGGTCGAACGGCTAACAGCGGGGCGAGTGGCGATACCACGGAAATTCCGCATGATTTGAAATAGACCGTGATAGGAAATGGGCAGGGATGGCGCCATGATCTGGGCACAAAATTACGACCCTTTCGGCAATGGTTTGCTGTCGGCTCTGGTCGCGGCCGTCCCCGTCGTCGTGCTGCTGGGGGCGATCGGCCTTTTTCATGTGCGGGCGCATATCGCCGCCCTGATGGGGTTGGGGGCGGGCCTTGCAGTCGCGGTGCTGGCATTCGGCATGCCTCCGGGCCTGGCGGTGCGCGCAGCCGGTTTCGGTGCGGCCTATGGGCTACTGCCGATCGGCTGGATCGTGCTCAACATCATCTTCCTATACCAGCTGACGGAAACGACCGGGCAGTTCCACATCCTGCGCGGCGCGATCACGTCGATCACCGCGGACAGCCGGTTGCAGCTGCTGCTGATCGCCTTCTGCTTCGGTGCCTTCTTCGAAGGAGCTGCGGGGTTCGGGACGCCGGTCGCGGTCACGGGCGCGATGCTGATCGGCCTTGGCTTTACACGGTTGCAGGCGTCCGGCCTGTCGCTGATCGCCAACACCGCGCCCGTCGCCTTTGGCGCACTCGGTACGCCGCTCGTCACGCTGTCTGGCGTGACCGGTCTGCCGCTGCTCGAACTATCGGCGATGGTGGGGCGGCAGATGACGCCGTTCGCCATCATCGTGCCCTTTTGGCTGCTGGTCGCCTATTGCGGGTGGCGGCGGACGATGGAGGTGCTGCCCGCCGTGTTGGTCGCAGGCATCAGTTTCGCGCTGGTGCAGCTTCTCATCTCCAACCTTCATGGCCCTTGGCTGACCTCCATCGGTGCGGCGCTTGCGTCGATCACGGCGCTTATCGCTTTCCTGCGGATATGGCAGCCCGCGCGGATCATGCATGTCAACGAAGCGAAGCTCGCGCCGGGTGACGAGCGGGACGTGGCCGCGACCGTGGACGCCGCCCATGCGCGGCCCCTGCACGATCCCGCTGCCGTTCGGCGTGCCTGGATGCCGTGGATCATCCTGACGGCGTGTGTCTTCCTGTGGGGCCTGCCCTTCATGAAGCAGGGGCTGGACGCCATCTTCGCGCTGCGCCTGCCCTTTGCCGGTCTGGACGGGGTGATCCAGCGCCTGCCCCCTGTCGTCACCGCGCCGGAGTTTGAAAAGGCGGTCTACAATCTCAACCTGTTGTCGGCGACGGGCACGGCGATATTGGTGGCCGCCCTTGCCTCCGCGCTGCTGTTGCGGGTCCCTCTGCGCACGGTCGGTCGCGTCTATCTGCGCACGTGGAAGCTGGTGCTGCCATCGCTGCTCACCATCGCGGCGATGTTGGGGCTTGGCTATCTTACCCGTTATGGCGGCATAGACGCGTCCATGGGCCTAGCCTTTGCGGCGACGGGGGTGCTCTATCCTTTCTTCGGCACCATGCTGGGGTGGCTGGGCGTTGCCGTCACCGGATCGGATACGGCCTCCAATGTCCTGTTCGGCGGATTGCAGAAGATCACCGCCGAACAGTTGAACCTTTCGCCCGTGCTGATGGCGAGTGCGAACAGCGCGGGCGGGGTCATGGGCAAGATGATAGACGCGCAGAGCATCGTCGTCGCCTCCACCGCCACCCAATGGTTCGGTCAGGAAGGCCGCATATTGCGCCATGTCTTCGTTCACAGCCTGGTGCTGGGCTCGCTGATTGGGCTGTTCGTGATGCTGCAAGCCTATGTCTATCCCTTCACTCTTCTGGTTCCCTGAGGTGGCGCCTATTATGCAGACGGCCGCCGCCCGCGTTCTGCTGGAAAGCATCTATCTTGAGGCGCTGCAGTCGGTGCGCGGCGAGAGGCTGGTCGCATCGCTTGGCGTTCCAGAGGGTGACCATTGGTCCATATGCCACCAGGGCAAAACCATAGACTGGCCACTGGCTTCAGATGGCCGCATCGTCGTGATCGGTGCGGGAAAGGCCGTGGGGTCGCTCGCGAAGGGGCTGGAAACGCTGCTGGGAGAACGGATTTCGGATGGCTGCATCATCGTCAAGCACGGTCATGATGAGCCGCTCACGCGCATCCGGCAGCTTCAGGCGGGGCATCCGATTCCTGACGCGCAGGGGATGGAAGCCACCGCCGAAATGCTGCGCACGGTCGAAGGGCTGACCGAGCGTGACAGCGTGATCGTGTTGCTGACCGGCGGCGCGTCCGCCTTGATGGTTGCTCCGGTTGATGGCGTTACGCTGGAGGAGAAGGCGGCGACAACGGAAATGCTGCTGCGTTCGGGAGCATCGATCGAGGAGATCAACGCCGTGCGCAAGCGCCTGTCGCGGGTGAAGGGCGGCGGGCTTCTGGACCATATCGGCCCCGCATCGGTGCTGACCTTGCTGATATCCGACGTGCCGAGCGGCGACCTCTGCATGATCGGATCGGGGCCGACTCTTGCGGGCGGGGAAGGACAGGAGGACCCGGTCGCTATTCTCGCGCGATATGGGCTGCAAGATACTGTGCCCGCATCGATCCGGCGTGCGCTTGCCAAGGGCGTGCATCCCGTACCCCAAACGGTGGGACGGCGCGAGACATTGCTGCTGGCCGACAGCGCCACGCTGGTGGATGCTGTGCATCGCATTGCGGCGCGGGAGGGGGTGGCCGTGCGAGATATGGATACGGCGATGGCGGGCAACACTCATGACGCGGCGCTGGCGATGGCCGCTGCCCTGCGCGTAGTACCGTCGCAGGATCGCCCCATGCTGTTGGTGTCGGCTGGGGAAACCACACTTCAGGTGACGGGCGACGGGCTGGGCGGACGTAACCAGGAATTTGCCCTGGTCGCCGCCATGGCGCTGGCTGGGCAGGACAATGCCGTCCTGCTTGCCGCTGGCACCGATGGCACCGACGGGCCAACCGATGCGGCGGGGGCTTTTGCCGATGGCGGGCTTCACGAGCGTGCGCGGGCGGCGGGGATCGACCCGGCGGAGATGTTGGCGCGCAATGACAGTCATCGCTTGTTCGAGGCGACGGGCGACCTGTTCCGCACCGGACCCACCGGCACCAATGTCATGGATCTGGTGCTGGGCCTCGCCTTCTGACCGGGCGCGAATTGAAAAGAGAGGAAGAGACATGGTCAAGCTGGCCGCCAATTTGTCGATGATGTTCCAGGACCTGCCCTTTCTCGACCGCTTCGATGCGGCGGCGGAGGCTGGCTTTTCCGGCGTCGAGTTCATGTTTCCCTATGATCATGGCACGGAAGAGGCGGCTGAACGGGCGCGGCGATGCGGGCTGGAGGTCGTGCTGTTCAACCTGCCCGCTGGCGATTGGGCCGGCGGAGAGCGGGGCATCGCTGCGCTGCCTGATCGCGTGGAGGAGTTTCGCGCGGGCGTCGCTAAAGGGCTGGACTATGCCAAAGCGCTGGGCTGCCCGCGCCTTCACCTGATGGCAGGGAAGGCACCCGCGAGCGCGGAGTGTCGGACTGCATTGGTGGACAATATCGCTTACACAGCCGATCTGGCGGCGGCCGATGGCATCGAGATATTGATCGAACCGATCAACACGCGCGTCGATATCCCCGGCTATTTCTATGGCACGACAGACGCGGCGCTGTCAGTGATCGACGAGGCGGGTCGCACAAATGTCCGCCTACAATATGACATCTATCATATGCAGATCATGGAAGGCGACCTTGCCCGCACGATCGAACGGCTGTTGCCCCGCATCGGCCATATGCAGCTGGCCGACAATCCGGGCCGTGCCGAACCCGGCACCGGCGAGATCAATTATCCCTGGCTGCTGAGCCACATCGACGCGCTGGGCTATGGCGGGTGGATCGGATGCGAATACCGGCCTGCGGGCGACACGAAGGCGGGCCTTGGCTGGGCGCGCGATTATCTGAAATCCGGGAGAGCGTGACATGAAGATTGGTTTCATTGGCCTCGGCATCATGGGCCGTCCCATGGCCGGGCATCTACAGGCGGCGGGCCATGCGATCTACAGTTGCGCGAACCGCACGCCGATGCCGGATGAGCTGCGCGAAGGCGGCGCGGTCGACTGCGCCACGCCTGCGGATGTGGCGGCCGAGGCCGAATGCCTGATCCTGATGCTGCCCGACACGCCGGACGTCGAATTCGTGCTGTTCGGTGCGGACGGCGCGGCGCAGCGGTTGAAGCCCGGCACGATCGTCATCGACATGAGTTCCATCGACCCGATCGCGACCCGTGACTTTGCGGAGCGGATCGAGGCGCTGGGCTGCGCTTATGTCGATGCGCCGGTTTCCGGCGGCGAGGTGGGGGCGAAGAATGCGGCGCTTACCATCATGTGCGGGGGCAAGGCGGATGTGTTCGAAAAGGTCCGGCCGCTGCTGGAACTGATGGGCAAGAGCATCACGCTGGTGGGTGACGTTGGGGCGGGGCAGGTGACCAAGGTCGCCAACCAGATCATCGTCGCGCTGAATATCGAAGCCGTTTCCGAAGCGCTGGTCTTCGCATCGAAGGCGGGCGCGGACCCGGCGCGGGTGCGCGAAGCGTTGATGGGCGGTTTTGCGGCATCGCGCATTCTGGAGGTGCATGGCCAGCGGATGATCGACCGAACCTTCGACCCCGGCTTTCGCATCCGGCTCCACCAGAAGGATTTGAATCTGGCGCTCTCAGGTGCGCGTTCACTGGGAGTTGCGCTGCCCGCAACGGCAAATGCGCAGCAACTTTTCAACAGTTGCGTAGCGCACGGCGATGCGGAAAAGGATCACAGCGCGATGGTGACGACGCTCGAACGAGCTGCTAACCACATGGTGAGTGGTTACTCAACCGAGAATGTTTCCAACACCAACAGCTCTTCCGGAGGATGCTCATGACCAATAATCGTCTCAAAGACCGCCGTATCATCGTGTTCGGCAGCGCGACCGGCATCGGCGCTGCCACTGTGAAGCGCCTGGCCGAGGAGGGCGCGCGGGTCTGCGCGGCCGACATCAACATTGAGGGCGCGACGCAGGTGGCGCAGGAAGCGGGCGGCGAAACCTTTGCGGTTCATGTCGATATTTCCGACGAGGCATCTGTGCAGAAGGCGACGGAAGAGGCGGTGAACCGCTTCGGCGGCCTCGACGGGGCGCATATCAATGCGGCAGACCTGCGCGTTATCATGGAGGATAGCGACGCGCTGGCCATCGACCTTTCCACATTTGACCGCACGATCGCGGTGAACCTGCGCGGCCACCTGCTGTGCACCCGCGCGGTCGTGCCGCACCTCGTTAAGAGCGGTAAGGGCGCGATTGTCTACACCAGCTCCGGCTCGGCGCATGGTGGTGAACCGACGCGGCCCTGCTATGCCATGGCGAAGGCGGGCGTGAATGCGCTGGCGCGCCACGTCGGTGCGCGCTGGGGCAAGGAAGGCATCACCGCCAATGTGCTCGCGCCCGGTTTCACTGTGACCGGCGAGATGAAGGCGGCGATGGAAGCGAACGCCGAGGAAGCCACCAAGTGGGCCGACTATTTCATGTCACGCACCCCACACACCCGGCTTGGCCAATCCGAAGACCATGCCGGCGTCGTCGCGATGCTGTTGTCGGAGGATGGCCGCTGGATCAACGGTGCGATCTATGACGTCAATGGCGGATCGCTGATGCGCGCATGACGGCACTGGCTGCGGCGCTCGCTTCTGCACGGGCGGACGCCGCAGCGCTTGTTCAAAAGAGCGCGATCACGCGCGCGGGCATGCCGGTGGCGTTTTCCAGCGGCGCGACGCCTGCGAACAGCAACCCGCCCGCAGCAGGTGCGCGGTCGAGATTGGCGAGCCCCTCCAACGCCCAGCGCCCGCTGCGCAGCCATGCCTGATGAACGGGGAAGGCGGGCATCGCCTCACCCGCATCGATTGACATGGTATCGACGCCGATGCCACGCACATCCCGCTTCATCAGAATGTCCATTACGGCAGGATCGAAGCCGGGGCTCTTGCGCCGTTCGGCGGGGGGCAGGCTGCCAAAGCTTGAAAAGGCTTTCAGCGGATCCCAGCCCGAGAGCATGGCGACGCAGGAACCGGACGGGATGCGGCCGTGGCGGCGTTCCCATGCGACGACATCCCGCGGTTCCACCCGAGCGTCGCGATCGGCTTTCACCTTGTCCCTTATGTCGATCACGACGATCGGAACGATCAACTGGCTGACGGGTATGTCGCCGACCGATGCCCCATCAGGCGCGAAATGGCGGGGGGCGTCGAGATGCGTGCCCGTATGTTCGACGATCGATATGCGGTTGAGCGCCATCCCTGCTTTCGTTCCCGATCCTTCCACGGCCTCCATGGTCAGGCGGCCAGGGGTGAAGGCGAAGGCCCGCGTCAGCTTGTGCGTGAGGTCGAGGATGTGCAGTTCGCGTCCGTGCAGGGAAAGACTGGTCTGATCGGGGGTTACGGCAGCAGCATCAGCGCGGGAAGCCGTGCCCAGGGCGAGCGCCCCAAGCGCGCTCAGGGCTAGCATATCGCGGCGCTCGATCATGGCGGCTTGTTCCTTTTCTTGGTCGAAAGCGACCTGAGTTACATGGGACCATTTCAATTCCGTTCCGGCTGAGCTTGTCGAAGCCTCTTCTTGTTCTTCAAAGAAGTAGAGCCCTTCGACAGGCTCAGTGCGAACGGAGTTTAGGTTTGCAGAAGTGTCCGTTCTTAAATTAAGTCGATCGCGACGACTTCGTGGAAGTCTATGTACGGCACATCGACTTCGACCCAGCCGTCCGCCGCCCCGTGTGGCACGGCTGTCCCTGCCGTCAGCAGCCGGGCCTGCGCCGCCCGTTTGCCCTGTGGCAGTTGCATGCGGACCCGGTAGGGGCCGGTTCTGATCGCCTCGCGATAGCTGCCCCGCATCGTCATGGGGTTGTTGAGATTGACCAGATGCGCGGTCATCGATTTGTCCTGGCGCCAGCAGGCGATGTCCAGCAGGCCCGGCCCTTCAATCTTTAGTGGATGCGCTTCCTGATGGGTCCAGTCGAGCATTGCGTGCAGCAATGTCAGATGATCACCATGACCAAGCTCTGCAAAGGTGCGGTCGATGTCCATGGGCAGATAGGCGACGCGGCCACGGCCGACTTGACGGCAGATCGCCATCGGCAGGTTGGTCTCCGTCTTGTCAGTGAAGACGCGTTCCATTGGCAGGTCGGGATAGCTCGGCACCAGCGTCAATGCGACTTCTCTCTGGTCGCGCGCGGTGACAGGCTGGCGGAAGAGCGGGCCGATGGTGCGATTGATGTCGAGCAGTCCGCTGATTGCCGGGTGGGCATGACGCAGAGTAAGATAGGCGTTCTTGAGCGGTCCCTCAGCCTTTCCGGCGACGGAGCAGCCGAACAGGTCCGCGAGGCCGAAGTCCGCCCGTTGCCGTCCATCACCATCATAGAGAGAGGTCTGGTACGTGGCGATGAGATTGCCACCCCGCTTCACAAACGCGCGTATCTGATCGCATTGCGCGTCCGACAGCACCGCCGCATTGGCGAGAATGATGGTGCGGAAGCGCGACAGGCTGGTATCGTCCAGAAAATCCTCGTCGATCAGGTCGAAGGGCACGCGCGATTCAAGCGCAGCCTGGTAGAAGCCGCGCGAATGACCCTCCAGCTGCCCGCGCTGATTCCAGCCGCCCAGATAGGCAGTCGTCCTGGGCGAATGGACGATCGCGACCCGCGCCAGATTACCGCTGTTGCGCAGATAGGCTTCGTTGGCGTGGTGCCAGCTGTAGATCTGCCGGACCACGTCCATCCAGCGGAGGTCGAGCGGCTTGGCATTGAACTTGGTGATCCAAGGACGCGCGCCCTGAGCGATCGCGCCAGCGGCCCAGATTCGGATTTCGGCCGGGCTTTGCACCGAATCCTTCCAGCGATAGGCCTCTTCCACTCCCACGGAGATGATATGGCCGACCGGTTTGTCCTTCATGAACGCGCGCAGTTCGCGGGTGTAGCGGCCCGCACCCCAGACCTCGGGACCCGTGCCCCAGCCCGAATCGTCGGACGAGCGTGCCTGGCGATCGCAAAAGGCGAGCGGTAGACGCTTTGACAGGGCGGGGCCGTTCAGATCGACCAGTCCCCGGCGGTCACCGCCTGGGATAAAGAAGGCTTGGGGCCGGTGCTTGCGCGCAGCCGCATTCCAAAGGTCCATGAGGGCGAAGAGCCGGTCTTCAACCCAAGCCGCATATCGGCGCCCTTCCGGTTTGGAAGGGTCGGGGTCAGCCGGAATCTCCTGCCCTGACGCGGCGCGGTAGAGCGTCCGGCAGCTTTGGCAATAGCAGGTGCCGCTGCCATTCCAGCGGTTGCCGAAGAAGCCATCGACCGGATAGCGCTGGGCGATTTCCTCGATCACCTTGGGCATCAGCTCGAAATTATAGGGGCCATAGGCGCAGGTCAGGGTCAGGTCCGGGGCGCTGCCATGGCGCTTGATCTTGCCATCCGGGCCGGTCAACGCCCATTCGGGATGGGCAGCGGCGGCGGCCGCGTTCATTGCGTGCGGATCGATACGGGCGAGCACGCGCATGCCCAGCTTCTTGCACGCAGCGACCATGTCGCCGAACGGGTTCACGCCCTTGCCGATGCCCTGCGCCATGCCATGATAGGGAATGGCCGTTGGGTAGAAGGCGATGCCTCCCCCAGCGCTCAGGCAGACGCCATCGGCGTGAATCTGCTGGAAATATTCGATCCAGAAGGCCTGATCGTAACGGCCCGGATCATCTTCGGTAAAGGCAAGCTGGAACCAACGCATAGTTTCGCTCGCCCAGTCCGGCGCGCCGCTTTGTCCGATTTTGCGGGCAAAGGCGGGCTCAATACTGGACAGCAGCGCACCGGCCCCCAACGTCAATGCCGTGCGGCGATCGAGCGGCAAGATGTCGGGCATGGTCCTCTCCTCAGCTTTGCCCGATCCTTAGCCCAAGGCCGTCGATCCACAATCGATCATCCCATGATGTGGGACGGCGATGCCGACCTGATGTTTCCCGGACGCGGATGATGGATAAGGGCCGATCGAAGCCCGACGCAAAGCATATCGACAAAGGCGAGCAAACAGGTCATACCAGTTTCTCTAAGGCTGGCGTTCGCGCGACGACAGCTCAGCAGGGCGAGGAACAGGATGTGACCGATAGTCAGCAAGAGCCGGAGGACGGTCTGCTTGGGCGAGTCCAGTCGCTGGTGCGGGCATTCGGCATTCTCGATGAATTGGCCAAGAGCGATCATATGACGCTCAGCGACCTTTCCCGTGCCGTGGGCCTGCCGCGATCTACTACCCATCGCCTGCTGACGACCATGGAAGCGTTGCGCTATGTCGCTTTCGACCGGCGGAAAAATGGCTGGTCGGTCGGTGTCCAGGCCTTCACCGTGGGTGCGGTTTTCGCTCAGACGCGGGACTTGGGCCAGTTGGGCCACACGATCATGCGGTCACTGATGTCGGAAGTACAGCATTGCGTGAACATCGCCGTGCCCGAGGGGGCGGGTGTCTGTTATGTCGGGCAGGCCGCGACCAACGGTTTTCGCCAGACTGCGGCGCGGCCGGGTGCTGTGCTGCCGCTGCATAGCACGGCGTCGGGCAAGGTGCTGATGGCGCAATGGTCCCGGCCGGAGTTCGATCGCTATCTGGACAGCACGCCGCTCAAGGCCCGCACAGCGCGTAGCATCATCGACGGGGACCGTCTGCGCAGCGAGTTGGCGCAGATCAGGGCGCGCGGATATGCGCTGGACGACGAAGAGCATAGCGACGGGCTGCGCTGCGTTGCGGCGGTGGTCAAGGACCGCTACGGGCTGCCCAAGGGGTCACTGTCGATTTCGGATCGGTCGTCTCATCTTACCCGCGCCCGGCTGGACGAGTTGGGGCCTGCGTTGATCAGCGCGGCGCAGCGGATGAGTGTGGAAATCGCGATGCAGAGTTTCTGATCAGCCTGATCTGTCTAAAGCCAGCCTTACCAGACATTTCGGATCACTTCTGCCGCTTCGGTGAACAGTAACGCCGTGGCGCACGCCTGCGCGGCTGCATGATAACGGACGAAGAAACACCGGCGTAACAGCGCGGGCGGCAGGAGAGGGTGATGAAAGATATGAGATCCCATGTGCGCGACAGGCGGGTCGCGGCGGGATTGCTGGTAGTGAGCAGCATGATGGCGATTGGCGCGTCCGCGCCGCAGCAGCAGAGCTTTTCCTTCGCGCTGACCAACATCTATGTCGCGGCTTACGAAGATGAAAAGGCGTGTCGCGCGCTGTCGCTCAGTTCGTCCGACCTGTTTCTGAATAGCCTGCCGCGCGCCGAGCGCGCGAAATATGAGGCGCCCGACAAGTTGCAAGAGTTGCACAAACTGATGGGCCAGCGGCTGGGCTTCAAAATGGTGCCTACCGGCAAGCCTTCCGGTTCCAATGGCAGCATGGCTCAACTGAGCGAAGCGGAACAGGAAGCCTTGCGCCAGAAATATCATATACCCAAGGGGAAGGGCACAGCTGCCTTCCTGGGCACCCGTTTCGCCTATGACAGCTGCACCAATCCGGAAGACTTCCCCTTCATGGAAAAGGGGAATGAGGATTATCGGGGGCCAATCGCCTACGGCATCGATCTGGACGGCCGCGCGAGCAAGGACGATTATGTCAGCCCTGATAAGAAGCCGGGCGTCGATAACCAGCTGATCCGGGCGGTGGGATGCACTTTTTCCACGCGCGATTTCGGCACGCCCAAGGTAGCGGACGAGGTGATCACATCGATGTCGTCGCCCACGCTGGTCGAGGTCAGCGGCGTCGATGATCCGGTCAACGACGATGATGTGACGGTGCGCCTTTATGCCAGCGCCAATCCTTTGGAATTGTCGGGTGCGGGGAAGCCGCTGGCATGGGCCAGTCTGGATGTTGATCCGAATCGCCGCTTCATGGCGCAGGCCAAAGGAAAAATCCGCAACGGCGAACTGCTAACTGAACCGTTCGACTTACGGTTGCGGTTGCGTGAGCAGATCATCGACAGCTATCGCGAGGTCCGGCAGGCGCGCATTCAGGCGAAGATCAAGCCGGGCGAAGCCATAGAGGGTGGCATTTACGGCTATCACACTTTGGCGAGCATCGAGGACAATTATCATCAATCGACCCAGGTGGGCGCCAATCTGACGCGGATGTCCTGCCCCGCGCTGATCAAGGCGGTGCGCCGCTATGCCGATGCCTTCCCTGACCCGAAGACGGGGCGCAACACGGCCATTTCATCGGCATTGCGGTTCAAGGGTGTGCCCGTCTTCCTCATCAAAGCGCAGCAAGTGGCGCAAGGGGTGCAGCAGTGAGCGGGCCGGTGAATTCATCGCGCGTCCTTCGCGCGCTGTCCGCAGTCACGGCGCTCTGTTCCATCGGCGCAATTCTGATGGCCGCCAGCGCCGGACAGGCGGATGCGCCAGCGCAGCAGCAGGCGCAGCAACCACAGGTGCCCAAGTTCCGGCGGCTGACCGAGGCGCAATATCGCGCGACCATCGCCGATATATTCGGGCCTGACATCAAGGTGAGCGGCCGGTTCGAACCGGACATGCGGGTCGGCGGTTTGCTGGCGGCGGGCACCAGCGCAGTCTCGCTTACCCCGGCGGGGGCGGAGCAATATGAGCAGATTGCGCGCGGCATCGCCGAACAGGTAGTCGATGCGAAACATCGCGATCGGCTGGTCGGGTGCGCGCCGTCGGCATCCGATCCGCAAGGCGCGGCCTGCGCGGCGGATTTCTTCAAGCGGATCGGCCTCAGGATCTACCGTCGGCCGCTGACTGATGGGGAGGTGAAGCTCGCCGTCGCGCAGACGTTGGCGGCGGCCGCGACGGTGAAGGATTTCCACGGCGGGCTGGCGATCATGTTGACGGCGATGCTGTCGGACCTGCCCTTCCTGTTCCAGACCGACCGGGAGGTGGCCGACCCCAGTGCTCCGGGCGGGCAGACGATCGATGCCTGGTCGCGCGCCAGCAAGCTCAGCTACTTTCTTTGGAACAGCACGCCAGACGAACAGCTGCTGCAGGCGGCGGCCGACGGTAGCCTGATGACGAAGGCGGGGCTTATCCGGCAGGTCGATCGGCTGATGGCCTCTCCCCGGTTTGAAACCGGTGTGCGGTCCTTCTTCGACGATTTCCTTCAGTTGGAAGGGATGATGTCGCTGTCCAAGGACGGGATCATCTACCCGGCCTTCCGTTCTTTCGCCGCGCCCGCCGCGCGGGAACAGACGCTGCGCACCATCACGACACTGCTGGTGGAGGAAAATGGCGATTATCGCGACCTGTTCACCACCCGTCGGGTGGCGATGAACCGGCAATTGAGCCCGCTCTATCGCATACCCTATGCTCCGAGAGACTGGTCGATGATCACTCTGCCTGACGATGATCCGCGCGTCGGGCTGCTGACGCAGATCAGTTTCCTTGCGCTGCATTCGCATGAGGGGCGGTCTTCGCCCACTTTGCGGGGCAAGGCGCTGCGCGAAGTGCTGATGTGCGAACATGTGCCGACCCCGCCCGCCAATGTGAACTTCACAATCGTTCAGGACACGAGCAATCCCGCCTTCCGCACTACGCGCGAGCGATTGAAGGCGCATCTCGACGATGAGGAATGCGCGAGCTGCCATAAGCTGACTGACCCGATGGGCCTGACGCTCGACAGTTTCGACGGCGCTGGACAGTTTCGGCCTACGGAAAATGGCGTGCCGATCGACACGACGGGCATGCTGGACAAGGTGTCGTTCACCGACAGCGCGGGTCTGGGCAAGGCGTTGCATGACAATCCAAAGGTGACGCAGTGCGTGGCGCAATCCGCGTGGCGTTACGCGGCGGGGCGGTCGCTGCTTCCGTCCGAAGAGCCTTTGACGACGCGCCTGCATGACGATTTTGCCCAGGCTGGATTTCGCATCCGGCCGCTGTTCCGGCGGATCGTCATCGATCCCCAATTCTTTGCCGTCCGGGCGCCAGCGGCGTCGCGGATCGCGGGCAAGCCATCGTCAGGAAGGAAAGGTTGATGACGCAGTTCGACAGGCGCGGCTTTTTGTTGCGCGGCATGCTCAGCGGCGGCGCGGTGGCCGTAGGCCTGCCGTTCCTCGACTATTTCCTGGACAATAATGGCGCGGCGGTGGCCGCGACCTATGGCGGAGGCCGCTTGCCGGTGCGCTTTGGCACATGGTTCTGGGGCTGTGGGATGATCCCCGATCGCTGGAACCCCAAGACGGCTGGCGCCAATTACGACCTGCCGCCTGAACTCGTGCCGATCAAGCCGGTGCAGGACAAGGTTTCCGTCCTTTCAGGCTTCGGTGTCACCTTGGGCGGCAAGAGCAACCAGCCGCATATCTCGGGCAATGTGGGCCTTCGAACGGGGACGCCCAGCGACACATGGCAGCAGCTCGTTGGCCCGACATTCGACGTCAGCATCGCGGACGCGATCGGCGCGGGTACGCTGTTCCGCAGCCTGGAACTGAGTGCCGATGGCAATGCGCGCACCAGCTTTTCCTATCGCAGCGGGACGGAAATGAACCCCAGCGTCGCATCGCCCATGGAACTGTACCGCCGCATCTTCGGCGCTGATTTCCGCGATCCCAACGCGGCGGAATTTACCCCCGACCCCAAGGTGATGGCGCGTCGCAGCGTGTTGTCCGCCGTGACCGACGAGCGCCGCAGGATGCTGGGCAAGCTGGGGGCGGAGGACAAGGCGCGGGTCGATAGCTATTTCACCTCCATCCGTGAAGTCGAGAACAAGCTGGCGCTGCAACTGGAAAAGCCGCCCCGGGCAGAGGCGTGCATCGTGCCAGCGCAGCCTGCCGACCTGCCCGCCAGCACGGACGTCACCGCCCGCCAGCAGTCGCACAAGCTGATGGCGGAACTGCTGGCGATGGCCGTCGCCTGCAACCAGACAAAGGTGTTCAACATGGTCTTTTCCACCGCCACCGCCGACCTGCGGCAGGCTGGATCGCCCACCGCTTATCATCAGGCTACGCATGAGGAACAGGTGGACCGGACAAAGGGCTATCAGCCGACGGTCGATGCCTTTTCCACGCAGAGCATGCAGGGATGGGCCGACTTCGTAACCGCAATGTCGGCGATCAAGGAAGGGGGCGGCACCTTGCTCGACAACATGCTGGTCGTCGCTCATTCCGAGGTCAGCTACGCGAAGAACCACGATGTGAACGGCATTCCCGTAATGCTGGCCGGACGGGCAGGCGGGAAGGTGAAGAGCGGCATCCATATAGCAGGGCAGGGCGACCCGATTTCGCGCGTCGGCCTCACCATGCAGCAGTTGATGGGGGTTCCCGTCGATGCCTGGGGCACGGAAGCCATGCGGACGTCGCGCAGCTTGTCGGAGATCATGGCATGAAGCGCGCCGCGATGATTGCGCTCTCCACGCTGTTGGCAACAGTGCCCGCTTACGCGCAGACGCAAGGTCAGCCTACGATGTCAGGGTTCAGTTTCCTGTCGCTGGAGGTGGCCGACATGGCCCGCGCCCGATCCTTCTATGTCGATGCGCTCGGCATGAAGCCGGTCTTCACGATCAGCAAGCCGGGTGATCCTGCCGAAAAGATCGCATTCAATTTTTCCGGTGATCCCCGGTCCAGCGAACCGCTGTTGATCCTCATTCACTATGAAAAGCCAAACGCCACCCAGAACCGTTCGACGGGGGCCAAGGTTGGCATTCGGGTCAGTGACAGTCGGGCCGCCGCGCTGCGCGTACAGACGGCAGGTTTTCCCATCGTCAGGATCGCTGCGGCGGACGAGAAGGGGCCGGTAATCAACAGCGTGGTGCGCGATGCCGATGGCGTAATCGTGGAACTGGTGCAATTGCGGGGTCAATAGGGCGTGTCTGAAGGCGTGGCGAGCTGTGGCGAGTTGTGTTCCGTCACGATCTTCTCTCGCCTATTGTCAGCATTGCATGAGACATTTATGGCCGATTCGAACGGTCAGGTGGCGGACTGTGCGCAGACAAGTTCGCCTGATTCTGCTTAAAATGCGGATTTTTTGATCGATCGCCGTCGGGGAATCGCGCCAAAGCTATTCCCTGCCGTCCGCCGCGCGTGTAATGGCGCGCTCGCAAGATCGCACGGAATGGAATGTGAATGGCTTACCCAAGCAAGCAAGGTTTATATGATCCCGGTAATGAGCATGACGCGTGCGGCGTCGGCTTCATCGCCAACATAAAGGGATTAAAAACCCACGATATTGTTCTTCGTGGCTTGGACATTCTGCGCAATATCGACCATCGTGGCGCAGTCGGCGCGGACCCTTTGGTGGGTGACGGCGCGGGCATTCTGATTCAGATTCCTGATTCGCTGTATCGCGATTGGGCCACCGGCGCGGGCATCGATCTGCCGCAGCCCGGCGATTATGGTGTTGCCATGTGCTTCCTGCCGCGTGACGGGGATGCCGAAGCCGCCGCCATGCAGCAGCTTGAGCGCTTTATCCTGAAGGAAGGCCAGGTCCTCCTGGGTTGGCGCGACGTGCCGGTGACCCTCGACGGGCTGGGCCAGACGGTGCTGGACGAGATGCCGACCATCCGTCAGTGCTTCGTGGGCCGAGGCGCCGGAACGAAGGATCAGGACGCGTTCGAGCGCAAGCTGCTCGCCATCCGCAAGCAGACGCAAAATCCGCTGAAGGAATTGTCGCAGAAGCAGGGGCTGGAGGCGCTCGCCGATTTCTACGTGCCGTCCTTTTCCACCCGCACGGTCGTCTACAAGGGTCTGCTCCTCTGTGATCAGGTCGGCAGCTTCTATGATGATCTGCGCAACCCGCTGACGCAATCGGCGCTGGCGCTGGTTCACCAGCGCTTTTCGACCAACACCTTCCCGTCGTGGAAGCTCGCGCACCCCTATCGCTTCATCGCGCATAATGGCGAGATCAACACGGTTCGCGGCAATGTTAACTGGATGAACGCGCGCCGCCGCACGCTCGAATCGCCGCTGCTGGGCGCGGACCTCGACAAGATGTGGCCGCTGATCCCGCATGGTCAGTCGGACACGGCTTGCCTCGACAATGCGCTCGAACTGCTGGTCGCCGGTGGCTACCCGCTGGCGCAGGCGGTAATGATGCTGATCCCGGAAGCATGGGCGGGCAATCCGCTGATGGACCCGAAGCGTAAGGCATTCTACGAATATTTCGCGGCGCTGATGGAGCCGTGGGACGGCCCCGCCGCCATCGCCTTCACCGACGGGCGCCAGATTGGCGCGACGCTCGACCGCAACGGCCTGCGTCCGGCGCGCTTCATCGTGACAGATGACGATCATATCGTCCTGGCATCGGAAAGCGGCGTCCTGCCCTTCAAGGAAGAGAATATCGTCCGCAAGTGGCGGCTTCAGCCGGGCAAGATGCTGCTCATCGACTTGGAGCAGGGCCGCATCATCGAGGACGAGGAGATCAAGGCCCAACTCGCGGATGAACATCCCTATGAGGAGTGGCTGAAGGAAACGCAGTACAAGCTGGAAGAGCTGCCCGCGACCCTTGGCGAGGACCTGCTGCCATCGCGCGGCAACGACGCGGCGGCGTTCCTCGATCGCCAGCAGGCTTTCGGCTACACACAGGAAGACGTGCTGAAGTTCCTGGAGCCGATGGCGCGCAATGCGGAAGACCCCATCGGGTCCATGGGCATCGACACGCCCATCGCCGTGCTCAGCCAAAAATCGCGGCTGCTCTACGACTATTTCAAGCAGAATTTCGCCCAGGTCACCAACCCGCCGATCGACCCGATCCGCGAGGAACTGGTGATGAGCCTGGTGTCGATGATCGGCCCGCGTCCGAACCTGCTTGGCCATCATGCTGGCACGCACAAGCGGCTGGAAACTCTTCAGCCGGTGCTGACCGACGAAGACCTTGCCAAGATTCGCGGCATCCATGATGCGCTGGACGGTGCGTTCCGCACGCAGACGATCGACATCAGCTGGCCGACGACGGAAGGAGCCGCCGGTCTGGAGCGCGCGCTCGATCGCATCTGTAACGAAGCGACTGAAGCGGTGCTCGCGGACCAGAACATCCTGATCCTGTCCGACCGCAACGTTTCAGCCGAGCGCATCGGCATCCCGGCCGCGTTGGCAACCGCAGCGGTCCACCATCACCTCATCCGCCAGGGCCTGCGCATGCAGACCGGCCTGGTTGTCGAAACCGGCGAAGCGCGCGAAGTGCATCATTTCTGCGTCCTTGCCGGTTATGGCGCGGAGGCGGTTAACCCCTATCTCGCGTTCGAGACGCTTGAGCAGATCCGCGTGAAGCAGAACCTGCCGCTGTCCGCCTACGAAGTTCAGAAAAACTATATCAAGGCGGTCGGCAAGGGCATCCTGAAGGTCATGTCCAAGATGGGCATTTCGACCTATCAGAGCTATTGCGGCGCGCAGATTTTCGACGCGGTCGGCCTCAATTCCGCCTTCCTGGAGCGCTACTTCACCGGCACCGCGACCACCATCGAGGGCATCGGCCTTGCCGAAATCGCGGAGGAAACGGTCAACCGCCATCGCGAGGCGTTCGGCGACAATCCGATCTACCGCAACATGCTGGATGTCGGTGGCGCCTACGCCTATCGCGTCCGTGGCGAGGAACATGCCTGGACGCCGCAGAGCGTCGCTTCGCTCCAGCATGCGGTGCGCGGCAACAATCCGAAGGAATATGAAGCCTTCGCCGCGTCCATCAATCAACAGAATGAGCGGCTGCTGACCATTCGCGGCCTCATGAAGTTCAGGTTCGCGGATCAGGCTATTCCGCTTGAAGAGGTCGAACCGGCCAGTGCTATCGTGAAGCGTTTCGCGACTGGCGCGATGAGCTATGGGTCGATCAGCTGGGAAGCCCACACCACCTTGGCGGTCGCCATGAACCGTATCGGCGGCAAGTCGAACACGGGCGAGGGCGGCGAGGACCCCAAGCGGTTCAAGCCGCTACCCAACGGCGATTCCATGCGTTCCGCGATCAAGCAAGTGGCATCGGGCCGCTTCGGCGTGACGACCGAATATCTGGTTAATGCCGACGATGTGCAGATCAAGATGGCGCAGGGCGCAAAGCCGGGCGAAGGCGGGCAGCTGCCGGGTGACAAGGTCGACAAGACCATCGGCAAGACGCGGCACTCAACGCCGGGCGTCGGCCTCATCTCGCCGCCGCCGCACCATGACATCTATTCGATCGAGGATCTGGCGCAGCTGATCCACGACCTGAAGAACGTCAATCCGGGCGCCCGCATCTCCGTGAAGCTGGTGTCGGAAGTCGGCGTGGGCACGGTCGCGGCGGGCGTCAGCAAAGCTCGGGCAGACCATGTCACCATCTCGGGCTATGAAGGCGGCACAGGCGCGTCGCCGCTGACGTCGCTGACCCATGCGGGTAGCCCATGGGAAATTGGCCTCGCCGAAACCCAGCAGACGCTGCTGCTCAACGGCCTGCGCACCCGTATAGCCGTGCAGGTTGATGGCGGTCTTCGGACCGGCCGTGACGTTGCCATCGGCGCCTTGCTCGGCGCGGACGAATTCGGCTTTGCCACCGCCCCGCTGATCGCAGCGGGCTGCATCATGATGCGCAAGTGCCACCTCAACACTTGCCCGGTCGGCGTCGCAACCCAGGACCCCGAACTGCGCAAGCGTTTCACTGGCCAGCCGGAACATGTGATCAACTATTTCTTCTTCGTCGCGGAAGAACTGCGTACCATCATGGCGCAGCTCGGTTTCCGCACGATCGAGGAAATGGTCGGCCGCGTCGATCGGCTCGACATGCGCGACGCCATCGATCACTGGAAGGCCAAGGGCGTCGACCTCAGCCGCCTGCTCCATCAGGTCGCACCGGATCAGGATCTGGTCCTGCGCAACACCGAGGGCCAGGATCATGGTCTGGACGCCGCGCTGGATCAGGAATTGATCAAGGCGTCGATGGACGCGCTGGAAAGGCGCGATCCGGTTCGCATCGAGCGGCCGATCCGCAACGTCAACCGCACCGTCGGCGCAATGCTGTCGGGCGAGGTTGCCCGTCGCTTTGGCCATGCCGGTCTGCCCGACAACAGCATCTTGGTGAAGCTGCAAGGCGTTGCGGGCCAGAGCTTCGGCGCGTTCCTGGCGCATGGCGTGACGCTGGACCTGACCGGCGATGCGAACGACTATGTCGGCAAGGGCCTGTCCGGCGGCCGCATCATCGTCCGTCCGCCGGAAGATACGAAGCGCGTCCCCGCCGACAATATTATCGTTGGCAACACCGTCCTCTATGGCGCGATCTCCGGCGAAGCCTTCTTCCGCGGTGTTGGTGGTGAACGTTTCGCTGTCCGCAACTCGGGCGCGATCGCCGTCGTCGAGGGCGTCGGCGATCATGGCTGCGAATATATGACCGGCGGCGTGGTCGTTGTGCTGGGGCAAACCGGTCGCAACTTCGCGGCGGGCATGTCGGGCGGCATCGCCTATGTCTACGATCCCGACGGCAGCTTCCGGTCGAAGGTCAATCCCGCGATGGTCGATGTTGATCCGGTCCCGGCAATGGCTTCGGACGACGATGGCCTTGGCCGTCCGCTGCAACGCGGCGTGGACGTGCATGACTGGGGTATGGGCGACATGCTTCGCCATGACGCCGACCGCCTGCGCATCCTGCTCGAACGGCATAAGCTGTACACGGGCTCGGAACGCGCCGAGGCGCTGCTGGCCGACTGGCAGGGCACGCTTGCGAACTTCGTCCGGGTCATGCCGAAGGATTATCGCAAGGCTCTGCAGAGCATGGAAGATGAACGCGTTGCCGTAGCCCCCGTGGCCGCCGAATAGGCTTCATGGGGCGAGGGCATTACTCCCTCGCAAGCGACAAGATTGAGAAGTTTGGAGAAAGAGTTTGGGCAAGCCCACCGGTTTCCTCGAGGTTGAGCGCAAAGATCGCAGCTACACCGCGCCCGAAGAGCGTCTGAAGCACTGGAACGAGTTCATCGTCCCGCTGTCGAAGGAAGAGATCCGCGACCAGGCCGCGCGCTGCATGGCCTGCGGCATTCCCTTCTGTCACAATGGCTGTCCGGTGAACAACATCATCCCGGACTGGAACCATCTCGTCTATGAAGACGATTGGAAGACGGCGCTGGAAACGCTGCACAGCACCAATAACTTCCCGGAATTCACCGGCCGCGTCTGTCCCGCCCCGTGCGAGGCGAGCTGCACGCTGAACATCGTGGACTCTCCCGTCACCATCAAGTCGATCGAATGCGAAATCGTCGATCGCGGTTGGCGTGAAGGCTGGATCGAACCGCAGCTGCCAGCGCGCAAGACCGGCAAGCGTGTTGCCGTCGTCGGTTCCGGCCCCGCTGGCCTGGCCTGCGCGCAACAACTTGCACGGGCTGGTCACACCGTGACCGTGTTCGAAAAGAATGACCGGGTCGGTGGATTGCTGCGTTACGGCATCCCCGACTTCAAGATGGAAAAGCACCTGATCAATCGCCGCGCCCAGCAGATGGAAGCGGAAGGTGTCGAATTCCGCACTTCGACGGAGATCGGCGTCGCCATCTCGATGGATGCGCTGCGTAGCAATTATGACGCCGTGGTTCTGTCCGGTGGCGCCGAACATCCGCGCACGCTGGATATTCCGGGCAGCGAACTGGCCGGCGTTCGATTGGCGATGGAATTCCTGACGCAGCAGAACAAGCGCAATGCGGGCGACGATGAACTGCGCGCCGCGCCGCGCGGCACCTTGTCCGCGCAGGGTAAGCATGTCGTCGTCATCGGCGGCGGCGACACGGGTTCGGACTGTGTTGGCACATCCAACCGGCAGGGCGCAGCATCGGTCACCCAATTGGAGATCATGCCAAAGCCACCCGAGAGGGAGGAAAAGTCGCTCAGCTGGCCCAATTGGCCGCTCAAGTTGCGCACGTCTTCCTCTCATCAGGAAGGGTGTGATCGCGACTGGGCGGTCACCACCCGGCGGGCGATCGGCAAGAACGGCCAGATCGAGGCGCTCGAATGCGTGCGCGTCGAATGGGTTGACGGCAAGATGCAGGAAATCGCGGGCAGCGAATTCCAACTGAAGGCCGACCTCGTCCTCTTGGCGATGGGCTTCGTTGGCCCTCGCAAGGCAGGCATGGTTGAACAATCCGGTGCCGACCTCGATGCGCGCGGCAATGTTAAGGCCAACATGATCGACTATGCCACCAGCCAGACGTCGGTGTTCGCCTGTGGCGACATGCGCCGCGGCCAATCACTGGTCGTCTGGGCCATTCGCGAGGGCCGACAGTGCGCTCGCGCAGTCGATCTGCACCTGATGGGCGTCAGCGACCTTCCTCGTTAAGCGCTGAAGGCAATTGCGACGGTGAAAGGCTCCGAAGGACGGGGCCAATCATCCGCATTACTCCGGCAAGGTCTCGACCCAATCGCCATACGTCGCTGCTAACTTGCTCTTGAGCGAGGGGGCAGCGGCGTTTGAATGGCGGCAGGGGCCGGGGCTTTGTGTTTAACCCCTGTGAGTTGGCGACGAACGGATAGCCGCCTCTATAATGAGGACCAGCGGCCTTCCGGAGTTCGCGTCGATGGTCTTCAGATGGTTCTACATCAGCGCCAGCAGGCTCGCCGAGGATGAGGCCGATGAGCTGGCCGCGGATATCGTCAGGGATTCCGTCCCGCGTAATCACCGCCTTCACGTGACGGGCGCGCTCCTGTTTACCGGCCGCAGTTTCGCGCAATATCTCGAAGGACCAGCAGACGCCGTGGAAGTGTTGCAGCGTCTCATCCTCGATGACTTGAGGCATGAAAATATCCGCACCATCGCCGAAGGCGTCTATCCCCACCGACGGTTCGTCACCTGGTCGCTGGCCTATGTCGTACCTGCTCAAGTGAATTATCCCGAAGTTGAGCAGTTATTGAGGGAAGCTGCCTATGATCCTGTAAACTGCGCAGAAGCACTCGCCCGGTTCATGTCCGAAACGGCCATGATGGGCCGGGGATAATGTGCGGCGGATTCCTCATCGGCGCTGCGTCGATCAACGCCATTTCCTGCCACACGGCATGCTCAGGCCCCTCCCATGACAAAGTTGTAATCTGCCGACCATGCGTCGGTTAGGCCATGCCCGCTATCCCGTGCAGCGGCTCACATGGTGGCCACGTAAGTGAGAGGCGGCGCTCACCCCTGTTGCGTCGCCTCTCCAGTCGGATGGGCGAACGATGCACAGGCCAGTTTTCTACGATGCCACCGGCCGCAGGCGCCGCTTGACGCTGCCGACTTTATTCTGCCTGATAATGGTCATTCTCACCGCCGGAATGGCCTTTGCCTATACCATCATCAATGTGCCCATCCCGCCTGCCGTTCCTTTGCAGATGGAGCGCCGCCGTCCGGAAGGCATCGGTCAGCGCCTGAACCATTTCCAGGCTTCGGTTCGCCATCGCCTGTCAGAATGGCTGCCCCATCGCGGCCCGGGCGCCGATGGTAAGGCTGTCAGCGTCGCCTTCTATGTACCATGGGACGACGCAAGCCGGGCGTCTTTACGCCAGCATATCGGCCAGATCGACTGGGTGGCCCCGACCTTGCTGTCGGTTACCGGCCCGCGCCATGATCTGCGCGTCACGAATGATCCGGTTTTCACGTCGCTCATCCGTACCTCGGCTCATCGCCCGCGTGTCATGCCGGTCGTGCAGAATGCCGATGATGGCGATTGGGATGGTGCCGGGACGTCGGCGCTGCTGCACGACCGCGCGGCGCGGAAGGCGCTGCTCCTGCGCCTGGCTCAGTCGCTGAAAGCGCTCAAAGCATCAGGAGTCATATTCGATCTGGAAGCGCTGCCGCCTAGCGCGCACGCCGATTATCTGTCGTTCCTCAAGGAAGCAGAACAACTGCTGCACAGTCAAAATCAGCAAATGATGCTGACCGTGCCCGTGGATGATGCGCGTTGGAACCTGCATGCCTATGCGCGTGTGGCCGACCGCCTTTTCCTGATGGACTATGACCAGCATTTCATCGGCGATCAACCGGGTCCGATCGCAGCGCAGCCCTGGTTCGTGGGCCGCTTGCGCGCTGCACTGCGTGCCGTCCCAGCATCCAAGGCGATCGTGGCGATCGGCAACTATGCCTATGACTGGAAACAAGGCGGAGGCCCGGCTTCGATCCTGTCGATCGAAGATGCATGGCTGACGGCGCATGACTCCGGCGCTCCGATCCGCTTTGACGCCAGAAGCGGCAACGCGACCTTCGACTATTCCGAGGATGGCGTTGTCCATCATGTCTGGATGCTGGACGCGGCTAGCGCCTGGAACCAGGTGCGGGCCGCGCGGATCACCGGCGCAGGCGGGATCGCGCTGTGGCGCCTGGGGTCGGAGGACCCCGGCTTCTGGTCCGCGCTCGCTGGAAAGAAGGGCAAGGTGGAGGGGCTCGGACGGCTGACCAGCTTCAATTCCGTCGATGTCGAGGGCAATGGCGAAATCCTGCGGATCGACGATGTGCCCACCATCGGTCATCGAACGGTGCGCATGGGTTCAAGGCCGCTAAGCGGGCTGATCATCGACGAACATTATGCCAGTCTGCCCACCCCTTATGTCATTCGGCGGACGGGCTACCGCCCGCATATGCTTGCGCTTACCTTCGATGATGGGCCGGACGCGGTGTGGACGCCGCCGATCCTCGACATATTGAAGCGCGCGCACGTGCCCGCCACCTTCTTCGTCATAGGCGAAAATGCGATCATGCATCCTTCGCTGCTGCGCGAGATCATTGCGCAGGGCAGCGAAATCGGCAGCCATAGCTACACCCACCCCAATCTGGCCCAGGTTTCGCCACGCGGCGTCTCGCTGGAACTGAACAGCACGCAGCGGCTGGTGGAAGCCTATACCGGCCGGGCCATGCGCCTATTCCGCGCGCCTTATTTTGGGGACGCCGAACCCACCAGTGCGGACGAGATCGGTCCCGCGCTGGAGGCGCAGCGCGCCGGTTATCTGAATGTCGGCTTGCATGTCGATCCGGGCGATTGGACGCGGCCGGGCGTCGATGCAATCGTCGACCGCACGGTTCAGCAAGTTGAAGCCGGGGACGCTGACCGCTCAGCACAGGTTGTCCTGCTGCACGACAGCGGCGGGGACCGGGCGCAGACGGTCGCGGCGTTGCCCCGCATCATCAAGCGGCTGGAGGCGAAGGGCTATCGCTTCGTCACCATATCCACCCTCGCAGGGCTGACACCGGACAAGGTGATGCCACGGATCGGCGGCGCAGATTTGGTGGCGGTGCGGATCGACGTTGCGGTCTTCCTTGTGCTGGCCGCGATCGCGGCAACGCTTAAATGGCTGTTCTTCGCGGTCATCCTGTTCGGCATCGGCCGGGCGCTGATGCTGGCGGCGCTGGCGCTTGGCAGTCGTCTGCGTTCCAACCGGGTCGAACCACCAGCGATGCAGCCCAACACTTTTGTGTCGGTGATTATCCCTGCCTTCAATGAGGCCAAGGTGATCGAGGCGTCGGTGCGCCGCGTGCTCGCGAGCGAACAGGTGACGCTGGACGTTATTGTTGTGGACGATGGCTCCACCGACGGAACGAGCGCGATCGTCACACGCGCCTTCGCCGGGGACGATCGCGTCCGGCTGCTTACCCTCACCAATGGTGGCAAGGCTGCGGCACTCAACCGCGCGCTGGAGCTGGCGCGCGCGCCGATCATCGTCGCGCTTGATGCAGACACGCAGTTCGAACCCCTGACCATCGCCCGGCTCGCCCGTTGGTTCGCAGATGAGGATGTGGGCGCGGTGGCGGGCAATGCGATGGTCGGCAACCGCGTGAACCTCGTCACCCGCTGGCAGGCGGTGGAGTATGTGACCGCGCAAAATCTGGAGCGGCGGGCGCTGGCGCGGTTCGGCGCGATCACGGTCGTGCCGGGCGCGGTCGGGGCATGGCGGCGGGCGGCGCTGGACGAGGTGGGCGGCTATCCGCTCGACACGCTGGCGGAGGATCAGGACCTGACCATCGCGGTTCAGCGCGCGGGCTGGCTGGTCGCCTATGATACCGAAGCCGTCGCGTGGACCGAGGCCCCTGAAAGTTTCCGCGCGCTTGCCAAGCAGCGTTTCCGCTGGGCCTATGGCACGTTGCAGTGCCTGTGGAAGCATCGCGGCATCTGGCGCGATGGCAAGCCAGCGGGTTTGAGCTGGGTCGGATTGCCGCAGGCCTGGCTGTTCCAGATCGGCTTTGCGCTGGTGTCGCCGATCATCGACCTCGCCTTGGTCGCCAGCAGCATCGATACGGCGGTACGCATCCATCAGCATGGCTGGGCACAGACGCAAACCGATGTGCTGCGCATGGGTCTCTATTGGCTCGCCTTCTGCGCCATCGACGTGCTGTGCGGCGCTGTCGCCTACAAGCTCGAACCGCGCGAGCGGCGCTACCCTGCCTTGCTGCTGGTGGCACAGCGCTTTGTCTATCGCCAGATCATGTACGGCGTCGTGATCCGTGCCACCGCGACCGCCATATTAGGGCCATGGGTCGGATGGGGTAAGTTGGAGCGGAGCGGCCGGGTGCAGGCATCGGGCGGCGCGGCGGAGGATATGGCGGCATGGAACAAGGCGGCGTGAAATCGCTGGCGCGCACATTGCTGCTGTTATGCGGAGCCATTGTCCTGTCCTTCTGGTATCTGGGATATGTGGGCGGGCATCTGTTCGACGTCATGCCTGCCAAGGCCGAGCGGAAGGCTGATCGGCATGCGGTCGCGCTTTACCTATCTGGTGACATGGGCTTCCATGCGGGACTTGGCCCGGCGATTGCCGATCACCTGACGGATCATGGTATCCCCGTGGTCGCCGAGAACAGCCTGCACTTCTTCCGCGTCCGCCGTACGCCCGAGCAGACCGGCGCAATGATAGCCGACGGGTTGCGGCGCGCGATCGCGATCGATCCTCAGGCCCGGCTGCTGCTGCTAGGCCAATCCTTCGGGGCCGATGTCATCGCGCCATCCCTGCCCTATGTGCCGAACGAACTGCGCCGCCGGATCGCCTTTGTCGGCCTGATTGTCCCGGGTGGAACACGCGAGTGGCGCGCGTCGCCCTCGGAGATATTCTCGATCGGGGAGCCGGAAGAAGATGCCTCTCTCGCGGGCCGCAAATTGAGTTGGGTGCCGCTGCTTTGCATCCATGGCGCGGAGGAACGGTCGAGTCTTTGCCCTGCGCTCCGCCAGCGCAATGCGACGACCGTCCGCCTGCCCGGCGGACATGAGCTGCACCATGATGCGGACAGCGCGAGCGGGATATTGTTGCAGGCTATAGACCGGACGCTGGCCTCGCCCGTCCATCCGGCATAGCGCCATGATCGCGGCGCTCTCCTCTGCCAGACATCGGCGCGCCCTTTCCGTCGCGCTCCTCCTGATGATGATGGGTTTAGGGTTGGCGATGGTGTTCCACCTCCTGTCAGAGGTGCATGGCCATGACCTGCGCGGCGCGATCCGGGCCATCACGCCGGGCGCGCTCGCCGGCGCATTGGCGCTGACGATCCTCAGCTATCTTTCGCTGACGCTGTATGACCATATGGCGCTGCGCATCATCGGCAAGCGGATCGCTTGGCGCACGGCGGCGCTCGCATCCTTTTGCAGCTACACACTCAGCCACAATCTGGGGCTTTCGCTGCTGACCGGCGGATCGGCGCGCATGCGCATCTATGGCGCGGCGGGATTGGGACCGGGCGATGTCGCCCGAGTGATCGCTTCGGCCAGCCTGTCCTTCTGGGGTGGGGTGATGACGATGGCGGCTCTGTTCCTGGCGGTCGATCCGATGCCGATCGCCATCAAGGCTTTTCCCATTGATGCCTCGGCTCTCCAACTGCTTGGCTTTTGCATGCTCGCGGGAGTCGCGGTGGCCTTGGCTGCGCTAAGGCGCACGCCGCATCCCGTCCGGTTATTCGGATGGACGCTCATGTTGCCATCGCGCGGACAGGCGGCGGCACAGATCGGCATCGCCTGTGTTGACCTCACGCTGTCTAGCGCGGCGCTGTTTGTGCTGCTGCCTCATATCGCCATCACGCTCTTTCCGGCCTTCTTCCTGGCCTATACGCTGGGCATCATCATCGCCTTGATCAGCCATGTGCCGGGCGGCGTCGGGCTGTTCGAGGCCGTGGTCCTCGCTACCGTGCCGCAGGTCGCGCGGCCTTCGCTGTTCGCAGCGCTGCTCGCCTATCGCCTAGTCTATTATCTGCTGCCCTTGGCGGCAGCGGCATTCCTTATAGTTTTGCATGAACGACACGCATGGCAAAGCCCGGTTCGACGCGTGCTTAGTGGAGCGGAAAGTCTGGGTCGGGAGATTGCCCCTGCGGTTCTGGCGATGCTGGCGGCGGCCGGTGGCATCGTCCTGCTGGTGTCCGGATCGCTGCCCGCCATACCGGCCCGGTTCAGGGCCGTGAGCAGCATCCTTCCTATGCCCTTTGTCGAGGCGTCTCACCTGGCCGCCAGCATGATCGGGGCGATGCTGGTGCTGCTCGCATCGGGCCTCTACCGACGGCAGGATGGCGCGTTCTGGCTGACCCGGCTGCTGTTGCTGGCGGGGGCTGGCTTCTCCCTGATGAAGGGGCTGGATTATGAGGAAGCGGCGGTCCTGATCGTCATTACCGGCCTGTTGCAATGGAGCCGTCCCGCCTTTTACCGCAAGACCAGCCTGACCTCTGCCATGCTTGCGCCGGGCTGGATCATTGCGCTGGCGGTGGCGATCGGCATTTCGGTCTGGATCGGCTTCTTTGCTTTCAAGCATGTCGATTATCAGAATGACCTATGGTGGCAGTTCGGTCGACACCATGACGCATCCCGCTTCCTGCGCGCAGCCCTTGCGACCGGCGTCCTGCTGATTTGGGCGGCCTTGTGGCAATTGCTCCGTCCGGCATCGCCCTTCGCCGGGCCGGTCATCTCGACCAGCCCCAGTCAGGAGGCGCTGGCGTCAGCCCGGAAAACCGACGCGTTCCTGTCGCTGACCGGTGATAAGCTGTTCCTGACGTCCCCATCGGGCAGGGCATTCCTGATGTATCAGATTCAGGGTCATAGCTGGATTGTCATGAGTGACCCGGTCGGGGACCCGAGCGAATGGGGCAGCCTGCTTTGGGAACTGCGTGAGCGGGCGGACGCGGCGCAGGGGCGGCTTCTGCTTTATCAGCTTAGCCTTGATGGTCTGCCCCTTGCCATCGATCTTGGCCTGTCGCTCGTCAAATATGGGGAGGAGGCGCGCGTCGACCTGTCTCGCTTCACGATCGACGGACCCAAGGGCAAGCCATTCCGCCACGCGTTACGCCGAGCCGAAGGGGAAGGCGTGACTTTCGAGATCGTGCCAGCCGCTGACGTCGCCCTGCTGATCGATCAGATGGAAGCAGTGTCGCGCCGGTGGCTCAAAGCCAAGGGGGGTGCCGAAAAAGCGTTCAGCGTCGGCCGGTTCGACCCGGCCTACTTGCAGCGTTTCGATTGTGCGGTCGTGCGACGGGAGGGCAGGATCATCGCCTTTGCGAACATATGGGCCACCGCCGATCATGGGGAATTGTCCGTGGACCTGATGCGGCATGATGCAGACATGCCCGCGGGCATGATGGACTTCCTCTTTTGCCGCCTCATGCTTTGGGGAAAGGCGCAAGGCTACTGTTGGTTCACGCTCGGCATGGCGCCGCTGTCGGGACTGGAGGCGCGTCGGCTCTCGCCCATCTGGGTGAAGGCGGGAGCGCTGATTTTCAAGCATGGCGGCAGCCTCTACGGCTTCAAGGGCCTCCGCGCCTATAAGGCGAAGTTCACACCGTCCTGGGAGCCGCGCTTCATCGCCGGGCCGCAGGGGTTGTCGATGCTGCGGGCCATGCTGGACCTTCAGCGCCTTATCGAAGGCGGGCCAAGAAGCGCCGTCAGCCGGATGCGGAATGCTGGACGGAGGGCTTTGGATGTCCGATAGGGCGACCATGAGTTACAAAGTGCTGCTCGTCGAGGATGACGCCACGACGGCCGACTATATCGCAAAGGGCCTTGCCGAAGAGGGCTTCACCATCGACCGCGCCGAGGATGGGCGGGAGGGACTGTTCATGGCGACCGAGGCAAGCCATGACGCCATCATCCTCGACCGGATGCTGCCGGGCATGGATGGCATGGCCGTGCTCGCGGCGTTACGAGCGGCGGGCATCGAGACGCCGGTCATGATCCTGTCCGCGCTCGCGACGGCTGACGAACGGGTCAAGGGATTGACCAGCGGATCGGATGATTATCTCGCCAAGCCGTTTGCCTTCGCCGAATTGCTGGCGCGGCTGCGGATCATGTTGCGGCGGGGGAAGGCAGGGCAGGCCGAAACCCGGCTGACATGCGGCGATCTGGAGGTGGATCTGCTTTCAAGGAAGGCCATGCGCGGGAGCCGGTCGGTCGACCTGCAACCGCGCGAGTTCCGCCTGCTCGAATATATGATGCGCCACAGGGGCGAGGTCGTGACGCGGACCATGTTGCTGGAGGGCGTGTGGGATTATCATTTCGATCCCGGCACCAATGTCATCGACGTCCATATCAGCCGTTTGCGGCGCAAGATCGATGAAGATGGCGAGCGGCCGTTGATCCACACGGTGCGCGGCGCGGGCTATCGCCTGAGCGAGAATGGCTGATGCGCATCATGCGCTGGCGCTATTCGGTCATCTGGCGCTTTGCTCTGCTGATCTTCCTGATGCAGATCGCCTGCGTGCTGGTGTCGCTTTGGGCAGTCCATCGCTTCACTAGCCAGTCAGTCAACCATGCCAGCCGCGAGATCGCGGTCGGCCTGCGCGACGACATATCGGCCACCTACGCCGCTGCCGGATTAGCCGCCGCCGGGGCGACGGTGCGCAGCCGCATTGCCGCCGATCCGGTTGGCGACTCCATCCTGCTGCTCATGGGACCCGACGGTCGCCGCATCGCGGGGAATCTCGATAAATGGCCCGATCATGTCGGCACGGCTGAATCCTGGCGTTTGGTGAATCTGCTGCACGCTCCCCGCCAGCATGGCGATCCGCAGGTCATGGGCATCGTCAGTACCCGCTTTCCCGATGGCACGCGCTTGCTGACCGGACATGTGGTGGAAAGCGACCTGCGTTTCGGCGGCTATCTGGAAGCCGCGCTGTTGAGCGCTGTCCTGATCGCGGTTCCCCTTGCGGCGGGGGCCGCCTGGCTTTCGGCCTCCATCATGCGGAGGCGACTGCACGCCGTGGCCGATACGGCAAGCGCGGTGAAAACAGGCGACATGGAACGCCGCATCGCCCTGACCGGCAGCGGAGACATGTTCGATACGCTGGGCCAGGCGATCAACGCCATGTTGGACCGGATTACCGGGCTGGTCGATGAACTGCGTCTGGTGACTGACGGCCTTGCCCATGACCTGCGTTCGCCGCTCACTCGCTTGCGTGCCGTGCTGGACGGAGCGGTCAAGCAAAGTCATGATGAGGCCAGCGTCAGCGCACTTGAACGCGCGGTTGAGGAAAGCGACACGCTGCTGCGCATGCTGGACACCGCCCTGCTCATCAGCCGGGCCGAAGCCGGAATAGGCCGGGACAGCTTCATGCCGGTCGATATAGCTGCGCTGCTCCATGATTTTCAGGACATGTACGGCGCCTTGGCGGAAGACCGGGATGTTACCATTTCCGTTGAGGCTGAACCAGGCCTGTTCCTGTTTTCCAATCGAGAGATGCTGGGGCAGGCGCTTTCGAACCTGATCGATAATGCGCTGAAATATGGTGGCGATCGCATTGGGCTTTCCGCGCGCCTTGAAGCCGGATCGATGTTGATCCAGGTGTCCGACAATGGTCCCGGCGTTCCAGAGGAGCATCGCGAGCGTGCGCTCAGCCGCTTTGCCCGGTTGGACCTGTCCCGCCACATCGCGGGCGCGGGTCTTGGCCTTTCGCTCGCCGCCGCTGTCGCGCGGCTCCACGGCGGCGCGCTCGTGCTGGGTGACGCGGAACCCGGATTGCTTGTCACGCTGTCGTTCCCCTATTCGCCGAGTGACGGTGAGGCTGCGCAAGCGGCGTCGGCGATTTAGCATTTTCCCCATCTTTGGGATTGCGAAAAGCGATAAGAGCGGGGCGGCATCCTGGTTCTGAATGGCTCCCGGAGGTGCTCCGCTTTTCCACGAAATCAGTCTATTGACGGCGCGCCATATCGCATTTAGCCCGCGCGGGGCTGGACAACTCACGGAATGAACCGCGACGCGATCTGGACTTCGATGGCCCAGCCGGATGTGGCGATCGGCCGCTGCAAAGGACTGGACTATGCTGCTGCCGGGCATCGCCGCGGGAATGTTGATGATGGGCGCACAGGCGGCAACGGTCGACGCGCCGCCACCCGAGGCGTCGCCGACGGTGGATGTTGCAAGCGCTGCGGCCGCGCTGAACATATCCTTGGCTCCCAAATCGGAAAACGGCGCGGAGGAACAGCCCACCGACATCGTGGTGACCGGCGCAGATCGAGCCCCACCGGGCGACCCGCTTGAGCATCTCAATGCAAAAAGCTTTGAAGCGGTTCAGTCGGTTGACAAGGCCGTGGTCGAGCCAGTGGCGAAGGCCTATAATAAGGGACTGCCCAAGCCCGTTCGGAAGGGCTTCCGTAACTTCTTCGCCAATTTGCAGGAGCCGGTGGTGTTCGCCGCTTATATGCTCCAGCTGAAGCCCGGCAAGGCGGTGGAAACGGTGGGGCGCTTCACCATCAACACGACGCTGGGGGTCGCGGGCCTGTTCGACGTCGCCAAGCGCAAGCCCTTTTTCCTGCCCTATCGGCCCAACGGTCTCGCCAACGTGCTTGGCTATTATGGCGTACGTCCGGGGCCATATATGTATCTGCCCATCGTCGGGCCGACCACGTTACGCGATATCATCGGCGATACGGTGGACAAGATGGCGGTGCCTTTCCTGATCGGAAAGCCCTTCACAAAGCCTGCATATGTCATTCCGGCGACGATCCTCAACCAGCTTGGCGAGCGCGCTGCCTTTGACGATACCGTCCAGAAAATCCGCAAGGAGGATGATCCTTATGCGGCGTATCGCGAGCTGTATCTGAAGCAGCGTGAGGCGGAGATTGAGGCGCTGCACGGTCGTGCGAGCGATGACGTGGTGCCGGTTTATGGGCGACAGATGGGAGAAGGTGGGGCGGCGTCGCAATAACAGGCGCTCTGCTGATCTTCGATGCCGCTCAACCTGGATCGTGTCACAAATTGAGCGGCGCCGGGGGCAGTGTGCGTGAAGAGACGCACCGCGAATGTCGCGAGAATATAGAAGATACGGCGCAGCGCCTTCTGCGTTCAGAAGGCGCTGTTTACGCCCGTGCAGATCAACTTCAATTCAACATAGTCATCGATGCCCCAGTGGGAGCCTTCGCGCCCAAGACCTGATTCCTTGACGCCGCCGAAGGGCGCGACCTCCGTAGAGATCAGTCCGCTGTTAAGGCCGACCATTCCATATTCCAGCGCTTCCGAAACGCGGATGCTTCGATCCAGATCTCGCGTGTAGACGTAGCTGGCAAGGCCAGCCGGAGTGTCGTTGGCCATCGCGATCGCCTCCGCCTCGCTTTGGAACCGTACCAGACCGGCGACCGGGCCGAAAGTTTCCTCCTTACAAAGCAGCGCGTCTGCGGAAACATTCGCCAATACCGTGGGAAGGAAAAAATTGCCTTCGCCCTCGATCGCGTGACCGCCGGTCAGAATATGCGCCCCACGCGTCACTGCGTCATCGACATGAGCGGAGGCCTTGGCCACTGCCCGCCCGTCAATCAGGGGGCCTTGGTCTGTGGGTCCGCTCATGCCCGCGCCCACCACAAATTGGCTGACGCGTTCGGCGAGGCGCTCTGCAAAGGCTTCGAAAATGCCGTCCTGGACCAGAAAGCGGTTTGCGCAGACGCAGGTTTGGCCGGTGTTGCGAAATTTCGACATAAGAGCGCCTTCAACCGCGCTTTCGACATCGGCGTCATCGAAGACGATGAAGGGTGCGTTGCCGCCTAGTTCCAGGGAAACACGCTTCACTGTCGACATGCAACGTGCCGCCAGCATTTTGCCCACGCCCGTCGAACCCGTAAACGTGAATTTTCGCACTCGCGGGTCCGTGGTCAGGATTTCCCCGATCGGCGCTGCATCGCCGGTCACGACGTTGAATATCCCGGCGGGCACCCCGGCTTCCTCCGCCAACACGGCGAGCGCCAGTGCCGAAAAGGGTGTGAGCTCGGAGGGCTTGAGCACCATCGAGCAACCGGCGGCCAAAGCGGGTCCGGCCTTGCGCGTGATCATGGCGAGGGGAAAGTTCCAGGGCGTGACAGCGGCGACGACGCCAACCGGCTCCTTACGTACGGCCAGACGGCGATCGGATGCGTGCGGCTGGATCAGTTCGCCATTGATCCGGCGTGCTTCCTCCGCGAACCATTCCAGAAAAGACGCTGCATAGGCGACCTCGCCTTTGGCCTCGGCAAAAGGCTTGCCCTGCTCCAGCGTCAAAATTGTGGCCAGATCGTCTTGGTGCGTGAGCATCAGTTCGCCCCAGCGCCGCAATATGGCGCCGCGCGCCTTTGCAGCCAGCTTGCGCCAATCGACTTGCGCCCGCCAGGCGGAAGCAACCGCCTGTTTTGTTTCGTCCGCGCCCAAATTGGGCACAGTCCCCAATTCAGAGCCGTCCGCGGGATTGGTGACGGCGATCTTCGCCGCTCCCTCGACCCACTGCCCGTCGATGAAAGCCGCTTCCTTGAGCAGGCCGGGCCGAGAGAGAGTGTGAGGGAAGGTCACGCCACCTCCCTCGCGGAAACTGTCAGCGCCTTCTCCAGAATATTCAGGCCTTGCTCCAATGTTTCGTCCTCAACAGTTAGCGGCACCAATATCCTTATAGCCTGACCGGACTGGCCGCAGCTTAGCAATATCAGCCCTTGTTCGAGCGCGCGAGAGCAGACGCGCTTTGCCTCAACGCCGTCGGGCTGGCCATGTTCATCGACGATGTCGAAGGCAATCATCGCCCCGGGGCCGCGCAGGCCGGTGATCTTCACCAGATTCTTGTTCCCAGCGAACTGCGTAATGCGTTCCCGAATTCTGTGGCCGATGACATTGGCACGGTCGAGGAGACGTTCATCCTCGATAACATCCAGCACGGCCAAGGCTGCAGCCAGCCCGACGGGAGAGCCGCCATAGGTGCCCCCCAGACCGCCCGGGCCGATGACGTCCATCACATCAGCGCGTCCTATGACCCCGGAAATCGGAAAGCCTCCGCCTAGCGACTTCGCGACGGTAAGGAGGTCGGGCTTGATCGGCATATGTTCGATGCCGAACATCTTGCCGGTTCGCCCGAAGCCGGTCTGAACCTCATCCGCGATCACCAATATGCCATGACGGCGACGGATATCATCCAGCGCCTGGAAAAATTCAGGCGGCGGGCTGTGAAAGCCGCCTTCGCCCTGAACCGGCTCGATAATGAAGGCCGCGATACGTTCTGGTTCGATGTCGGCCGCGAACAGGAAATTGAGAGCCTTGAGCGTTTCCTCAACGCTGACCCCTGTGGTCCGGCTGGGATAGGGGAGATGGTAGATTTCCCCAGGAAAGGGTCCAAGGCCCTTCTTGTAGGGCGAAACCTTGCCGGTCATGGCAGACGTCAGCAGGGTCCGGCCATGGAAGCCGCCCGCAAAGGCGATGATGCCGGGGCGCCCGGTGGCTGCGCGTGCGATCTTGACTGCGTTTTCGGTCGCTTCCGCGCCGGTCGTGAAAAAGATGGTTTTGGCATCGCCATCGACGGGCGCCAAAGCGTTCAGCCGCTCAGCCAATTCGATATAAGGCGGATAGGCAACCACCTGAAATGCCGTGTGCGTGTATTTGTCGATCTGGTCGCGAACCGCCGCGATCACCCTGGGGTGACGATGGCCCACGTTGAGAACCGCGATCCCGCCCGCAAAATCGATATAGGCATTGCCTTCGACATCCCAGATGGTGGCGTTCTCGGCCCTGCTTGCGATAATATTGGTGGCGGTGGCGACGCCCTGCGGGATGGCTTCCTTGCGACGGGCGTTATATTCGGCGTTCCGCATCTGACGACCTTCAATAATGGTTTCTGGAATCTGTCTTGATGCTGACACATTAGGGGATTCCGCCGTCCGGAAGCAGTTGCTTTCGGCGGCCGCTTTGGTAACCTGAGGTCACCATCTACTCCTATGGCTGAACGCGATGAATTCACCATTGCCTCCTTTCTCCGCTCTCAGGGCCTTTGAGGCAGTGGGCCGATTGGGCGGTATTCGGCGCGCAGCGAAGGCCCTTGGCGTGAGCCATGCCATAGTCAGCCGTCACGTAAGGGGGCTGGAAGAGCGCCTGGGCGTTACCTTGCTGGACCGGGAAAGCGGGCAGCTGACAGCGGTCGGCGTTGATTATCATGGCCGTTTGGTGAAGGTTTTCAATGAATTGAGGGAAGCAACGGATGCCGTTCAGGGCAGGACCGATGGCAAGCTCGTAATATCCTGCGTCGGGGGGTTGGCATTGCATTGGCTGGCTACGCGGCTCGCAATGTCTTCGGGTCGAAACGGAATGCCGCCGGTCGATCTTCGATCCGAAGAAGGTCTCCTTGACCTTTCGAACAACGCCGTTGATGGCGATATTCGATATATTGGCGATAGCCAGACGCTGGACCGGAAGCGTGGGGTGAGAACGCTTGAACTGGCGAGGCCGCATGTCTTTCCGTTGGCCTCGCCGATGTTCGTTTCTCGCTGGGGCGACAAGATCCGTTCGGCGGAAGACCTGGCTACATTGCCGCTGATCGAGGAACGCAGTGATGTGGAATGGCGCATGTGGATGAAGGCGCAATCTATCGATCTTCCGCCGAACATCCCGACCGGCAGATACGGCCATGCTCATCTGGCGCTGGCCGCCGCGCGCGCGGGGCAGGGGATCGCGCTTGGCAATCACTATCTCATTGCCGAAGATCTTGCGGCGGGTAGACTGGTGAAGGTGGTGCCTCGTGAAAAGGAATTCGCGCCTGTGACACTGGGAGCCTATGTTTTCAGGGGTCCCGCCAATCGGTGGTCGGACCCATCAATCGTCCGTTTCAGACGCTGGCTCGCGGCGCAATTCAGTGCGGACCCGGCATATTGAGCGCGTCTTCGACAGGCTGGCCGGGACGCGTTTGCCTGAACATGTTTCGTTTTGAAGTCAGGGCAGGGGGAAATGTCTGAAATGTTGTCACTGGAATATCTGGCTTCCCCTGAGTGGAATGGCAAGATCGCCCAGCTTATCGCTTTGGAAGGTAAGGCGAGAGCAGAGGCGCTGTTTGACCTGTTCTCGGCCGCGCTCCGATCAGATGAGATGATGCTGTTTCATTTTCGCGAAAATGTAGGGCCAGAGGTCGTGGAACATCGTACGTCCAAATCTGTCAGGCAGCAGCAGATCAACGACTATAAAAACGGATTTTACCTTACCGATCCATTCTATCTCGCCATTGAGCGGTCCATCGAAAATCAGGCGATCAGTCTTAAGGACGTGGTGGATCAGGATGATTTTCAAACGAGCGATTTTTTCGTTCGGCACTATGTCGACACCGATCTTGTCGACGAGATGTGCTATTGCATGTCGGAGGGGCAGGGTGGGCACATATTGCTTTCTTTCGCCCGGTCCCGTGATGCGGGGCGTTATTCGGATGAGGAATTGGAACTGGCCAAGGCGATTGCTCCGATTGTCTTCGGTACGCTTTCTTCGAGCTGGCGACATTTTGCCGATCCGAAACTATTTGTTCCTCCTTCGCCCGAAGAAGTGAAGCTGCACGACGATCTGAAAAGAGCCCGCGATAATTTCGGCCGTTCCTTGTTGACCGATCGGGAGTTCGAAGTCGTTCAGATGATGCTTAGGGGATATCCGATAGATGTGATCGCCAAACGGCTGAAAATGGCCGAGGGCACGGCGAAGGTGCATCGGAGGAATATTTACGCCAAGCTGGATATCAGTTCGATGGCGGAGCTGTTTTCGCTGTTCATCGACGTGGTTGGGGAAGTGAATGTCGGCCTGGATGCCGATCCGTTGCTCCAATATGGGCAGGTGCCCCGCAGCAACTGACTTGCCCTGACTGCTCGTGCTCTATTTGTCTTTTGTTTTCCGCATTTTCCGAGCCAGAAGATGATGCCATCTGCTTCGAAAATGCCTCAGGGGGCCGATTCATTATGTCGCAACCATATGCGGATGGAAGCGAGTTGGACTGAGGCGAGGAAGTTGTCGTCGCGCTTGTCGTATCGGGTGGCACCGCGCGGAACTGCTTGAGTTTGCTGAAGAAGCGTTCGACGAGATTGCGGTATTGCCCGTCGGACGTTCTATCGCTGGTATGATCGCTTCGTCGAAGGCGGGCCGGAAGCGCTGGAAGATCGGCCATCGGCGTCAAGCCGGGTGTGGAACCGCATCGGCGACGATATCCAGCATCAGATCGTCGAGATGGCGCTGGATTACAGCGAGTTGTCACCACGCGAACTGGCGGTGCGCTTCACCGACGAAAAACGCTACTTCGTGTCGGAAGCCTTGGTTTACCGCCTTTTGAAGGCCCATGACCTGATCACCAGCGCGGCTTATGTCGCGATCAAGGCCGCTGATCAGTTCCATACCAAGACCACCTGGCCGAACGAGATGTGGCAAACCGACTTCACCTACTTCAAGATCATCGGGTGGGGCTGGATGTATCGGCGCTTGCAACACCGCAAGCTCGCCGCCTGACATCAAAACCCAGACGGATCGGCACTCCGCTAATTACGACGAGACGTGTGCCGAATGTTCTGACGACGGACAATGCCGATCAACTGGGCTGCGCGCGTGAACGACCCTGTGGACGCCACAGCCAGAAATTCGTCGAACCCGTCCCAGGACGACATAACTATCCCTCCCACGCAATAGTGTACTGAGGAAAAACCCTATTACCGCCTTATTGGCCTAGTGCTAAGAGGCGCAATGTCATTTCGGATCGAGGAAATTCAATGAAAACCCGCGCCGCCGTCGCTTTCGAAGCCAAAAAGCCCCTTGAGATAGTGGAGCTGGACCTGGAGGGACCAAAGGCTAGCGAGGTCCTGGTGGAAATCATGGCGACGGGGATCTGCCACACGGATGCCTACACGCTCGATGGTTTCGACAGCGAAGGCATCTTCCCCTCGATCCTGGGCCATGAGGGGGCAGGGATAGTTCGGGAGGTCGGGGTCGGCGTAACGTCCGTAAAGCCCGGCGATCACGTCATCCCCCTATACACCCCGGAATGCCGCCAGTGCAAAAGCTGCCTCTCGGGCAAGACCAACCTGTGTACCGCCATCCGCGCCACCCAGGGCAAGGGCCTCATGCCCGATGGCACGACCCGCTTTTCCTACAAGGGGCAGCCGATCTTCCACTATATGGGCTGCTCGACCTTCTCCAACTTCACCGTTCTGCCGGAAATCGCGGTGGCGAAAATCAGGGAGGACGCGCCGTTCCAGTCGAGCTGCTATATTGGCTGCGGCGTCACCACTGGGGTCGGCGCGGTCGTCAACACCGCAAAGGTGAAGGCGGGCGAGAATGTGGTCGTCTTCGGCCTTGGCGGCATCGGCCTCAATGTGATCCAGGGCGCCAAGATGGTGGGCGCGGGCAAGATCATCGGCATCGACATCAATGCCGACCGTGAGGAGTGGGGCCGCAAGTTTGGCATGACCCATTTCATCAACAGCAAGGGCCTTTCGCGTGACGAAACCGTGGCGAAGATCCTTGAGGTCACGGATGGCGGGGCCGACTATAGCTTCGACGCCACCGGCAACACCGAAGTCATGCGCACGGCGTTGGAATGCTGCCATCGCGGCTGGGGTGAAAGCATCATCATCGGCGTGGCTGAGGCCGGGAAGGAAATCAGCACCCGCCCGTTCCAGCTCGTCACCGGCCGGGTCTGGAAGGGGACGGCTTTCGGCGGCGCGAAAGGCCGGACCGATGTTCCCAAGATCGTCGACTGGTACATGAACGGGCATATTCAGATCGACCCGATGATCACCCATCTTCTGACGCTGGATGAAATCAACAAAGGCTTTGACCTCATGCACGCGGGCGAAAGCATCAGGTCGGTGGTCCTTTTCTGAAAACACAGCGTCAACGGGAGCGGAATATCCAGATGGCAGTAATCTCCGACGATGGCGACGTCGCCCTCTTTCGCGATCCGGCGGGCACTGACCAATGAGCATAGAGCAGGTCAGCGCCAGTCGTTCGTTCGAAGGCGTGCAAGGCGTGTACAAGCACGCGTCGAGCGCGACCGGAACGGAGATGACCTTTTCGGTCTTCGTTCCACCACAGGCGGAAGGGCGGAAGCTCCCCATTGTCTGGTATCTGTCCGGGCTGACCTGCACCCACGCAAATGTGACGGAAAAGGGCGAGTTTCGCCGCGCATGCGCCGATCTTGGCCTGATCTTCGTAGCGCCCGATACATCGCCGCGCGGCAATGATGTGCCGGACGATCCGGCGGGCGCTTATGATTTCGGCCTTGGCGCGGGTTTCTACGTCGATGCGACCGAAGCGCCCTACAACCGCCATTATAAGATGTGGTCCTATCTTACAGACGAACTGCCGCGAGTGATCGCGGACAATTTCCCCGCCGATATGACCCGGCAGTCGATCATGGGCCATTCGATGGGCGGTCATGGCGCCCTGACCATCGGACTGCGCCACCCGGATCGATATGCGGCAGTTTCTGCCTTCGCCCCCATCGTTGCCCCAAGTCAGGTTCCGTGGGGGCAGAAGGCTTTGTCAGGATATCTCGGCAACGACCGCAACGCCTGGCGGAAGCATGATGCGGTAGCCTTGATCGAGGACGGCGCGAGGGTCAGCGCGCTGCTGGTAGACCAAGGCGGGGCAGACATGTTTCTGGATCAGGAACTGCGCCCGCATCTGCTGAAGGACGCCTGCGCCGCAGCGAATATCGATCTCACCCTCAACATTCGAGAAGGGTATGATCACAGCTATTACTTCATTTCCACCTTCATGGCAGATCATCTCCATTGGCACGCGTCACGTTTGGCTTTTCATAAATGAACCGCAGATAGTTCAACCGATATTCGATGTGTAAGAAGCGCTCCGCCGCGACACAGTCGGGCTTGCCGCTGTAGCGATGAGCGTGATGTCACTATCGGCGTAAAAGCCTCGGCCTTGGCTTATTGACTTCAACATGCCGTGGAGAAGCAGGGACGTAGATCAGACGAGGAATTGAGATGGACCATGCCCGTCACGATCATCACCCCTCCATGGTGGAGCAGGACGTGCGCGATCCCGTCTGCGGTATGACGGTCGATCCGCATGGCACTGCACATCGCGCCGAGCATGGCGGCAAGACTTTCTATTTTTGCAGCAGCAAGTGCCAGGCAAAGTTCGCGGCCGATCCCCTACGCCATATCGGCGGAACGCCGCCCATCCCGAACGCCAATCCCGAGGGCACTATCTGGACCTGCCCAATGCATCCGGAAGTGCGACAGGATCATCCCGGCGCCTGTCCGATCTGCGGCATGGCTCTCGAACCGGAAATGACGCGCGCGGAGATCGGCCCTAGTCCGGAACTGGCTGACATGACACGTCGCTTCTGGATTGGCCTCATCCTCGCCTTTCCCGTGTTCGTGCTGGAAATGGGCGGGCATCTGTTTCCCGCTCTTCATCATTTCGTGCCCATGCCGGTTTCAACGGGGATTCAGCTAGTGCTGGCGACGCCCGTCGTGCTTTGGGCCGGATGGCCGTTTTTTACGCGGGGCTGGGCCTCACTCAAGAGCCGCAACCTGAACATGTTCACCCTGATTGCCATGGGCACGGGTGTCGCATGGGCTTACAGCATGGTCGCTGCACTGGCCCCCGAGCTGTTCCCTCCAGCCTTCCGCAACGCCGATGGCATGGTGGCCGTGTATTTCGAGGCTGCGGCGGTGATCACTGTGCTCGTCCTGCTTGGCCAGCTTCTCGAACTGCGCGCGCGCGAGCGAACGTCAGGTGCGATCAAGGCACTTCTCCGCCTTGCGCCCAAGACGGCCCGCCGTCTGCTCGCAAATGGCGAGGATGAGGAGGTCAGTCTTGATCTCGTCGGCGTCGGCGACCGTCTTCGGGTACGACCGGGCGAAAAGGTGCCGGTAGATGGCACCGTCGAGGACGGACGTTCATCACTGGACGAGTCCATGGTGACGGGAGAATCCATGCCGGTCACCAAGGCCAAGGGCGACAGCGTCATCGGCGGTACACTCAACCAGACCGGCGCGCTTGTCGTCGTGGCGACCAAGGTTGGCCGCGACACGATGCTGGCTCGCATCGTGCAGATGGTCGCCGAGGCACAGCGGTCGCGCGCGCCGATCCAGCGTATGGCCGATCAGGTTTCGGGCTGGTTCGTGCCGGTCGTCATCGCCGTCGCTGTCCTTGCTTTCGCCGGTTGGGGTATCTGGGGGCCGGAGCCTCGCTTCGCCTACGGTCTCGTCGCGGCTGTTGCGGTACTCATTATCGCCTGCCCCTGTGCGCTGGGCCTGGCAACCCCGATGTCTATCATGGTGGGCGTGGGCCGGGGCGCGGGCCTGGGCGTTCTCATCAAGAATGCCGAGGCGCTGGAGCATATGGAGAAGGTCGACACACTGGTCGTCGACAAGACCGGCACGCTTACGCAAGGGCGTCCCGCGGTGACCGCCATAGTGCCGACTGCGGGCCAGATGGAGGCTGAGTTACTACGCTTCGCCGCCTCGGTCGAACGGGCTTCGGAGCATCCGCTTGCTCTTGCCATTGTCGAAGCCGCCCGGGGCCGGTCGATGGTCTTGCCCGAGGTTGGCGCGTTCGATTCTCCGACCGGACGCGGAGCGACCGGCATCGTCGAAGGGCGCAGGATCGTCCTGGGCAACGCGTCATTTCTTGATTATCAGGGCGTCGATACCAGTGCGCTCGCCGCTGCCGCTGACGATCTGCGGAGGGACGGCGCAACTGCGATCTTCGTTGGTATCGACGGCGAAGCGGCTGGCATTATTGCCATCGCAGATCCCGTCAAGCAGACCACCCCGGAAGCGCTCGCCGCACTGCGTAAAGAGGGAATCCGCGTCGTGATGCTGACCGGCGACAACAAGACAACGGCGCAGGCGGTGGCGGCACGGCTGGGCATCGACGAAGTCGAGGCGGACGTGCTGCCCGATCAAAAGAGCGCGGTCATCGCCAAGCTCAAGAGTGAGGGCCGGGTGGTCGCCATGGCCGGTGATGGCGTGAACGACGCTCCAGCCCTTGCCGCCGCCGATGTCGGCATAGCCATGGGCTCTGGAACAGATGTCGCCATCGAGAGCGCAGGCGTGACCTTGCTCAAGGGCGACCTCAACGGCATCGTGCGTGCCCGCCTACTTAGTCGGGCGACCATGTCGAATATCCGGCAAAACCTCGCCTTCGCCTTCATCTACAATGCTGCCGGCATCCCGATCGCGGCGGGCCTGCTCTATCCGCTATTCGGCATCCTGCTTTCACCCATGATTGCAGCGGCGGTGATGGCGCTGTCATCCGTCAGCGTCGTCACCAATGCTCTGAGGCTGAACAGACAAACTCTATGAACATGGACGGACGGTTTTCCAAAATCTCTGTCAGCGTATTTCGGAAAGGAGCCTACCCGATCCCGGATCCGTCCATTTTAATCAGAAAGAAGCGGATTGCCCAGATTGGGCGGGGTTTGGGCGCGCGCTCCGTGCCAACCTTGTGTCCCACGTTTCACGAAACTCGCTCACGGGGATGTCGGTCGAACCAGAAGTCGCGCGCCTGAAATAGTCAGCTATCCGTTCAGAGCGCGTAGTCGATCTGCGCCCAGAATTTCTTCGTGTCAGCGTCACCGGTGAAGCTGGCGACACCCTTGCGATCATAATCGGCATATTTGACGAGCGCGTTTAGATGCTTGTTAATCTTCAGCGTGACCTGCGCATTATACTCGTCGCCATAATGGATCGACAGCCGGTCGCTGCTGAAATGATGATAGGTGAAGGACGCGACAAGCGGCCCCGCCTGGCCAATCTTGGGCACGGTATAGCCGATGCCCGCATAATAGTCCTGAATGCCCGTCCCCGGCGTCGTCAGGAACTTGTCGGCCCAGCCGTTGAACTTATGCAGCGTCGCGAAGGGCGTCTGGAAGGCGAAGCCGCCAGCAATCCCCGTCGCGCCCGCATCGGAGCCGAGCAGTTCATATCCGCCGGTCAGCTTGAACGCAGCGACATCCAGCCCCAGTTCCGCTGCAGCGTAATCCGCCGAATAATCGACAGGATTGCCGCTATAGTCGCTTTGATGCGCATAGCTGGCGAGGTAGCTGAGCTTCACCTTCTTCGACAGCGGCATCGCGCCCGCGAACCGCGCACCATAGGTCTGGCTGCTGTTCCGGCGCAGCGCCGCCACGGCTTCATCCTCATCGACCAGATAGGCAAAGCCGGTCAGCGTGCCGTACTTGGTCTTGTACGAAACATTGGCGAAGATATCGTCGCCGTCGATTTGGGTCGGCCGGTTGGTCGCGCCGAACTTGCCGCCGTCGATGCCCCAGATGGTCCGGGCTGAAATGGCGTAGGTCACGTCGACCTTCAGATTTTTGACGCCCATATATTCGATGCGCACGGCATCGAACGTCTGTTCATTCTGGCGCCAGGCGACCGATCCGACGAAACGCTGATCGTCCAGATTGATCCGCTGACGCCCGACCGTCACCACTAGCGGCTTGGTGCGATACTGGAGCTGGAGGCGGTTCAGCTCGACATTTTCCGGGTCTGGCACCACCGGATAGAGCGTCTTGCCATTGACGCCGCTGTTATAATCCTCGTCGATCGCCAGCGTGCCTTCCCCCTCGGCCAGGAAGGCGAACGGCCCCTTGGAAATCTCGCCACCCGCGCGCAGACGCACAGTCACCGCATCGGCATCGCGGCTGCTGGTGAGCGGCGCAGGACCATCCTGGTCCACCGTCTCATACCGCAGACGCGCCTCGATGATCGGCTTGAACACAATGTCCTGCGCCAGCGCCGGTCCTGCGATGGCAGTCAAGGCCGTTGCCGACAACAGAAATGAAATTCTACCCATAAATCCCCCTTAAAATTGCTCCCGATGGCTTTTTTCGGCCTTTTCAGAGCATCCTCTCCAAGCTGGACTATTGTTGGTGAAATCTCAGGCGGCGAGCGTTGCTGGATTGCGGTAGCGCTCGTGCAGGAAGTGGATGACGGCCGATCGCGCCTCGGCATATTCGGGCGTATCGATGGCTTCGAGCCGGTTGCGCGGCCTGGCGAGCGCGATGGTGCGATCCTCACCGATGCGCGCCGCCGGGCCGTTGGTCATCATCACCACCCGGTCCGCCAACAGCACGGCTTCATCCACGTCATGGGTGATCATCAACACGGTGTTGTTGAGCCGCGCCTGCAAATCCATGACCACATCCTGCAACGCGGCTCGCGTCAGCGCGTCGAGCGCGCCGAACGGTTCGTCCATCAACAGCACGCGGGGGTTCATGGCGATAGCACGGGCAATGCCGACGCGCTGTTTCATGCCGCCCGAAAGCTCGCCCGGCCGCTTGGCGGGGGCATGCGCCATCTGGACCAGTTCCAGATTATGCATGACCCAATCCTTGCGTTCGGCCTTGCTCTTGCCCTGCGCCGTCTTGTCGACCGCCAGCCGCACATTTTCCTCGACCGTCAACCAGGGCAGCAGCGAATGGTCCTGAAAGACCACCGCCCGATCCGGTCCCGGCGCATCCACCACTTCCCCATCTAGGAAGATGGCGCCGCGCGTCGGCTTGACCAGGCCCGCCACGGCATTGAGCAGGGTCGACTTGCCGCAGCCCGAATGGCCGATCAGCGCGACAAACTGTCCCTTTTCAACTTCCAGATCGATTCCGTCGAGCGCGCAGAAGCGTCCCGCCTTGGTCGGAAATTCGACGGTGATGCCTTCTAGTGCGAGATAGCTGCGTTGTTTCATGAACGCCTCCCTTGTTCAGCCTGCGCGGCCGATGATGCGGCCCGCAAAGGCGACGATGCGGTCCAGCGCAAAGCCCACCAGCCCGATCCAGATCAGCGCCACGATGGTGTCGGTTAGCAGCGAACTGTTGTAACTGTCCCAGATGAAGAAGCCGACGCCGGTGCCGCCCTGCACCATTTCAGCCGCCACGATGGCGAGCCAGCTCATGCCGACGCCGATGCGCAGGCCGGTGAACATGTGCGGCACCGTGGCAGGCAGCATGATGCGGGTAAAATATTCGATTGGATTGAGCGCCAGCACCTTGGCGACATTGCGATAGGCCACCGGAATGGTTTGCACGCCCGCGGCGGTATTCAGGATGACCGGCCAGATTGCGGTGATGAAGATCAGGAAGATCGCCGAGGGCTGCGCCTGCTGGAAAATGGCGAGGCTGATCGGCAGCCATGCCAGCGGCGGTACTGTCCGTAGCACCTGGAACAGCGGATCGAGCGCCCGGAAGGCAAATATGCTCTGCCCAATCAAAATGCCCAGCGCCACGCCGACGATCGAGGCCAGGCTGTAACCGATCAGCACACGGCTGAGGCTGGTCAGCACATGCCCAGCAATGCCGACATCGCCGCCGTCCTGAATGCTGAAATGGGTGAGGCCGACGTCCACGCCCTTGAACGGATGGACGATCACCTCATGACTTTCCTGCCAGACCTTGAGCGGGCTGGGGAAGGTCGTGTCGGGTGAACTGCACAGCAGCTGCCAGAAGGCGAGCAACCCGACCAGCATCACCAGCGTCGGCAGAACAGTGGCGACCACGGTCCGCGCCGCCTTCACCAGCGGATGGACTGGCGCCGCGACTGGTTCGAAACTGCGGCGCGCAATCGCTTCTTCAGGATAGGGCAGGATGACCCCCAATTCGGTGGCGGCTGTAGCGGCACCGGCGGCCGAAGCCGACGGTACGCTTTTGCCGTTGGATGACGGTGAAGCCATGGCTTTCTCCCTCAATCAGACGCGCTTGATCGCCAGGCTGGCCAGATAGGCCTTGGGATTGGCGGGATTGAATGTCTTGCCGTCGAAGAATTTCTCGACACCGCGGCTGTCACTGGCCGGACCCTTGCCCCCCAGCATCGCGGCCGCCTTGCGCCAGATGTCGGATCGGTTGACCTTGGCGATCGTGCCCGTGGTGTCGAGCGTCATGGGCAGCTTGCCCCAGCGCTGCTCTTCGGTCAGGAACCACAGGTCATGGCTCTTGTAAGGGAAGCTGGCATAGCCGTTCCAGAACTTCATCTTGAACGGTGCATTCGGATATTTCCGCCCGTCGCCCATGGCGAAATTCCCCTGCAACCGGTCGGCAATGTCGGTGATCGGACATTTCAGATAATCGCGGCCAGCGATAGCCCCGGCAAGTCGCGTGACATTGTTCGGATTGTCGGCCCAGCGCTGCGCCTCCAGCACTGCCGCCGTGATCGCCAACGCTGCGCGGGGATATTTGGCGACCCAGTCGGAACGCATCGCAAAGCTTTTTTCGGGATGGTTCATCCACATCTGGCCAGTCGATACGGCGGTATAGCCCAGTTGTTGCGCGACCAACTGGTCGTTCCACGGCTCACCCACGCAGAAGGCGTCCATCGTGTCCGCCTTCATGTTCGCGACCATCTGCGCCGGCGGAATGGTGATCAATTCCACATCCTTGTCGGGATCGATGCCGCCCGCCGCCAGCCAATAGCGGATCCACAGGTCATGCGTCCCGCCGGGGAAGGTCATGGCCATGGTGATCTTCTTGCCCGCGCCCTTGCGCTGCGCGATCACGCCCTTTATCTTGGCGGCGTTGATATCGGCCTTGGCACCCAGATATTCCTTGGACACCGAAATGCCCTGGCCGTTGACGTTGAGGCGGGCAAGAATGCTCATTGGCGTTGCCTTGCCGATCCGGCCCAGCGTCAAAAGATAGGGCATGGGGGTCAGGATATGCGCGCCATCAATGCCGCCAGCGGCGCTGCCCAACACCAGATTGTCCCGCGTCGCGCCCCAACTCGCCTGCTTCGTGACCTGCACATCAGGCATGCCATATTTGGCGAAAAGGCCCAGTTCCTTGGCAATGATCAGCGGCGCCGCATCCGTCAGCGCAATGAAGCCGAGCTTGGCGCCGGTTACTTCCGGCCCGGCTCCAGCAGCAAAGGCGCCGGACGGAAATGCCTGTTGCACTGCGGCAAAAAGGGCCGCAGTTCCGGTCGTCTTGAGCAGCCCGCGCCGACTGACGCCATTCGGATTGTCCACCTCTGCCATTCCCCAAATTCCTTCCCTGTTGTGCGCTTCGGCTGCACGAAAGGCGCAGCCAGCCGTCGCCGGAAATGCGTTCCGGCGTTTGAAGATGATGTTGAGAGCCGCCCGGCAGCATCCAGGCCGCCAGCGGAAAACCAAATAAAAAAGCCGCCAGGATACAGGTCGATCGACCTATCCGGGCGGCGTCATTGCCGTGCAAATCCATTCCAGGATCGTAATTGAACCCCGCCGTCATCGGCTCGGCTCAACCTAAGGATCGAAGCGCCCCTGCTTCGATCAAAAGCAAGCTGTCATCGATTCATCGGAGTCGCAAGCATTTTTTTGCGCTGCACAAATTTAATTCGGCCATTGTCTTCCCCTCAGACGAGGAGGACATAGGCCGCCCCCAACCCAGCGCACGTAAACAGGACCGGGATCATGCCGACTTTGAAGCGGAAGACGGCGATCGCTGCGCCCACTGCCAAAACAAGCGCCGGAAGGTTCAGCGACGCCAGAACGGGCATATCGAAACTGCTGCCCAGGAAATGGACCGGCCGTACTTCGCGGAACAGGGTATGGATCGCAAACCACAGCGCCAGGTTCAGGATAACCCCGACCACGGCGGCAGTGATTGCGCCAAGAGACGCCGAAAGTGCCCGGTTCCCTCTCAGCCCTTCGACAAAGGGCGCGCCCGCGAAAATCCAAAGGAAGCAAGGCACGAACGTAACCCAGGTGGTGAGGATTGCCCCCAGCGTTGCCGCCACGAGCGGGTTCAACCCGGTCGCTTCGCGAAATGCCGCGAGGAAGCCGACGAACTGCGTCACCATGATGAGCGGACCGGGCGTCGTTTCCGCCAGCCCCAGACCATCCAGCATCTCGCCGGGGCGCAACCAGCCGAAGGTGCCCACCGCCTCTTGCGCCACATAGGCCAACACCGCGTAGGCTCCGCCGAAGGTCACGACCGCCATCTGGCTGAAGAAGGCCGCGATTTTGGTGAAGACATCATTGGGTCCCGCGAAAACAAACAGCAGGACCACGGGTGCGAGCCAGAGGAACAGCAAGGTTGTCGAAATCTTGAGCGACCAGGAAAGGTTGGGCCGGGCGTGATCCGGCAGGCCTTCGCCAAGTGCGGTGTCGCGATCATGGACAATGTTGCCGCCGCCCGATCCGTGGCTGCCGCCGCCCCTGAACGCGGGAAGACCCGCCCGGCCGCCGATATAGCCGCCAAGTGCGGCCGCCAATATGATGACGGGGAAGGGCGCGCCCAGGAAGAAGATCGCTGCGAAAGCTGCGACCGCCATGCCCCGCATCACGTTGTTCTTGAGCGCGCGGGAGCCGACGCGAACAACTGCCTGAACGACGACCGCCAAAACAGCGGCTTTGAGGCCGAAGAAAAGGCCTTCGATCAGAGGCGCATGACCGAGCAGCACATAGATGTAGCTCAGCGCCAGGATCGCCAGGAAGCCGGGGAGGACAAACAGGGCTCCGGCGACCAACCCGCCCTTGGTTTGGTGCAACAGCCAGCCAATATAGGACGCCAGTTGCTGCGCCTCTGGACCAGGCAGTAACATGCAATAGTTGAGTGCGTGCAGGAAGCGTTCCTCACCGATCCAGCGTTTCTCATCGACAAGGATGCGGTGCATGACTGCGATCTGACCTGCCGGTCCGCCGAAACTCAGCGCGGCGATCCGCGCCCAGACGCGCACGGCCTCACCAAAGGCGATTCCATGATCTCGGGGCGTAACAGCGACGCCTTCGTCAAGATCGGTGATGGTGGCGCTCATCGGTCGGACTTTCTTGTGCTGAAATAGGCGTGGAACTGGTTGAGCGCCTCGCTGGCGGTGGCGATGCGCTGGAGATCGTCGTCAGTCGATGCGCAAACGCCCGACAGCATGGCGCCGACGCCCGCCGTTTCCGGCCGGGCGAACTTGCCGTCGCCAATGTCCAGTTCATGGATGATCTCACCGATCGCCACGAGCGCATGATCATTTATCAGGTCAGCGCGCATGAGCAGCGTCTCGAAGCTGCAACGGCCGCCTTCATGCGTGAATTCGGCATCGACCATGTCGAAGCGGAGTTCGCCCTCGACGGGATCATAATGGCGGCCGTCGACGAATTTGAACCGGGCGTTCGGGTCGATGAAGCGCCGGATCAACCAGGCGCAGGCGATGCGATCGACATGGATGCCGCTGCGCGTGATCCAGGTGCGGCCGATAAGGTCGATCGGCTGTGGCGCGTCCGCCGGTTCGGCTCGGCTCACATCGGGATGCTGATAACGTTGGCGGTCCAGCTCCGCCAGCGCCGCCTCGGCGTCCTGACGACCATGAGCGCCAAAGAAGTCCAATCGGCTGGCCTCTTTCATCCGCTTTTGCAGGCGCGCGATATCGGCGCCGCTGGCCGGTCCCGTTTCCAGCAACCGGCGAGCGGCCTGCGCGATCTCGTCATAGTCCGCGTCTCGCGCGGTATCGAACAGCGTGCGGACGTCTAGGTCGGTCTGGCCAACCAACAGACGGGCCTCGATGACGGTCGCTTCGCCGCCATTTTCCGTGATCTCGTTCAGAAGCTCCCGGAACGCCGCCTCACCCTCGGCCGAGCGCGGCAGGACATGGACGGCATTTTTGAGAGGAACGGCGCCAATCGCTTGCAATCGCCGCCAGATTTTTACCCGGAGATAGGGCGGCTTCGCAGGAAGCTGATGCAGGAGGGCAAGCCAAAGGCTGGTATCGGTCGGATGCATGATGCATATGTATCATAGAAAAGATTCATGAGTAATAGAAATATCAATTTCAGATATCTTGTTCCAGCGATGGCCGCCCTCCTGCGTGATTGGGAGGATTTCAGGATTGTCGTGGATCAACTGCCGAAGCAACGCCTCCTTGAACCCGTCCGCTGATCCAGTTCGACGCTCCAGTTTTTGGGTCTTTCATCCGCCCCTATCAGGAAGGGCGCGCCGAGCGCTTGACGGGCGGGCAGGGGGCTCATCTGGGTCGCAGGCTGAAGGCAGTGTCCCTCCGCGGCGAGGCGAGGCGCAATAAGGCCTATGGGGATTTAAGATTCCCATTTTGGCGAAGATGTGATTCACGCTTTGGATGGATCGCTTCGTATTGACCGACGCCCAATGGGCGAAGATGGAACCGCATTGTCTGGGAAGCCGACTGACCGAGGGCGGAGCGGGAGAAACAGCCGGCTATTTATGGAGGCCGTGCTGTGGATTGTCCGGACAGGCAGTCCATGGCGCGACCTTCCTGCGGTGTTCGGTAACTGGAGCACGGTGTTCCGACGATTCCGCGGCTGGCGCAAAGCCGATGTTTTCAAACCCACGTCGAAGCAAGCCCATCCCGCTCGGTAGCGAGATGTACAAGTGGCGGCATTTGATCGAAAACTTTTTCTGCAAACTCAAAGAGTTCAAGCGCATCGCCATGCGCGCCTGCAAAACAGATCAAAGCTTCGAGGCCATGATCTGCCTCCCCGCCGCCGTCATCAACTCGCGATGAATCCCCACAGGCCTTAGGTTGCAGACCCACAATCGCCATAGTCCGGTGTAGATGTAGCTAAGCGAAACTCTTGTATTTGCTGCCACGCTAATCGTGCAAGCTCCGGAAATGCTTCGGCCCGATCCGCTGCTTGCACGGATGACGCCGTGCCGCGGATGACGCGGCCTTTGATGCCGTGAAAGATGGCCGCCAACCGAAAGAAATTGAACGCAATATAGAAATGGTAATTGGGAATAGAGGCTCTGCCTGTCCGCTTACAATAAGCTGCGACATATTCGTCCTCAGTTGGAATATTGAATGCGGCAAGGTCGACGCCGCCCAACCCCGCCACAATGTGGGGCGGCATACGGTACATCATCGCGTTATAGGCGAAGTCCGCGAGCGGATTACCGAGCGTCGACAGTTCCCAATCGAGAACGGCCACAACCCGCGGTTCCGTTGGGTGGAAGATCATATTGTCAACGCGGAAGTCGCCATGCACGATCGATGACTCGTCGTCGGGCGGAATATTAGCGGGCAGCCATTCGATCAGTCGATCCATGTTCGGATCGCGTCCGGCCTCGACATCTCCAAGGTACTGCCGCGACCAGCGGTCGATCTGGCGTGCGAAGTAATTGCCAGGTCGGCCATATTCACCCAGCCCTACGGCGTGGTAATCAACTCCGTGAAGCTGGGCCATAGCAGCGTTCATCGCATCGAAATAGGCCGGGCGGTCGGCAACATTAACCTCTGGCAGCGTAGCATCCCAGAAGATGCGCCCTTCGACCAATTCCATGACATAGAACCATCGGCCGATCACGCTATCGTCAGTGCACAGCCCATAGACGTGCGCCACCGGGAAGCCGGCTTTTTCGAGGCCGGTCAATACCTGCGCCTCGCGTTCGATCGCGTGCGCCCCGGCCAGTAACTGCCCCATAGGCTTACAGCGCAGAACATAAGCCCGGCCAGGCGTCATAAGCCGGTAAGTCGGGTTGGATTGCCCACCCTTGAACTGGTCAACACTCAACGGACCGGTGAAACCCGCGACATTCGACTTCATCCAGCGGGCCATCGCCTGCTCATCGAAGCCCTGACCCGCGCGTACCGGGGTCGTGCCCACATTGGACTGCGTATCGGTGCTCATTCGATATTCGCAATCGCGAAGGTGCGCTTGATTTTTTTGGCCAGCGACCATTTATGAACTTCTGTCGGACCGTCATAAATGCGAAAAGCCCGGATTTCTCGAAAGACCTGCTCAACGACCGTATCGCGCGATACCCCCGTGCCGCCCAATATCTGTACGCAACGGTCAGCGACGCGGTAGAGCGCCTCCGACACCGCAACCTTTGTCATAGAGCTTTCAGTCACAGCTTTGTCTCCGCGGTCGAGTGCATCGGCGCACCAGTCGATGATCAATTCACTCTGCTTGAGGTCGATCAAATTTTCCGCAAGCATGAAGCCGACGCCTTCGTGATCGATCAGCAACTGGCCGAAGGCCTTGCGTTTGAGCGCATAGGCTGTCGCAATTTCGTTGGCACGCATAGCGCTCCCCAACCAGCGCATACAATGTGTCAGCCGGGCCGGGCTGAGGCGTATCTGTGCGTAGGCGAACCCTTCGTGCGGCGCACCGAGGATGGCGCTCGTCGGCAGGCGTAAATCGTTGATCGTGACGACCGCGTGGCCGCCCGGCATCGAACTGTCGATCGTCTCGATCAGCCGATCGAACTTGATCGCCGGATGCGGAAGATCGACCAGAAACATGGTCGCGGTATCCTTGCCGTCGCGCACCGTCTTTGCCATCAGGATCGCGAACGCGGCGCCTTCGAAGCCCGTCGCGAACGCCTTGCGCCCGTTCACGATCCAGTAGTCGCCGTCCTGCCGCGCCATCGTCATCATCATCGAGGGATCGGACCCGGCGCCGCCCTCTTCCGCCGGTTCCGTCATCAGGAAGCAGGAGCGGCTGTGCCCCGCGATCAGCGGTTCAAGGAAACGCGCTTTCTGCTCTGTCGTTGCGACGTGGCCCAGAAGGTAGATATTGCCCTCATCCGGCGCGGATGTGTTCAAAGCGACGGGTCCGAGCGGTGACAGGCCCGACGCGCGCAGGATCAGTGCGGTTCCGCGGTGTGTGAAGTGAGACCCATCTGGTCGAACATGCGGGGTCAGCAGCCCCGAAGCGATGGCCTTGGCCCGCATCTCCTGGACCAACGCATCGGATGGCCCATGACCTCCCTGGTGATAATCCGCCTCAAAAGGGATGACGACATTCCTGACGAAAGCTTCCACCTTGCCAGCGATGATTTGCGCTTCGCCGAGATCATTTTCCATCAACATGTGTTCCTGCACATGGCTGGACGGAGGGACTGCCTATTGTCCTGTTGGACCTCACAGCGCCTCGATCCCGGCTTTCAGTGCATTGAGGAAAGCGATGACGGGGCCTCCGTCGATCGCGCGGTGGTCGAAGGTCAGTGAAAAACAGACCATCGGCTTCACCGCCACAGTCCATTCACCGTCTACCATCGCTGCGCGAGGCGAGTGAACGATGCCGCCCACGCCCAGCAGCGCAACTTGCGGAACATTCAGCAAGGCTTCGGCGCGCATGACAGGTCCGACAGAGCCGGGATTGGAGATCGTAAACGTTCCACCTTCCAGATCCGCTTGCCTGACCGATCCGGTACGGACGCTCTCCGCCAATGCGGCGATTGCCTGAGTGAGCGCCATCGGGTCTTGCTGTTCCGCGTTACGGATCACCGGCACTATCAGGCCATCTTCCGCATCGACCGCGATCCCCAGATTGACCGTTGGCCAAAGCGACAGTTCCTGCTCGCCCCAAGTCGCATTTAACTTTGGATGTTTGAGAATGGTTGTCGCAGTGACATGGGCGATATAGCCCAGAATGGAAGGCGTGGGTTGCCCCGCCTCTTTCAGGGCGGCGCGCCTTGCGAACAGCGCCGAAAGATCGATCTGCATATCCGCCGTCAACGAAGGCACCGCCGCCGCTTTCGTCAGCGTTTGGGCAATGGCCTTTCGCCGCATCGAGTGCAGCGCGAGCGTCGGCCGATCGCCGCCGCCTGCGGCAAGAACGTCGTCCTGCGTGACTTTGCCGCCGGGCCCGGTTCCGGTCACGGCCGACAGGTCAACGCCATGATCCTTTGCAAGTTTGCGAACCAGCGGGCTTATCCGTCCCGCAATGCCTTTCATGTCAGTCGGGTCGGCCGTTGCGGTCGTGGACGCAACGGCCTGTTCCGCAACTGTGGCCGGGCCAGCCTCATCAATTGCCGCCAGCGCCTCCGCGATCGCGGTCGGTGACGTGCCGGGCGGAACCCAGAGGCCAACCTTGTCGCCAATCTTCATCTCGTCGTCTGTCCGACCGATCTGTCGGGCGAGTATCCCGGCCTCGACCGCTTCGACTTCCGTTGCGGTCTTGTCCGTCTCCACCTCGTAGAGGATATCGCCTTCTTTGAAACTGTCGCCTTCCGAAATTCGCCATTCAAGGATCTTGGCATTCTCTACCGAGCCCATTTGCGGAATGTTGAGGGTGTGTAGAATGGACATTGGCATTTCCTCAAAGGCTCGTCAGGTCCCGTGCCATCTGTGCGATGGCATCGATGGACGGGATCGAAAGGGCTTCTAGATCACTGTGCTGGGGCAACGGAAAATCCTTCGCGCCAAGGCGCAGGATTGGTGCTTCCAGATCGAAAAATGCGGTTTCCTGTATCTGCGCCGCGATTTCCGCGCCGGGGCCAGCGGTCTTGGCCGCTTCATGGACGACCATTGCACGATGCGTCTTGCGCACCGATCCGAGCACGCAGTCCCAGTCCAGTGGCACAAGGCTGCGAAGATCGATCACCTCGACATCGATGCCGTCGGCGGCGAGCTGATCGGCCGCAGCAAGTGAGCGAGATACCATCGACCCATAGGTTATCAGCGTCATGCTGTCGCCTTGGCGGCGGATCGCGGCCTTGCCGATCGGAACGATGAATTCAGGGTCGAGCGGGACAGATCCCTTGCTCCACCCCAGGCTCTGGACACTGTGAAACAATACGGGGTTGGGTTCGCGCAGCGCCGCTTTCATAAGCCCCTTTGCATCTTCCGGCGTCGAAGGTACGACCACCTTCAATCCCGGAAAATGCATCCCCAAGACTTCGGTGCAGCTTGAGTGTTCCGGTCCAGCGCCGCCCATCGCTCCGATCGGGAAAATGATGACGGCAGTCATCGGCACATTCAGGCCGTGCATATAGCGCCATTTGGCCAGCTTATGATAAATTTCATCGCCAGCAATCAGGGCGAAGTCGCCAAAGCCCATATTGATGACGGGCTTCATTCCCGCAATCGCCGCCCCGGTGGCGAGGCCCGCCTCGAACGCTTCGGAAATATTGCTATCCAGAACCCGGTCGACGCCGAACTCGTCGATCAGCCCCTTTTCCGTGCCGAACCATCCGCCCGTGGCGACACCTTGCCCCAGTACGAATATGCTGTCGTCGGCGCGCATTTCTTCAACCAGGGCAAGGCCCATCGCCGCATTATAGCCCATCGTTTCAGTCGACATAATAAAGATCCCGTTCGATAACCGACATGTCGGGGTCGGGCGCAGCCTTTGCCTCCCGATAGGCTGCATCCACGATGGCTTCCGCCCCCTCGATCAGCCGTGCAGCGGCATTTCCCGAAAGCCGCGCGGCCAGAACGTCCAGCGGATCGCGATAATCGTCGAATTCGCTGTCGCTGCGATAATTTTGGGGATCGCCCGCATAATGCCCGCGACGGCGCGTGACCTTGGCTTCGATCAGCGTCGGCCCGTCGCCCCGGCGCGCGCGATCGACCGCTTCACAGGTCGCCGCATAGACTTCGATCGCATCCTGGCCGTCGACGATGACACTGGGAATATGATAGCCCGCCGCGTAGTCAGCGATGTCCGTCGTCGGGTTGACCGATCCCAGACGCGTACCAACCAGCAGGCCATTATTCTCGCAGAAATAGATCAGCGGCAATTTCCATGCAGCAGCGTGGACCATGGTTTCGTGAAACGTGCCCCTTGCGGACGTGCCGTCGCCGAAATTTGCCAGCGAGACCCGCCCGTCCTTTCGGATCTTGGACGCAAGCGCTGACCCGCCAGCCAAAGGATAGACGCTGCCCAGCGTCGCGCCTTCGCCCATTACGCCGATCGAATAGTCGGCCCAATGAGGAACACCGCCACCTTTGCCGCGTGTCGCGCCCGACATCTTGCCGAGCAGGTCGCCAAGGATGGGGCCGGGCGCCATCCCCTTGCCAATCGCCCAGGCAGCGCCGCGTCCCTGATACCAAAGATAATCCGATGTCGCGAGAGCGGCGGACGCGCCGATAGGCGCAGCCTCCTGTCCTTCGCCCGGATGCCACCAGCCGGAGAATTTATGATCCCGCGTGTGGCGCAGCATTAACCGTTCGATCGCGCGCGATACCGCCATGCGCGAGAACATCGTCTCGACGAGTTCTGAATTTGGCTCCGACATTGGCCCTCTTCCCATTTGGTTGTTTGCGGCAAGACGCGCGTGCGTTATCCCGCCGTCTGCGCCCCATCGACGGGCATGGCGATACCGCTGACGCTCCGCGCGTCGTCCGATCCCAGAAAGGCGATAGCAGCGGCGACTTCCTCGGCGTCGATCATGTCGCCCATCTTCGATGCATTGCGCGTCAGCAGGCTGACATCGACATCATCTGGCCAGACGAGTTCCCCGGTCATCGCCGTTTTCACGCCGGTCGGACAGATGGCATTAACGCGAACGCCAGTGCTTGCGAATTCGACTGCCAACGACTTGGTGATGCCGATCACGCCATGCTTGGTGGCGCAGTAGGCTGTGGTGTAGGCGATGCCGACGAGGCCCGCCGCCGAACTGATGTTGACGATATTGCCCTTCGCGGCGATCAGGTGGGGCATCGCCGCCTGGCAGAGGTAAAATATGCTGCTCAGATTGACGCGTACCATCCGCTCCCAGCGGCTGTCGTCGAAACGGGCGAGCGGCGCCCAGTCCATGATGCCCGCGATGTTGCACAGCATGTCAATGCGGCCCGCCGCCTTTGCTGCGTCAGCGATGAAGGCGCGGCAGGAATCGGGATCGCCCGCATCGAACCCGATCACCACTGGCGTGGTCAGGGTATCGAGCGTGTCAGCGACGGCCTTTGCGCCCGCTTCGTTGAGATCACCAAGCACAAGTATCGCGCCTTCTGATGCCATCCGCCGGGCGGTGGCACGGCCGATGCCCGATGCGGCACCGGTTACGATGACGACCTTGTCTTTATATCGCATGAGCTCCGCTCCTGTTCAGTTCGCTCGCGTGGGCGTTATCGCGCGCAGATCGCGTCCATGATCGGTCAGCGTGCCGATGAGATCATTGCCCATATGGCGTTCGATGAAGCGCCACTGGCCATCTACCTTTGCCACGGTGTCGCGGTAATCTCCGCCAATGACGGGCTGGAGCGGCAGCGTGTCGGTTTGCTGGAAGACCATCACATAGGATGAGACGACGGCCGTGCCCTCGTCCTTCGGCCTAATGATGACATTGCTTATGAAATGGCGCGTCCGTGGCGTTCCGTCCGAATAGGTAATGACCCAGTCGCGGAACGAGGCCGCCATCGCGGCAGGATCGCGGTCGGCCATCAGCATCCCCGCGCTGTAAACGACAGCATGTTCAAAAAGGCGCCCGACCGCGTCGAAATCGCCCCCGTCGAGCAGCATGGGGTAGGTGAAAATGAGATTCTGTATCTCGAAATAGTCCTCGCCGGTCATTTTAATTCCTTTTGCGGTCTTTTGCCGCGCCATCGAGATTACTGGTGGCTCTGGCGATCATCCACCTTCATTTGGGGTAAGTCGCCCAAACTGGTGGACTGCGCGCGCGATTACGCCAGTTCGAAATCCTCCATCCGTGGTGCGGCCATCGATTTGGCGAAATGGTCGTAGCTCCATGGCCATGTCTGGGGCACGCCCTGCGCGTCTAGATACCAGCTCGTGCACCCCGAGCCGAAAATCGTCCGCTTCGCGGCCGCGATACGGCGCTCCTCATAATCAGCCATGGCTTCGGGCTTTGCAGCGATCGCGGAACAGGTTCCGTCGCGCAAAAGATCGAGGAGTTGGTCGATATAGTCCCATTGCCGCTCAGCGATGTCGATCAGCGAAAAATTGCCCACTGGTGCGGTGGGGCCGTTGAGCAGGAACAGGTTGGGGAAATCAGGCACGGTGATTGCGTAATAAGCGGTCGGGCGCAGCGCCCAGGCTTCATCGAGGTTATTACCGCCTCGTCCGATTACCTTAATGGGGCGCACGAAACGATCGGTCTTGAAGCCTGTTGCCAATACCAACACGTCCAGTTCGTGCAGCGTGCCATCTTTCATGCGGACGCCTGTGACCTCGACCCGTTCGATTGCCCCCGTCTCAACGATCACACCGGGACGTTGCACCGCCTCATAATAGTCGGGCGAATAGATCAGCCGCTTGCAGGCAGCGCGATAATCAGGCCGGAGTTTTTCGCGGAGGACCGGGTCCTGAATATTGTCCTCCAGATTACGGAGGACCACGCCTTCTATTTCCGCCATTTCGGGCGAATCCACCTCGATGATCGCCTTGTTGAACCGCCGGATGCCGGCCCAATATTCCTCGCCGAAGCGGATCGCGTCGATCCGGGACACATCCGAACGAAAGGCGTGGCGGTCGGTTTCCGAATAGATGAAGTTCTGGACCGGCATGATCCATTGTGGCGACCGCTGGAAATGGACAAGCGTGCTGGCGCGGGTCGACAGGGCCGAGACGATCTGGACGCCGGTCGAACCATTGCCAATCACGCCGATGCGTCGGCCGTCGAGCGCTACGCTGTCGTCCCAGCGTGCGCTGTGAAAGCTATTGCCCCCGAAGTCCTCCAGGCCGGGAATGGTCGGGATATTGGGGTGATGCAACACGCCGGTCGCGGCAATGATGACATCGACGATGTCTTTGCAGCCATCGGATGTCTCGATATGCCAGCGGCCATCGACGTAGCGGCAGTCCGTCACTTCCGAATTGAAGCGGATGCGGTCACGGAGCCGATAATCGTCCGCGACCCGTTCGAAATAATGCTGAATCTCCGGACCGGGGGAGAAAAAATGCGTCCATTCCGGGTTGGGCGCGAAACTATAGGTATAGGCATGGGCGGGAACGTCGCAGGTCAGGCCCGGATAACGGTTTTCCCGCCATGTGCCACCGACGGTGTCGCCTTTTTCGTAGATGGTGAAATCTGCATCACCCTTCTGGTCCAGCCGAATCCCGGCTAGCAGTCCGGCCATGCCCGCGCCAATTATCGCAAACCGTAATCTGCGGTGGCCGGTTTCCATTTCCTGTTTAGCCATGAGTCGGTACGCTTTCGATCTGGTCTTGGTGGTTCTGTGGCATGGGCGTTCAGGCGACCCATTCGGGCGGACTGTTCAACTCGGACAGCCGTCGTTCCTTGAGCGCACTAAGGTATAGCGCGATCGCATCGCCGGTATTTTCGATGAGATCGATATGGTCCGTCGCGATGGCTTCATCGAAATGGTCGCGCACCTCTTCGATGGTCAGGTCGCCACCGGCATAACCTTTTGAAAAGCCGGTCACGATTTTGGCGAAACGGCCAGAGGATGCAGCGATCGACTGGCCGGTGCATGTTGCATCGCGATGGACCAGCCAGGCGACCACTGACGCCACGCGTTCGGGTGTGGCGGCCTTTTCCATCCAGTCGCGAATGTCGCTGTCGGGAAGATGCATGGCGACCAGTCGGGTAAAGGCGGCTGGCGAGATCGCATTGCACGTAATCCCGTGCGGCGCGCCCTCCATGGCCAACGCCCGCACGAACCCCATCATCGCCATCTTTGCCACCGGGTAGCCGATTCCGGCGCCTCCACCCATCCCGAACATCGAATCCGACAATGTGCAGACGATGCGCCCGTACTGTTGACGCAGCATCGCTGGCCATGCGGCGTGTACGAGATGGAAGGGGGCATAGGCATGGATCTGCATCTGATGGTCGAACTGCGCCAACTCCATCTCAGCGAAGGATTGTGTCACGTCTGGCGCAATGCTGCCGGCGTTGTTGATGACGATATCGACCCGGCCCCAACGATCGAGTGCAAGCGCGACAAGGCGTTGCGCGGTCGAGGGGTCCGTCACGTCGCCAGCATCGGCGATTGCTTCCCCGCCCAGCGCCATGATGTCGCCGACCACGGCCTCGGCCAGGTCCGACGATTTTCCACCACCTGTAGTCGATCCGCCCAGATCGTTGACGATGACCTTTGCGCCACGCGCAGCCAGTATCCGGGCATAGCTTCTGCCCAAACCCCGCCCCGCACCGGTGACGATGGCGACCTGGCCGTCATAGCGTAGCTGTTCCAAACATCTTCTCCTTGAGCGGATGTCGTGCGGCGCATCCGATCTCCATTGGCTGATCCAAAAGGCGGCGTCGCTCCACCCCCAAATTGACTAGACCGTGATTTACAGCGCCTCCTCTGTTTGGATGAGGCACCGGCTTTTCCAACGGAGCATGTTGCCGGAACAGAACTGGCGATATGACCAGCATAGGATGAGGATCGGGCGGTTTCATGATGTTCAAAAACAGGTCCGCGTTGATCACGGGCGGCGGTTCGGGAATCGGCGCCGCCGCGGCCATGCGTCTTGCCGAGGAAGGTTGCCGCGTTGCGATCGTTGATATCCGGGCAGGCGAAGGGCAGCGCATCGTTGATTTGATCACGAAGCGCGGCGGCCATGCTATCGCCATCGCGGGCGATGTGTCCTGCGAAGCCGATACTGTCCGCTTTTTCGACGAAGCCGAAACGGCGCTTGATGGGTTGGACATGGCTTTTCTCAACGCTGGGGCGTTGCAGGACTATGGTCCCTTCGACACGATCACGGTCGACCAGTTCGACCGGATGATTGCAATCAATCTGCGCGGGCCTTTCCTGGGTCTGCGACAGGCGCAGCGGCGACTGCGCCCCGGCGGCGCGGCGGTTGTAACGGCCTCTGCAGCCGCGTTGCTCGGCTTTTCCGATGCCGTGGGGTATACTGCCGCCAAGCATGGCGTCGTCGGCCTAGTCCGCGCCGCAGCGCGTGAATTTGCCGCGCGCGGCCTGCGGGTCAATGCGATTTGTCCCGGCCCGGTGCAGACGCCAATGGTAGGCGCACCTCCACAGGATGAGCTTCTGCCGCCCGAAAATATCACACCGCCGACCTACCGTGGTGAACTGACGCCGCAGATGGTGGCGGAAGTCGCGCTGTTCCTGATGGGACCGGCATCGGCGGCAATCAACGGGCAGGCGCAGCTTGTCGACGCAGCGCTGCTGTCCGCCTTTCCGACCGCCCCAGACGCCAACTGAACAAAGGACCAACCATGCTCGACACCGCCTTCGATCAGAAAACCGGCTTTGATCCGGCCAATGTCGTGAGTTCCGACAAGGTCACGATCGAGGCGCCTGCCGGAATAGTGTGGGAGATTCTGGTCGATCTGGACCGTTATGGGGAATGGAACCCCTTTTGCGTGAAGGCGGCATCCACGCTCGAAATCGGCGCGCCGGTCCATATGAGCCTTGTCAACTATCCCAATCCCGGCGCGCTGCTGGTGAATTGCGAATATGTCTGCGCGTTTGAGCCAGAGCGGCGACTGGCGTGGGAGGCGCCCTGGCACGAGGCATGGCCCTATGCCGCACGTCGCGACCAGATGATCGAGCCTGTTGAGGGAGGAAATTGCCGATATTGGTCGACCGACGCGTTTCTGGGTGAAAACGGCGTTCATGTGATGCGCTTTTGCGGTCCGTGGGTGAAACGGGCCTTCGACGATACCGCCCGTGCGCTCAAGGCCCGTGCCGAGGCTTTCCATGCCGAGCGGCGAGCTGGCTCACAATGACCGCGAGCACGGGTCAGACGATGCAGCCGCAGCGATTTGATAGTGAAGCAGCCTTCTTGCCGACAGGGGGCAGGCCATCCCGCTTTCTGGGGTGGCGCATGGTGTGGATCGCCGCGTTGACGCAGAATGTTGCGGTCGGATTAACCTTCGGGTCTTTCGGTACGCTCGTCCTTGCCATCGAGCAGCGTTTTGCGACGACGCGAACGCTTTCAACGCTGGCCATTTCGCTGACCATTCTGGTCCTATCGCTCGGTGCGCCGATGATCGGCATGCTCCTTGTGCGTATGTCGATCCGCCGCATGATGACGATCGGCGCATTGCTTGCCGCTAGCGGCTATGTGCTGCTGCCGTTGTCTACGGGCATCGGTATGTTCCTTGCGTTGTTCGGTCTGCTCGTGTCGCCCGGAGTCTTGTTGCTGGGCGTGATGCCGTCCAACATCCTGACAAGCAACTGGTTCATTCGAGGACAGGGCCGTGCACTGGGCTTCGTCACCATGCCGGTGTTCGTGATGATCGTGCCAATGATCAGTTCATGGGCACTCCAGCGGTTCGGACTTGATGCCGTGCTCATCGGGCTTGGTCTTGCCCATCTCATCGTCCTGCCAGTCATGCCGTTGGTGATCGATCGGCCCGAACAGGTTGGCCAGGTTCCGCTCGGTCATGACGAAGCCAACAATCCGGTCGAGGCGCGGTCATTGCTATCCGCGCGGGATATGCTGTCCCGACCGGTGACCTGGTTCGTCACCGCCGCCATCGGCATCGCCGTTGGGGGTGGCATCCTGAAAGCCGCTCATCTGGTGCCACTCGTCATGGGACAGGGTTGGCCGCTGGAAGAAGCATCCTTCTTGTTCGCCATTTCCGGCGGTACAGGCATATTGGGCGCGATTGTGTTCGGTTGGCTTGCCGACAGGCTCGGGCCGGGGCAAGCTCTGGCGCTCAACTGCCTTGTCCAGGGCATCGTCTGGTTCATCTTCCTCCAGCCGGTCGGCTATTCGCTGCTGGTGCTGGATGCGATTATAGTGGGTGCGTGCGGTGGCGGGATTGCGGCAGCGCAGGGCGTGCTGCTGACCCGGCTCTTCGGCATCCGTAATTTTGCCCGCGCAATGGGCCTTGTGACACTGTTCACCGTCCCGTTCACCTTCGGTATTTCACCGCTGGCGAGCGCGCTGTTCGACGCCACCGGCAGTTACTGGACGCCGATCATGCTGCAAATCGCCGGCTTCGGCCTGGCCGCCTGTATTTTCCTGTTGGTCGAGCGTCGCGCGCGCCGCGCGGCTGACTGACATTGTTTCAAGACATATGGAGATGAACATGATTCTTAAGGACAAGGTGGTGATCGTTTCGGGCATTGGTCCGGGGCTGGGGCAGGAACTATCCTCTCTGGTGGCGGCCGAAGGCGGCCATGTCGTGATGGCCGCGCGCACTTCTGCAAAGCTGGACGCAGCCGAAGCGCTGATCCGAGAAGCGGGGCATGATGTCGAGGTACTTAAAGTTCCAACCGACATTTCCCGGCGCGAGGATGTCGCACGGCTGGTCGCCGCTACCAAAGAGCGTTTCGGACGTATCGATGGCCTGATCAACAGCGCCTATATTCCCGGCGCCTTCACCGATGTCGTGGATGCTGATTTCGACGAGTGGCGACGCACCTTCGACGTCAACCTGTTCGGAACACTGGACCTTTGCCAGTCAGTCATACGGGAGATGCGCGAGACAGGGGGCGGATCGATAGTCAATGTAAACACACAGGTGACGCGCAAGCCGTGGGTGCAGCAGGCCGCCTATGCCACGTCCAAAGCCGCAATGGCGATGGCGACGATGCAGATGGCGACCGAAGTCGGGCAGTGGAACATCCGGGTCAATTCGACCTTCATGGGGTGGATGTGGGGTCATTCGGTCGAGCAGGCGTTCGACCATATGGCGAAGGAAAGCGGCCAGTCGGTGGCGGAACTGAAGGCAGCACAGGAAGCGAACATCGCGCTGCGCCGAATGCCGACCGATCGCGAGTGCGCACGGCCGATCATCATGCTGCTGTCGGATTATTGTTCGGTAGTCACAGGCGCAAGCCTCGACATCAATGGTGGCGAGTTCATGCCAGGGTGAGGAACAGGACCGTTATGCATTCATCTGCCGAACCACGCGTGATGCGCGCCGCCGATTTCGTGGAGCCGGGCACGGTCGATGCACGGCGCGATGCATCGATCCCTGCGCCTGCCACCGGCGAGGTCATAGTAGCGGTCGCGGCCTGCGGAATCTGCGGGTCCGACCTGCACATGTTCCGTAACGGCGCCTATCGCGACCAACTCGTCCGATCGACACCGGAGGGATATCATGTCCCCGGCCATGAGTTTGCGGGCACCATCGCCGCCCTGGGCGGAGGTGTGACGGGCTGGTCGATCGGCGACCGGGTCGTCGGCGTTACCGGCATGGGTGGCGGCATGGCCGACTTTGTCGCGGTGCCGGTCAATCCATACCAGCTTGTGCGCGTACCGGACGCGGTTGGCTTCATCGAAGCGGCAACCACGGAGCCAATGGCAGATGCGCTCCAGATGGTGCGCAAGGCGGCAATTCGAAGCCGAGAGAATGTCGTCATATTCGGCGTTGGCATCATCGGGCTGGGCGTCATCCAGGCGATTCGCGCCAGGGGCATAGAGACCGGCTCATTGATCGCGGTGGATGTGCATGCTGCGCGGCTTGAAGCGGCCGTGGCAGTCGGCGCGACCGCGGCGATCAACGCGCGCGATGGTGATGTGTTCGATCAGATTGCCGCTCTCACTGGTATTGAGGAGGGCTATAACGGCATCTCGGCCCGGATCGGCGTGGTGTTCGATTGCGCCGGATACATCAAGCATATGCCCGGCCCGCCGCCCCTGGAAACGGCGCTGAGGTTGATCGCACTGGATGGCGGGCGGATCGTATGTTTCGGCGGCTATGAGGATCGCATGACGATCGACTTCGGTCCGGTGATCCAGAAGCAGCCGACGATCATGGGATCGAACGGGTATGCGCCGGAAGAACTGGTCGAGGCGCTGGCGATGATGGCCGAGGGACGAGTCGATCGGGGGGGGCTGGTCTCCCATCAATTCCCGATCGACCAGGCGGCAGCGGCATTTGCCGCGCAATGCGCGCCGGAAGCCCTGAAAGTGATGCTGACGATGGAGAAGTCATGAGCGCGATGAACGGATTTGATGAAGAGGTCGATATCCTGATCGTGGGATCAGGGGCCGGTGCGCTGACGGCTGCGATCGTGGCTGCGGATAACCATGCGACGGTCGCCATCGTTGAAAAAAGCGACCAGTTCGGTGGTACGTCCGCCACATCGGGCGGCGTGATCTGGATTCCTGCGAGCCACCTGGCGAAAGCCGCCGGCGCGAACGACAGCCCCGAAGAAGCCGCGCGCTACATCACCGCGCTTGCCGGTGATGAAGTCGACGCGGATCAGATCACGGCCTTTGTCGACAATGCCCCGGCAATGCTGGCCTACCTCGAACGCGAGACGCAGGTGCGCTACGCTTCGATCCCTTACACCGATTATCACGCCGAACTTCCAGGTGGCAAAATGGGGTGGCGCAGCCATGATCCACAACCGATCGATGGCCGCGCGCTGGGCGATGATCTTGATCGCTTGCGGCCGACGCATCCCGCTGGGCTGTTGTTCGGCCGGATAAGCTGGACCGCCGCCGAGGCCGCGCCGCTGATCACGCGGATGCCCGGTTGGCAAAAGATGCTGACGAAGGCCTTGTGGCGCCATTATACCGATTTCGGCCAGCGCCTGCGATCGAAGCGCAGCCGCTTCCTGACCTCTGGCAACGCGCTGCTCGCCCGGCTGAAATTGTCGCTCGACACGCGCAAGGTGGATATTCGCTATCGCCATGCACTCCTGTCCCTGATCCAGCGCGACGGCCGCGTCGAGGGCGCGGTGGTGCAAACGGACGCGGGCGAGCGGCGTATCCGCGCGCGCAAGGGCGTGATCCTGGCCGCCGGTGGGTTCGAACGTGATGCACAAATGCGGGCACGCTATCTCACCGGCTCGCCCAACCCCGACTGGTCGGGCAGCCAGAGCGGTAATACCGGCGACGCGATCCGCGCGGCGGAGGCCGTTGGCGCGGTCACGACACGGATGGATTCGGCGTGGTGGGCGCCCACGATCAAGGTTCCGGGCGAAGATCGCGCCCGGCCGCTCTTCTTCGAACGCTCCCTGCCTGGATCAATGATCGTCGACCGTTCCGGCAAGCGATTCCTCAACGAAGCTGCCTCCTATCACAAGGCTGGCGAAGCGATGCGCGCTGCAGGCGGGGGGCAGGCCTGGATCCTGCTCGATGCACGGTTCCGCTGGCGCTATCCGATGGGGCCGTTGATGCCGATGATACCGGACTGGATGCATTCATCCGCTGTCCGCGCACTCATGCGCAAGGCGGACACCATCGCGGAACTGGCAAGGAAGATCGGTGTCGACCCGACCGTGCTGGAAACGACCGTCATCCGCTACAACGAAAATGCGCGGGTTGGGCAGGACCCTGATTTCGGCCGTGGGCAGCAGCCCTATGACCGCTATTATGGCGATCAGAAGGTGAAGCCCAATCCCAATCTCCTGCCGCTCGAAAAAGCGCCTTTCTACGCGCTGCCAATCAATGCGGGCGATATCGGCACCAGCGGCGGCCTTGCCACCGATGCCAGCGCGCGCGTGCTTGATGCAGCGGGCCAGCCCGTTGCCGGACTCTATGCGGTCGGTAACAGCGCCGCTTCGGTGATGGGCCGATCCTATCCCGGTGCGGGATCGACGATCGGCCCGGCGATGACCTTCGCCTACATCGCCGCCCGCGATGCAACGGGCGCAAATTGAGAAGCGCTATTCGATGACGGCCGGATGGAAGGGACGTGGCTCGCCAAGCATCGCTGCGAAGGAGGCGGGTTCACGGCCATCGATATCGGTAAGGTCATAACGCATGGCGAGATCCGCAGTGTAAAAGGCCTTGCCCGATAGCGCCATCCGGTCCCGATCACGCGCAACCGCATCGATCACCAGCCCTTGCAATTGGGGCGTTTCGGCGGCGTCATACATCTGGCCATAGACTTCGGGCCGTTCTTTTCGCCCCAGTTCCAGCCGTTCGGTCCGCATCGGTCCCGGCCAGATCGACAATGTGGCGACGCCGAACGGGCGGAAGTCGTGCGCCATGTCGAACATCATCTTGTCGAGGCCCGCCTTTTGCGCGCCATAGCCCGGACCATGCATGTAGCAATGCGCGCCCGGTGACGAGACCGCGACGACCAGCCCGGCCTGCGCCTTTAGCAGCAACGGAGCGGCCGCGCGTGTCGCGATATAGGCGGAACGCAGTCCGACATCTAGAATATCGGCCAGATCGCCGGACTTCTCCCAGAAAGGTCCCGGCTTTACCAGATCGTCGGAAAGCGCGGTGGCGCTGTGGACGAGAATGTCGATATGGCCCGCCTCATCCGCGACGCGCGAAAAAAAGGCTTCCACCGCCGCATCATCGCGATGATCGAGTGCGACCGCGACACCTTGTCCGCCCGCCTCATCTACGGCGCGCGCGGTGGCACCGATCGTGCCGGGGAGCGGCAGCCCCTCGTCGCTCAGCGAACGACCGGTAACATAGACCATAGCGCCCGTGCCCCCCAGTGCGATCGCGATCCCCTTGCCCGCGCCTCGGCTCGCGCCTGTGACGACCACGATTTTATTACTGGTCATTGCCTCTCTCCTATCTCGCCCGTCATTATCTTACGCCGCGTCCCGGTCCTCCCCCCAAATCAAGTAATCGCGACTTTCGAAAATCGGTTAGCGCCAGGCAAAAGGAGAGGATCGATGACCAGTACCGCCAACCGTGATTTGTTCGTTCGGATGCTGACGGCGCTTGGCATCAAGGATTTCGATACGTTCGAATCCTGCCTTGCCGACGACATACAGCTCGAATGGCCCTTTCCCGTTATGGAGGGATTTCCGCTCGAACACCGTGGTGCGCGCTGGTTTCGCGATGCGTTGGAAGCGAGCTGGCGCGATTTTGATCCTTACGCCTATCGCATTGAGGTCATCCACGATCTGGCCGCCGAGGATCGGCTGATTGCCGAATATAGCTCGCACAGCCGCTATATTCCGACGGGCGAACCCTATTCCAACCGATATGTCAGCATTCTTGATTTCGCCGAAGGCCGGATCACGCGCTGGCGCGAATATGTGAACCCTCAGGTCGTGTCGCAGGTGCTCGGTGAGAATGCCGGGTGGAGCGAAACGGGCGGCGCACGCACGGCCTAGTCTATTTCGAGGTATCGGCGGCCGGATCGAAGGTCACAAATAGCGGTCAAAAGTCGGATTGGAGAGCGAAGATGGCACAAACCGCAGACTATGGGTTGGGCGAATATACATTCCCCCGCGGCTGGTTCATGGTTGCCGAAGGGAGCGAAGTCTCGGCAACCCCAAGCACGATCCACTATTTCGGCCGGGACTTCGTCCTGTATCGCGGCGAAAGTGGTACGGCGCACATGGTCGATGCCTATTGTCCTCATCTTGGCGCGCACCTGGCCAAGAACACGACCTCGTACATCGTGCGCGATGGACAGCAGGTGGAGGGCGAATCGATCCGCTGCCCTTATCATGGATGGCGTTTCGGCCCGGATGGTGCGTGCGACGACATCCCCTATTCAAAGTTCGTCCCTAAAGCTGCCTGCCTGCCGACCCACCGGATCATCGAGCGCGCGGGCATCATCTGGTACTGGCACGACCCAGAAGGCCAGGAGCCGGATATCGAATTGCCCCCCTTTGCGGAATGGGACGATCCAAGCTGGGTGCGCTGGCGGGTCGATCATCTGGGCATCATCCCCTGCCATCCGCAGGAGATACTCGACAATATGGCGGACGCCGCGCACATGGTTCCGGTCCACGGATCGACCGACTGCGCCTATTTCGAAAACGCCTTTAATGGGCCGATCCTTCACCAGACGTTCGGCGCGGGCCACCGTACGCTGGTCAGCAGCGATGCAGTGCTGGAAACCGACACATGGTATACCGGGCCTGCAATCCTTCAGGCGCGACTGACCGGGGCGTACCCCTCGCTGATGCTGATCTGCCATACGCCAGTCGAGGATGGCGTGGTAATGGTTTGGCATGCACTGATGTCGAAGGCTGCCAACACGCCGCCAACGCAGGACGACATCGCAATCGCATATGGTTATGCCGAGGCGGGACGGCTGGCGCTCGCGCAGGATTTTGAAATCTGGGCCAACAAGCGTCCCTGTTTCAACCCACTCCAAATTCCGGCGGACGGGCCGTTTGGCAAGGTGCGCATCTGGTATCGACAATTTTACAACCCGCGCGCCCGCGCCAGTGAATTTCAGGATCGGGTGGGCGGCAAGATCACGACATATGACACGCGCGGCAGCAGCGCGGCGGCCTGAAAAAGCATTGAGAGGATGACGATGGGCAAGGTACAATTTCCCGCAGGAGCAGCTTTGGTGTTCGGCGGCAGCGGCGGGATCGGTCGCAGTGTGGCGCAATGTTTCGCAGAAGCCGGAACGGACGTGGCGATCGGCTATCATTCGAAGGCAGATGCCGCCGCAATGCTGGCCAGCGCGATTGAGAGCGAGGGGCAGAAGGCATCAACGCATTGTGCCGATGTGCGCGATCGTGAACAGGTCGAGGCGGCGTTCGCAGCGGCGGTCGCAGCGCACGGACGCATCCACACGGTAGTCTGGGGCGCCGGACCACTGGTCGATCAGGTCATGCTGGGCGATACCACCCACGAACAATGGCGTCGCGCGATCGACATAGAGGTCCATGGCTTCTTCAATGCCGTGCAGGCTGCCTTGCCGCATTTTCGAGAACAGGGCGGCGGATCGTTCGTCACGCTGGGATCGGCGGGGCAGATGCGCTGGCCGGAGAAAGACGGTTTGTCTGTCGCGCCCAAGGCGAGCAATGAATCGCTCGTCCGCGGCATTGCGCGGGAAGAGGGACGGCACGGCATCCGTGCGAACAGCGTGCTCGTCGGCGTGATTGAGGCCGGTATGTTCCTGGAACTGACGAAACAGGGCGTGTTCGGTCCCGAATGGGTGGCGGAAGTGCAAAAGGGTCTTGCCCTCAAGCGCTGGGGCCAGCCGGAAGAGATCGGTGAGGCGGCGGTGTTCCTTGCATCCAACCGCGCCGCCTATGTTACCGGGCAGCAGATCAACGTATCGGGTGGCTACGGCCTCTAGGCATGGCATCCTATCCACAACAAGAGGTCGAGGCCGCCATCACCCGCCTGCGCGACGCCTTTGTCGAAGCGGAGGCGCGTAACGACTGGGCATGGATCGCCGACGAACTCTACCATGAGGACTGCCTCTATATCTGTCCCTATGGTGGCGCGATGCCCGTCCGTGCGGAAGGACGCGAGGCGATAAGACGGACCCATTATGGCCGCGACATGGATGTCGGTTCAGGATGGGAGGGCTGGACCTTCCCCATATTGGACTGGGCGATCGCGGATGATCGGATCATCAGTCACTGGGTCAATCGCGGCCCCGGCCGACGAGCGGACGGAGGGTTTTACGAGACCCATGGCGTATCGCTGATCACCTATGGCGGCGGCGGGAAATTTTCATCGCAATATGATCTGTTCGACATCGCCCACCAGATGCGCCTGTGCGATGAGCTGGAGGATGCGGGTCTGCTCAGCCCCACGCTTAAGGCGGAATGGGTCGATCCGATGAAGGACAGGCTCATAACCATGCTGGAACGGCGCTGATCCCCTACAAATTGATGATGCGCGCCTGATGCGTAACCACCAATCAGGATGTTTAGCACCTGCCATCCGAGCAGGGTGAAGGAGGATCGCCACATGGCCTATAGCCATCTGCTCGCACCGGGACGTATCGGCGCGATGGACTTGCGCAATCGGATATTCATGACGCCGATGGGGTCCAACCTTGCGGACGAGGACGGGATCACCGGCGAACGGCTGCACGCTTATTATGAGGAACGCGCAAAGGGCGGCGCGGCGCTGATCATGATGGGATCGGTATCGATCGGCTATCCCGAAGGCTCCGGCAACTGGCGCAACGAGGCGATTTCGCACGAGCGCCATGTGCCGGGCGTGCGGGCGCTGGCCGATGCGGTCCACGCTCATGGCGCGAAACTCGCGATGCAGCTTCAGCACGCTGGTCTGGTCGCGATGAATGACATGCTGGCTGGACGACCGATCTGGACGCCTTCGATCCCGGCGGTCGGCAAGAGCGATGGCGATATGATGGACGGCTTCCTGGAGGATGAACTGGCCATCTTTACCGCGCCATTTGCTGCCATGGGTGCGCCCAACTACCGCGTCATGACCGTGCAGGATATCGAGCAACTGGTCCAGATGTTCGCCAGCGCCGCGCAACGCGCCCAGCGCGCAGGCGTCGATGCGGTCGAACTGCATGCCGGTCACGGTTACCTGATCTCATCGTTCCTCAATCCATTGATTAACCAGCGCGACGACGATTATGGCGGCTCGATCGAGAACCGCTCGCGCTTGCTATGCGATATCATTCGCGGCGTGCGCGCTGCCGTCGGCCCCGACATGCCGATATGGCCGCGCCTGGACAGCCAGCATTTCCTGATCGACGGCGGCATCACAGTGGAGGACGCGGCCGCGACCGCCCGGCTGGCGCAGGAGGCAGGAGCAGACGCCATCCACATATCGGCCGATGGCCATCCGGGTCGGGGCCTTACCTATTCGACCGGACATGCAACCGACACGCGCAACGGGTTTGTCGAGGCGGCAGCGCGGATCAAGGCACATGTGACTATACCGATCATCTGCCCCGGCCGGATCGAGCCGGAAGATGCCGACCGCTTCATCGCTGATGGGAAGCTAGATTTCGTGACGATGGGCCGCAAGCTGTTGGCCGACCCTCATTTGCCGGCCAAGCTGGCCGCGGGGAAGGCCGATCAGATTCGCCCCTGCGTCTACTGCTACACCTGCATTAGCCAGATATTTTTCAGTCGTCCGGTGAAATGCGCGGTCAATCCCGAAACGGGCTTTGAGCGTGAGCGCGCGCTCGTTCCTGCCGCCGCCGCTCGCGATATTGTCGTGATCGGCGGTGGACCAGCCGGAATGGAGGCGGCGCGTCGGCTGGCAAAGCGGGGCCATCGGGTCACGCTGCTGGAGGCAACAGACTCTTTAGGCGGGACCGCCCGCTTCGCATCGATCGCCTATGCCCCGAACCAGGGCATTGTCGATTGGCTGAAACGGGAAGTGAAAGGCGAGCCGAATATCACCGTGCAACTGAGCACGAAGGCGACGCCCGAACTGCTCACTACCCTGGCCCCCGACGAAGTCGTCGTCGCCACCGGCGCGCGACGTGCGCTGCCCCCCATTCCCGGCGCGGATCGCAACAACGTGTTCAGCGGCGACGAAATGCGCAGTTTGATGCTGGGGCAGGATCTGGGCAAGCTGGCGCGCAAGGTCGATACCAAGACGCGGCTGATGATGCGTGCAGGTCGTGTCACCGGCCTGACGGGGCGGCCCGGTTTCATCCGCGCTGCCAGCACCTATTTTATGCCCTTTGGCGAACGCGTGGTGATTATCGGCGGCGAACTGGTTGGGCTGGAACTGGCCGAATTCCTTGCCAAGCGCGGCCGAAAGGTCGTCGTGATCGACGAAGCGGCCAAGATGGGTGCGGGTCTTCAGGTCGTGCGCCGCTGGCGGGTGCTTGATGAACTTCATCATCTGGGCGTCACGCTCCTGCCGAACGCCGGGGACATTGCGATTGGCGATAAGAACGTCAGCTACCGCAACAGCTTCGGACAAGTGAGAACGGTGGCTGCCGACCAGGTGATCGTCGCCAAGGGCGCGCAAGGCGACTCTCGTTTGGCCGACCAACTGAAAGCGGCCGGATTCAGTGTGCGCAGCATCGGCGACGCCAATGGTGTAGGCTATATCGAAGGTGCGATGCAGGATGCGGCCGACGCCGTGATTGATATTTGAAGAAAGGAATGGCGATGTTCGACTTTACCGGACGGCACGTGCTCGTCACCGGCGGGACCAGCGGGATCGGCGCGGGCATCGCTGCTGCCTTCATCGCTGCGGGCGCACATGTTATCGTCACGGGTACACGGCCGACAGAAGCGGATTATGAAGACATTCCGCCGGGTGCCACCTATTGCCCCCTTCGTCTTGGCGACCGGCTTAGCATCGACGCCTTGGTAGCGGGTTTGGGGGCGTTGGACATCCTCATTAACAATGCGGGCGGTACGTCCGTCCCGGAGGATTTCGACGCAGCCATCGACGCCAATCTGAAAGGCGTCCATGCGTTGACGATCGCCTGCCTGCCGCTGCTGGTGCAAAGTCGGCACGACGGCGGCGGCGCGGTCGTGACGATCGCCTCGATGATGGCGATCTTTGGCAACTCCATGTTCCCCGGATATAGCGCGGCCAAGGCTGGCCTTCTGCTACTGACCAAATCGCTGGCGCAAGGGTGGGGGGCAAAGGGCGTGCGGATCAACGCCGTGGCGCCCGGTCCGGTTCGCACGCCGATGACGGAGCGCTACGCCGATGATCCTGTCTATGGTCCCGGCACGGCGCAGCGGATGGCGCTTGGCCGCTGGGGAACACCAGACGACATAGCAGGGCCGACCCTGTTCCTCGCCAGTGCGGCTGCGCGGTTTGTGACGGGGGAATGTCTGGTGGCGAGCGGCGGGTATATGATCGCTGAGGCATGATGCTTGCCAAAGACATGGTGACGATTGGCAAGCCTCGCGCAACCGACTACGCTCTCCATCAGACGCATCCGGTAAAGGAGCGCGAAGGAGATAATAGGATGGTCGCACACGCGAATGAGGTCGCCTGCTTTTCGCGTATGATCCTGGCACTCAATGCTTCGCTGGTCAGCGAAGATCCATGGCGAGACTTTCTGCTGCTGCTTCGCGATCATGTGAACGCAAAATGGGCAACGCTGATCCTCACGCCGCCCAATATGGATGGTTTGGGCACAATGATAACGCCCACCGCACCACCGCCTGCGATTCAGGAATATCTTGACCGCTTTATGCAGATCGACCCCTTTGTCGGCCTGCCCGAAGGCAAGGTCGTGGCGTTGTATGAATATGTGGCCGAGGCGAAACTCAAAAATTCAGCCTATTATAAAGGGTGGCTGGAAGGCATCGACGGTTCGCACGTTCTTGGCGTGGATCTGCGCATAAGCAATGGCCTGGAAGCCCGACTTCGGCTGACGAGGGCGCCTCATGGCGCGCCTTTCGATACTGAAGAGCGCGGCCGTATAGAAGAAATCGTGCCCCATCTGCGGCAGGCGGTCGAACTCTATCGCCGACTGGAGGTGTCCCGTTCGGAGCAGGCAGTGATGACCGGCGCCATCGAACAGTTCGCTGTCGGCACCGTGATGCTCGATCATAATCTGAATGTTCTCAAGATGAACGAACTTGCCGCATCCATCCTGGCCGATGGGGATGGGATAAGCATCGTGGGGCAGCGTCTGGCGATCGCCAATTCCAACCGTGACCGCGAATTTCGCCAGCAACTCAAGGATGCGGTGAACGTCGCGCCAGGATCATCTCCTTCAGTATTCCTGGTCGAACGTCCATCGGGCCACCGGGACATCGGAATCGTCATTCGGTCAATCACTATTCCTAATTTCATGCATGGCGGCACAACGCCGGCCATCGCGCTTTTCCTGGGCGATCCGGAACGTCAGTGCGTCGTGACCAGCGATGCCCTGAGGGAATTGTTCGCCTTTACCCCGACAGAGGCGTCGATCGCGGCTTCGCTTGCAAACGGCGTGTCGGTGATCGAGACCGCGCATCGGCTGGGCATTGCCGAAAACACCGTGCGCGCGCATCTCCGCTCTATCTTTGCCAAGACGGGCGCGACCCGCCAATCACAGCTTGTGCATCTCATCCACACCAGTCTGCCCGAACTCGCCGTCGTTCGCCGCTAAATTATCCAACCTAATTGATTTGAAGGTATTGCAACGCGCTTAGCAGGGCGATGCTCAACCCCACAGGATCCGCGCCAAAGCGGACAGAACCGAGGGGATACCGAAGATGGCTTACGGAAAATATCATTATCTTGCTGGTTCGGCATTGATGCTTGCTCTGGTAGCGTCACAGGCAAATGCGCAGGATTCTTCACCAGCAGCACCCGCCCAAGCGACGCAGGGCGTGGGTCTTCAGGACATCGTGGTTACTGCGCGGAAGCGTTCTGAAAACCTGCAAAATGTCCCAACAGCCGTAACAGCTCTCGGTGCGCTTCAAATTGCGGATTATCAGATCAAGAGCTTCCAGGACGTCGGCAAGACCGCGCCAAACGTCAATATCCAGAAGCAGGCAGGCTCGCCCAGCGCGCCGCAGTTCAATATTCGCGGCGTTTCGTCCGGTTCTATCAACTTCCAGGTCGATTCCGGCGTCGCGCTCTATGTAGATGGCGTTTATCTTGGCCGACCCGGCAACTCCGCCTTCGATCTGGCCGATCTTGAACATCTCGAAGTCCTGCGCGGTCCACAGGGCACACTCTTTGGCCGCAACTCTACCGGCGGCGCAATCGCATTTGTGACGGCCAGCCCGACCGGTAAATTCGGTGTCGAGGCCGAAGGAACGCTAGGAAACTACCATCGCCATCGCGGGCGGATAACGGTCAACACGCCTGAATGGGCTGGTCTCTCGGCGCGGTTCACATATGTTCATGACGAAAATGACGGTTATGTGAAGAATTCCGCCCCACAGCGTACATTCCTTTATCCGGAACCGTTCGGGCCGTCGACCAGTGCGAAGAGCTTTGGCGCGAACAACACCGAGTCGTTTTTCGCAGCAATCCGCTATGCCGGGATCGATGGCCTGACGCTCGATTATCGCTTCAACTATACCGACATGGTAACCACGCTCGACGCCATGCAATTGCTGCACAGCGGCGACGCATTTAGCGGCATCACCAACTTCCCGAACCAGCCTGCACTTGGCGGCACGATGGTGGAGAGCCTGACGCGGCTCGACCGCATTCCGATCGATGGCCTTTCTCCAGCTACCCAGAAAACCTGGGGCCACAGTCTTACGGCTGTTTATGAGCTTAGCGATTCCTTGAGCGTCAAATATATTGGCGGACTGCGTGGGTTTACGCTGAACTCATCGTCTGATCTCGACGGAAATTCGCTGGTGGACCCTTATGGCGGGACGGGTGGGTATTTTCAGGCGCTTGCAGCCGAGCGCTATGCAAAGCAGCGGCAGTCGTCCCACGAACTGCAACTCCTTGGTCAGACCGGCAGTTTGGATTTTGTGGGTGGCCTATTTTATTATCGCGAAAAGGCCTACCTCAACAGCCCGACCATCTTCGGACAGGTCAGCCAGCCGGGCGTCCCAATCCCCATCGACAATCCCGGCAGCTATCTTGCGGGTGGCGACCTGCTTAAGGTGCTCAACAAATCTTACGCGGCTTATGCCCATGCCAATCTCAGGTTGACCGATGCGCTCGAACTGGGCGGCGGCATCCGCTATTCTAAAGATGATCGCACGGAGAATGATCTGATTGATGCGGATCGGACCCCCACGGTTCAGCGCGGCAGCTTCAACGCCAAGCAGGATCGCGTCGATTATGACGCATCATTGAAATATCAGTTTGCCCAGAGCAGCAATGTCTATGCGAAATTTGCCACCGGTTTCGTTTCGGGGGGTATCTTCCATGGCGCGGAATTCCAGCCGGAAACAATTAAATCCTACGAAGCGGGCGTGAAGTCTGAATTTCTTGATCGGCGCGTCCGACTTAACGTCGCTTTATTCCAGGCGGATCGAAAAGGCCTCCAGGTGACGGGCTTTGATCCCAATCAGGGTGGCAACATCCTGCTGAATGCCGGTAGCGAAAGAGCGCGGGGCTACGAAATTGAAGCCACGATCCTGCCGGTCGACGGCCTTACTTTGACCGGCACCTATGGCTTTACGGACGTCAATGCAAAGCCACAGACGGCTAATCCGGCAGCTACCCCGGTGCGTACATATCAACCCCGGCGCACCGGCTATGTCGCTGCGCAATATGAGTTCCCCGAATTTCCAGATGGCACCAAGATGAGCTTCCGCATTGATGGCCAGTATAAGGGCGATCATTTCCGGTTGCAGTGCCCGGTCGGCGCCACGCAATCGGCGACGGACGGTTGTATCGGTGCTGGTGATCCCGTGCTCGACGACCAGTTGGTTATAAGGGCAACTTGGGAAATAGGCGCACGGTTCACCTTTGCCGAAATCCCGGTAGGCAACGCCAAGGGCAAGATTTCCCTCTGGGGCAAAAATCTCAACAATTCGGATAAGCCAGAGTTTCTGTTTCCGATCTTCGATACGTGGGTACTCGGCACCTTCCAGGCTCCGCGCACATACGGGATCGACGTCGGTATCGCGTTCTGAACTTCAAGTGTGTGTGTCGGCTGCTTCGTTATTGTCGACACACACTCCATGTCTTATTGCAACGGACGGGTATACCGCCTTCCTCGTCAGAAAATGGCTATCCCTTCCGGCGGTTACGATTTGAAGTGCGACACCCGGGGTGATGCATAGCATTTCATCCGGGCTTAAGGAGGGCGATCTGTTCTCCCACGACCTTGTGCGGGACGCGATAGCCCAGGCACTGGAGGGCTGTGCTGTTGAGGCGATCAGCGACGGCTTGTGGATTTCCTTGTCCGACAGCAGCGCAATGTGTTGGAGGGCAGGAAGCGCCGTATCCGTCCATTGCAATTTTCCACGCCACCTTTCTGCCAGGGCGTGGACGGCAGGCAGAAATAGCTGGTGATGCCGAGCCTGTTTCGCAGTGTCGCAAAAGCGGCAAATTCCGTGCCCCGATCGAAGGTGATGCTGCGCCGGAGGGCAGGGGGGATGCCCCGCAAACGCCGATCGATGCCGGCCATGACCCCAGCGGAATGCCGGCTCGGATTATGCGCGAGGAAAGTGAAGCGGCTGCGGCGTTCGACTAGCGAGGTGAGATTGGCTTTGCCATACTCTCTCCTAAAAATCAGAAGATGGCCTTCCCAATGTCCGAATTTGCTGCGATCCGCAATTTCCGGCGGTCGTGCGCCGATCGTATTGACCACAGTAATATGGAGACCGCGTGGCTTACGAGCGTAGCGTAGCGTTGTCGGCGCGAACGGCGGGCAACCGCCAGGTGGCACACCGCGTCCCGGTTGCCCTGATGACGCCCGCAAGTAACCCGCAATCCGTCTGCGATAAATCGTCGATGGATGGCGCCGCAGCGCGTCCACAACCTGCCGCACAGACCGTCGACCAATCGATAAATGTCCCGCCGCTCGTCCAAACTCAGATGCTGATAGCCGTTCACTGCGTGCCGTCCTGGAAAGGGGATCAAATCCCTATAAATCCTAGGATTTCGCACTTCGAATTAGAATCCACCGCTTACACGAAATTTATTCGATAATATATCTTATGTTAAATATAATCTGAATGGGAAGGGGTAGATGATAGAAAGGACACAGTCATATTCTGACCGCGCCCTTTCAAATTTTCAGATTAGACGATCCCCGCGCCCAAGCCGACGGGCTTGCGCTCCTGCGCCTTGCGCTCGCGCCATAGGCTGGCGCGGTAGGTTGCAAGGACATCAATCGCGCCGCCAGCTTCAAGCCGCGCCTTGGCAAGGATCGGTGCTACGTCGACATTGTAAGCACGACGCAACGCCTGGAACGCCATCATCGTGTCATTGCCTTCCTGCGCGGCGTGGAGCGCCTCGCGATCGACCAGCAGCGCCTTGGCGTAGCAAGCCGTGATTGTCTCGGCAGACGACAGCATGGATTCGATCGGGTCGGTCACATTGTGCGACTGGTCGATCATGTAGCTGGGGTTGAACCCGTCGCGCGGGTGCATTTCCGCCTCGACCAGCTCATTGAAGACCAGATACAATTGGTGGGGATTGATCGAGCCGCTGTCCAGATCGTCGTCGCCATATTTGCTGTCGTTGAAGTGGAAGCCGCCCAGCTTGCCGAAGCGGTGCAGGCGCGCCACGATCTGTTCGATATTGACGTTGGGCGCATGGTGGCCAAGGTCGACCAGGCACTTGGCCTTCGGACCCAGTTCCTGTGCCGCCAGGATGGACGAACCCCAATCCGAAATCACCGTCGAATAAAAGGCCGGCTCGAACATCTTATGTTCCAGCAGCATCCGCCAATCGCCGGGCAGTGCCGCATAGACCTGAGCAGCCGCTTCCAGATAGCGGTCCAAGCTGCGGGCGAAGTCCTGCTGGCCCGGGAAGTTGGTTCCGTCGCCAACCCAGACGGTCAGATCGGTGGAACCCAGCTGACGGCCGATCTCGATGCACTCGATATTATGCTCAACCGCCTGCTGGCGGGTCGCTTCCACGGTCGAGGACAGTGATCCCGTGGCGTAGGTCTGAGCCTGTCCAACCTGATCCTGGAAAGTGTTGGAATTGACGGCATCAAAACCCAAACCAAGGCTCTGAGCTTCCTCGAGCAGGCCTTTGTAATCGCTTACCTTGTCCCAGGGAAAGTGCGGCGAGACGCGTGGCGTAACGCGGCTCAGCTGGTTGATGACGGCGCAATCTTCCAGCTTCTCATGGATGTTGGTTGGCTCGCCCGCGATCGGGAACTTGGCGAAGCGGGTGCCACCCCGTCCCGCGCCCCAGCTGGGCACGGCAACGGAAAAGCCCGCGACGCGGTCCTTGATTGCGTCGATGTCGATGCCGGTGCGCGACAGCTTGCGGCCGAGCGCGGCATAATCTTCTTCCAGTGCTTGCGCGTCGCGGGCATTGGATTCCGCAATGAGTTCAGCGGAAATGGGCAGGTTGGTCATGATATTAGCCTCTCCGTTGCCGATCAGCGCGTGAACGCCTGGGCGTTGCCCGCATCGACATTGATCATGTTGCCGGTCGACTTGGCCGACATGTCGCCAGCCAGGAAGTAAACCGCTTCGGCGATGTCGGACGGCAGCACGTCGCGCTTCAGCATCGAACGCTGACGGTAATGCTCCTCCAGCTCCTTGCCCGAGTCAATGCCATGCGCACCGGCGCGCTCCTTGCGCCAGTCGCCGTCCCAGATCTTGCTGCCCTTGATGACAGCGTCCGGATTCACCGTGTTGACGCGGATGCCGAAGGGCGCGCCCTCCAGCGCCAGACAGCGCGCCAGATGGTTGGCGGCTGCCTTGGCCGACGCATAGGCCGACGCGTTGGTCGCAGCGGCAACGCCATTCTTCGAACCGATGAACACGATCGATGCGCCGCCCTGCTCCTTCATCCGCTTCATCAGCGGGAAGGCTGCGCGGGCGGTGAGGAAATAGCCCTCGGCCAGCACGTCGTAATTCTTGCGCCACAGGGCAACGGTGGTTTCCTCGATCGGTGCCGACGACGCGATGCCCGCATTGGCGACCAGAATGTCAAGGCCGCCGAACTCACGGGCGCAATTATCGAACGCGGCCTGGACCTGCGCTTCGTCGGTCACGTCGCACACGGCGGCGCGGATCACATCCTTGCCGAACTGCTTGGCGAAACCAGCGCGCACTTCCTCGATCGCGTCGGCGGCACGGTCGGCCAGCATGACGCAGGCGCCGTCCGCCAGCAGACGCGCGGCGGTCGCGGCCCCGATGCCGCCCGCGCCACCCGTCACCAGGGCGATCTTGCCGACCAGCGGCTTGGGCTTGGGCATGCGCTGGAGCTTTGCTTCTTCCAGCAGCCAATATTCGATGTCGAACGCTTCCTGCTCGTCCAGCGCGATATATTCGCCGATCGCTTCGGCGCCGCGCATGACGTTGATCGCGTTGCCGTAGAACTCGCCAGCCAGGCGCGCGGTGGTCTTGTCACCGGCGAAGGTGATGCGGCCGACGCCCGGCACCAGCACGACGATCGGGTTGGCATCGCGCATCGCGGGCGAATTGGACCGCTTGCAACGCTCATAATAAGCCGCATACATGTCGCGATAGGCCGCGATCTGCTCCGCCAGATAGACGTCGTCCTGCAACTTCGCAGGATCGAGCGGCAGCGGCGCGATCTTGGTACGCAGGAAATGGTCGGGGCAGGATGTGCCCAGTCCGGCAAGGCGGAGGAATTCGGCCGAGCCGACAAATTCCAGGGCTTCGGCGTCGTCCGAATAGTGGCCGACCTTGGTGCGCGCGCCGGTCATCAGGCCGCGCAAGCGGGGCATCAGGTCGGCGGCGATCGCCGCACGATCGGCATTGGGAGCAACGACCTGACCACCAAAGGCAGGCTTTTCGGCCAGCTTGGCGTTCAGATAATTCGCCGCATCCGCGATCAGCTCGACCGTATGTTCGTAGCAGGACTTGGCGCTGTCGGCCCAGCAGATGATGCCGTGACCCGCGAGCATTACACCTTCGACGCCTGGGTTCGCCTTCACATAGTCGCGCAGCTGTACGCCCAGCGTGTAGCCGGGGCGCTTCCACGGCAGCCAACCGATCTTGCCGCCCCAGATTTCCTTGGTCGCGGCTTCGCCGCCCGAAGAAGCGGCCAGTGCGATGATGGCGTCGGGATGAACGTGATCGACATGTGCAAAAGGAAGTAGCGAATGCAGCGGGGTGTCGATGGAGGCGGCGCGAGGGTTCAGGTTGAACGTGCAATGGGGCAGGTAGCCGACCATCTTGTCGTCGTCCTCGGGGCCGCCATAATGCTTCTCAAGGCCTAGCAGCTTTTCCTGATAGAGCGTTGAAAACCCATCCAGCTTCATCGAACCGATGTCGCCGCCGGAACCCTTTACCCACAGCACTTCGGTCTGCGCGCCCGTCAGGGGATCTGTCTCCACGATCTTGGCGGAGGTGTTGCCGCCGCCGAAATTGGTCACCGTCAGGTCCGAACCGAGCAGGTTCGACCGATAGAGGAGCAATTCGGAAGGGCTGAGAGTCGCGGCGACGCCGTCATCCCAGCGGCTGGAGGGGACGGCAAAGGGAATGGCCGCCGACGAGACTGGATTTTGCATGTTCATGGCGCTCCTACTATCATTTGCGCTTTCCTCGATCAATCCTTTGCGTTACTAATCGATCATATTCGATCAAACAACATGAGAAAAGTTTCATGCGGGAGGACGAACTGAACCGCGGCTTCGCCATCATCGTCGATATCGGCAAAACGCTGAGCAAAGTGTCCCTTTGGTCACGTGACGGCCAGATTCTTGACCGCCAGGTCCGCCCGAACGAGGTGCGGATCGAGGACGGGATTCGCCGCCTCGACACTGCGGGCATTGCCGATTGGCTCACAGAATCACTGTCGCGCTACGCGTCGAGTCCCGTGGAAGTGATCGTCCCCGTCGCGCATGGCGCGGGCGTGGCCGCGCTTGTCGGCGATGAACTTGCCTTCGCACCGCTCGATTATGAGCAGTCTATTCCGGACGAGATCATGGACGCCTATCGCAAGGAGCGAGATGCCTTTGCGATCACCGGTTCGCCCGCCCTGCCCGACGGCCTTAACATCGGGTCACAACTTTACTGGCTTGATCGCCTCTACCCTGCCGAGATGGCGGCGGCGACGCTGCTGCCCTGGGCGCAATATTGGGGCTGGTTCCTGTCGGGCGCCGCAGCGACGGAAGTGACAAGCCTCGGCTGCCACAGCGACCTATGGACGCCCGATCAGGCCCGTTTCTCGCCGCTGGCCGAACGGCTCGGCTGGGCGGCGCGCTTTGCGCCGCTGGTCAAGGCGGCGGACAGCCTGGGCACTATCCGGCCCGAGCTGGCGGAGCGCACCGGCCTTTCTCCCAATATCCGCGTTCTTGCCGGGCTGCACGATTCCAACGCGGCGCTGCTTGCCGCGCGCGGATTTGGCGAGATCGCACAAGGCGATTCAACGATCCTGTCCACCGGCACCTGGTTCATCGCGATGCGCTTGCCGAAAGAAGCTTTGGCGACCAGCAGCCTTGCCGAAGGACGCGATTGCCTGGTGAACGTCGATGCCTATGGATGCGCCGTGCCCTCGGCCCGCTTCATGGGTGGCCGTGAAATCGAGACGGTGATCGAATTTGACACGCGCCGCGTCGATATCAAACCCGATCAACCAGCCTTGCTGGCCGCTGTGTCCGAGGTCGTACAATCGGGTGCGATGTTGCTGCCGACGTTGGCGCAGGGCTTTGGCCCCTACCCCACCGGCAGCGGCAACTGGATCGCACGGCCGGAAGATTGGTATCAGCGGCGCGCTGCGGTCTGCCTATATGCCGCATTGGTGGCCGAGACGATGCTGGACCTGATCGGCTCACGCGATCGACTGCTGGTCGAGGGACGCTTTGCCGATGCGGAGGTGTTCGTGCGGGCTCTGGCTTCGCTGCGGCCCGAAATGCAGGTCTATACCGCCAACGCCCATAATGATGTGTCCTTCGGTGCGCTGCGCCTGATCGATCCGAGCCTAAAGCCGCAGGGATCGCTCAGCCTTGTCAAACCGCTGGATCAGGATATTTCCTCTTACCGTTCCAGTTGGTTGGCTGGGATTGGTGAGATGGTTTCTTAAAGGTTTCCGCGAATGCCGATAGCCAGCGTTGCCGATTTCCGCGAGGCGGCCCGTCGCCGCCTGCCCCGGTTCCTGTTCGAATATATTGATGGCGGTTCGTACGCCGAAGTGACGCTACGCAAGAATGTGAGCGAGTTGAGCGATATCGCGCTTCGCCAGCGGGTGTTGCGCGATGTGTCTGAACTCGATCTTTCGACCCACCTGTTCGGGCAAAAGTTGGCGCTGCCGGTGGCGCTCGCGCCGATCGGGCTTGCCGGGCTGAATGCGCGGCGGGGCGAATGCCAGGCGCTTAAGGCGGCCGAAGGCGCTGGCGTCCCCTTCACCCTGTCAACCGTAGGCGCCTGTTCGCTCGACGAAGTCGCACGCGCGGCATCGCGTCCTTTCTGGTTCCAGCTGTACATGATCCGAGACCGGGCCTTTATGAAGGACCTGCTGGCCCAGGCGGCGGCAGCCAACTGTTCGGCGCTTGTCTTCACCGTGGATATGCCGGTGCCCGGTAGCCGCTATCGCGACTATCATAGCGGGCTTGCCGGAGCGGACGGCCTGAAGGGTGCGATCTGGCGTGCCGCTCAAGCCGCCATGAAGCCCGGTTGGGCATGGGATGTGGGCGTTCGCGGCCGTCCCCATACGTTGGGCAATGTCGCTCCCGTGCTCAAGGGCAAGACCGGGATCGAGGATTTCTTCGCCTGGATGCGCAATAATTTCGACCCGTCGATCAACTGGCGCGATCTGGATTTCATCCGATCGGAATGGAAGGGGCCGTTGATCATCAAGGGCCTGCTCGATCCCGAGGACGCGCGGGAGGCCGCTGCGCTGGGCGCGGACGGGATCATCGTGTCCAACCATGGCGGGCGACAATTGGACGGCGTGCTGTCCACGGCCCGCGCCCTGCCCCCGATTGCCGAGGCAGTTGGCGACAAGCTGACCGTGCTGGCCGATGGCGGTGTCCGATCGGGTCTGGACGTGGTGCGCATGCTGGCGCTGGGCGCCAAGGGCGTGCTGCTCGGGCGGGCCTGGGCCTATGCGCTGGCCGCGCAGGGGGAAGCGGGCGTTACGAAGATGCTGCAATTAATTGAAGCCGAAATGCGCGTGGCGATGGCGCTCACCGGCTGCTCCAATATCGCCGACATAGACCAGAGCATTTTGGCCGGGAGGGACGTGAAATGAGTGCGGGAGCACAGAAGGACAATTGGCGGGATACGATCCTTGCGGGTCTTGCCAACTATATCGACGCTGGTTCGATCGTTGCAGGCTCTGCCGCACTCGCGCTTTGGCAGGAACATTATAAGCTGTCGAACGACTTCATCGGCCTGATCGGTGCGTTCGGCCCGAACGCGATCGGCGCGGGCGTCGGCGCCTATGTCGGCGGGCGGCTGTGCGACAAGCTGGGCCGGAAAAAAATCTATCAGTGGGACATGCTCGTCTACGCGGTCGGCATGGCGCTGCTGGTCTTTGCCTTCGCGCCCTGGATGATCGTGGTCGGCTTCCTTATCGTTGGCGTCGCGGTTGGCGCCGACATCCCGGCATCCTGGTCGCTGATCGCGGAGCAGGCGCCCGATGACCGACGCGGCAAGCATTCAGGCGTCGCGCAGGTGCTGTGGTATCTGGGGCCGGTGGTCGTGCTGCTGCTGAGCCTGGCGCTGACCAGCCTTGGCGAATTGGGCGCGCGCATCGTCTTTGCTCATCTGTTGGTGATTGCCCTTGGCCTTACCTTCCTGCGGTCACGCATGAAGGAATCCGAACGCTGGGAAGCCGCGCAGAAGGAAGGCACACCCAAATTGCCGGTGTCCACGCTGTTCCAGCCTAAATATCTCGCCTCCATCCTGGGGCTGGTTGGCATGTATGGTTTCTGGAACCTGTGGGCGGGAACCAACGGCTTCTTCTTCCCCTATATCCTGCGCACGGTTGGCGCTGCCACACAGGCGCAGTCGGTTGCGATCCAGGCGCTGTCCTTTGCGATCGGCATGGTTTCCATCGGTCTCGTCTTCATGCGCTATGCCGACAAGGTGAACCAGCGCACGATGTTCGCGATTTCCGCGGTCATCCAGATCGTCGGCATGGCGTTGCTCGCCATCTTCCCGCTGACTATCCCGGTGGCGCTGCTCTACGTGTTCCTGCTCCAGTTCGGCGGCGGTTTCGGCGCGCAGAGCTTCTTCCAGCTGTGGAGTTCGGAGATGTTCCCGACGATGCTGCGGTCCACGGCGCAGGGGCTATGTTTCGCCATCGTCCGCATCAGCCTTGGCATATTCAGCTTCTTCGTGCCGATGCTGAGCGCTACCGGCTTCACAACACTGGCGTGGATTTTGACAGGCTTCCTCGTCATAAGCGGCGTGATCGGCACCCTTTGGGCGCCACGTAACCAAGGCAAGTCGCTGGAACAGCTTGAAGCTGAACGGGCGGCTGCCTGATCAAGGGGGTTTGGGGACAATGCACGCGGAGGAACGCGAAAGGCTGATCATCGAAGCAATGGGCCTTACCGGCTTCGTCAGCTATCGCGCTCTGGAATCGCGGCTTGCGGCGTCCCCCGCCACCATCCGCCGCGACCTGACCCGCCTTGAGGAAGAGGGGGTAATCCACCGCGTTCGTGGTGGTGCAAGGTTGACGGAAAGCCATGGCGGCAAGCCTGAAGGCGCCGCCCGGCTCGCGGGCACCCCCTTTGCCCAGTCGATCACGGAACATCTGTCGGAAAAGCGATCGATTGGGCGGGCCGCCGCCCAGCTATGCCAGCATGGCGAAGGCATCATGATCGACGGCGGCACGACGACGTTGCAGATGTGCCCGCATATCGGCGGCCTGGACCTGTCGGTGCTGACCAATTCGCTGCACATCGCCAATGCGCTGCTGCCTCAGTCGGGAACGCAGATATTGCTGCCTTCCGGGACATTGTTCAGGGAGCAGAACATCATTCTCGCGCCTGCGGGTGAAGAATCGATGCCGCGTTTCCATGCGCCCAAGCTCTTCATGGGCGCGGCGGCGGTGGGGCCACAGGGGGTGATGCAACAGGATGTCATTCTGGTTGCCGCCGAACGCCGCCTGATTGATCGGGCGGAACAGGTGATATTGCTGGTCGACAGTAGCAAATTCACCTCTTCATCGGGCGCGATCGTTTGCGGCTTGAATGAGGTGGATATCGTCGTGACGGATCCGGGCGTCGCACCGGCAGCGATGGCAATGCTGGATAAAGCCGGGGTGAGGGTGATCATCGCTGAAGTTTGATCACCAGTGCTGCCTGCTATCATAGAACAGAGCGGGCGAGACATCCCGACAGCTTTTTCGGCCATCGCGGCATCTCGCCCGTTTATCTATTCAAAAATGCTTGATCGGGCGAGGATTACTCCTCGCCATTGTCCTTCACGCCAACGGTCGGGACGTCGATGGTTTCCTTTTTGGAGCCAACGACTACTGCCTTCGAATCCACGTCGACCTTGGGAAGTTCTCCGCCCTTCACGCTGACTTCCGGAACATCGCCGCCAGATACGTCGGCCTTCCAGAAGCCAGTGGCAAACAGGATGCCGACAATTGCCAGAATGACGACCAGCACGATCGCAACAGTGCGCCCGCCGCTGCTCTTGTGAACGACCACGCGGTCTCCGGTATAGGGATCTTTATGTACTTCGGCCATCTTGTACCTCCTCCAGGTGGATATTGAACAGCTGGACCTTCAGCTTGTTCCGTCACCAGCCTAGAAGAAGCAGAGCGTCTCTCATCAGGTCACGCTGTTCAAATCCACTCCGCGCGTTTCGGGAGCGGCAGCCACGGCGACAAACGTGAGGAGCATACCGCCTATCACATAGGCGGCGACCAAGCCCGTTCCGCCGCTCGCCTTGTATAATGACAGGGCGATGATGGGGGCGAGAGACCCCGCCACGATGGAGGTCGCCTGATAGGCGATGCTGGCGCCCGAATAGCGCAGGCGCGTCGGGAAAAGTTCGGTGATCATCGCGCCCTGGGGCGCGTACATGGCGCCGTGCGCTACCATCGCGATGGTGATTGCCAGTCCGACGGTCCAGATCGTTCCGCTGTCCAGCAGGGAGAAGAAGATCGTGAACCAGGCTGCAACGCATATCGCGCCCGCGCCATATACGAGCCTGCGTCCGATCCTGTCCGACAGTGCGGCGAAGAAGGGCATGGTCAGGCATTCAAGGGCAGAGCCGATCAGCACGGCGTTAAGGACGAGCGACCGGTCACCGCCCCTTATTTCGGTCCAATAGGTTATCGAGAAGGTCGCGGCGACATAGTAGCAGATATTCTCACCAAAGCGGAGCCCGGCTCCGGTGAGCAAGGCGCGGCCCTTGCGCCGGATCGCTTCTACCGCCGGGAAGCGCTCGACCCCGCCTGCGGCCGCTTCGCGGGCGAAAACCATGCTTTCCGAAACGGCGCGGCGGAGCCACCAACCCACCAGTACCAGCACGATCGACAGCAGGAACGGGATGCGCCAGCCCCAGGCCATGAAGTCCGCTTCCGTCAGCAGTGCGGATGATGTGGCGAATACGGCAGCGGCCAGTAGATTGCCTGCAGGGGCGCCGACCTGCGGCCAGCTGGTCCAGAAACCGCGTTGCGAAGCAGGCGCGACCTCCGCCACAATCAGAACCGCCCCGCCCCACTCCCCACCGACGGCGAAGCCCTGGAGCAGCCGGAGCAGGACGAGCAATATCGGCGCCCAGGTTCCGATCTGCTGATAGGTCGGCAGCAAACCGATGGCCGTGGTCGACAGGCCCATGGTGAGCAGGCTGATCATGAGAAGCGTCTTGCGCCCGATCCGGTCGCCGAAGTGGCCGAAGACCACGCCGCCGAGCGGCCGGGCGAGGAAGCCGAGGGCATAGGTCGAGAAGGCGAGCAACGTGCCGGTCAATGGATCGAAAGACGGGAAGAACAGTCGATTGAACACCAGCGCCGAAGCCACGCCATAGATGAAGAAGTCGAACCATTCGATCATCGTGCCGATCAGACTGGCGCCCACGACCGTCCGTAGTTCGCGCTTGCTGACGCCAGATGTCGCCGCAACGGCCGGTTCGTTCGTCCCGGTCAGCATAGCCCCTCCTGCCCTTCCTGCTCCAAGACGCCTGCATAGAGGCGAACGGCCCGAGTGAACAAGGGCGTGAATTGGTAAAGCCTGATTATCGGGGAACCAATATTCGCTTGGGTCGTTGGAGACCGCCGGGATGGAATTAATAGCCCTGTATTGCAGGGTCTGGATGTTCGATCACGGAATGGGTCTAATGGGGGGAGCGAGCTTCCTGTGCGCTTGGAGCGTAACAAGGACTCTTTTTTTAAAATGCAGCAAATCAAATCGTCGATCACGCAGGCCGGGCTTTATGCGGCGTTGGCCGTCCTGCTCGCGCTCCCCTTTCTCGCCGATATAATCTTTCCGTTGGGAACCGCCGTATGGGTGGCATATTTGCTGCCGCTCGTGCTGTCCTATGTTGCCCGGCGTCCACTAGTCCCGATCGTTGTTGCAACAGCCGCGACACTATTAATGATCGTCGGCTTCACCCTCGCCCCGGTCGGTGTCGATTCTCAAGTCGCCATCACCAACCGTTCGCTGGCGGGCGTGACCTGCTGGATTCTGGCGATTGTCGGCGTCCTGTTCATCCGCAACCGGCTCGCGATATCGCGGGAGGAATGGTTGCAAAATGGGCAAGTCGGCCTTGCCAAGGCAGTGGGCGGGGAGCAGCCGCTGGATACGCTAGCGTCGAGCGCTCTTACGTTCATGGCCGATTATCTTAAGGCGCAGGCAGGGGCGCTCTATATCGCCAATGGCGAGGGCTTCCGCCGCTACGCCACCTACGCCGTTCCCGCCGATGCGCCCCTGCCCGAACGCTTTTCGGTGGGAGACGGATTGCTCGGACAGGCGGTGAGTGATCGCCGCAGCTTTTTCCTGAAAGACGTGCCCGAGGGCTATCTGTCCTATGGGTCGGCGCTGGGCCAATCGAAACCGGACAGCCTGCTGATCAGCACCACGCAGGCTGACGGCACGATAAATGCCGTCATAGAACTCGGCCTTCCCAAGGACGCCGATGGCGATGCGCTGGCCTTGCTCGACAGGATTGCGGGGCAATTGGGTGTCGCCATTCGTTCCGGCAAATATCGTGCGCGCCTGCGCGAATTGCTGGAGGAAACACAGCAGCAGGCGGAGGAATTGCAGGCGCAGAGCGAGGAGCTGCGCGCCAATAATGAGGAGTTGGAGCAGCAAAGCCGTCAGTTGCAGGAATCGGCCACAAGGCTGGAAACACAACAGGCGGAGCTGGAACAGACCAATGCCCAGCTGGAAGAACAGGCGCGGCAGCTGGAAATCCAGCGCGACGACCTGACGCGCACACAGCGGTCGCTGGAGAACCAAGCTGGCGAACTGGAACAGGCGAGCCACTATAAATCCGAGTTTTTGGCGAACATGAGCCATGAACTGCGCACCCCATTGAATTCGCTGTTGATCATGGCGAGGTTGCTGGCCGAAAATCGCGGCGGCAATCTCTCCCCCGACCAGGTCCGCCACGCCGAGACGATCGAAACGTCGGGCAATGATCTCCTGACCTTGATCAACGACATTCTCGACATTTCGAAGATCGAGGCAGGCAAGCTGGAATTGCAGCCCCGCCGCATGAGCATCCGCGCGCTCACCGAGAAGATGGAAGCGATATTCGCGCCCTCCGCCCAGTCCAAGGGGCTGACCTTTGACGCAAGCCCCTCCCCCAACGCGCCAGCCGAGATGGAAAGCGATCCTCAGCGGATCGAGCAAGTGCTGAAGAATTTCCTGTCGAACGCGATCAAGTTCACCGAGCGCGGATCGGTCAAGCTGAGCGTGAACAGCACGCCCGATGGGCGCATTGCGTTTACCGTGCGCGACACAGGCGTCGGCATCCCGGCCGAGCAGCAGCAGGTGATTTTCGAAGCGTTCCGCCAAGCGGACGGCACGGTCAGCCGGAAATATGGCGGGACTGGCCTTGGCCTCTCCATCTCGCGTGAACTCGCCCGGTTGCTGGGCGGCGAAGTGCAGGTGGAAAGCACCGCAGGCGAAGGCAGCGCCTTCACGCTGATCCTGCCCGAGCGATATGACGGCGCGGCGGCGGCGGCGGCGGACAGGATACGGCCTGCCGAGCAGTTCCGATCCGCGCCATCCAATCCCAAGCCCAGCCGCCCGCGCCGAGGCCCCGCTGCGCAGGATGATCGCGAAAGATTGTCTGGGGACGCCCGCGTCATCCTGATCGTTGAGGATGATCCTGTCTTCGCCAAAATCCTCTGCGATGTGGCGCACGAACTGAATTTTCAGTGCCTGATCGCCAGCACCGCGGATGAGGGCGCTCTGATGGCGCGGCAATATGTGCCCAATGCCGTCATTCTGGACATGAACCTGCCCGATCATACCGGCCTGTCCGTGCTGGACCGGATCAAGCGGGACGTGCGCACCCGCCATATCCCAGTTCATGTGGTGTCGGTGGATGATGACAGTCAGGCAGCCCTTTCAAGCGGCGCCATCGGTTATCTGTTCAAGCCGGTGAAGCGCGACGCGCTGGTCGAGATGCTCGAAGGGCTGGAAGCACGCATGGCGCAGCGCATGCGCCGCGTGCTGGTGGTGGAGGATGATGCCCAGCAGGCCGAAAGCGTCAAGCTGCTGCTGGCGTCGCGCGATGTCGAAACGGTGGAGGCGCATTCCGCCGCGCGATGTTTCGAACTGCTTGGCCGCGAAACATTCGACTGCATGGTGCTGGACCTCAATCTGCCCGACGCCTCCGGCCTCGACCTGCTGGAGCGTTTGAGCGCTGACGAAGCCGTCGGCTTCCCGCCCGTGATCGTCTACACCGGGCGCGACCTCGCCCAGGAAGAGGAGATGCGGCTGCGGCGCTACAGCAAGTCGATCATCGTCAAGGGCGCGAAGTCGCCCGAACGGCTGCTGGATGAGGTGACGCTGTTCCTGCATCAGGTCGTGTCGGACCTGCCCGAACCGCAACAGGCGCTGATCGCCAAGTCATTGAACCGCGACGCCGCGCTGGATGGACGCGAAATCTTGGTGGTCGAAGACGATATTCGCAACGTCTATGCCCTCACCTCCATATTCGAGCCGCATGGGGCGAAGGTACGTATCGCGCGCAACGGGCGCGAGGCGCTCCAGACGCTGGACGAGGCGGCGCGCGGGCTTTCCGATCCGGTCGATCTGGTGCTGATGGACGTGATGATGCCGGAGATGGACGGCCTGACCGCCACGCGCGAAATCCGCTCGCAGCCTTGGGGCAGGCAGATGCCGATCATCGCGCTGACCGCCAAGGCGATGGCGCGCGACCAGCAGGATTGCCTGGACGCGGGCGCGAACGACTATCTCGCCAAGCCGCTCGATGTCGACAAGCTGCTGAGCCTCACGCGCGTGTGGATGCCGCGATGAGCGAGGAGGTTTTCGCACCCCACCAGGAGCTGGAACTCGATTTGCTGCTTGAGGCGCTCTGGCGGCATTATCATTATGATTTTCGCGGCTATTCGCGTGGTTCGCTGCACAGGCGGCTTGCCCGCGCGCAGCAACGGCATGAATGCGAAAGCCTGTCGCAACTCCAGCATCTGCTGCTGCGCGACCCGGCGGTGTTCGCAGACCTTATGGGTTTCCTGACCATCCAGGTGAGCGAGATGTTCCGCGACCCTGCCTATTTCCGGGCGTTGCGGGAAATGGTGGTGCCGCATCTTCGCACCTATCCTTCGCTCAAGATCTGGATCGCAGGCTGCGCCAATGGCGAGGAATTTTATTCGCTGGCGATCCTGTTCCGGGAAGAAGGATTGGAGGATCGCACGATCTTCTATTGCACGGACATCAGCCCCGCCGCGCTCAAGAAGGCCGAGGCCGGGATATATGACCTCGACCGCATCGCGCAGTTCACGGAAAATCACCGGCTGGCTGGCGGCAAGCAATCGCTGTCCGACTATTATACCGCAGCCTATGGCGCGGCCGTGTTCGACAAGACGCTGCGCCGCCGCGCGGTGTTCGCCGAGCATAATCTCGCCAGTGACGAGGTGTTTGCCGAAGTGCAGCTGGTGTCGAGCCGCAATGTGCTGATCTATTTCGATCGGGAATTGCAGGACCGTGCGCTTGGGCTGTTCGGCGGATCGCTGGTGCGCGGCGGGTTCCTCGGGCTTGGGTCGAAGGAAACGCTACGTTTTTCCCGATATTCTGAAGCGTTTGCCGACTTCCACGAGGCTGAAAAAATCTACCGCCGCAACGTCAAGGATATGGAGGATCTGCGCCATGCCGCCTGAAAAGCCCAAGATCCTGGCTGTCGATGATGTTGAGGAAAATCTGACGGCGCTGGATGCCCTGTTCGCCGGGGAAGGCGTCGAATTGCTCAAGGCGCGTTCAGGGGTGCAGGCACTCGAACTGCTGCTGGTGCATGATGTGGCGCTCGCGCTGCTGGACGTGCAGATGCCGGGCATGGACGGCTTTGAACTCGCCGAACTGATGCGCGGCACCGAACGGACACGCAGGGTTCCGATCATCTTCCTGACAGCGGTCGCGACCGATGAACGGCGGCGCTTTCGCGGGTATGAAGCAGGCGCGGTCGATTATCTGCTGAAGCCGGTCGATGCACATATCCTGCGCAACAAGACGGCGGTTTTCGTCGAGCTGTTCGGGCAGCGGCAGGAACTGGCCCGGCAGCGTGACGAGATTGCCGCCGCCCTCGCCCGGCTGCATGCCCATAGTGACAACTCTCCGCTGGCGATCATCGAATTCGATGCCGGGCGGCACATCGTGGCCTGGTCCAACGGGGCAGAGCGGCTGTTTGGATGGCGGGCGCCCGAAGTCGCTGGCTTCAAGGCGGACGAGCTGAAATGGATCGACCCGGAAGACGAGGCCACGTTCGACAGCCTGATGAGTGACCTTATCGCCGGGCGATCCGTTCGCGCGGTCCAGCATCTGCGCATGCGGACGGCCGAGGGGCCGACGCTGGAATGCGAATGCTATTGCTCTGCGCTGCTCAATGGTCAGGGGCGGCTCGTGTCGGTCAACGTCCAGGTGCTGGACGTCACTGAAAGGAAGCGGGCCGAGGATACGCAGCGCCTGCTGATCGGAGAACTCAACCATCGGGTTAAAAACACCCTCGCCTCGGTTCAGGCGATCGCGGTGCAGACATTGCGGCATTCATCGGGTCCGTCGGATTTTGCTCCAACCTTCACCGGGCGCATCCATGCCCTCGCCCGCGCGCACTCATTGCTGAGCAGCACGACATGGCAAGGCGCGTCGCTGCGGGAACTGGTCAATGGGCAGATCGACATTGGCGCTATCGATCTTGGGCAGCTGACCATCGAGGGGCCGGAACTGGAACTGGCGCCTGAACTGGCTTTGCACGTCGCACTCATCCTGCATGAGCTGGTGACCAACGCGCATAAATATGGCGCGCTTTGCATTCCGGCGGGCACGGTTTCGCTGTCGTGGAAGGTGGAGCGGGACCGGCTTTTGATACGCTGGGTGGAAAGCGGCGGGCCGCCCGTCGCTCCACCATCACGCAGAGGGTTTGGCACGGCCCTCATCGAACGCAGCCTGAAGGCGGAAGGCGGGCAGGCGAGCGTGGAATATCAGGAGAGCGGGGTTTGCTGGACCATGACGCTGCCGTGCGGGCCACGGATCAGCCGGATCAATACCGCCAGTTCCGTCTTGAACGTGAGCGAAGAGGCATTGGCTGTGCAAGGCGGCGCGATAGCGGGGCGCAGTTTCCTCATTATCGAGGACGAACCGCTTGTGGCGATGGAGATTGCCAGCATTTTGGAGGATGGCGCGGCCTCCGTCACCATAGCGGGATGTGCGCAAGAGGCTGTGGCGTTGATGCAGCATGCGGGCTTTGACGCGGCGCTGCTGGATGGCAATCTGCAAGGTATGCCGGTCGACGATGTTGCGGCTGCGCTGTCGGAAAGGGAGATACCTTTCGCCTTCGTCACAGGGTATGGGCGCGAAAGCCTTCCTGAACGGTTTCAGGATCGGCTGCTGATCAGTAAACCTTTTGATCCTAAGGCATTATTGCATTGTAGTGGCAAGCTGTGTGAGGAAAATAGTGGGGCTGTTTCAGGCGGGCTTGACAGTCAGTTCGGCGATTTCGAACAGGAAACTGCGCCACCCGCGCATCTTTGAAGCCTCCTCTGCCGCCGCGCGTTTCCTCTTCGCTTCGGCGAGCGATTTGACATGTCCCCAGAATATTTCCGTTTTGCCATTCTCCAGTTCGGCAACGATCCGCCAATAATGGGTGAAGGGGTCGGTCGTCGGCCCGATCCGCTTCACATATCCATCCGGCATCGTTGCTGTCAGATATTGTCTTTTCCGCTTCGCCATGCCCTTTCCTACCATAGATGGTGCAAATTCGCGCAACAGCCACCATGTAGGAGGCATGGAAAAATTCACTGCCGCTTTCTTCCGATCCCATCGGCTGTCGCCTACGGCTCACTGCCCGGTGCACGCATGAACGAGAGCATCGCTTATATCGGCCTGCTGGCTGACGAAGAGATCGAGCTGGACAGCGCCGCCTTGATGCTGAGCGCTCTTGACCATGAAGGGATCGACGTCGAACCTTATCTGGCTCTGCTGCGCGAGATCGGCGACGCGATCCAGGCGGAACGGGCGGACATCGACGACGATGATCTGCAAACGGGAGCAGCACAGGGTGCCCTTCTCGCGCATATATTCAGCGGCCAGTTCGGCTTTGAAGGCGATAGCCTGACCTACGACGCACCTTTGAATGGCGACATGATCCGGGTGCTGGATCGTCGTAGGGGGCTGCCGGTCAGCCTTTCCATCCTCTATGTCGCCGCCGCCCGGCGCGCCGGATGGCAAGCGCATGCGCTGAACACGCCCGGCCATGTCCTGGTCAGCATCGGGCCTGATGAGGCTACGGCCATCATCGATCCTTTCCGCAGCGGCGCGCTGGTGCAGGCCGGGCAAGTGGCCGGGCTTCTCACGGTCGCCGCGTCGGCGGGCAGGCAAGACGTTTCGACCCTTGAGCCGATGTCGAACCGCATGACACTTGTGCGCCTGCTCCTCAATCAGGCCACTCGGGCGGAACAGGCGAGCGACACATGGCGGGCCTGCTCGATTTATGAGCGCATGACGGTGGTTGCACCCGAACATGATGCAGGCTGGTGGGCGCTTGCCCGACTGCAGTTGGAACATGGCGAGGTGGAAGGCGCCCGCGGGAGCCTGTGCGCCCTGCTGGAGATCAGTCGGGACCCTGAGCGCCGCCGCTATGTTGCCGCAGCGCTCAGCCGGTTATCGGGCCAATCTCCGGCGTGAGTGATCGGGCGAGAGGATCTTGGCCATGAGACTCACGCCACTTGTTCAATCCGTCTTCAAGTCATTCCCCGCGCGTTCCATAGCGGCGCCCGCATCTTCCTTCGCTTCCCGGGCTTCGCGCCTTGCATCCTGTGTGGCGTTAGTCGTCGCCGCACCGATCTCGTTCGTGCCCCTGTCGATCGCCCGCTCGGCATGATCGAGACCATTGTCGATCTTCGCTCCTGCCTGATCGACCGCCCGGCTGACGTCATTGCCAATCGTCGATCCCGCATTCTCGAGGCTGTCAGCTGCCTTTTCCGAGCAGGCGGACAGGCCCATCCCCGCGACAATCACCAAAGCGGCCACAATTGATGCTTTCATGCTTCCCTCATCTTGCTGTCAAACGCATGAGCCAAACCGTTAGCCAGCCTTATGGTTGCCTTTGGATCAGCGGCTGCGCAGGCCGGAAACCATGGATCGATCCGCGTCGGGGATCAGCCCCTCCAGCACCCGCCAGAAGCCCGTCACCGACCCCTGCCCCGCCTGCGCATAAGCCGCCGCCATCTTTTCACGCAGCGCGCGGAACAACTCGGCCTCCAGCATCTTGCCCGACGCGCTGAGCCGCAACAGCTTCTGCCGCCGGTCGCTCGCCCCCTGCCGCGTTTCAATATAGCCACGCTCTATAAGGTCATTGAGCACCCGGCCCAGCGACTGCTTGGTGATGGACAGCAGGCGCAGCAACTCCTTCACCGTCAGGTCCGGCTGACGCGAAATAAAATACAGCGCGCGATGATGCGCACGCCCTAGCCCCTGTGCCGCAAGCCCGTCATCGATCGACCGGGTAAGTGCGGAATAGCCGAAATACAGCATCTCGATCCCCCGCCGAATCTCATCCTCCCGCAGGAAGAGAGGCGACGCAGGCGTGATCTGCGAAACCGGTGCGTTGGCAGGCGAACTGTTTGCATTCATGCGAGGCGTCCAGGAAGATTTCGAAGCCCGCATATTGGCGAAGCCATAGTGACATGACTAGGCTTTCCTTTCGCGCAACAGACGCTATATGCCGTCCCGCGCGGCGGTCGCCGCACACATGCTGGGGCGTCGCCAAGCGGTAAGGCAGCGGCTTTTGATGCCGCCATGCGCAGGTTCGAATCCTGCCGCCCCAGCCAACTATCCTGAATGTTCAACCACTTTCGGCCCGGCTCTGTGACGCGGTCGAGAATGGCGCGGTTCCGCGCGCTTTTGGTGGTGGCTTCGAAATCCGGTACACAGAGATACGGGTGTTCGCCCGCTAGAACCACAAAAAAGGCCCCGCGTCTCACGGAGCCGTTTCAGGTAGTACACGATTTTTGAAGTGGCGGCGTTAGAAGCCGAGCGCCTTCCGCTGGCTCTGCCATTCAAGCGGGATTCGGGGCAGCTGCATCAAGCGGCGTGTGGTGAGAGCTGGCGGATGCCGCCCCTCGACGATCGCGCTCACGATATCGGGCGCCAGGAAGGCGAGCCGCGCCACGCGCTCCAGCTTGCGATCGCGCGATCCCGCGCCGACCGCGAACAGCCGCTGCCGCGCTGCCTCCGCCTTCGCCAGCAGCGCAACAAGCGCCGGGTTGACCTTGGGCGGACGATCCTTTGCGGTGCGCAGCACGAGCTTCAGATTATGCCCATGGCGATCCGGCTTGGTCGGAATGACGATTGGGATGCGAACGCCATCATCTTCGGCCGGGGGGCGCTGCCTTCTCCAACAACGCAACCAGCAGTCGCTGGCTGATCGAGCCCTCGATCCTGTCGGGATGAACGCGGAGCGCCAGGCCGAGCGATTGAAGCTGTTGCCGCAGCTCGGCTTTGCTCGCTTTTTCCATCTTCGCGGCGAGCGCTTGCGCCGCATGGGCACGCCGAACAATCGCCTGCGCCTCTACCTGAGGCAAGGCCATGATGGTCCGCTCGTCGGCAAGCAAGCCGCTGGTCGCATCGACCACCGCTCGCTCCAGTTCGGTGGCCGGCAGACGAAGCGCGGACGCCTTCGTGTTGGCATCCTCAAGGGCCGCCGCCGTGCTGGAGACATAATAGCGATAGCGCCGCTGCTTCTTCACCGCATGGCTGGGCGACATCGGCCGATCGCAATGGTCGCGGATCATGCCGGTGAGCAAACTGCCATGGTGACCATTGCCGCGCTCGCGCTTGAGGCCGATCGCGGCGGCGCGCTTCTCCTGCACCGCATCCCATAAGGCCTGGTCGATGATGGCTTCATGCTCACCTTGGTAAATCTGACCTTTGTGCCGGATCTTGCCGAGATAAGTGGGATTAGAGAGAAGATAATGCAGCGGCCCACGAACGAACGGCTGGCTTTGCCCGCTGCCTTTCGAGGGGCGATTGAAGATGCCTTCGACCTTCAGTTCCTCCATCAGCGCCATGACCAATGGCGACGCGAGATAGCGGCGATAGATATGGACGAGCGTCTTCGCTTCGTTCGGGTGCGGCACCAGCTTTTTGTCGATGACCTGATAGCCGAACGGCACCGTGCCGCCCATCCACATGCCCTTGGCCTTGGACTGGGCGATCTTGTCGCGCCCCCGTTCGGCGATGACCTCCCGCTCGAACTGGGCGAAGCTTAGCAGCACGTTGAGCGTCAGCCGTCCCATGCTGGTTGTGGTGTTGAACTGCTGGGTGACCGACACGAACGACACGCCCGCTGCATTGAACACATCGACAATGCGGGCAAAGTCATTGAGGGCTCGGGTCAGGCGATCAACCTTATAGACGATCACCACATCCACCCTGCCCGACCGCACATCGGCAAGCAGCCGCGCCAGGGTCGGCCGCTCCATGCTGCCGCCCGAGAAGCCGCCATCATCATAGAGGGTGGGCAGCACCGACCAACCCTCGCTCTTTTGGCTCAGCGCATAAGCGGCGCACGCCTCCCGCTGCGCGTCCAAGCTGTTGAACGCCTGGTCGAGCCCCTCCTCGGTGGACTTGCGCGTATAGATGGCGCAGCGCAGCCGCTTCTTCTGGGTCATGGCTTCACTCCAAAGAAGCGGGGTCCTGACCAGTGGGCGCCAGTGATGTGGCGGGCGACGGCGGTGAGCGACGCGAAGCTCTGGCCCCTATAGCTGCAGCGGCCTTTCTCCGACCAGCACATGATGGCTCTCACCGCCCCATTCGCGCACCAGCTTTGTGCCGGGCGCCAAGACAGCTGCGGGGGCGGCCCGCGCCAACCCCGCCCCGCTCAGCCGCTGCCGCATCTTCTCCCTGGCCCCGCCTTGCGCCGCGCACTGCGCGTCAAAGGCGAGCGCCCTGGCAAGCAGGCTAGCAGCGATGGAGGGCGGCTTTGCCCCATGCACCCTCTCCCACTCCGCCTTGAGCACGGTAGGCTTCATCGCCTCGATCTCCGCGACGCGTGCCGCAAGCCCCCGCATCAGACCTGTCCCGCCAGATGGTAGCAAGTCACAGCGCCGCGCTTGCACTTGTCGATGGCATGCCCCTTCTTGCGCAGGCCCGTCAGCGCCGCCCGCGTGGTGTGCGGCAGCCAGCTCGTGGCGCCGGTCAGTTCATCGAGCGTCGCGCCGCTCTCCCGGCGGAGCATGTCGAGCACCAGGGCGGTTTTGGTGTGCGCCGCTGGCGCGGCTGCCGGGGTGGGAGCCGGATCGGCGGTAGTGGGCTGCTCCATCTGAAGCGTCATGTCGTCGGCCGTCGTGGGTGCAAGATGCCCCGTGGACGCGTCGGGCTCCCCTGCGCCCGGCTCATCCGCCTCGACCGCGATCGCGGCACGGCCCGCGTCAGTAATGATCACCCCTATCGCGCGCCGCCCTTCGGTGCGCCAGGCATCGGGGCTCTTCTTGATCGGCACCTCTTGGGCCAAGCCGCGGCGGATCAGGGATTCGAGCGCCTTGCGAATGCGGGCGGGTCCGTCGCCGAGCGTCTCGGGTGGCGGCAGCAGGCTGCCATTGTCACGCTGGGCGGCGGTCGCGAGCAGCACCAGCTGGATGTCGGTCAAGCGGACGAGGCTGTTCATGGGTGGTCTCCTGGTTCGAAAGCGGCTCCAGTGCCGCTCCCACCACCCAAAGCCCCGTGGCGTGTCACCGTTCGGGGCAGCGACCGCTCCGGGGCCGCGTCGTTTCCATGACCATAGCGTTCGCTCCGTTCGCCAGCGAAGTCGAGTGGAATATCGAGGGTGTGCAAGCTTTCTGGCGTCGCCGCCGTCGGCCGAATCTTAGGGCAATGGCAGCCCGTCAGGATAGGTCCGCGCGTAGCCGCGCGGACTGGCCGACCCGCCGAAGCCCATGGCGCTCCAGGCGGAGGGATGCGCCCAATGCGCCGAGACGATGTCGGGCAGCACGCGCCACGCCCATAGCAGGGCTGGATTGACGCCCGCCCAGCCGGCGGTGAGCGCCCGTCCCTCGCGCATGTCGGTCAGCAGCATGTCGATCTGCCCGCCCGTCAGCTGCGCGAAAGGAGCGCTCCATCGCGCGCGCCTCCGCCTCCAGCCCTGCGAGCGCGAGACGCCATGCTGTCTGGGTCTGCGGCATTCCTGCGGGGCGATAGCCGTCGCTGCCATTGTCCTCTGGAGGAGAAGGACGACGGTATTCGTGGGCGGCCGCCCTTCCGGTTCGGGCGCGACATGCGCGACCAGCACATGCAAGGTTTCCAGTTCGGCGACCCCAAGCGCTTCAACGGCTTCGCGCATCGCCAGACGCTCGTCGATCACGGCCCGGGTCTGCCTGTTCCAGCTTAGGCTGCCGCGCTTGGAGAGCACGTCATAATCCGGGAAAGGATCAGCCACGCCTTGCCCTCTCCATCATTTTCAGCGCTCCAAGCCCTGTGAGGGCCAGCCCCGTGAATGAGGGCGGCGCAGGCAGCGGTAACCGAATATTCGGCGCACGCCCCATTGCCGCAGTCGTTCCCAAAAGAAATCGCTCACGGTCTGCGTCATGGCAGCTCTCCAGGTCAGATGTCGGGGCGGTTAAGGGGTAACGGATCGCCGACCCGTGCGTTCCCCAGTCTGATCAGGAGAAAAACAGGATGGGCGAAGCGATAGGTTCACGCCTCTGGGTCATTCCGGAGGGCTATATCCCCGGAGGCGAGGGGGCCCGCGCAGACCGAGCGCTCACCAGCCATGAAGCGGCCTGCATGCTTAATACATTGGACGCGCGGGCGAATGTGGAGATCATGCTCTACTTCACGGACCGCGAGCCCGTCGGCCCCTATCGCGTCAGCCTGGAAGCGCGGCGGACGCTGCATCTGCGGTTCAACGACCTTGAGGATCCGGAGCCGATTCCGCTGGACACGGATTATGCCAGCGTCATCCGGTCCGATGTGCCGATCGTGGTGCAGCATACGCGGCTCGACGCCCGGCCAGAAGCGATAGCGCTGCTGTCGACCATCGCCTTCCCCGGCTGATCAGGCGGGTCCGGATCGGTCGATAAGGCCACTGTCGAGCAAGGGCGCGGCATCGATGTCCTCTGCGTCCATCAGCATGGCCAGCCGCTCCACTGCCGCCAGCACCATCGCCTGTTCCCAAGAAGGCAGGCAGTCAAACCGCTCCGTGAATGTGGTTTGCAGCAGGTCGGGAGCATCGGCCAGCGCCGCGATGCCGGGCGGAAGCGTGGTCAGGATGAACTGCCGCTTGTCCCGTTCATTGCGTTGGCGCTGGACAAAGCCCAGTTCCTGAAGCCGATCGACGACCGTGGTGATGGTCGCCTGGCTGAATTGCAGCGCCTGCGCGATCTCACTGGGCGTGGCCGAATCGCGGGAGGCGATTTCGCGCAGGACGAGCCATTGCGAAGGGGTCAGGCCGGTTGCGTTGGCGAGGCGGCGGCTGCCGATTTCAGTGGCGCGCAGGACGCGGCGGAGCGCGCGGAGCGTGAGGGAGGCGATGTCGGAACTCATGAAGGAAACATAGAAAAGACGGGGGTTTGAAGCCATGCAAATTCCTTCGGTAGACAAAGTATTTTTATGGATTCTTTATGCGCCAAAGAATCCTAAAGCGGCCTTCTGGTTGAAAAATGCGAGGAATTGCTCTAAATGCCTGTCTCGCATCAGGGGGTGGATCAAGCATACCGCAAAATTATAATTCGGGCGATAAAGCATCTTTAGGTCAGATTCCGATGCGGCGACGAGACCGCCACGGGCATTTGCGCGCCTTTCACCCGCGCGTTCATCCAAGTTGCTGTTCCGCAAGCCTACGGCAACGGACGGCGCCGCGGTCAGCGCGCTGATCGCGCAATGCCCGCCGCTCGATCCCAATTCGGCCTATTGCAACCTTCTGCAATGCACGCATTTCGCCGACAGCTGCGTGATTGCCGAGCAAAACGGGGCCTTGGCCGGATGGGTTTCGGGATACCGGCCGCCGTCCGAGCCGGACAGCTTCTTCGTCTGGCAGGTCGCCGTCGCGCCCGCCGCCCGAGGACAACGGCTGGGCGGCCGCATGATCGAGGCGCTGCTGAGCCGCCCGTCTGCGGACGGCGTGACCCATCTCATCACCACGGTGACCGACGACAATCTGCCGTCCTGGGCCTTGTTCGGAGGCCTGGCGAAACAGTGGAGCACCGCACTTTCGAAAAGCGCGCTGTTCCATCGCGACACCCATTTTGCCGGTGCCCATGCAACCGAATGGCTTGCCCGCATCGGCCCGCTGCCGCGCATGAGCGGTGGCACAGCACAAGGAGAAATGGCGATATGATCACCACCCTTCCCCGACCCACAAGTCGAAAACCCGACATCACGTTGTACGAGCGGCGCGAGTCCGCCGTGCGCAGCTACGCCCGTTCCATGCCGCGCCAGTTCAACGTGGCGCAAGACGTCTGGATGCATGATAATCAAGGGGGCCGCTATCTCGACTTCCTCTCGGGTTGTTCGACCCTCAATTACGGTCACAACCACCCGGTCCTGAAGCAGGCGCTGCTCGACTATATTACGGCGGACGGCATCGCTCACGGTCTCGATCTGCACACCGATGCCAAGGCTGAGTTTCTGAATACGCTGGAGAGCGTGATCCTGAAGCCGCGCGGGCTGGATTATCGGGCGATGTTCACCGGCCCGACCGGCACCAACGCGGTAGAGGCGGCGATCAAGCTTGCCCGCAAGGTGACGGGGCGTGAACTGGTGATCGCCTTCACCAATGGTTTCCACGGCATGACGCTGGGCGCGCTTGCCTGCACGGGCAATGCCGCCAAGCGGGGCGGCGCGGGCGTGCCGCTGTCCCACGTCGCGCATGAACCCTATGACGGCTATCACGGTTCTGAGGTAGACACCGCCGATATGCTGGAGCGGCGCTTGTCCGATCCGTCGAGCGGACTGGACGCCCCGGCCGCGATCCTGGTCGAAACCGTCCAGGGCGAAGGCGGCCTCAACGCCGCGTGTCCGGAATGGCTGCGCAAGATCAGCGTCATCGCCAAGCGCCACGGCGCATTGATGATCGTGGACGACATACAGACGGGCTGCGGCCGCACCGGCAGCTTCTTCAGCTTCGAAGGCATGGGCTTCACGCCCGACATCGTGACGCTGGCAAAATCGCTTTCGGGCATGGGGTTGCCGTTCGCGCTTACGCTGCTCAAGCCGGAATTCGACCAGTGGGCGCCGGGCGAACATAATGGCACGTTCCGGGGCAACAACCACGCCTTCGTGACCGCCACCGCCGCGCTGCGCCATTTCTGGAGCGATGGCCAGTTCCAGCAGGACATCGCCCGCCGTGGAACGCTGATCGCGTGCCGGTTGGAAGCGATGGCGGCGGAACATGGCCTGTCCACGCGCGGGCGGGGCATGATGCGCGGCATCGACGTCGGGTCGGGCGAAATTGCCGCCGCCGTCACCGCCGCCTGCTTCGATCGCGGCCTCATCATCGAAACCAGCGGCGCGCATGACGAGATCGTCAAGATCCTCGCCCCGCTCGTCATAGACGATGCCCAGCTTTCGGCAGGGATCGACATATTGGAAACTTGCGTCCGTGAAGCGCTGGCCGTCCCGTACGGCGTCGCCGCGGAATAATGGAGATATCATGATTGTTCGCAAACTTCAGGACATCCGTAAGTCCGACAGGAACGTGAAGTCGGAACAGTGGGAAAGCGCACGCTTGCTGCTGAAGGACGATGATATGGGATTCTCGTTCCACATCACGACCATGTATGCTGGCGAAGAAATCCACATGCACTACCAGAACCATCTGGAAGCGGTACTGGTGCTGAAAGGCAATGGCACGATCGAGGATCTGGGCACCGGCATCACGCATCAGCTGGCGTCGGGCGTCATGTATGCGCTCAACGCCCATGACAAGCATATCGTGCGGCCCGACACCGATATCCTTTGCGCCTGCGTCTTTAATCCGCCGGTGACGGGTAAGGAAGTGCATGACGAAAACGGCGCCTATCCAGCCGAGGCGGAGATGGTCCGCGAGGCCGCTCTTAGCAATTGAACCTGACAAATAGGGGGAAGTCCCTTGCAAGACATCTACCCATCCCGCCATGCGAAGACGGCGGAGTTTTTGCCGCGCCTAGACCCGGTCGTTCACAGCGACTGGAACGAGGACGCGCCCATCAGCAAAGCCCAAGCCGCGCAGTTCGATCGCGACGGCTATCTGGTGTTGGAAGACCTATTTTCCGAAGGCGAGGTCGCCTTCCTCCAGCGCGAAGCTGGCAAGCTGTTGTCAGACCCTGACGCGCTGGAAGAAGAGACAGTCATCAGCGAACCGGGCAGCCGGGAAATTCGTTCTATCTTTCGCATTCACGCGCAGAGTCCAGTTGTCGCGCGGCTCGCGGCCGACCAACGGCTGGCCGATGTCGCGCGCTTCCTATTGGGCGACCAGGTCTATATTCACCAGTCGCGCCTCAACTATAAGCCCGGATTTCAGGGCAAGGAATTCTACTGGCACAGCGATTTCGAGACCTGGCATGTCGAGGATGGGATGCCGCGCATGCGGGCGCTGTCCATGTCGGTGCTGCTGGCGGAAAATACCGCTCACAATGGGCCGCTGATGCTGATCCCCGGATCGCATCGCCGCTTCCTGACCTGTGTCGGGCAAACGCCCGAGGATCATTACCGCATGTCGTTGAGGCGTCAGGAATATGGCGTGCCGGACGAGGATAGCCTGGCCGAGCTGGCGCATAAGCATGGCATTGTCGCACCGACGGGCAAACCGGGGTCGGTCGTGATATTCGATTGCAACATCATGCATGGGTCGAACGGCAACATCACGCCCTTCCCCCGCGCCAACGCCTTTCTGGTCTATAATGCCGTCAGCAACCGGCTAGGCACGCCCTTTGGCGTCGACAAGCCGCGCCCGGAGTTCATCGCGACGCGCGGCGAGCCACAGCCAATCGTGCCCGAAACAGGTCCGCTGGCCGAGGAGACCCTGATATGAACCGCCATAGCGTCGAGAAGATCGGCGGCACGTCAATGGCCGAGACGGCCACGCTGTTCGACAATGTCCTGATCGGAGGCCGAAAGGGCGCGGATCTTTATAATCGCATCTTCGTCGTGTCCGCCTATGCCGGGATGACCGACCTGCTGCTGGAGCATAAGAAAAGCGGCCAGCCGGGCGTCTATGGCCGCTTCGTCGCGGACGAAGGCGTCGACGGATGGCGCGAGGCGATGGAAGCGGTGCGAACCGCTATGCAATCGCGTAATGCGCAGATGTTCGCGCGGGCGGACAGCCGACGCGAAGCCGATGCCTTCGTCGATATGCGGATCGATGCCGCGGCGGCCTGTCTGAACGATCTAGCGCGGCTGCGCAGCCATGGGCGCTTCTGTGTCAAGGAGCAGCTGGCGACCGTGCGCGAAATGCTAGCGGGGCTGGGCGAGGCGCATAGCGCCCACAGCACCGCCCTGTTGCTGCGCGACCGCGGCGTCGATGCCGCCTTCGTGGACCTGACGCCGTGGCACCAGCAGAACATGCAGAAGCTGGACGAGCGGATCGTGGAGGCGTTGGAGCCCATCGACCTGTCTTCAACCATGCCGATCGTCACTGGCTATGCGGGATGCAGCGAAGGCATGGTGCGCCGTTACGCTCGAGGCTATTCGGAAATGACCTTCTCGCGGATCGCGGTGCTGACCAGGGCGCGCGAGGCGATCATCCACAAGGAATTTCACCTGTCGAGCGCCGATCCGAAGCTGGTCGGAACAGACAAGGCGCGCAAGATCGGGCGCACCAATTATGACGTCGCCGATCAGCTCGCCAATCTGGGCATGGAGGCCATCCATCCGGGCGCCGGGCGCGGGCTACGCCAGACCAATATTCCGTTGCGCGTGCGCAATACGTTCGACCGGGAAGATGGCGGGACGCTGATCTGCGGCGATTATGTGTCCGAAAGTCCAAGGGTCGAGATCGTGACCGGCGTTCGTCATGCGCAGGCCCTCCAGTTCTTCGAACAGGACATGGTGGGCGTGAAGGGCTATGACGCCGCCATATTGGAGGCGCTGACACGGCATCACGCATGGATCGTCAGCAAATCGTCCAACGCCAATACCATCACCCATTATCTGTCGGCTGCTGCGGCGACGGTGAAGCGGGTGATCGACGATCTCCAGATACGCTATCCGGATGCGTCAATCTCCGCCCATCCGGTGGCGATGGTGTCGGTGATCGGGAGCGACATATCCCGGCCTGCGCTGGTCGCCGATGCGTTGCGCGCGCTGGCCGATGAAGGCGTTGGGGTCATCGCGATGCAGCACCAGATCCGAAATGTCGATGTGCAGTTCATCGTCGATGTCGGGCATTATGATGCTGCCGTCCGGGCGCTGCACAGCGCTTTGGTCGAACGCGAAGAGATGGCGGCGACGGGGAAGCGCGCCGCCTGATCGGCGGCTGATCGACCTGTCATGCTATTGGCCATTCAACCCGTACGCAGCCTGTTGCTGTCCATCTTCATGCTGATGGCGGGCAGCGGATTTCTGGCGACCCTGATCAGCCTGCGGCTCAATCGGGCGGGCAGTGGCACGATGACCATAGGCATCGTCGCCACTGCCTATTTCGGCGGGCTGATCATCGGGTCGCTGCGCGCGGGCGGTATCGTGCGGCGCGTGGGGCATATCCGCGCCTTTGCCGCTTTCGTCGCGCTGCTGTCGGCCAGCACATTATCCTATGCGCTGTGGACGCAGCCGCTGTTCTGGATGCTGCTGCGGCTGATCGATGGCATTTGCGTCGCGGGTGTGTTCGTGTGCCTGGAAAGCTGGCTCAACGACCGGGCCGAGCCGGAGATGCGTGGCAGCGTGCTGGCGGCTTACATGGTCGCCCTCTATTCAGGGCAGGCGATCGGGCAATTGCTGTTGGGGGCGAGCGGGTCGCTGCCCGCCATTCCTTTCCAGATCGCGTCGATCCTGATTTCGCTGGCCATCATCCCGCTATGCCTGACGCGCAGTTCCGCGCCTGCGCCTGTGGAGGCAAGCGCCTTTTCACTCCGATCCTTGCTGGCGGCATCGCCGCTGGGCGCTTGGGGCGCAGTGGCGACGGGGCTGATGCTGGGCGCATTTTATGGGATGGCGGCGGTGCATGTGCGGCGGCTGGGGCTGGACCTTGCTGAAACCGCGCATTTCATGATGATCGTCATTCTGGGCGGCGTGGCGCTGCAATGGCCGCTGGGGCGCTTGTCCGACCGGCACGACCGGCGTCGGGTGATCGTCGGCAGCTTTGCGGTCGCGGCGTTGGTCAGTATCGCGCTGTCGCTGATCAGCGGCGGCGGCGTGCTGCTGATAAGCCTGGGCGCATTGTTCGGGGGCTTGAGCTTCGCGCTCTATCCGCTGTGTGTCGCGCATTGCAACGATCGGCTGCTGGAAACGGAGCGGGTGGCGGCGAGCGGGCGGCTGGTGCTGCTCTATTCGATCGGCGCGGCGCTGGGGCCAGTGCTGGCCGCGGGATTCATGACGGCGGCGGGCACCGGCGGGCTGTTCCTGTTCATCGCCTGCTGCGCGGGGGTCGCCATGATGGTCGGGCTATGGCGGCAGCGCGCGTCCGAACCGGTGCCGGACATGTATCAGCAGGAGTTCCAGATCGTACCGCGCACTACACCCATGGCCGCGCTGCTGGACCCCAACAGCGTCGATGAAGGACAAACCACATGACCGCCATTTCCGCCACCGCCGCAGCCGATCCCGCGCCAAGCCAGGACGCCACGCTGCGCCGCGCGATTGCCGCGTCCGCCATGGGCAACGCGACCGAGTGGTTCGATTATGGTATCTATGCCTACGGCGTGACCTATATCTCGGCCGCGTTATTTCCCGGCAGCACGGAGGAAGCGGTGCTGTTCGCGCTGGCGACGTTCGCCATTTCCTTTCTCGTGCGCCCATTGGGCGGGCTGTTCTGGGGGCCGCTGGGCGATCGGCTGGGGCGCAAGTCGGTGCTGGCGCTGACCATCTTGCTGATGTCGGGGGCGACGCTCTGTGTCGGGCTGATCCCGGATCATGCGACGATCGGCTTCTGGGCGCCCCTGCTGCTGATCCTGTTGCGCATGGTGCAGGGATTTTCGACCGGCGGCGAATATGGCGGGGCGGCGACCTTCATGGCGGAATATGCGCCCGATGATCGGCGCGGATTCTATGGCAGCTTTCTGGAGTTCGGGACGCTGGCGGGGTTCTCGCTGGGCGCGGCTTTGATGCTGGGTTTCTCGCTGATGCTGGGGGATGCGGCGATGCATGCGTGGGGATGGCGCGTGCCTTTCCTTGTGGCGGCGCCGATGGGGCTGGTCGGCATGTACCTGCGCTCGAAGATGGAGGACACGCCCGTTTTCCGCGCGGCGGCGGCGCTGCATGACAGCGGGCCGCCCTCCCCCGGCCTGTCGCTGCTGATGCGGCGGCACTGGCGGCCGATGCTGGTGGTCGGCGGGCTGGTGGTCGCGCTCAACGTCGTCAACTACACGCTGCTCAGCTACATGCCGACCTATTTGCAGCGGCGCATCGGACTGTCGAATGACGAAGCGTTGATCGTGCCGATCATCGGCATGCTGCTGATGATGCTGTTCCTGCCCTTTGCCGGCGCGCTGTCGGACAGGGTTGGGCGGCGGGTGATGTGGCGGGTGTCGCTGGTCGGGCTGCTGATCGCGGTGGTGCCGCTCTACATGCTGATGGCAACGGGGCTGGCGGGAGCGATCGCGGGCTTCGTCCTCTTGGGGCTCCTTTACGTGCCGCAGCTGGCGACGATTTCGGCGACCTTTCCGGCGCTGTTCCCGACACAGGTGCGCTTTGCGGGCTTCGCCATCGCCTATAATCTCGCGACCAGCATCTTTGGCGGGACGGCGCCCGCGATCGGCAGCGGTCTGATCAGCTACACCGGCAATGAGCTGATGCCGGCCTTCTACATGATCGCAGCCTGCATCGTCGGGCTGATCGCGCTGCGCTTCATGCCCGAGACGGCTGGCAGATCCCTTTATGACGATCCCTTCGCGGAGAAGCAGGCTTGATTACCCACCTTCCGGTTTCCAACGACAGCATCTCGACCTTGACGCGCGGCTATGTGAACGAGCCGTGGATGCAGAGCGGGCTGGCGCTGCTGCTGCTCGGCATAGTCGCATGGGCGGCCAACTGGGTGGCCAAGCGCATCGTGCTGCGGCTACTGCTCCGCCTGCTCCATCACCTGCCCTTCCGTATTGAGGGGAAACATATCGGCGCGATCGTCGCGCGGCTGTCGAACATCGTCCCCGCGCTGGTGATACAGGTCGGCATTGGCACTGTTCCGCATCTGCCTGCGCAAGCCGTCACATTCGTCCGCAGCCTGTCCACCGCCTTCATCATCCTGACCATCGCGATCGCGCTCAGCGGCTTCCTGACGCTGCTCAATGACCTGTATCAGCGCCGCCCGAACGCCGCCAACCGGCCGATCAAGGGCTATGTGCAGTTGGGCAAGCTGCTGCTCTACGGCGCGGCGGCGATCCTGATCATCGCCGCATTGATGGACCAGTCTCCGCTGCTGCTGCTGTCGGGCCTGGGCGCGATGGCCGCGGTGCTGATGCTGGTGTTCAAGGACACGATCCTGTCGCTGGTGGCGTCGGTCCAGATCGGTTCCAACGACATGGTGCGCGTCGGCGACTGGATAGAGATGCCGCAGTTCAACGCGGATGGCGACGTGATCGACATCGCGCTGCACACGGTAAAGATCCAGAATTTCGACAAGACGATCACGACGATCCCGACCCATCGACTGATTTCCGACAGCTTCCGTAACTGGCGCGGCATGTCGCAATCGGGCGGGCGACGCATCATGCGCTCGCTGATGATCGACCAGCGCAGCGTCCGTTTTCTGGATGACAGTGACATTGAGACGATGGCGCAATTCGCAGTGCTGCAACCCTATCTCGAAGCGAAGAGACAGGAGATCGAGCGCTGGAATAGCGAGCAGGGCGCGGACGGCACCGTCAATGGCCGACGATTGACCAATGTCGGCACTTTCCGTGCCTATGTGCTGGCCTATCTGCAATCCCGCAGCGACATCGCGCAGGACAAGACGTTGCTGGTGCGTCAGCTCGCGCCTAGCGAGAACGGCCTGCCGATGGAAATCTATGCCTTCGCCACCAGCACGGTCTGGGATGAATATGAAGGCATTCAAGGCGACATATTCGACCACCTGATCGCCATCCTGCCCGATTTCGACCTGCGACTGTTCCAGCGTCCGACCGGCGCCGACGTGACGGCATTGGCGACGGCCTAGGGGCCGATGTCGATCGCCTCTGGCTGTGACTTGCGGCCTGCGCCGGTGAAGCCCAGGCGCTGTGCGACTGCATCGTTCCAGCCATAGGGGTCCGCGCGGAAGGCGATGTCGCCCGAAGGCCTCATAAAGACATTGCAGTAGAGCAGGCGCACCGGAATCTCGCGCGGCAAGGCGACAAACTGCTCCTGCCCGGATTGACGCGCCGTCAGCCATTGATCGAGGACACCCTCATCGGACGCGAGCATCTCCGCAAAACCAAGCGCATCTTCGACCCGGACGCAGCCATGGCTGAGATGCCGTTCGCTCCTGTCGAACAGGGCGGGCGCGGACGTGTCGTGCAGATAGATGGCATGACCGTTGCGCATGTCGAACTTCACCTGCCCCAGCGCATTGTCCGGCCCTGGCTGCTGGACGATCCAGCCGCCGCGCAGAACCATGTTGTTGCGCTGGAGATAGGCGGCATCCACATGCGCCAGCTCCGTGTTCTGGATGGATTTCGGCACGGTCCATGTCGGATTGGCGACCAGCCGGAATATCGGCGAGCCGAGCAAGGGTGTCGGCCGGTCGGGGCGGCCCGCAACCACTTTGCGCTGATCCACGACTACGCCATCACGGATATATTGCATGCGCGCGGCCGCGATGTTGACATCGATACGCGTCGCTGGCTGCGACCGGGGCATCCAGCGCCGCCGCTCCATCGCAACGGCAAGCGCGCGTGCACGGTCCGGTGCCCGCAGATTGAGGACGCTGAATGTGTCAGGGCCGATAATGCCATCTGCCGCTATGCCGTAGTCCTCCTGAAGGCGCTTGACCGCGCTTTCCATCGAGAAGGTGTAGAGCGCACCTTCATCGACAGTTGCCGGGCGCGACCCCGCGCCGACCCGGGACAGGAGATAGTCATTGTCCGCAAGCTGCGCCGCGATGGCAGGGATTCGAGCGTCCCGGTCGCCGACATGGATGAGCCCATCGTCGGGCAAAGGCTTGCGTGCATCTTCCAGCGCTTTGGCGGAATATTCGCGATAGGCCGTCGACAGCCGGCGATACTCGTCGGTCTGGGGCGCTAGGCTGGCGAGCCAAGCGCCAACTCCCTCTTCCTTCATGGCCCCTGCCAGTCCAGCGGGCACATCTGCCGCTGGCCTGGGCAAGGTGTAGATTTCGCGCAGGGAGGCGGGATTGACGACGCCGCGCGCGAGCGCCGATGCATAGGCGAGCGCAAGTCGGGTGAGCTTCAGTTCACGCTGGAGCGCGCTGTCGGACGCGGACGGCCGCGCGCCAAAGTTAATTTGATCAAGGCCATGTTGCGATCGCCGATCCAAAGCGCTGAGCAGTTCCTGTTCGGCCGTAAGTGACCAGCATGCGCGCCACCCCGCCACTTCATAGAAGCGACGGACATTTTCATCCCGGGCGGCGGCGCGCAGTTCCTCGCCCAACGCGGCAACGTCCATGGCCGTCGCGGAGGGGGGCTGGACAGCTGACAGCGCCGGACGATGTGGCAGACCGCTGGCGGAAATCGCGACAAAAGGCAGAAAGAAGGAGCGAAACTTCGAATTCCTCATTGTCGATGAACGGCTTGTCGACGATTTGGCTCCCTCCGCAGGCGGAACGAGCAGCCGCCTCCCCGGTTATAGAATCAACGGCGACAATGATGGCACCGGACGGCTTGGCCGGATACCGCGTTCCCCGCCCCGGAACGATGCGGTGGACCCACCTCCGTTTTCACGGCGGGATATCGCACCGGCGACGAGGGAAAGGACCGCTATGTTCTTCGATAATTGGTGTGGTCTCTGGCGAGTGATGCTGGTGGGCACCGCCGCCTATGCCGCGTTGGTCATCGTGCTCCGGTTCAGCGGCAAGCGGACGCTGGCAAAGCTGAACGCATTCGATCTTGTCGTGACCGTGGCGCTCGGATCGACGCTTGCGACGGTGCTGCTGACCAAGGACGTCGCGCTGTTCGAGGGAATGGTTGCCTTTGTCTTGCTGGCGCTACTGCAATTTCTCGTTGCCTGGAGTGCGTGCCGCTTCCGCATTGTCGCGCGGTTCGCCAAATCCGATCCCAGGATCCTTCTTGCTGATGGCCATATTCTGGAAGATGCTCTGCGCGAGGAGCGCATATCGCCGGACGAGGTGAAGGCGGCCGTTCGCGGCGCGGGGGTGGGCGACCTTTCGGATGTAGCCGCGGTCGTGCTGGAAACAGACGGCAGCCTGAGCGTCATCGCGCGCGATCGTGCCGGGGCACGAACCGCATGGCCGCAGGAGCGTGGGTCGTGAAGGCTCGTCTGCTCCGCTTGGCCGATATGCTGCGGCAAAGCTACTGGTTCCTGCCCTCCATCATGGCCTGCGGCGCGATATTGCTGGCAGGAGGCATGATCTGGCGGGACAGTTATGAAGGCTCGGTTTGGATGGACCGCTTCGCCTGGTTGCGCGCCTCGCGCCCGAGCGGGGCGCGGCAGCTTCTGTCGGCCATCGGCGGTTCGATGATTACCGTCGCGGGCACTGTATTTTCCGTGACGATCGCGGCGGTAGTCTATGCCTCCGGCCAATATGGACCCCGCTTGCTCAGCAACTTCATGCGGGACCGGGGTAATCAGGTCACGCTCGGCACCTTCATCGCCACCTTCCTCTACTGCCTCATCGTCCTGCGAACGGTGCGTTCGCCCGAGGAGTCCGGCGGCGTGGGCTTCGTGCCGAACATCGCCCTGCTGGTCGCGGTGCTGCTAGCGCTCTGCTCCATCGCCGTGCTGATCTTCTTCATCCATCACGTCCCCAGCAAGATCCACATCAACAATGTGATCGAGGATGTCGGGAAGCGCCTGCTTCGGGAGGTAGGCCATCGTTTCCCGCGCTTCCTGGGCGAACCCGCCGATCGGGGTCGTCACACAGGCGACACTATCGTGCCCGAACCCTTTCGGCAGGATGGCGAAGCGGAAGCGGCTGCGCCGGTGCGGCTGGTGACGGCGAGCCATACGGGCTATATCCAACTGGTCCGCGACGAGGACCTGCTCCAGCTGGCGTCGCGCCATGATCTGGTGCTCCGCCTGCGCTATCAGCCGGGGGATTTCGTGCATGCCGGGCGCGCGCTGATCCTCGTCTTCCCAGCGGAGCGTTGCGATGAAGAGGCCAGCCAGGCGTTGGCCGACGCCTTTGCCATCGGATCGCAGCGCACGGCCTTGCAGGACCTGCGCTTTCTGATCGACGAGCTGGTCGAAATCGCGGCGCGGGCCCTGTCGCCGGGCATCAACGACCCGTTCACCGCGATCACCTGCCTGGACTGGCTCGGCGCGGCCATGTCTGACCTGTCGGGACGCGAGATCCCCTTCCATCTACGGCAGGATGCCCACGGGGCGCTGCGCGTCATCGCCCACCCGCAGCGCTTTGGGGATTTTCTCGAACGGAGCTTCGGCTCTCTGGCGCAATATTGCGCAGGCGACCGGGTGGCGGCTCTCCATTTCCTGAGTTCGCTGGGCGAGGTGGCGGTCGCATGCGAGGACCGCGAAAGACTAGCGGCCGTCAGGACTCATATCGACAAAATCGCGAGGCTTGCCGGAAGCAAGCTGGATCGCCTGAACAGCCAGGTCGTGGCCGAACGCGCCAACGTTTTGCGCGACGCCCTGGCCAAGCCCGATCACCGGCGGAGACTGCGCGATGACTTCAGCTGGTTGGGCGGCGCGGCGTGACCGTGCCGGGGACGAGACCAAGCGCAGGCCAGTTGCTGTGGGTGATCGCGCTGATCCTGATCCTGGCGGCTTTGCGGGCAAGCTATGCCGTGACTATGCCGATCCTATTCGCGGCGATCATCGTTGCGGCGTTATGGCCGCTCAAACTGTGGCTGGACAAGCGACTGCCGAGCTGGCTGAGCTATATACTGACAGTCGCAACACTCGTCATCATTCTGACCGTCTTCGTCGCGGCGGTCTATCTCTCACTTGGACAATTGATGAGCGTACTGGGCGCACAGTGGCCCAAGCTCCTGTCTCTCTATGATGCGGCAGCCGACAAGGCTCGGGATTGGGGTGTGACACTTGACGCGCGGCTGCTCGATCAGCAGCGCATTGTTGCCTTCGCGCAGATGCTGGCGTCAAGCATCTACAGTTTCGTCACCTATGTAGGGTTCATCGGGCTGTTCGTGATTCTGGGACTGCCTGAAGTGGCTCGTATGCAGGACAAGATGCGGGCCGAGCTGGAGTTGGAGACGCGTGGCCAATTGCGTTCGACTATCATCTCCATATCCGAGCAGGTGAGGCGCTATTTCAGCACGACGCTGGCGACAAGCCTGCTGACCGGGATGGCATCGACCCTGTGGGCTCTGGCAACCGGGCTGGACCTTCCGATTGTCTGGGGTCTGCTCAATTTCCTGCTGAACTTCGTTCCCCGTCATCGGCAACATCATCGGCATCATTCCGCCGACACTCTATGCGGCGTTGCAATTTCACGGCATCGGCATGCCAGTCCTGGTGTTCGCAGGCTTTGCCGCGTTGCAGATCATCATCAGCAATTTCGTCTATCCGATCCTGCAGGGACGCCGCTTGTCGCTTTCGCCGCTCGTCATTGTCGTCGCCATGACCTTTTGGGGCTGGATGTGGGGCATCGCGGGGACGCTGATCGCCGTTCCCTTAACAACCTCAGTCGTCATCATATGCGATCATTTCGACAGGAGCCGGTGGGTCGCCAAGCTGCTTTCCGCCTGATCGTGCGGGGCGTGAACAGGGCTGCCGCAGAGCCGAGACAAAGGATAGTCTGGAGGCAGCGACGGGAACATCGGACAGCCTTTCTCCGTTAGAGTGGTAGCTCCCACGATAAACGGATGTACCATGCTGAATGCTGCGTCGCCCGCCCGCGCCCGATCACAATGGGCTACCACAATCGTCGGATGCCTGATCGGCATGATCGGCCTTGCGCTTGCCATTGGCGGGGCATGGCTGCTGATCCTTGGCGGGTCGCCCTATTATCTGATCACGGGCGTGGCGATGATCGCCTCGGGCTGGCTGCTGTACAGCCGCCGAATGCTGGGCGCATGGCTCTATGTCGCGGTGGTCGCCGCAACCATTGCCTGGGCTTTTTGGGAAGTCGGCGCAAACGGCTGGGCGCTCGTCCCCCGCGTGATCGCGCCGCTGATCTTGTTGGTCGCCGTTCTGCTCGTCATGCCGCTAATGTCATTTCGCGCGGATCGCTGGAAGCTGGCAGGCGGGGCGATTGCCGCCGTCATCCTCCTGACTGCCGTCACCGGCTTCACGCTGAGCGACGTCAACGAACATGAGGTGCTGGCCGCCCTGCCCGCCGCATCCACCATGATGAGCGACCCGGCACTGCGACAGGCGGGTGCCGACTGGCCCGCCTACGGGGGATCGGAAAGCGCCCGGCGCTTCACGCCCCTCACGCAGATCACCCCCGCCAATGTATCCTCGCTGGAGCAAGTCTGGCTGACGCACACGGGCGACATGCCGTCAAAGGCTGCCAAGGGGACCTATGGCGCAGAGAACACGCCGCTGAAGGTCGGCAACATGCTCTATGTCTGCACGCCCAAGAGCATCGTCGTCGCGCTCGATCCAGCCACCGGACATCAACGCTGGCGTTTTGATCCCCGCGTGCCCGATACGGCCATTCCCTACACCGCCGCCTGCCGGGGCGTCAGCTATTATGAGGTGCCCGGCGCGGCGGCGGGCCAGGCCTGCGGCAGAAGGATCATTTGGGGAACGCTGGACGCGCGCCTGTTCGCGATAGACGCGCAAACCGGAAGGCCGTGTGAGGATTTCGGGTCGAACGGCCAAGTCGACACCAAGATCGGCATGGGCGAAACGCCAGCCGGCTATGTCTCGATCAACTCACCTCCGACCATCGTGCGCGGCGTCGTTGTGACGGGGCATCAGGTGCTGGACGGGCAGGATCGCTGGGCGCCTTCCGGGGTGATCCGGGGCTTCGATGCAGTGACGGGGAAGCTGCGCTGGGCATGGGACATGATGCATCCCGACTGGGATGGCTATCCCCCGCCGGGACAGACCTGGGCGCGCGGCACGCCCAACATGTGGACGATCGCAAGCGGTGACGAGCAACTGGGCCTTGTCTATCTGCCCATGGGCAATGCGGCCGCAGACTATTATAGCGGCCTGCGCCGTCCGCCGGAGAATTTCTATGCGACATCGCTGGTGGCGCTGGACGCGAACACGGGTCAGCCACGCTGGCGGTTCCAGGCCGTGCGCAAGGACGTGTGGGATTATGACTTCGGCGCGCAGGCGACGCTGGTCGATTATCGCGGCACGCCCGCTTTGGTCCTGCCAAGTAAGCAGGGTGACATCTACATCCTCGATCGCCGCACCGGTAAGCCGCTGACGCCCGTGGGCGTGATGCGCGCGCCGGTCGGCGGCGTCGAGCCGGGGCAGCGCTCGCCGGTCCAGATCTATTCCGGCTGGCACACGCTGCGTAAACCGGATCTTACCGAACGCGACATGTGGGGCATGTCGCCGATCGACCAGATGATCTGCCGGATCCAGTTCCGCCAAGCGAGCTACAAGGGCTTCTACACGCCACCCGAGAGCAACAGGCGGTCCATCCAATATCCAGGCTATAATGGCGGGACGGATTGGGGCGGCATTGCCGTCGATCCCCGGCGCGGCGTGATCGTTGCCAACTATAACGACATGCCAAATTATGTGCGTCTGGTCCCTCGCAAGGAGGCGAACAAAAAAGGATGGGCGCCGCGCCAGCAGGCGCGGGGCAAAATCGGCGGGGCGGAGGGAGCGGGCGATCCGCAGGCCCATACTCCCTATGCGATCGACGTGAATGCTGGATGGCGGCTGAAATTCACCGGCATGCTATGCAAGCAGCCGCCCTATGGCGGCATTCGCGCGATTGACATGGCGAGCGGCCGGACGATTTGGGATCGGCCCTTTGGCACTGCACGAACAAATGGTCCTTTCGGCATACCCTCGATGCTGCCGATCACCATCGGCACGCCCAATAATGGCGGCGCAGTCGTGACCGCGAGCGGTCTCATTTTCATCGCTGCGGCGACTGACAACCTGATCCGCGCCATCGACCTCGCCACGGGCAGAACCCTTTGGCAACGGAAACTGCCTGCCGGAGGCCAGGCGACACCAATGGTTTACGAGGCGCGTGGGCGCGAATATCTCGTGATCGATGCGGGCGGCCACCATTTCATGGAGACGCCAGTGGGAGATTCTGTCGTCGCTTATGCTCTTCCATAAGCTGAGGTCGGCACCGCCCAACAGCCTCTAGATCACCAGATCGGATTGCAGTGCGCAGGCTGCGGCATCATAACAAGATGCGCTGTGAGCGCAGTTTCGGTCGTACTCATTCCCCAGATGTGCAGGTCATGCACGGCTTCCACCCCCTGCAACTGCTGAAGCTCCTGAAGCACCTTCCCTGTATCGATTCCCGCCGGTGAGGCTGAGGCTCATAGCAGTTCGTCCACTCGGACGAACCACTCGATCCGAACGAGATTACCTTCAGGCAGTACCGGGTTCTGCTGATATTGAGCTGAGAAAGCTTGTGGGCCCATCTCGCGGCGGATGCGCGCGAGATCTTCTTCATTCTCCCGGTTGGGATTGAGGAGTTCGCCCACGCCCCGCTGATGAAAGCGGCCCGGACCAATGGCGATCCTCTCGTCCTTCTCAGCTCTGGCGGGCAGGATCAGCGTCTCATAACCCTTCTCCATTAGATAGGCAGGCAGGTCATCCTCATGCAACCGCTGCTGGATCGAGATGATCGCGCCCGAACGCTTGTCGTTGAGACGACTCAGCAGCGTATTGTCGAACCAGCGCCGCACATGTTCGCGCGCGGCCGGGCTGAAGGCTTCATCGGCCATCATGAGGTCATCGACGATGATGAGGTCGGCGCCATGGCCCGTCACCGAACCACCGAGCGACACCGCCTTGCGCACCCCGCCCGCCGTGGTCACGGTTTCCAGCTGCCGGTTGCCGCCATCCTTGATCCGCGTGCCCGGAAACAGGGTCTGATACCAGCCGCTCTCCATGATGGTGCGGCAGCCATCGGCGTGTTTGCGCCAGGTCCTGGCTATAGGTCGCCACCATGATCTTCATCGAGGGCCGATGCCCGAGCATCCAGGCGGCAAAGGCCACCGCGGTCGTGATCGACTTCAAATGCCGCGGGGGAACCGCGATCAGATAGCGGGTGCGCGCCCCCTGCCCTACTCCTTCAAGTCCGTGGCACATGGCGTGAAGATACCAGGCTGTGTCCAGCGGCCGCTCGCCTGGATGCAGCGTCTCGAAGACCTTCATGAGGAAGGGCAGCAGGTGCTGGCGGCGCAAGGCCGCCAGCACATTGATTTGCCGCGTCATGATATGGCGCTCCCCGGCCGCTGAATTTCCGCCACGAACATGGCGAGCGTCGCCGCGTCGGTGGCGCTGAGCGGCGCCTCGTCGACCGGCAGGTCGATCGGCTCGTCGGGCATGACCTGCTGGTAGAGCGCGAACATCGACTGGAACGCCCTGAACTCGCCCTTGGAAGCAGACTCGATGAGCTTCATCATCATCGCTTCGATGCGGGTGACGCGGTTTTCGCCGCGCGCGGTGCGGACGCTGATCTTTTCAGTGAGCAGCTTGCGCGCGATCGTCTTCAGGCTCTTGGCACCTTTGGGCTGGCCCTTGGGATTGCCCGACTGGCCCTTCTTGAACTGGTTTTTCCTCGGCGGCTTGCCATAGCCGACCTCGTAGGCCCGATGAGGTTCGGCGGCTGAAGCAGGCGGCGGCGCGCCCGGTGTTCGCTTGGCGGGAACGATCCTGCGGCGCGGTCGCGCGACAATCGCGGCAGGGCGGGAGGCGGCGCCGTCCTTATCGACGGCGCCTGTTTCATTGTTCGTCATAGCTGCGCCCGTCACTCTCGCGGATGGCGCTGTCTCCGTTCAGCGTCTCCCAACGACGGATCGCCAGATCGACATATTTGGGCTCGATCTCGACCCCAAAGCAGCGCCGCCCGGTCCGCTCGGCGGCCAACAATGTCGTGCCCGAGCCGAGGAAAGCGTCGGTGACGATCTGCCCTGGATGCGATATGTCGCGGATGCACTCAGCAACCAGTGCCACGGGCTTGACCGTGGGATGAGATTCCAGATCCTCCATCCGGCCCTTGCCGAAGCTGTTAATGCCGGGGAAATCCCAGACGTTCGCGCGATATCTTCCGTGCACGCCCAGCATGACATTGTTGATGTGCGGGGCGCGACCCTTTTTGAATATGAAGATGAGCTCATGCTTTGATCTATAAAGGCTCCCCATCCCCCCGTTGGACTTGTTCCAAACGCACATGTTGAGCAGCGACAACCCCACCCTGCGCGCGGCAGTCTGCAACTCATACATGTGCCGGAAGTCCATGGCCGCGGCAGTGATGGAACCGTCGACCATGTGCGCGGTCATGCGTTCGAGGAACGTCGCTAGGAATTCGATAAACTCCGCCTCGCTCATCTCCCCTGAGGCCATTTGGAACTCCTGGTGCTTGACCTTGCCGCTGCCGCACACAAAGCCATTGACGGGCACGTTGTAGGGCGGATCCACGAAGGACATCAGCGCCTGCTCGCCGTTCAGCAGCCGCACCCAGTTTTCTGCCTCCAGGCTCGAACCGCACAGGAGACGGTGCTTGCCCAACAGCCACAGGTCGCCCGGCCGCGCGACGACGTCGGCGGACAAGGGCAGTTGCTCATCGGCGGGATCGGCCTTGGCTTGCGCAACGGAGGGCGAGGCATCAAGCAGGATCTCGACCTCGGGGATGTCCCAGCCCATGGTTTCGACGCAGCTGATCTCGTCAATCTCGATGATCGCGCGCAGCTCGTCGCTGAGCAATTCCATGTCCCACTGGCTGAGCGTGCCCAGCTGATTGTCCGCAAGGCGATATTCGCGCACCTGGGCGGGCGTCAGATGATCAAGGCAGATCATGGGTATGGCGAGCAATTGCAGCCGCCTGGCCGCTTCCACCCGCGCGTGCCCCGCGATGATCTCACCGCTGCCCGTCACCAGCACCGGCTGGTTGAAGCCGTGCCGGCGCATCGACGCCATCAGCTCCGTCATCTGCTTTTCAGGATGTTTACGCGGGTTGCGTTCATAAGCGATCAGCTCGGCGGGCGCGCGCATTGCAATTGGACCGCAGTCCACATGGATCGCGGAAGCGGGAGTTGCGAGAGCAGCTTTGGTTCGAGAGTTAGTCATGTTCAGTTCCACATAGAAGGAAGTGAACGGCCGTCTCCCTCCAGCGTCCACACTGGCTCCTCGCCAGCGCCTATAGGCTCAGGGAAAATGTAAAACGGATCAAGATGGCTAAAGAGAAATATAAAAGTTGAAAAAATGCAGAAATATTGTACTATATTCACGACTTCTTACTTTTTATGTCAATCGCTTTTATTAGGCGACGTCACCTCTTCACTGAAACATACTATGCATGTGAGCGCTTCTAAAAGCGCCCTGATCTTTTGCGTCGGCCCGCGGGGACGCGGCAAGCCCCTCCCCTATTTCACCTGATCGCGCGCCGCCCTGTTTCTGGTCGGCCGCTGCCAGTTCCCGACTGTAAACCCCCTGTTATCGACAAGATTTTCCCTGTTAGCCGCTTTAGGGAATTTGCTCTGAAAACCGCCTGAATCCGGGCGTGTGCGCATGCCTCAGTCGCCGCGAATGGCATGAATTTTCGGAAATTCGCTGTAAAAGGGCTTGGAGCAGGGAATTTACAGACGGAGAGGGGTTCGCTCAGGACTGGTTCCTCAGCCAACTATCCTGCATGTTCAGCCACTTCCAGCCCGGCTCTGCGACGCGGTCGAGAATGGCGCGGTTCCGCGCGCTTTTGGTGGTGGATTCGAAATCCGGTACACAGAGACACGGGTGTTCGCCCGCTAGAACCACAAAAAAGGCCCCGCGTCTCACGAGGCCCTTTCAGGTGGTACACGATTTTTGAAGTGGCGGCGTTAAAAGCCGAGCGCCTTCCGCTGGCTCTGCCATTCAAGCGGGATTCGGGGCAGCTGCATCAAGCGGCGTGTGGTGAGAGCTGGCGGATGCCGCCCCTCGACGATCGCGCTCACGATGTCAGGCGCGAGGAAGGCGAGCAGCGCCACCCGCTCCAGCTTGCGATCGCGCGATCCCGCGCCGACCGCGAACAGCTGCTGCCGCGCCGCCTCCGCCTTCGCCAGCAGCGCAACAAGGGTCGGGTTGACCTTGGGTGGCCCTTCCTTTTCGGTGCGCAGCACGAGCTTCAGATTATGCCCATGGCGATCCGGCTTGGTCGGAATGACGATTGGGATGCGAACGCCATCATCTTCGGCCGGGGGCGCTGCCTTCTCCAACAACGCAACCAGCAGTCGCTGGCTGATCGAGCCCTCGATCCGATCGGGATGAACGCGGATCGCGATGCCCAGCGATTGCAGCTGCTGCCGCAGCTCGGCTTTGCTCGCTTTTTCCATCTTCGCGGCTACGACCTGCGCGACATGGCGGCGCCGCACAATCGCCTGCGCCTCGACCTGTGGCAGTGTCATGATGGTCCGCTCGTCGGCAAGCAAGCTGCTGGTCGCATCTATCACCGCGCGCTCCAGTTCCGCCGCCGACAGACGAAGCGCGGCGGCCTTCATGCCCGCATCATCAACGGCGGCCGCCATGCTGGAGACATAATAGCGGTAGCGCCGCTGCTTCTTGACCGCATGGCTGGGCGACATAGGCCGATCGAGATGGTCGCGGATCAAGCCGGTAAGTAGACTGCCATGCCGGCCATTGCCGCGCTCGCGCTTGATCCCAATCGCAGCCTAGCGCTTGTCCTGCATCGCGTCCCACAGCGCCTGATCGATGATGGCTTCATGCTCGCCTTCATAGATAACCTACGCTGACGTACAAGAAGGATGCAGATCGACTGATCCTCAGGGACGTTCGTGCGCGGCTTGATGCTTTGAGGATGAACTTGCCTTGGGCCGATTGGCCTATGGCTGTCATGAACTCAATTAGCGAACATCCTGAGTGGTATCGACATCATCTGCCGGATCCGATCGAAAGCGTGAGGCTTTTTCTTACGGCGGGAGGGGGTAGATATGACCGAGACAGAAAAGCCTTTTGAGTTCATCGGAAATCTGGCGTCGGGTGAGTGACGACTACTCAACATCGAGCGATTCCACTCAAGGCCAAAACGGCTCATCTGCAGGCGACCAGAAGAAGATGGTGGCCATGGTCCTTGGTTCCCTAGACTTGCCGATTATGTAGGGCTTGGAGGTGAGAATAGCTGACGAAGGGCGGTGGGCAGGACTTTGCGGCGGTTATCGCACGCCTTATGATCCACGCAACGCAATCGGCAAACTGCGCGACGGGGACGCTAAGATTGCATGGGGCGAGCTTTGGCAGGAACTGTATCATCAAGGCGATGTTGGAGAGGCGTCTTATGCCGCTGTGCCATTGCTCGCGGAGATGCATGAAATGCGAGCCGTCCCCGATTGGAATACCTACGCCTTGGTGGCGACTATCGAAGAGGCACGTCATAATCCCAATAATCCAAGATTACCTGAATGGCTGGTGGATGATTACCATGCGGCTTGGAAGAAGCTGCAAAAGGTCGCAATGGAGGAGCTACCGGCATCGTCGGAGGCCGAATTGACAGACAGCATCATTGCCGTCCTGGCGTTTGGGAAAGGCCGTATCAGCCTTGGCCAGATGGCAATGCTTGCCGACGATGAGCGTAAGGAAATGCTGGAAAATAGCGGCTGGGGCTGATGCCGACCAGTTCCGGACATTTAGCGGTCAATTATCGCCCCGGGTATCTGATTATGTGAGGGAGTCCGATCAGCGGGTATCTGACCAGACCTTAAGTTGCTGTGCTAACAACCATTCCTACTCCCGGCGGCTGGATTGGAACCGCATCTCGACCCCGTTGCTTGCTGGCACCGTCATCGCCCAGACTTTCTTACCTGGTTTGTCCATCACCCGTCCAGTAAAGCTGCTGAAGACCCTGCCGCCATTCAGCGGGAAATCCATCTCGAACCGTACCGGAAAGGGGTTGGCATTGCGCACGACCAGCGTGTGGCGGAAACCGCCTTTACCATCCTTGATCTGCTTCTGCTCCAGCGTGACGTTGCTCGCCTCGCCAAAGGGCCATTCGACCTCCTCGTCCACAGCCTTGTCGCCCGCCGCGCTTTCACCGACATACATGCGTCCCCATCGACTTTTCTGGTAAAGCACCGAACGTCCTGCCGGGAGCGGATCGCCTAAACCATCTTGCTTGCGATTGCGGAAACGGAACAGCATCTGGACCTCGCCCGGCTCATCCCACTCCATCTGGGCGCGATAAATGAGGCTGCCCTTCACCTTGTTCTTGGCCAGAAAGGCCACCTGCTTCTGTGACCGCGAAGCGATGGTGACGGAAACCGGAATGCGATAGAGTTTGAGATCACCGAGATTTTCCGCCTTCGCCACGACGGAAAAGGCCATCGGGGCCGACTGCATAGCTTCCTGACGCCGTTGCGCAGTTACGATGATATCGTCGGCACCCATCATCATGGCCACAGGTGCTAAGAGCGGCGATGGAGGCGGCGATTGATAGCCAACATCACTCGTCGTCCCGGCTGGCCAGCAGTCGCTGAACCTGTTCAGATCGCGCGCCTTGTCGAATCCGCGTTCCCCCGTATCGTCGCGGCTATCTTCCGAACGGTTCACTCTTCCCGCCACCGCAGAGGCTTTCGCGTCGGGAAAGCTGGTGTCGTCGGCGCTGACGAGCGTCAACCAACCGATGATCTCCAATGACTGCCCGTCCGGCGCCAACGTGCCGACATAAGTCGCATCCCAGTCGAAGCCCGTGGCGATATAGGCCAGCGTAATGGTCGCCGACCCTCCCGGCTGATCCTTCGTCGTCATCGTCAGCACCGGTTTGGCCGACAGGGTCGGCGGTGCACCAGGATACAGCAACGTCTGGCGGAGGCCCGAACAATAGAGCGCCTCCACTCCGCGAGGCGTTGTCACCACCAGGCGATCGGCGGCGGAGCGAACCGTAGCCTTTTCCTCCACCGGCTTGCCCGTCGCCGGGTTCGTGCGGCGCAAGATCACCTGCTGCCCGGTAAAAGCGTCCACCAGCCCCCTTTGCGATAGCAGCGCCGCATCCCGGTTTCGCTCACGTGGGGACGTCCCGAACAATATGGCGGACTGCGGCACGATGCCGCTTGCCACACCTTCGAACCGGACCACTGTCGGGCCGGGTGGCAGCGTGACCGTACGTGTCTCCGCCACCAGCGCAAAGGCGCCGGGCTGATCGCGATCGATCGCGTCCTCCTGCCGGTCAGGATCGCGATAGAGGGTCACCGCCACCTTGTCCGGCGCGGACGATATCACCACCGGCGGTTGCGCGCCCGCGATGGAGGGCCCCCACAATAGCGGGATCAGGAGCAGCTGCAAAAACGGTCGCGCAACCCGGCGCATCACGGCAATTACCAAGGGGTCAGGAAAGTGGCGGTCAGCTCGATCTTGCCGTTGGCAGGCACCGGCACCACCCAATGTCTCATGTCTGCCGTCTCCTGTACCCCCTTGATGCTCTCGTCTGTCACGCGCAGGTCGCGCCACCACCACCAGCGCCCAAGGCCGGACTGGACGACATCGACATTTACCGGCACCGGTTTGGCGTTGGTAACGATGTAGCGCATCTGCGTGCGGTAATATTTGTCCGGCCGCTCTCTATAGCTTTCCAGCTTGCGGCCATCGGAATAAATGACCCGCCAGCGATCCGTCTGCGTCCACTCATCGCTGGTGATGACACCGCGCTTTTCCACCACTGGCTGCACTTTTACATCAAAGGCATCGCCCGTCCGCAACGCCAGTGCCGAACCGCCCGGCGTGTGAGGGATGGCGCTTTCACCTACGAACTGCGCTTGCCCGCGCGTGTCGCGCATATAGACGCGCACCGTTCCGGCAGGCAGCGCCTCGCCGATCCCGGCCGCTTTGGCATTGGAGAATTTCAGCACCGACGCCGCGCTTTCGCCCTGTTCCTTGCTCACCATCCAGTCGTTGCGATATTCATAACCGCGCGCTGCGGCGACACCCGACGCGTCGAGGAAACTCACCTGCTTTGTCTGGGCATTGGCGATCGTGGTGCGTCCCTCGATCGGATAGACGTGGAAGTCGCCCAGTTGCTCGCCCTCACCACTCTCGATCCCGGCCTGATTGCCGCGCGGCTGAGGGCGACGGCTATCATAGCCATTGTAGCGCTGCTGCACTTGGCCCACTTCCCCCGCAACCAGCAGGGCACGGGCATTGGTGAAGGTCGTTCCCGTGCTGTTGTTGAGCGTGATCCAGCCCTGCAGGTCGAGCTTGCCTGCTTTCTCGTCAAACAGCGCGACATAATCCGATTTCCATCCCATGCCCGGCGTCAGATAGCTGAGCGTCACCGGGCGCACCCCGCCCCCTTGCGCAGCGTCAAGGGTGATGCTCAGCGTCGGTCGGGCACGCAGATTCGGCGGGATCGAGGAGAATATCACCCTAACCGGTAAGCCATCGTCTCGGAGCACTTCGATCTGGTCAGCAATCTTCAGCACGACACCGCCATTGGCCGCCAGCACCGTCGCCTGCTCCCGTGTCTCCACACCTGTGACTGGATTGGTGCGCAACAGGGTTATGGTCTGGCCTACGGCCTTCTGCATCAGGGAGGCCGGCGAGAGCAGATCATAGTCAAAATTCTGCTCAACGACACCTACGCCTTCGCCCGCCAGCGTGACGGTCTCCGGCCGGATCTGCGCGGAAACATCGGGAAATTCTTGGCGTGAGCGCCCAGGGGGCAGGCTGACGCGGCGCACATCCTGCACCAGCGCAAGGTTGTTGTTGTAAATGGTAACGGAAACATCACCCTGAGCACTGGGCGGCGTTTGAGCGAACAGCGGTGGCTGCGAGATCAGGGTAGCAGCTGAGGTGAATACAAGATATTTCAGCTTCATAGGCCCCCCATTACGATCTGAACTTGCCGCAAAAGGCTTGATAACTCCAGAGTAAATTTGCCGGGTCGCGCTGGTATTCTGTTACGGAGGTCGACCATTTTTTGCCATGCAGAGGTAGTTCGGCGTTTCCCGATTGCAGACATTCATTCAGCGAGGCAACCTGACTGTATCAAGCATGCATCCCTCGTCGCATTTTTGACAGGCCGCCTTTCGCCAGAAGCAGTTGGCGAGGAGATCGCCGTAGAAGTGGCGGCTTGCAATTCAGCGGTTCAAGCTGGTGAAAACGGCTACATCATCATCACCGACGGCACCTCTTTCCAAGTGACCTGAGAGGGTGCAAAGCGATTGCTATCTGCCGTAGCTGAAGAGCGATTGCCTTTTCGGCTAGCGAACTATCTCGCAGACTGCATCATCATTAGCGACGATTTCCACTTCGCTGATGAGGCCGTGCGGGAGGCAATAGTTTTTATTGAGGATGACAGCAGGCCGCCGACGCTCGATGAGACACGCGAGGAATTAGCAATGCTCGGGTGATCGTGAATGTCGGCAAGATCGCCCGCGCCAAAGCTGCCCGAGCAAAAGACCACTTGTGGACGGCAATGTCATTTGGCAGGCTGCCGCAATGCTGACATTCATTCGCTCCTTTAGGTTCGCGTTAGGGTTCGCGATGCTGTTGGGCGTGGTGGGATTTTTCTGGCAAAGCGATAGAATGACGCTGTGGGCGTTAGCGGCGACCGCCGCCTTCTGGGGGGTGATCGATTGGCTCGGCAGCAATGGCGAAGATCGACGCACAGGCCGCTGACGACCAGTTGCTGCCGCTGAATGACTAAAGCTCCTTGCCTAAAAGCGGCCATAACCTCAGGATCGTCGCATGGGGAGATATGCTGTAGTCGCGGCGGTATTGTTTGCCATCCAGGGGGCCTCGAGCCCAGCAAAGACGCCGTTGCCTAGGGCAGCGGATGTCCTGAGGGCCGAGCGCGCAGATTGGCAAGCGGCGATGTTGGGTATCGTTGGAAATGATGGGGCCACTGATCCGGATTTCTCGGGTAGTCCTCAGGCGATCTTCAATCTCAGATGCAGTGCCAAAGGGGCTGGACGCGCCTTTTGCAATTATGTGGTTACCGGTTTTCGCGGTTCGCATCGCCGGACTGGCAAACGACTTATGATCATGCGCGAATCCGGTCACTGGACGCGAGCCCTAGATGACGAGTAGCTATCGACCAAAGTTGTTCATTTGAGTGGCTAAGCGTCCATGCAGAAAGCGGACGTCGGACAGGGCGCCGCGCACGTCGCCAGGAAGGTCATCCTTTCTCCAAGCCCGTTTCGGTGGACAAACCGCATGATGTAGCTGGCATCATTATGGCCCACGTTGCACAGCACATTAAGCCAAAGATCGGCCCCGCATATCCATCAGGGTCGTAGGGCATCGAGGGAGCCCCGTCCCTCAGCCATTGCACGGAGATCGCTTTACCTAACAGCCAACCGGAAATGCCCAACAAGACGGTCGAGGCATGGCGATGTCGAACGAGCAAACGGCGTAGGGGCCAAGTGCAAGGTGCCACGACAAGGCCCATTACGATCAAGGTAATCGGCGTCCCTAGGAAGAAGGCCGGTGGACCAAAAAGGAGTAAGGCGACGGGAAGCCATGCCACGCTGCCTCTTACCTGCCCAAAGAGCAGTAGGAACGTGGAGTATGCAATGGCTGCCACCGCACTGCCCAATACGGCGGACATAAGGGCGCGTTTGAAGAATAGCTTTGCGTCTCGGCTCATAACGGACGTGATAAGGAAGTCGAAGGCGAAGCGCTACCACATCAACGGCGGCTTCCTACCAATTCCCGCCTGATAGCCGCCATTCCGCAAACCACCCAGCGTCGTCATTCCCCAGCCCTGAATTGCGTCATTTTACTGAGAAGCCGATAGTCCTTTCGCGAGCGGGGCAGCTGACAGGCAGATTTCCGAGCCCGAAGCGGACGACCCGCTTACCGGCGGCGCAAGGCCATTCGCGGTCGGGAGCGACAGCCCAGGGTGGCAAGGAGACTTTCCAGTTTTGGTGAGCAATATAATAATGGCTGACGTTCGCTTGCGGCACTGGGAGGGCCTAATGCATATCAGATATGACGACATCATTGATAAAATTTCCAAAGCGCCGATCTGGTGGCTGTATGGATTTCCTCGTTATCGCAGGTTCGCGCCCAACGATCTCAATGTCTATGCCCGCGAGGCAGTTCTGATGCGGGTCGAATGCCAGATGTGATATAAACAGTTCGATGTTGGCCAATACTCCCCAGACAAACGTTTCGGAGTTGAAGGTTTCCCGTATCACGATGATCCTCCGTCGCACGCTTCCGATGTTGAAGAATACTGTGGTGGGGAATCCATGGGGTTTACCGAATTACAAGTCCTGGAGTTCTGGAGACGAGCGCCTGATCATGTGACTTGGGTGCGCGACCGTTCGCGCGAGGTGGTTTGACCTAGGCTAGCGCGTCATTCCTATGTCTGCTTCAGAGCTACGCCGTAGGCAGGCTACAAGACAGCAAATGGTCGCCGTGCCGCCTGTAAGCTCGCCGAGCCTGAACCGGAATAGTAGGTTATCGCCATCACAGACTGATCCGCAACCTGCGCATGACGATGGTGGGTGGAGAGCGGAATGTCTGGTTCAAGATTGATCAACGTGGAAAAGTTCTTTTAATACTCCCACTCCATGCCTTTTAGCAACGCCGCAGTAATATCCCGCGCATCTAGTCTGATAGATGTCTGCTCAAGTCGCTCTGCGTTGGCATCAGAAAATAACCCGATGTAGGCACCGACGGGCACAATTTTGAGGCCGGGGCGGGCGCCATCCGGTCGCGTCAGCGTTGCCACCGATGCCGATTGTCCCTGCCACACCGCATAGGTTAGCGTGTAGGGACGCCCATGCCGATTGTCCGATTTGAATCCATAAATGAAAATTGTATCTGGGGCCTCACAACCGGTCCCTCCGACGATGCCGTTGGTCCGCTCGGTAGACCCACTTTGCCTATGATGTTCCAGCGCATCGATAAGGAGGTGGCCATCAAATGTGAACGCCTCGCGCAACGAGCAGAATTTTGTGGTGGGCCTTATAGTTAATTTGCCCAGCCGCTGAATATGAATTCGGCTGTCGTCAACAAATGTGACTTTCGCCAGCTTGTAGACGTGTGAAGGCATGGGACTCTTTTCGCAGCCTACGCAAGCCAAGCTGACTGCGAGAATGAAAGCTTTGCGGATCATGATTGCGGCTTATCATTAGAAGTGCCGTTAGAAAGTTAATGTACGTAGCTGGCGCATTCTATTCGATGTGTGAATGACCACAAATGGTCGTTTGCGGACGCCTCACTAGAAGTGGGGCATACCTTGCTAGGGCATGGTTAACGGGAGCAAGTCGCATAGATTGTAGAGGACAAAAATCTACGGAAAGTCGCGCATTTCTGCGGTTTTGTGTGGTCGCTTAACAGCTTGGCTTCGTTAACCCGCGCGCCCCCTGTTTTTGCGACTTCCGCCATTGCTCCAACAGGAGTTTACATTGAGCCGCAGCGAGAGGCGCAGGAATACAGAATGACTGCGTTCCAATCGAAGCAGCAGCGGGAACAACTGCATCTTTGGTGATGCCGCCGATCTTTTCGCATGAGGCTCCCGGCTCTGCGTCGTAGTGAACAATGGAGATCGTATAGTCTGGGCAAATGTCGCCACAAAGGTGATCATCCAAGACCATCACGCCATTATGCGTCCCCAGCCGTAAGCGGCCATGGTTGTTGTTTTTCGGATCGTCGAATTTGGTGGCTATGGAAGCCACATCAGCGTCGGTGAGCCTTCTCGTAGGCTCATCCTTGAAGAACGGGTCAGTGGGACGGCTTCCAGACCGGCCAATGAGGAAAATACAGCCCAGCACCAAAAAGATCGTAGCGAGTGCGATCCAGAAGGCCCAACGGTGCGATTTTTCTATGTCCAATTTCGGCTCGGATTCCTGTTTCGGCGTCATATCCGTTACACGCGATCATTTTAACATCCATTAATGCCCCGTTTGCAGTGCATGCCGATAACCTGTCATCACCCCCCTCAGAGCGGGCGACATTTTCCCTAGGCTATTTTTCTCCTAAGCATAATGTCGGCTGAAGATCATGTGCCCCTTTCGAGCAAGTCGCATAGATTGTAGATGACAAAAACCGCGCATAACTGGGATTTTCGGTTTCGTTAAGAAGACGCAGTTATGTCCGATTTGGGTGGAGTAGCGGTCAAAGCCAGACACCGGAGTAGGCCATCATTGCAATGAACCCGCACCAAAGTGTCCACAACGTGGCGGGCAGTGCAAGCACTAATGGAAACCATCTGCCGCCTATAGCTGTGTATGCAACGATGATGCCGACCGAAACCAGTTGAATGGTTACAAAAAGCAGAACCCTCACAGGAACATCGCCGTGCGTTTGAGACGGTCCGATCAGCATAGATAATACTACGAAGCCAAGGCTGATCGTCGCATGGCCGATGAAGTAAGCGAGAGGACGGAGCATTCACACCCGGGCTTTGAATGGTTTCACCATTTATTCGAGATACATGAATGTCCGCAAGTGGTCGATTTTACTCGGGCGGCTTACCCGCCAGGAAGCTGACCAACGGCTTAGCGGCAACAGGGATCGATTTGCGGACAGGGAACGACGATGCCGGGTGGCTTGCGGACTGGCGGGTTTCAGAGAAAAACATTCAAAAGCTGACGGCACGTCTAATGATCTGTTCGGTCGCCACCTGCTGTAAATACGGCCCAATATATTATGGCAATCCCAGCGATGCAGATAGCGACGGCTTCAAACCAAAAGGCGAATGGGTGTTCCGCGCGAGCAACACCATTTCCGCGCAAGTAAATAGCACCGTCACAGACGTTCCAGCCAAGAAATGCGAGGATGAGAATGCCCAGCGCGCCGACCGTTATCCGACGAGGCATTCCATATCGAGGCGGTCGTGGCGGCATCTGAGCCTTATCGCTTTCCTATGAGGTGTCCGCAAGTGGTCGTCATACGAAACGATGGGGATCAACAGGGGGCATGCCAGAAGAGGCCATGACGAAGTTCGGAGTAGCATTTTGCTGGCATTGGTAGGTCTTCCTGTCTTTTTGGGACCGCATAGCCGTAGCCACCATCAAGGCCCGGCTTCACCATAATATCAACGCCCCAACGATGTACTGTCACCATCTTCGGTTTGAGGCCCGCTATCTTCGATGGCAACTTCCTTATCGGGATATTTACCCATCCGTTCGGCGGGCTGATCGGATAATCTATCATCAATGATTGGGCTTCGCCTTCTATCGCGCGGAGCATCACAGGATCGGAAATCGGGGAAGTGCAACCGCTAAGAAATGTTGTGGCGAATGGCACTGCGACCGCAGCAATGAGCTTTCTCGATCGACCCATTGCGGAAGTAAAGCACATGGCAAGCGTGTCCGCTATGGGCAGGCTTGAAATAGCTTTGAAATGCAAGAACTGGTCGCGTGCCAACCGGCGGCTTCCATCGCCTCTAGGCGAAGCGTCATGCAGCCAACTTAGCGCCAGACCATTGCTATGCAACGGCCGTTATCGGACACTGCCGCAGCATATGAGACGGGCGCGTCGCTGGTCAGCTTACCGCTCTTTGCCGCGCTGCTTCAGAATGGCCTTCCCGCGCCGCCATGTCATGGCGCCGGATTGGCCGTCGGCTGACTGCAAGCGACGCCTCTTCCTCATGGTCCTGCGGCGCCCCAAGGTGACCGGCAACGGTTTGGCCATCTGCTCGCACGCGATCGCGAAAAAGGAAGCCGAACACCTCATGTAGCCACACCCGCCGGCCCATTCGATAATACCAACGGATGGCATGGCGAATTTTGGGATCGGGGTGCCAGGCCCACCGAAGCAGAGCGCGGGGGCGTAGCTGTGCCACCGCTTCGATCAGCTTCACCCATAGGAACAGGCGCAATGGCGCCATTTTCGCCATGCCAAGAACCTGATGTTTATAATCCCATTTGGTGGGGTCGGACTGCACCACGGGACGATCTTTCGCGATACGGAAGAAGGGCGTCCAGCGGTGTGGGGTTACATAGAGCGCCTGGATCTGGTCGGCGTCATAGGAAACAAGCTGCCTGAGGCCGCGAAACATGTCTACGTCCGCCTGGTCGTCAAATCCTGCCACCCAGGTAACCATCGAAAGAATGCCGTGGCGGCGGAGCAGTCGGATCGCTTCGCGGTCGCTGGCCGTCGCGCCCCCCTTTCTGATCAGCTTCAACGTCGCCTCGTCCGTATTCTCCATTCCCATCAGGAACCGCTCGAACCCGGCCTTCTTGTAAAGGTGAAGAATGTCCGCATCGCGGACGATGTCGTCAGCCCGGGTTGATCCAACCAGCGTCACCGATATGTCCTCGGCGATCAGTGCTTCCAGAAAGGCCTTCCATGGCTTCCTGCCAGCGCTGGGATTCTCGTCCGCGAAATTGAACACCTCCACGCCATGATCACGATGGAGCCCTGCAATTTCTCGAGCGAGCAGAACCGGATCGCGGTGGCGCCAGCGCGTCCAGAAGCCACGTTGACCGCAATAGTTGCACAGATGAGGGCATCCTCGGGAAAACTGGAGCACGACCGCGCGCTTGCCACCCCAATAGCTGTAGCGCGCATGATCGATGAGTTCCCAACCTACGCGATAGGCGTCCAGATCGGTGATCACGGGCGCTGCCTCGGTAGCGACAGGCACACCATCCTGGCGATAGGCGATACCGGGAACCTCCTTCAGAGGTTCGTTCCGCGAAATTGCCTGCATCAGGCGGCGGCCCGTCTCTTCGCCTTCTCCCCGCACAATCGCGTGGACATGCGGTTCCTGCGCGAGAATTTCGCGCCAGAAATAGGTCGGGTGAACGCCGCCATAAATTATGGCGGCCTTGGGCAGTGCCAACGAAACGGCGGCCGACACCCTTGAAATGATCGGGTGTCCCGATGATGAACCGGAATGACCGAACAGGACCGCGTCCGGCGAACGCCGAACGACCTCCGCAATGAGATCGTCCAGCGGCATCGGACCAAACTCAGCGTCGATCAGTTCCACGCGGTGGCCATCATCGATGAGGGGGCCACCCACACAGAGCAAGCCGAAGGGAGGCAGTTGCTCCTTGGGGATGCGGCTTCCGATTGCCGGATGGGGGACGTTCACCAGAAGGATATACAAATTAGCGACTCTCGGCTCTATTAATCTTCGTCTGTCATGGGGTGGTCAAGGGATGATGAACATCCGAAGGAGAAACGATGGATAAACTGGGGGCCAGATTGGTCCAATATCGGGTGCTGGCAGATCATCGCCTCCATTTCGGCAGGCTCTATTTCCTAGTGATCGCGACCAACCTCGCGATCATGGCCGGCGCCGCAACGGCGATTGCGATCAGTCGGCCTTCATGGTGGATCGCCGTGCGATTCATAGCGGGCATTGTGTTGGTGGGCACCAGCTTTATTGCGCACCGTCTCCATCATCAAGAGGAGAGCTATGCCGCCGCACTCCGGACAATCGAGCAGGAAGAAGGCAGCATGCTCATATTTTCCAGCGCAGGCAGCTTCGGCGCTCGTCGGCTGGTGGCGATTGCCCTCGGCGCGGCTGGCCTGCTGATATCGTGCGAGGCGGGCCTCCATCTGATTTGAGTTGCCAACCGGATTCAGGCCTATGCGATCGTTCCAACGTGCATATAGGAATCGTAGCCACCGTTTCTCCTGCGGCCACATTGGCCGATGGAGATGTGTCATGGGACATTCAGTATATGACCCCGCTTTTGGAGAACGCCCCGCCTGGAACGCCGGCAGGAAGGTTGGTTCGAAGCGCGCCTTGAAGCCAAAGCAGATTTGGGAGATTCGCTTCTGGCTCGATAGAGAGAGGCGGCTCCGCGATCGCGCCCTTTTCGATCTTGCGATCGACAGCAAACTGCGCGGCTGCGACATTGTCAAGATCAGGATTGGAGACCTGGTGAGCGGTGGCGCGGTGCGCTCGCGCGCAATCGTTATTCAGCAAAAGACGGGTCGCCCGGTGCAGTTTGAGTTGACGGACACGACCCGGGCCAGCCTTTTGGCATGGCTCGAACGCCGAGGAGGATCGGTCGATGATTTTGCTTCCCAAGCCGAACAGATCACGCGAACCACCTCAGCACCCGGCAATATGCCCGGTTGGTGGATGAGTGGGTCACCGGGGTCGGTCTGCGGGCAGAGGAGTATGGCACGCACTCTCTGCGTAGAACAAAGGCGTCCATCATTTATAAGGCGACGGGCAATCTTCGCGCAGTCCAAATCTTGCTCGGGCATACCAAGATCGAGAACACGGTCCGATATCTCGGCATCGATATAGAGGATGCCCTTACGTTGGCAGAAGGCATCGAAATTTAATTGTAGGAGCTCGGCCCGTCCGGTCGCGCGAGCCGAGTCCCAATTGTTACACCCTATGGGAATGACCGGTTTCAGGATGCAGCTAGCCCCGCCTAAGCGACCGACCTTGGCGCGTAGCTGCCGGTCTGCTCAATGAACCCGGGATGGCGGGTTTCGGCAAAAGCAGCCGTTCTGGCTTTGGTGGGGGAACGGCCCGACTTGGTCGCTTCTTGCCGAAAGCTCGTGGGACATTGCCGCCGTTCCAGGTTCCTAGATTGAATGACGGCTTACGGCGAGAGCAGACGCTCCCGCCAAGCGCAGCGTCCGCTAGCGCTTTGCTGCTTCTGCAGTACTGAGGTTGGCCTGGACGAACTTGACCCCGCCGATCGGCCCAGAACCTTGGCGCCACCGCTGATGGCCACGCGCTTGCCTGCAAACTCGGTCGGATCAGCCTTGATCGTCATATCGTGACCTTGTATTTTCAGTGACGCTGCTGTTACGAGCACAGAATGAAAAGGCGCGGACCATACGCGAAAGGACAGGAACGGCGGGACGAAATCCTGCGTGCCGCTGTCGAGGTCATCAGCCGTGATGGCTATCGTGGGGCGTCGCTAAGCCAGATCGGACGCAGTATCGGGATCGATGGCGCGCACATCATCTACTATTTCTCGTCGCGCGAAGTTCTGCTGCAAGAAGTGCTGCGCATGTGGGACGAGGGCAATGTCGCCAGCCTGACAGCTGACAAGGATATCTTCGCCTCTCTGGTAGAAACGGCACGACGCAACACGACCACGCCGGGCCTGGTCCAACTCTACACCGCTTTCGCAGCCGAAGCTGCCGATCCGTCACATCCGGCACACGCCTTCTTCGGCGCTCGTTTCACCGCGCTGCAGGGGTACATCGCAGATGAAATCCGCAAGCGGCAGGCAGCAGGCACCGTCACATCGACACTCAATGCAGATCATGCCGCAATGATGTTGATCGCGCAGTCGGATGGCCTGCAGGTGCGCTGGCTGGTTGATCGGTCGATCGATATGGCGGCCGCGCTGGCAACCGAGATCGATCTGCTCCTTGGCAATGCTGACCGACGGCAATGAACGCCCCGTCCCGCGCATTGCCCGACGTCAACACGCTCGTGGGAGGGCTGGCAACCGCAACTCTGTCGAAGCTATGATCTTTCAAAGTGAGATGCAGTCCGACGCTTATTTTATCGTTTTGAGATAAGCGATCAAAGCTGCCCTATTTGCCACGTTGGCCACATTCATCGGCATGCGTGTGCCCGGCGCGAATTTGACGGGAGCCGCAAGGAAGGCGTCCAGATTCTGCTCTGTCCACTTGTCCCCTTGCTTCGCCTTTAGGCCGCTGGAATAAGTAAAATCGGGCCGGCTCGCAATCTTGCGTCCGACCACATCTTTCAGTGCGGGTGCCAGCGGTGTGCTGACCGCAGGCTTGTGACACATCGCGCACTGGGACTGAAACAGCTTGGCGCCATCGGCGGCAAGCGCGGGTGACGCTACAGCAACGAGGGACAGGCTGATCAACAGGGTATAAGGTGACATGCGGCCTTCTTTCATTTCGTGGGCAGTGCAAAGGCAACATAGGCGGAGCCTTGCCGCGCCTTCGGATTGCGCTGGTTACTTGTGGCGATCACGATGAACTGGCGACCGCCGGACATGAATGTCGTAGGCGTGGCTACACCGGCGTAAGGCAGCACGGTCTGCCAGAGCAGGCGTCCGGTGCGGCTATCGAAGGCGCGGAATTTGCGATCATGGATCGTCGCCCCGATAAAGAGCAGGCCGGAGTTGGTGATGAGCGGGCCGCCGTAATTTTCGCTTCCGGTCGGCGGCTCGCCTTTGGCGATGAGTTCGGGGTATTCGCCAAGCGGTATCTTCCAGAGATATTTGCCGCTGTTGAGATCAATGGCGTTCAGCGTACCCCAAGGCGGCGCAACGGCGGGGTAGCCGTCAATGTCCACGAACTTGCGGTAACCGGTGAGATAATAGGGCGAACGCGCGGACTTCGCATCGGCGGGAGCGGCAACCTCCCGCTTGTCCGAGGCGCCGGCCTGTTCCTGTTCGCCGAGCAAATAGGAAGTGATCGCGCTGCGATCGGCAGCGGATATCTGCGGGAAGCCGGGCATACGTCCCCGCCCCTGCTGGATGATTTCGTTGATTTTGGCCGCCGAAAGCTGCTTGCCTACATCAACCAGGCCCGGGAAAGCGGGCGGCGACCCCTTGAGATCCTGACCATGACAAGCCGCGCACTGCTCCTGATAGAGTCCGGCCCCTCGGGCTGGTGTGGCCGTTGCGACGGCAGGCGTCGCCTTGCGGGCCGCAAGCTGGCCGGTCCAGGCAACATCATTGCTGTTGATGAACAGTATACCCCGCTTGCGATCAATGGCAGGGCCACCCCATTCGGCGCCGCCGTCAAAACCGGGGAACATCACGGTCGGCGCCTTCGTCGTGAACGGGATGAACGGTCCCTCGCTCCGCATCTTCGCAAAGGCTTTCAACGCCGCCTCATGTGCCTCGGGCGTGCGTTTGGTCAGCATATCGGCTGTCAGGCGCTGCCGCGCGAATGGGGCGGGCGTGGTGACGAACGGCTGGGTGGGAGAGGCGAACTCGCCCGGCATGTCGCTGGCCGGAACGGGGCGCTCTTCAATCGGAAAGACCGGCTTTCCGGTCACACGGTCGAGGATATACAGGAAACCCTGCTTGGACGGCTGCACAACGGCGTCGATGCGCCGCCCGTTACGCGTAACGGTGACCAGTGCGGGCGGGCTGGACAGGTCGCGATCCCACAAATCGTGATGAACGGCCTGGAAATGCCAAAGCCGCTTGCCGGTGCGCGCGTCGAGCGCCAGCAGCGAGTTGGCGAAGAGATTGTCGCCCTTTCGGTCCGCGCCGTAAAAGTCGTCCACCGCCGATCCAGTCGGCACATAGATGATCCCGCGCTTTTCATCGAGCGCCATCCCGGCCCAAGCATTGGCGCCGCCTGCATCTTTCCACGCGTCCTCGGGCCAGCTGTCATGCCCCGCCTCCCCGGGATGGGGAATGGTATTGAAGGACCAGCGCAGCTGCCCGGTCCGCACGTCATAGGCGCGTATGGTCCCCGGCGCGGCAGGGCGCGTTTCCGATGTGCGGAAACCGACGATGATGAGGTCGCCGAACACCATCCCAGGCGACGTCAGGAAAGTCGCCATCGTCGCAGGATCGCGCCCCAGATTCTCGCGCAGGTCGATGGCGCCATCCTTGCCGAAACCCGCAATCGGCTTGCCACTATCCGCGTCGAGCGCGATCAGCGTGCTGCCGAGGGAAGAAAAAAGCCGGCGTTCCGACCCGTCCTGCCAATAGGAAAGGCCGCGGACCGGCTGCTGGCCCCGCACCGCCGCGCTGGCCTTCCAGATTTCGTCGCCGGTTTCGGGGTCCAGCGCAGCGACCTGCTGGGTTGGCGTGACAATATAGAGGCGGCCGTCGCGAAACAGCGGGGTCGTCTGCAGTCCACCCGCGCCGGTTTCATAGGTCCATGCAACTTGCAGCTGGGCGACGTTGGCGGGCTTGATCTGATCGAGCGTATAAAAGTGGTCGCCCGCTTGATCCTGCCCCAGCGATACCCCGGACCCTTGCGTGGACCCTGTGAGGGTGGCGACGCCTCCGGTGGCGCAGGCGGCGAGACCAAGGGCGCCAAGGATCGCCATTTTTGGCGACAGGCGCTTTGTAGTAGCGAAGAGGCTCACCCCCTACCCCCATTTTCCGCCGAGGCGCGCTTCAGGCCGAGCAGTTGCCGATTGCGGTCCGCGTCAACGCCGCTTGCGGCAAAGTCGTCGAACGCACGATCGGTCACGCGGATGATATGGTCGCGAATGAACGGCGCGCCCTGCCTTGCCCCTTCCTCCGGGTGAAGGAGCGCGCATTCCCATTCCAACACCGCCCAGCCGGGATAATCGTTCGCTGCCATCTTGGAGAAGATGGCGCCGAAATCGACCTCCCCATGGCCGGGTGAGCGGAAACGCCCGGGCCGATCAACCCAGCCCTGATAGCCGCCATAGACGCCCGACCGGCCATCGGCACGAAATTCGGCATCCTTCACATGGAATGCGCGGATGCGCTCATGGTAAAGGTCGATGAACGCCAGATAGTCCAGTTGTTGCAGGACGAAATGGCTGGGATCGTAAAGGATATTGGCGCGGCGATGACCGCCTACCGCGTCCAGGAACCGCTCGAACGTCGCGCCGTCATGCAAATCCTCACCGGGGTGGATTTCATAGCAGAGATCGACCCCGGCATCCTCGAACGCGTCAAGGATCGGATGCCAGCGCTTCGCCAGTTCCGCGAACGCCTCCTCGATCAGCCCAGCAGGGCGTTGAGGCCAGGGATAAACATAGGGCCAGGCCAGCGCGCCTGAGAAAGTGGCGTGCGCGCTCAGGCCCAGCCGCCGGCTGGCCGCAGCAGCGGCGCGCATCTGCGACACAGCCCATTCTTGCCGTGCGGCCGAATTACCCCTCACTTCCGGCGGCGCGAACCCGTCGAACAGCGCGTCATAGGCCGGATGTACTGCCACCAGCTGGCCTTGCAGATGGGTGGAAAGTTCGGTGATCGCCAGCCCGCGATCCGCCAGCATGCCCTTCACATCGTCACAATAGGTCTGGCTTTCGGCACCCAATGCGACGTCGAACAGCCCGCCCACGCCGGTGGGAATTTGCAGACCCGCATAGCCAAGATCGGCGGCCCAACTGGCGAGGTTTTCGAGCGTATCGAACGGCGGCTTGTCACCCACGAACTGCGCCAGGAAGATGCCCGGTCCCTTGATGGTCTTCATTACGCCACGTCTCCGATGGAAACCCAAGTCGACCCGTTGATGCTCGAACGCACCGCCGCTGTCACGAAGGCGAGGCTCCGTACGCCATTGTCGATGTCCGGCAACGGCGCGCTGAGGGGACGGCCTTGGATGAGGTCGGCGAAATCGCGATAGAGTGTAGCGAACGCCTCGATAAAGCCTTCAGGATGGCCGGTCGGCAGGCGGGACGCGGCCAGGCTCGACCCGCCAAGATAGGGCGCGCCGCTGTGCAAAATCTGCGTTGGGCCATCCGCCGGGTTGACGATCAGCCGATCAGGCTGTTCATGGCTCCAGTCCAGCCCCGCCTTTTCGCCATAGACGCGCAGGCGCAGCCCGTTGCGGTCACCGGTCGCTACCTGTGACGTCACCAGCACGCCCGGCACGCCGCCCTCCAGCTTCATCAGAGCGTTGCAGTCATCGTCCAGCACCCGCCCCTCCACCAGGGCCGACAGGCTGACGCACAGGCTCTCGACCCGTATCCCGGTGACGAACTCCACCAGATCAAAGGCATGGACGCCGATGTCGCCGCTGCATCCGCCCGCCCCCGCGAGACGGGGGTCTACGCGCCACGCGGCCTGCTTGTTGCTCGCGTCGTCGCCCGTGGCGAGCCAGCCTTGGCTATATTCCACAACCACCTTGCGCACTCGGCCGATGTCGCCCCGCTCCACCATCTCCCGCGCCTGACGGATCATGGCATAGCCGGTATAGGTGTAGGTCAGCGCATAATGCGCGCGAGCCGTCCCGACGATGTCCCGCAACTCCAGCGCCTCGGCCAGGGTCGCCGTGGCGGGCTTGTCACTGATGACATGCAGTCCCGCCGTCAAAGCCGCCCGCGCGACGGGCAGATGCAGGTGATTAGGGGTGACGATCGCCACAGCCTCCACCCCGTCCTCGCGGCCTGCCTCCTGAGCGATCATGGTCTGAAAGTCGGGATATCCCCGCGCCTCGTCCAGCGCCCAGCCTCGCGCAGCGCTCCGCGATTTTTCTGCGTCACGGCTAAACGCGCCCGCGACAAGGCGGAAACGGCCATCCAGTTCGGCAGCCATCTTGTGAATCGGGCCGATGAAGGCATCGGGGCCGCCTCCGACCATGGCGAGGCGGATCGGGCGTGTTGCACCGGTCATGAGTCAGCTATCCTCCGATTTCGCTACCGGCGCGGGGCCTCGCTGAGCGGGGCGAAAGGCTACCGCCAGCAGTAGCGCACCAAACAAAGCAAGCCCCGTCGGCACCATGAACAGGGTCGAATAATCGACCTCGGGCGGGACCAGCGCGGTTCCCGGACGGATGGTCAGCCGCGCGACCAGCATCGGGAACAGGAAGCTGGCGACCACATTGCCGACGCCCAGGATCAACAGGTTGAAAAGCCCCTGCGCGCTCACCCGCACATCCTTTGGAAAGGCGTCATCGACGAAGATGTATACGGTTGCAAAGAAGAAGGCGTAGCAGACGCCATGCAGCAACTGAACCGCGACCACCGCCGTCACGCTGTCAGGGAACAGCGCAAAGACACCGAACCGCGCGGCATGGCCCAGAATGCCGACAATCATCGTGGTGCGCCAGCCTAGTCGGGCAAGCACGACCCCCAACACGCCCATCGTCACCACCTCGGCCACCTGGCCGAGGCTCAGCACGACCATCGACAGATTGCCCGCAATGCCCACCCGGTTAGTCAAAAAGGCGTCGGACACGACGAAATAGCCGTTGTGGACCACGGAATCGATGAAGGTGACGATGAACAGCACTAGGATCGCGGGCTGCCGGAGCAGGCCGAATGTTTCACGCCATGCGAGCGAATCGGAATTACGGTCCCGACACGGCGGCGTATGAGGCAGCGTCAGGGAATACAGCGCCATTGCAAAGGACGCGATGGCCGATACGACCAAAATCCACCGCACCTGCGTCACGTCCGCATGGGCGCTCAACAGGAAGATGAACGGCCAGCTGGCAATGACCCAACCGACGGTGCCGCCCATGCGTACCTTACCAAAGTCGCGAGCCGGATCGCGCAGGTTGGCAAAGCTGATCGTGTTGGCGACCGACAGCGTCGGCACATAGAGCAGGCTGTACCCCAGGAAGAACAGGAAGAAGGGAAGGAACGCAGTCGAAAAGGCCGCGCCCAACAGACAAGCGCCGCCGATCGCATGGCTGAACGCCAGCATCCGTTCTGCCGCGAAATTGCGGTCGGCGAACTGGTTGGAAAAGAAGATGCCGAGGATCGACGCGATGCCCCAGCAACTGCCGACCAGCGCCTGCTGGCTCGCGGTGAAGCCGAGCATCGTCATATAGGGAAACAGCTTGGGCGCCCAAGCGCCCCACACCGCCATTTGTAGCGCCATCATGATGAACAGGCGCACGCGTAGCGCTCGATTCCCCGTCACGGGGACATTGGCGACGGGCAGTATCGCGTTCATATTTGCCATCCACACGATAGCTGGCTGCCGAGGCAGCAGACGCTCTTCACTACACTATCCACGGCCACCCCGCCCATCGATGAAAAGGCGCAAATCTATAGACGGGTGAATTTTTAAGGCAACTAAATTTCATACTGATGGATCATGCCGATCTCGCATCAAAGGTCGGCCGCTACGGCGCGCATTGTGCGCGGTCACAGCGTGCGCCGTTCCCTGAGAAATATTGCAGCAGGTTCACGGCGACCAGGCGAAGCGGCATTCCGGTATCACCGCTGACCAGCCGCGCTGCAGTCATGTTTCCGCCCCTTAGCCGTCCAGCCGACCGCATTTTGGAGCAGCGTTACATAGCGCGGGTCCGAATAGATTTGGGGAAGATGACCGATGGCAGAATAGAAAACGCGTCCCCGTCCGACACAGCGTGTCCATGCGATCGGATGATCGCCCATGCGTAGATCCCGCCCGGGCATACCGACCGGATCGTAGCTTTTTTCATCAAGCGTCGCGAGGATGGTTGAGTCGGTGGCGCGAGGGTTGCTGGTGAAGGAATACCATTCATCGGCTATCTGCCAGCGCTTAGCGCGATCGCACCGCCTGCGCCAGGGGCTGACTGCGCACGACCGGTTCTAGGTACCACAGCTCTGGTTCCGAACGACGGAGAATGGTGCTTGGCTGGCGGGCTGCTGTTAAATGTTTGAACAGCTGGTTCCGGCATGAGCCGACATCCCCACTCAATATCGGAACGTCTTACATTGGTCGAGAGCCGCCTGGATAGCTGCCGGTCCGCGTGCCGACCGCTCCTCAGTTCAGCAGATCCCCCGGCGCGATCCCGAATGGCACCGCCAGCTTCTCAACCACGGTGATGGTGGGATTGCGCCGCCCGCGCTCGATGTCGCTCACATAGGTGCGGTGGATTTCGGCGCGGTCGGCATAATCCTCTTGGCTCCAGCCCTTCTCCTCCCGGAGGCGGCGAACATTAGATCCAAGGCGCGCGCGAATATCCACCGCAATCTTAGAGCGCCCATGTCACTGATTGATCTACAGACGATCAGTGACATTTGCCTTGACTTCCCTTGGGCTGAGAGCGTGTGTGTCCGTTACTGATTGTCGACAGGAGACGCACTGTGAGGCTGGAATTAACGAGTGAAATCAATCTCACATCGGGAGGGAGCAGAGGATGTCCACTGCCGGAGCGGGCCGCTTCCCTCAGTAGGGCCCTGGTCCTGTGACTCAGATGATCCCCTTGCCCGCCCGCAAGGCACTTGGCGCGCCCTTCCTGCTCGGGACGGATGGAACGAGCCACAAGCTGGAGCCGGTCGAACTCGGATCGGCGGGTGGGTTCAAGGAGGCGTGGCTGCAGCAGCTGATCCACGACCATCCTGAAATCCTCCCCATCGCGCAGATTGAACCGGGCTTTGGCGCACCCATCGCGGTGGTACGGGAGATGGCCTGCGGGCACGGCTTCATCGACAATCTCTTTATCACCCCCGGGGCGACATCGTGCTGGTGGAAACCAAGCTAGGGCGTAATCCGCAGGCGCGCCGCGAGGTGATCGCGCAGGCGCTTGATTATGTCGCGGCGCTGATGACGATGGATTATGCCAGCTTCGAAGCCGCAGCCGCGAAGGCTGGGCTGACGACGACATCGCTCCATGCCTTGGTTGCTGACCAAGCCGATGCGCTCGAAGAGAGCGCCTTCTTCGAGGTACTGACTTTTGCATCCATGCCTCCATCCGAGAGGCAGACATTCAACTACGAATTGACGACAAGCCCATATCATCGAGCGCGAGACGAAGTAGCTCTGTCATAGCCGATCGCGCCCCGTCCGCGTCTCTCGCCGCAATAGCTGCAAATACTGCTTCATGTTCACCGATCGGATCGCGCGGATGCGCAAACTTCATCTGCTTGAAACGCGTCGTCCAGGTGAGCGCGGCGCCCACCGAACTAGACAAAGATGCAAGCGGCTCATTGTCGCTCGCTTCCAGGATGGCGCCATGGAAACGCTGATCCGCTTCTCGGCCGCTCTCCGTCGATAAGCCGTACCGCGCCATTGCTTCAAGCGCCGCACGCATTTTTTCCAATTGCTCAGGCGAGCGCCGTGTAGCCGCCCAGGCCGCCGCCGCAGGCTCGATAAGGCCGCGCAGTTCAAACAAGTCCCGAACGAAGCGCTCATCAGGGTGATCTGATGAGAACATCCAGGCAAGGATGTCCGGATCCAACACATTCCATCGGGAACGAAGCGTCACACGCGTTCCGGCTTTGGGCCTGCTTTCGAGAAGGCCCTTTGCCGTTAAAATGCGCATCGCCTCCCGATAGGCGGTCCGAGACACGCCGAGAGCTTGCGCCTCTTCTATCTCCGCCCCGAAACCATAGCCTGGAGGGTGCTCACCCGAAACGATAGCTATGCCGATCTGCCGCGCGAGTGCCTGATGGATTCGCAACCTCTTGGCTTCTTCCTGAGGCTGCATCCCGAGCCATTCTCCGTAGTAAAATTGTCCGGTGGTTTTGTAGGGGCATTTTTGCGGTAAAGATATGCATTGCGACTGACGAGACGGTCAGCTCCTCGCCTGGTATGTCGCGGCGTTGGCAGCATGCCGACACCGAACAGGCAGGCCTAGCGCGTGCTGGTCATAGCACCCTCACTTTAGCCAATCCTTCTTCGGTTGCTTCCATCAGAGGATTGCGAAGTGGCATGGTGAAGGCATCCGCCTCAATCTCGAATATATCGCCCGCGCGCGTTTCCACCTGGTCGGTAAAGGAGAGGGTCGCCGTGCCGAAGAAATGCACATGCACGTCGCCGGCACGTCTGAACAAGTCATATTTGAAATGATGATGCTCAAGATTCTCGATGCTGTGAGACATGTTCGTCTCGCCAGAAAAGAAACTACTTTCCCACAAGATCGCACCGTCGCGGATAATCCTGCTGGCGCCGCGAACATCGGCGGGCAGGTCGCCCAGCAGCAATTCCGCGCCCAGCGACGCCTGACGTAGCTTGGAATGGGCGAGCCAGAGATAATTGACCCGTTCGGTCACATGGTCCGAAAACTCATTCCCGATTGAAAAGCCCAGGCGAACCGGCGTACCATCCGGCGCATTGAAGTAGATGCCGGCGATTTCCGGCTCCTCGCCCCCATCTCCCGCGAAAGCAGGTTTGCGGAAAGGTGCGCCCGGCGGCACCAGGATCGACCCGTCGCCCTTGTAGAACCATTCGGGCTGCACACCCTCAGTTCCGGCGGCTGGCTTTCCACCCTCCTCGCCCATCAGGAACATGCGCATGGAATCGGTGGCCTGACCGGCGGCGGCGGCCTTGTGCATCTTGTCGCGGCCTTCGGCGGAGCCCAGATGCGTGAGGCCGGTGCCGCTGACCAGCAAATGCGCGGGATCTTCATGATCGATCGGTGGCAGCAAGGTAACAGCGGCCAAATCGATCGAAGCCCCTGCGCGTTCCTCGGCAAGAGCGGCAAGCGTGGTGGACGACGCCAACGCATCGCCAGCCAGCATCCGCACGGAAGCCGTGTCACGCACGATCAGGGCTGCTCCGCTCTCGTCCAGAGCGGCTACGCCGCGCCGGCCATCCTGTTCATATTGGACGAGGGAACGGATCATCGGGTGATCTCCATCTTGCCATCAAGGCGGCGCGGCAAGCGCCAGGGGTTAGCGTCCTGCAATGGCGGCGGGATCAGCTTTGCGCCGATATCCTGAAAGCAGACCGGCCGCAGGAAGCGAGACATGGCGAGGGTGCCGACCGAGGTGGACCTTCCGTCTATGGTGGCGGGGAATGGCCCGCCATGAACCATCGCCCAGGTCACTTCGACACCCGTCGGCCAGCCGTTCGCCAGGACCCTGCCCGCCTTTTGCGCGAGAAGAGGAAGTATGGCGGCCGCGTCGGCAGCATCAGAATCATCCATGTGGATCGTTGCGGTCAACTGCCCCTCCAGTCCGGAGATGACCTGCGCCAGCGCATCGGCATCCTTGCAACGGATCACCACGGACGATGCACCGAACACCTCTTCGGCAAGGGCCGGTTCAAGAGCGATTTGCTCAGCGTAGCTTTCGAACAACGCCGCACCGGCACGCCCTTCCGGGGCTTGGGCCTGTGCGATCAACCTGGCGCCCGGCATGGTCTCCAGCTTGGCTACGCCATTGGTGAAAGCGGCTCGAATGGCGGGCGTCAGCATTACCAGCGGCGACGCCTCGCTAACGGCCGAAGTGGCCGAAGCGAGGAAGCGGTCGAGGTCCGGTCCGTCGATCGCGATGACCAGTCCGGGATTCGTGCAAAACTGTCCTGCCCCCTGCGTCAGAGAGCCCACAAATGCCGTCCCAAGCGTCTCGGCGCGGGTTTTGAGAGCGCCCGGCATCAATATGACGGGATTGACCGCGCTCATTTCGGCATAAACGGGGATAGGTTCAGGACGCCGGGCCGCTATCTCGGCGAGCGCAAGTCCGCCCGCCCGCGATCCTGTAAAGCCGACCGCGCGGATGCGTGGATCGGCCACAACGGCAGCGCCAAGCGCATTGCCAGTGCCGGGCAGATAGGAAAAAACGCCCGGATGAAGACCGCAGTCCGTCACAGCTTGGGTCACGGCGCGAGCGATGAACTCTCCGGTTCCGGGGTGACCCGGATGCCCCTTGACCACCACCGGACATCCCGCCGCGAGCGCCGACGCGGTATCGCCGCCAGCCACGGAAAAAGCGAGCGGAAAATTGGACGCGCCGAACACCGCTACCGGGCCGAGCGGCACATTCATGCGGCGAAGGTCGGGACGCGGCGGGGCGCGACCCGGCAAGGCGCGATCGATCGTCACGTCCAGCCAGTAGCCGGCCCGCAATTCAGAAGCGAACAGCCGAAGCTGCCCGGTTGTGCGCCCGCGCTCGCCTTCGAGACGCATGCGGGGCAAGCCCGTTTCCGCCATAGCCGTTTCGATAAGCAAATCGCCGATCGCATCGATCCGCTCGGCCACGGCTTCGAGAAAGCGCGCTCTCGCGTCCGGCGTCAGGGCGGCAAAGGACGGCGCCGCATCAGCCGCCAGGGCGCATGCGTCCGCGACGTCCTCTGGCGAGGCTTGTGAATAGCTCTGGGCAAGTGGCAGATCCGTTGTCGGATCGATACCCTTGAACCGCTCTTCCTGCTGGCGTGCGTCGCCGCCCACCAGAACGCTGCCGTCGATCACTTGTGCATTCTCCATCAATGATTGTCGCGGGGCAGGCCCAAGGTCTGCGAGGTCGGATAGGGATAGCCGCCCTTGCCAAGCCGACACTCCGCCAAGCTGGGGTCAAAGTTCAGGCGGCGCTCAAGCGGGACGGTCGTCTCCATATTCTCGGAGTTGTCGAACCAGGCGGTTGATCGGCCTCCGTGGGTGCTGGCGGTCATTGCAGTCTTTCTTGAGCGGCGTCGGGCGATTGACGCCGTCAAGGATCATATATACTCATACTAATTAAATATCAACGAGCGGACGTGCCTTGGCCAATCCATTGAACTTGAATGTTCGGCATCTCACGCGAGGGGGCAGCGCCCTGTTGCGAAACAGTTTTTTCTTGATGGCGGCATGTGAGCTATATGTGCCGTTCTGCGTGCTTGGGGGCAGTAGGTCGGCCAATGCGCTCGCAATGGAGACCGCAATCGCATGACCAAGCGTCTTCTCATCGCGCTGCTGGCGCTGATCAGCACCGTAGCCCCGGCATCGGCCGCGACACTGGATTGCCCGCTGCGCGACGCGCCATTCTCGCTCGCGTCACCGTTCATGGACATATTGCTGAACCCCGCGGCGCGCGCCGCTGTCGAAACGGAAGCGCCGGGCATCCTCGCGAAGCTGCCGCCGATGTTCACGAGCACCACCGCGCCCAGTTTTTCGGCGATTCTTTCAGTGCGCGAAGCCGGGGCGATGCTGCGGATCAGCGCGGACAAGATGGCCAGCATAGCGGATCGGCTGAAGGCCATCAGCGTGACGGATGCGGATCGCGTAGCGCGCTGCGCCCGCTATGACGACGACCGGCCGACCTTCATCCTGCCCAAGGGCAAGCCGCGCATCCTGTTGTTCGAAAAGATGACCGGATTTCGCGACGGCCCCTCGGTGGAGGCCGCCCATGCGGCGTTCCTCGACATGGCGAAGCGTCACGGCTGGGCGATGGTGGCCACGGATCGCGGCGGCGCGATCTCTCCGGCGATCCTCAGCCGGTTCGATGCCGTGATATGGAACAACGTCAGCGGCGATGTGCTGACCCTGACCCAGCGCGAGGCGCTCAAGTCTTATATCGAGCGCGGCGGCGGCTTCGTCGCGGTCCATGGTTCAGCCGGGGACCCCGCCTATTTCTGGGACTGGTATGCGGACACACTGATCGGCGCGCGGTTCATCGGTCATCCGATGGGGCCGCAATTTCAGGATGCGCAAATCCGGCTGGATGATCCGAAACATCCGGTCGCAGCCGGGCTGCCGACGGCATGGACGATGAAAGACGAATGGTATTCCTTCAAGGCAAGCCCCCGCCTGTCGGGAGCCCATGTCCTCGCCACGTTGGATGAAGGCAGCTATTCGCCGATCGGCATGATGAAGCAGGACCTGCGCATGGGGGATCATCCCATCGCATGGACCCGCTGCGTCGGCCGGGGGCGATCCTTTTATTCGGCGATCGGCCATCGGCCGCAGACCTATTCCGACCCAACCTACCGGACGATGCTGGAAAGCGCGATCTCCTGGGCCGCGGCCAGGAAACCCTGCGCGCGTCCTGCCCCAAGCCGATAGGGATGCATGGCCCGGCGATCGCCAACTCGTCGGCCCGGACAGGACGGCACTGGATTGACGCCTTCTGGTGCCGGATATACTCATACTAATAAACAAGCGGTGGAGAGCTTTCAGCGAATGGCTTTGTGACGTCCCAACTGGGCTCGGGCATCATTGCGAGCAGCCGCCGCCGCGACACCGACAATGATTGCAGGAGTATAGAGCGATGAACGTGCGATTTGGCGCTGGTCTTTCCCGGCGGACGCTCCTGCGCCTGTCGGTGAGCGCCGCAGTGCTGATCCCTGCTTCCCGCGCGTTTTCCCTTGTCCCTCGCCTATCGCCCGCCCCGTTGACGCTCGACCGTCGGGGCCAAGTTTTCGACGATGGATGGAGCTTCCTGCTCGGCGACGGCGCGGACGTTGCGAAGCCCGCCTATGACGATTCGGCATGGCGCCGGGTCGAGTTGCCGCATGACTGGAGCATTGAGGACCGTCCGGGAAGCGATCCAGCCCTCAATGCGGTGCTTCGCTCGGTCGATAGCGCCCCCTTGTGGCAGAAGGTGCCGTCGAAGGACGTGCCCCGCCTCATCGGCCCGTTCGATGCCGGATTGAACGACAATCTGGGCTATGCCCGCAGCGCCAGCGGCGCGCCCACCGGCTTCACCGTCGGTGGCGTCGGCTGGTATCGCAAGCGCTTCAAATTGCCGCCGCTTAGCCCTGACGCCCGCGTCCAGATCGTCTTCGACGGCGTTCACATGAATGCCCAGGTCTGGTTGAACGGCGTCCTGCTCGGCCAGCGGCCCAACGGATATGTCCCCTTCGCATACGATCTGACCCCGCACCTTTCACCATCAGGCGACAATGTGCTGGCGGTGCGCGCGGCCAATATCGGCCGCAACAGCCGCTGGTATGCGGGCTCGGGCATTTACCGGCATGTGTGGCTCGACATCACGCGCGCGTTCCGTTTCGAACAATGGGGCGTTACGGTCACCACACCCAGCGTGTCGCAAGAAAAGGCCACCGTGGAGGTCGTGACCCGGATCGAGGGATCGCAGACCGGCGGCATGGTGACGACCCGCATCCTCGACGATGCAGGAAAAGCCGTCGCCGAAAAGACCGTGGCGGCCGGTGACCGTGTGACAACGTCGCTGGAAATGGCACGTCCCCGGCTGTGGTCGCCGGACGCGCCCCATCTCCATCAGGTGGAATGCACGTTGCAGGCGGGCGGCGAAGTCATCGATCGGATGACGGCTCCCCTCGGCATCCGCCGGGTCGAGATCGACGCCCAGAATGGCCTGCGCATCAACGGCAAGCCATATAAGTTGCGTGGCGGCTGTGTTCACCACGACAACGGCATCCTTGGCGCCGTGGCGATCGACCGCGCGGAATATCGCAAGGTCGAAATGCTCAAGGCGCGAGGTTTCAACGCGCTCCGGACATCGCACAATCCACCCTCTCCCGCCTTTCTCGACGCCTGCGACCGGCTCGGCATACTGGTGATGGAGGAATCCTTCGACATGTGGCGGGTGGCCAAGAATCCGGACGACTACAGCCTTTATTTCGATGGCTGGTGGCAGCGGGATCTGGAGGCGATGGTCCGGCGCGACGGCAATCATCCTAGCGTAATCATGTGGAGCTTCGGCAACGAGATCCCCGAGCGCGGCCAGCCTGAAGGCGTTGCGATAGCGAAAATGTTGAGCGACGAGTTGCACCGGCTTGACCCGACCCGTCCGGTGACGCAGGCGATCAACGGCAGCCCCGGCCCCGATGTGACCGGTCCGGATGGACGACCGGATCAGGCCGCCGCCCAGTTCCTCGACGTTGCCGGCTATAATTATAAATTCAGCAACTACGAACGAGACCATGCAAAATTCCCCGACAGGGTCATGGTGGGAACGGAAAGCTTCCCGGCCGACGTGGACAAGGTGTGGCGCCTCACCGATCGCTCGCCATACCTGATCGGCGACTTCGTATGGACGGCAATGGATTATCTGGGCGAGGCGGCGATCGGCCGCACGCTCCTGTCCGGAGAGACGTTCGGCCCGGATGAATATCCGTGGTTCGGGGCGTCCTGCGGCGATCTCGACCTGATCGGCCAACAGCGGCCGCAGTCGCTCGCCCGCGACGTTATTTGGGGCCTCAGCCCACTTGAGGTTGCGGTCCAGCGGCCGATCCCGGAAGGCAAGCAGGAGCGGCCTTTCCTGTGGGGCTGGCGCGATGAGCTTGAAAGCTGGACCTGGCCGGGTGCCGAGGGCAAGCCGCTCGACGTCAGCATCTTCACTCCTGCTGACCGCGTCACGATCGAACTGAATGGCAAGATGATCGAGGACCGGGCGATGACACCCGAAAATACATCCTCAGCGCGGATCCCAGTGGTCTATGAGCCCGGACGGCTGGTCGTGACCGCCTATTTGGCGGGGCGGAAGATCGGAAGCCGCAAATTAGAGACTGCGGGCGCTGCAGCAGCCCTGCGGCTTAAGCTCGATCGTCCCAAGATAGCCGCCGACCGGAACGATCTCGCCCATGTCACCGTGGAGGTCGTCGACGCCAATGGCCGGCTGGTGCCTGACGCCGCGCATGTTCTGCGGCTTTCGCTGAGCGGAAGCGCCGAACTTGCCGCATTCGGCAACGCCAACCCGCGCGGCTTGGCGAGCTTCCGGCAACCGGTGGCGAAAAGCTGGCATGGCCGCGCACTGGCGATCATCCGGCCCACGGGTTCGGGCACGACGACCATCAGTGTCGGATCGGAAGGATTGCGGAGCGCTCAGTTCAGGCTGTCAGTCGTCGGCAAGAGCTGAACGGCCAGAAGCCTGCGGAGCATGCTGACCACCTATTTTCATGGCGCCGCAATTTCCGTGGATATAGTCCGCGAAAATCTCCGCCAACTTGACGGCTCGCCCGCTCTTGGCGTGATCTATCGGCATTGAACTGATGCGGTGGATGCCTCCCTTCGCCCGGCATCGTATGATGCTGACTAGCGCCATGGTGGCGCGCGAAGGAGGAGCATATGTCGGACGCACACATGCTGGCGTCGATCTGGCAAAGCGGAGCTTCCAGGTCTGCGCGACCGATCAAGCAGGGTCGTGTGTGGATGCCTCCCAGATTGCAAGGTGATTTTCTGACTTTGCTCGGCAGAGCGCTTCATCGGTCGTGTGTCAGGCCTCTGGTGTGGCTTGCTGACGCCACGGGCCGTTATGCAGTTCGAACGATCCGGGCCACATCGGTTCAGCGAGCTTGGTTCGCTCTCGCCCCGGGACTGGTTAGCCGCACCGTGAACATTGAAGTCCTTGTCGCATAATATCAGTCGATCTCCTTGCCGGGACCAAGGCCCCGAGCGCTATGGCGGTTACGCCATTCACGCCAAACGGTAGTCTTCCTCGCGTGTCATCATCGCCCAGATTGTCCGCGCCATTTTGTTCGCCAGCGCGACGGCAACCACCATCCGCGGTCTGCGGGCCATCAGGCGTCCCAGCCAGTTGTCGGGGAGAACGCCTTTGCGAACAATCCATCGAATCCTGCTCATCGCACCGACAACGAGAAGCTTGCGAATGTCGCTTTGTCCCATTTTGCTCATGGACCCGAGCCGCGCCTTCCCACCCATCGATCGCTGCTTCGGTACCAGGCCGACCCATGCCGCAAAGTTTCTGCCGCTGCCAAATGTGCGCAGGTCTGGCGCGAAGGCCATGATCGCACCGGCGGTCACTGGTCCGACACCCGGTACCGTGCAGAGGCGGCGAAGCTCGGCGCTGACCGTTATAGCCTCTCGTAATCTGAACGAAAGTTCGTCGATTTTGGCAGAGAGGGCGTCGATGTGCTCCAGGTAAAGGCGTGCGATATCCCGGATACTGGCAGGCACGTCGATGTTATCGTTGTCCACCGTCGCGCGGATATCTTTCAGGTGAGGAACGCCTTGGGGGAATACCAGACCGAATTCGGCCAGGTGCCCTCGCAGGGCATTGATGGTCTGCGTACGCTGACTGACAAAACATTGGTGGGTTCGGTAGGCAACCGCCCGCGCTTGATGTTCCGCACTCTTTACCGCCACGAAATGCAGGTTCGGGCGCACAGCTGCTTCGGCAATGGCCGCCGCATCTGCCGCGTCGTTTTTCTGCCTCTTCACGAACGGTTTTACATAGATCGGTGGGATCAACCGAACCTCATGACCTTCTGCGCCCGCAAACCGGCCCCAGAAGTGGCTCGTCGCGCAAGCCTCCATCGCGACGATGCAGCGAGGCTGACCCTTGAACAAAGCCTCCAGTTTGGACCGAGAGACCGTCCGATTATATAGAACCGACCCTGCTTGATCGGTCGCGCAGACCTGGAAGCTCCGCTTTGCCAGATCGACGCCAGCATGTGTGCGTCCGACATATGCTCCTCCTTCGCGCGCCACCATGGCGCTAGTCAGCATCATACGATGCCGGGCGAAGGGAGGCATCCACCGCATCAGTTCAAGACGGCGTAATACAAACAGAACACTTGCAGATGGAGCGCATCCCGCACATCGGGTTGCGCAGCTGTTCACCTCGCCGCGCAACCTTCTCCCCGCTGTGTAGCGGGGAGAAGATGATAACAACTCTGTTTAGAAGTTCAACTCAGCAGACAAACCGATCGACCTGAATGAGCCGTAGGTAAACTGCTGAGTTAGAACACCTCCGGTGAGAGGCGCGCCCTGGATATAACCGACGAAACGTTTGTCGGTGCAGTTGCGACAGAACACGCTAAAGCGCCATTTGCTGTCAGCGGCCCTCAGACCCAGATCGAAGTCAACCGTCGTATAACCCTCTTGTTTCGTGTCGGGATCGCCATTCGACGTGTAGTTGACGGCAGAGCGTGAATATAGAGAGCTTCCGATGCTCGCCACCAGGCCCGCTGTAACTGGCCGCTCATATCGTACGCTCAGCAATCCAGTCCAGGCAGGAGCATTGGGAAGTCGCCGTCCGCTCGAATCGGTCACCCCGCCGACACAATCCGGCTGACCAGTATAGCAGATATCTCCCTTGAACTCTTTGAACCTTGCATTGGCATGGGCAAGCCCGCCCGATATCGTTAGCCCATCAACTGGCTGTGCCGCCAGTTGCAGCTCAAAGCCTTTTGTCACGAGCTCGCCGGCATTTTGGACAAAAATGGAGAGCGTCCGCGGATCAAAGGCTTGCGCCTGAAAATCACGGAAGGAAGTATGATATAGCGCAGCGTTGAAGGTTAAGCGTCTATCAAAGAACTGCGACTTCAACCCCAATTCATAGTGCCGGGAAATTTCGGGCCGTACATAGATCGTCGAGAACTGGGCGAAACCCGGGCCCTTATAACCTCGAGAAGCAGTGGCATAAATCATGTGGTCACGCGTGACGTCATATTGCAGCGTCCCCCGCCAAGACAGGTCGGTATTGTGCCGCTCGACGGTCGGCGTGTTAGCTACAGGAATGATTTGGATCGGCGCTCCCAACCCGTCCGATGAGTATTGGATATCCACTTCGTCATAGGTCAAGCGAGCACCGCCGATCAAACGGAGCTTATCAGTCAGCCTGCCGGTGATTTGGCCGAAGCCTGCATAACTGCGAAGATTCTGGACCTGGTTGACTGAGTTCCCCAGTAAATATGGGACGCCCGGCGGCGGGGTCGAACCCAAATTGCCAGTGATGAAGTTGAATTGTTGGATACGAGCATTCAGCACATATAGACCGAACTGATAGTCGATCGCTCCTCCACCTGTGGAAGCAACACGGAGTTCGTTTGAGAACTGCCGAAACTTCTTGGGCTCAGTGAACCTGTCGAGCAACGGCACAGGAAGGAAATCGGGATCGAACTCGACACCGACCTTATAGAAGCGGGCGGCTGCTATATTGGTCAGCTGAACATCATCGCTAAGATCATACTGGATCTTGATCTGCGCACCACCGACCTTAGAATTTTCGAACGACGGTGTGTCGAAGCTCACGCGCGTATTGCCTGGCCCCGGCTCGATCCCAACTGAGGCGACAATAGGAGCCACGGGATTGCCTGGTGATACTGACCTGATCGACGACGCCCCCGTGTTGAGGCCCTTCGAGTCCATGTAGTCAGCGCCAAGATAGATCGATAGTCGGTCACTTGGCTTCCACAGGATCTTGCCGGACCCACCGATTTGCCGCAAGCCAAGGTCTAGATGTGGATTGGGGACAACATTCCGAAGAATAGGAGAATTATCCCGGTAATATGCGTTCAATCGAACGGCGGCATCAGCGGACACCGGCAAATTCAATATTCCATTGACGCGAAACTGATGCGTGCCGTTCCCTGTGTGTAGATCGCTATATTCGGAGTTCAACCGTCCACTTGCTTCCCCGATAACCGGATCATTGGTGCGGATGTGGACAAGACCGGCCGATGCGTTTCGTCCGAACAGCATGCCCTGTGGGCCGTTGAGAACTTCAATCTGGCTGACGTCAGAAAAATTTACAACCCCCATTTCCGTCCGCGCCAGAGCCACATCGTCGATCACCAGCGCCACGCTGCTGTCGATGGTACGTTGGAAGCTCGTTGTCCCTACGCCGCGAATGGAGAAATTGCTGCCTTGCGATTTCGCGCCGCCGTTTTGCGTTTGCAAGCTCGGCGACACCGCCGACAGCCGATCAGGGTCGTTCACCCCTCGCCGCGCCAGTTCATCTCCGCGCACCGCAGTCACGGAAATCGGAACGTCCTGCAAACGCTCAGCGCGCCGCGTGGCGGTCACGATAATTTCACTGACGGCAGTGGATTGAGCTGTCGCCGGTGAGCTTCCTGGCTCCTGCCCGACTTCTTGCGCGGCCGCTCCCGAAATAGCAAACGGAAGCGCAGCGCTATTTAGAAGCACGCAACCAAGAACGCCTTTTAGATGCGTCACGGATTCCCCTCCTCATATTATCGAATCCAGCGAGAATTAATATAGAATATATAATCTGTCAATATTTATTTCGGCATTAATATTCTGTCTACAGTCGAAGGGCGTCGCCGAGATATGACACATGTCTGCGGCGCCAAGCATCAAGGGCACTCAGGACAGCTTCAACCTTGAAGAGACGGAACCGCCAAGCGCCACAGGATCCCAAAGTATAGTTTATTACAAAAAGATTTCTCCTTCGCCGAGAGCCGCTTCGGATCCTGTCCGCTTTTAGGCACTCCTTCTTGGACAGAAGCATTGCAAGGCCGGCCGATGACTTCGGTCCGCCTTTCAAATTTGGCCCGTCGCCATTCCATAAATGTTGTTGAGTAGGATATATGGAACAAAACTTCCATATCGATCCTCATTCGTGCATTTCCCTAAACCTCTGCACACGGAGATTGCGAGACATGAAACTTCAACGATTCATTTCAACTGCCATGCTGCTCATGGCACCGGGGACAAGCGTTGCCGCGGTAGCTCAACACCACGCGCATAAGGCTCATGTAGCGACTGATCATCGCGCTTCGGTCAAAGCGGGCGAGATAAACCTGGGCATATCGTCAGGGCCCGATACAGAGCAATGGGGAACGATTTTCGGAGTGCGCGGCGTACGCAATGTATCTCGGGCGACACTCACCCCTGTGCTGCCCGCCGCGAGCACGGCCACCGGCGCTGCAGTAATCGTGGCGCCCGGCGGGGCCTTCAAGTACCTCTCGATCAACAATGAGGGATATGATGTGGCCCACTGGCTGGCCGCGCACGGCATAGCCGCCTTCGTCCTGAAATATCGTACCGAGCCAACGCCACGAAATGCAAAGGACTTCGATGCCATGATGATGGAAGCGGCGAAGGCAATGACGGACCCTGCAAACCTTCCACAAGCTGCGCCCACGCTTCCTAAAGCATCTTTCGAAGATGGTCAGGCAGCACTCAAGCTGGTCCGAAGCCAAGCTAAAACCTGGGGAGTCGATCCTCAGCGCATAGGCTTCTTGGGTTTCTCTGCGGGCGCCGTCCTGACCATGGGCATGGGGCTTGCGCCTGAAACAGCGGATCGTCCCGACTTCATAGTACCGATCTACGGTTCGCCCGAGGCGGTAGCCGTGCCCGCCGACGCACCACCTATCTTTTTCGCGCTCGCGCTGGACGATCCTATTGTGGCGCGCGGACAACTTGGTCTTCTAAATTCATGGCGGGCCGCGAAGCGGCCGGTCGAAGCGCACTTTTACGAGACCGGCGGGCACGGCTTCGGCATGAACGCAAAGACCGCAGCCGCAGGCATGTGGGCAGAGGAAATGCTCGCCTGGATGGAAGATCGCGGCTTGTTGAAAATGCAGGCGAAGTAAATTCAACATCGGCCCTTTGTTTGAGTCGCGCGGGGGATGACGGCATCGGCGCTCGGAGCCAGGCGGCGCTCCCCCCGCACCGTGATGGAGGCGATCAGCAATCACACTCCTCAGAGAAATACCGGTCAGCGCCGATCAGATCAGTTCTATCGCCATGGCTGTCGCCTCGCCGCCGCCGATGCATAGGCTGGCGACGCCGCGCTTCAGGCCGCGATGCTGCAGGGCGCCCAGCAATGTCGTCAGGATGCGCGCGCCCGACGCGCCGATCGGATGACCGAGCGCGGTCGCGCCGCCGTTCACATTGAGCTTCTCCGCCGGAATGCCGAGATCCTTGGCGGCAATCATAGCCACAACGGCGAAGGCTTCGTTGACCTCGAACAGATCAACATCATCTACCGCCCAATCCGCCTTCTGCAGCACCTTGCGCATCGCGGGCACCGGAGCAGTGGTGAAGGCAGCGGGCTCCTGGGCATGGGCGGCCGTTGCAACGACGCGAGCGATGACGGGAAGGCCGAGCCTGTCCGCAACACTTTTCCGGGTCATGAGGAGCGCGGCGGCGCCATCGGAAATGGAGGATGCGTTAGCGGCGGTGATGCTGTTCTGGATCGAAACGATGGTGGACAGCGCTCCATCGGCCGCCGCAATTTCCATCAGCGCCAGAGCGTAGGACACAGCATCCGCTCCCGCTCCGCCATATATGTCGGGCGCAATCATGCCCCATAGGCCCAATGCGGCCATTTCCTCGAACAGAGCACTGGGGTAGCCGCCTTACTTTTCGAAGCGCGCGCTATGGGGTCGGATTTCCGCTTGGGCGAAACTCCTCACCATATCCCGGCTCGCCAACTGATTTTCGTCTAACATAATTTGATGGGCACCTTGCTGGGCATCGCGATTGCCGCTGCACGAGGCAGTTCGACGCGCTATTTCCTTGAGAAACTTGACCGTGTCTCGTTCGCCTCTTCTGACCAGCTCTTGCCGTCTTCCACGACAATAGCTCACTAGCGCCATTCAAAAAGCGGCGGATCATCAGCACTCACGGTCTACTGATTGGTCCTGATGTACGGATCCAGCAGAAGGGGAATAGCGTTGCCGAAGTGTTTTCTTGTCCAACTTGCCTACGCTTGTCTTTTCCAGCGAGGTTTGAAACATCACTCGCTCGGGCACAGCCCATTGCGAGATTTGTCCGCGGTCGGAAAATGTTTTGACATGCGCCTTAACCGAGCACTCCGTAAGGGCCTCAAAGCCAGCCTTTGGGACCACGATTGCCAGAGGACGTTCGCTCCATCTTGGGTCTGGCACTCCAATGACGGCCACTTCACTAACGCCTTCAAGCTGCGAGATGATATCTTCGATTTCTAGCGATGAAATCCATTCACCACCCGTCTTGATCACATCCTTGATGCGGTCGGTGATCTGCAGCACCCCGTCGGGATGGAGGACGCCGACGTCGCCGGTATGCATATATCCCCCTTCCCAGAGCATCTCGGAAGAGTGCGAGTCACCTAGATATCCTTGCGTCAGCCAAGGAGCGCGCACGACAATCTCCCCTGCACTTTTCCCATCGCGCGGAAGGGGATTCATGCCTGGGTCAACGATGCGCAGATCGACAAGAGGCACCGCCGCACCCGCACGCGTGCGGGCCTCCACCTCTTCAGCCGACCCGTCCGCCAATTGCTCCGCCGTCATCTGTGCTATGCTGAGAATGGGGCAGGTTTCCGACATGCCGTAGCCTGCAAAAATGTCGATGCCCCGGGCGAGCGCAGCATGGACGAGCCCTTTGGGCAAAGCAGCCCCCCCGATCACGATCTTCCACCCTGTAAGGTCGGCGTCAGCCGCTTCGGCAGAGGTCAGCAACATGTGCAGCAAGGTCGGCACGCAATGGGAGAAGGTCACCCCCTCGGACTGTTGCAGCCCCAGCAGGGTCGCGGCGGCATAGCGCCCCGGGTAAACCTGCTTCAGTCCGAGCATCGTTGCGATGAATGGCATGCCCCAGGCATGGACGTGGAACATAGGCGTGATCGGCATATACACGTCGGCGCGATGCAGGCGCCCTTGAACCTGGGAAGCTGCCATCGCACCTGCCATCACCAATGAGTGAAGAACAAGCTGGCGATGGCTGAAGAACACGCCCTTTGGCGAGCCGGTGGTGCCTGTAGTATAAAAAGTAGTGGCGCGGCTATTCTCGTCAAAATCCGGGAAATCGTAATCCGGCGCGGCGCCTGCCAGCAACCCTTCATATTCGGTAATGACCGGGAGCGTCGATACCGGCACTTCTCCCGTGTCGGTAAGGACTATGACGGTTCGAACATGCTTGATCCGATCCCATATGCTTTCCAGCAGCGGAAGGAAATCGGCATGGACGAGAAGCGCATCGTCGCGTGCATGGTTGATTGTATATAGTATCTGCTCCGGCGACAGGCGTATGTTCACCATGTGGAGCACCGCCCCCATTCCCGGAATGGCGAAGTAGCTTTCCAGATAGCGGTTGCTGTCCCAATCCAGCACGCCGACCGTGTCGTCGGCCTTTATGCCAAGATTCGAAAGACCATTGGCCAGCCTCCCAACACGGTTGGCAAATGTTCGATAATTGAACCGTGCCACATCGCGGTAGACGATCTCCTGTTCAGGCGCGCGTGCGAGACCTGATGCCAACAAATGCTTCAGAAGAAGCGGAAACGCATAAGCCGAGGGAGCCGGTTCATCCGCTCGGCAGATCGCCTGTTGTCCGGTCATCATCAAGGCCTCGCAGAAAGGGTATCGTCGTGCGTCGCGTCACAGAACTAAAGTCCTCGCCAGGAGGAGCGCACCGGCGCCATCACCGAAGCCTGATGAAGGCCACACACAGACCTCCAATAAATGCTACCCCTGCGCCAAAGAGGAAGAGCGCAGGATAGCCGCTCGCCGCGATGATCGCGCCTGCAACTGCGGGGGCGATCACTCCGGGCGCCGAGCCCGCGGCGAGCAGGATCCCAAGATCCCGGCCTGCGGTCTTTTCGTCAGGCAGGACAAGGGTGGCGAGCTTCAGGTCCAGGACGAAGTAGCTGCCAAACATGAGGCCGGTTCCAAGGCCGAAGAGCAGGAAGATGGTCCAGCTATTCGAAAACGCCGGTAGCAACGTCACGACGCCCGCCAAGATGGAAACGGTAGCGACGATCATAACGGTTCGCTGGAATCGACTGGCCAACCACCCTGTCACGAGGGTGACGAAAAGCCAGGCAGCTGTCATGACGCTGGAGAAGATGCTGATCCCGGTGCTGAGGCTTCGATAGGGAAGCTGTCCTTGCCCCACATAATCCTGGAGCAGGAAGAATATATAGCCAGTTATGCTGAAGTAGCAGAGGAAAAGCAGCGCCCTTGATATCGCCGCGAGCGAGTAGTTGCGATGCGAGAAACTCGCAAATTGTGCCCGGCACCCCTTCCAACTGAAGGGTCGCCGTTCTTCTACCGGCAGTCCGAGAGAAGACGCTTCCGGTTCCACCAAAATAAAAGCACAGGTCAAAATGGTCAGTGGGACCGCAAGAAGCACATAGCCCATCATCGTCGTGGAAGCTATTGTCGCGATGTTGACGCCGACGAAAATTCCCACGGGCGCACCCAAGCCAATCGCTGCCGAAGCGAAGCTCAAATCATGTGCAGGAATTCGGTCGGGCAAAGCGGCCAGCAGTACGGACTGATAATAATTAAGTGTGAACCATAAAAGCGGCAGCAAGATCGTCAGTTGGACGATGGAGGTTGCGCTTCCGACCAAGGGCATCAAAGCGATGCTCGCGAATAAGGTTACGAGGAGGGACGGAGTCCGCTTTCCCCAGCGGGATCTCGTGCGATCAGAGACTGCGCCTCCAGCGAAAAGCGCAATGACCGATGCGATCGCCGCGATCGTGGAGAGGAATGCCAGTGTACCCACCTTGGCATCGGGGGCAAGTCTCGCAACAACCGGCGGCAGAAGAACATTCAAGATGCCCTGGAAAACAGCGATCAGAGAAGCGTATGCAAGGAATAGGAGAACCGCGAGACGTCGCGAACTCCGCATTCCTGACACGCCGGGGATATCCGCTTCCACACAGGTTTGTTCAACAGCCACTCCGTCCATCCTTCGTATCAGTCGACCGGTCCCCATTCCGACATTGCCATCGATCATAGCGGCCCGCTGACGAGGTTCGGCACATCTTCAAGGCCCCTGCTGCATTCGTGATGCAACGGGAATTCGGGCATACTGGCCGCCTAGTCAGCGTGGGGGCGGATTGCCACTTCAAAGCGGTAGGGCTTTTACCCTCGGCCTCCTGCTTCGACACGGCGGCCATATCGCCTGAGTAGATCCAGTGAAGAGGTTCCTCAGCCTCGGCTGAGGAACCGATCTCTATTCTGTGATCATATACTTTCAGATTGATGCGCACCGCTTATGCATGGCCGCGGCATCGAGCTCACATCTTATAGTTCAAGCTCACTCCAATAGTCCGGAACGAGTTTGGTCCAAAGCTCTGCCAATAGTTGCCCCCAAGCGCTGCGTCGCTTTGGCCGGAAGAACCGACATAAAAGGCAGACACCGGATCGGCGAAGATATAGCTTGGAACCCTCTTGTCGAAGAGATTACGGACGAAAGCGGAGATTGAAAGCTTGTCATCCGCTGTGTGAACCCCCGCCGACAAACCTGCGATCGCATTCGCGCGGACCCGAAGCTGGGGATCACGCGTCTGGCTGAAACTGAAGGCGCTACGGTGGTAAACATCGCCTTGCAGGAATCCAACCCAATTGCTGGACACAGGATGCTCATAACGCGCAGTAATCGTCGTGGTCCATTTTGGCGCGTTTTCTAGCTGGTTTCCGCTCACATCGGTCGTGCCGTTCGGCAAGCACACATTTGTGCCGCTAGTCCCCGCAGGCTGCCCGGTGTAGCAGGGCACACCGGAAAGGTTGCGGTATTCCGTCTCATTATATGTCGTACCACCACTGATCGTCAGCCCTTCGAACGGGAGAGCCGTGAATTCCAATTCCACCCCGCGGGACTTCAGCTGTCCTGCATTGAGGGTCGTGAACCCGGCCGCAGTTCCCGGCCGCTGTGCCTGGGTCTGAAAGCCATCGAATGTCGTGTCGAAAAGGGCGACGTTAAGACGAAGCTTGCGATCAAACAGCGTCGATTTGACGCCGACCTCAAAGCTCTTTGGAATTTCTGGAGCCACAGGCGACCCGGACAGTTGATCGAAGGTCGGTCCCTTATACCCTCTGGTATAAGTGAAGTAGGCAAGTACGTCCGGATTGATGCTATAGTCCAGGCCAACTCGATAAGAGAAGTTGTTCTTTTTGACTTGCCGATCGAACGATATGTCAGGCCCGTAAAGCCCAATCACTGCTGCGGGATTTGTTAGATCGATGCCGTAACGGATGTTGTCGTGAGTGTAACGGCCGCCAGCGGTGACGCGCAGGCTGTCGCTGATCTTATATTGCCCTTCGAAGAATCCAGCATAGCTCTTCGTTGGAGAAATGCCGTCCGCATAACCTCCGAAGTTGGAAAGTCCCGGAACCAGTATAGGAATCCCCAGATTTGCGCCTTGCAACAGATATTCCCGGGCGACGAGGTCCAAATAGAAGAGACCAACTTGGTAGCTGAAGCGTCCGTCGCTTGGCGATGTGAGCCGCAACTCTTCGGTAGTCTGGCGCCGCGTAAGTCCACCGGTATTGACGTTGAAAAGATCTGCGGTGGTGGTGTCCGTATCGATGGAGGTACGCATGCGCGATCGCCGATGGGCCAGCACGTTGGTCAACGTGTACCCTCCGCCAATGTCCCACTCTGCCTTCAGAGACACACCGTATACAGTGGAATCGTTCGTGTTCCGGACGTCACTGGCCAACAGCGTATTGTTTGGCGACGCAACGATCCCGTTTGCCGCATCGATGCTCTCGATCAACCCGCCTCGCGCATTAAATCGCCGCACAAGCACGCCCTCACCCGGACCATTCGAATGCTGATAGTCGCCGGCAATTGTCAGACGCAACGCGTCACTAGGTTCCCATAGAATCTTTAGCCGACCGCCATATGCGGTATTTCCCAAATTCTGGCGGAGGGCGATGTCTTTCGTAAATGCATCTTGGCGGGTCACGAAGGCAGAAAGCCGGAGAGCGGCATTAGAGCTAAGCGGCGTGTTGCCTGCAACTTGCAAGGTTGCAAGATTGCCCGAGCCAGGCGCGGTCGTGTCGCCATAAAGAATATTGGCCAGAAATTCCGACTGATTTAGTCGCGGCTGCGCCGTAACGATGTTGATCAGGCCGGCCGCTGCGTTCTTGCCGAACAGCATACCCTGCGGCCCACGCAGTACTTCAACGCGATCAAGATCGAAGAACTGCACATTACCGAGCTGAGGACGGCTCATCACGACATCATCGATTACGATGCCAACACTTTGCTCAATCTGCGGCCCGAACACGGATGTTCCGACGCCACGGATCGTGAAATTGACAGCACCTGCCTGCTGATTGGTCGATCGCGTCTGCAAGCTCGGGGTCAGATTGACTAGCTGATAGGCGTTGAGAACTTGATGCTGTTCCAGTGACTCCGCCGATGCGACGCTGACGGCGACTGGCACAGTCTGCGCGCTCTCGCTGCGGCGGCGAGCCGTTACGATGATGTCCTTCAGCCCTTGGCCCGATGCCTCAACCTGCGCACCTGTTGGCGCAGAATTAGCAGACGCCGCGACGGATTGCGCGATCTGCGGATTCGGATCACCAACAGCGTCCTGTGCCTGTGCATATGTCGAAAAAGCAGGCATCGCGACCAAGCTGGCAACGGTACCAAGCAAACAACCCCTCAAGTGCATCCTATCTCTCCTAGAATGGGACTGTCATGCTGCCCCCCAGCAGCATGCCCCTTCTGACCATTTTATAAATGGAATTTGAATTTCGTCAATTTATATTTTGGAACGAAATGTTTGTTTTACGGGTGGACAGGTCCAACCGCCTCTGGTTGTGCAGCGTCTATAAGAGAGGACGAAAAGCAACGGCGCCTCCCGCTTTTGAGCGAGCGCGATCTCATCCTGTGTCAGGCGGGGCCGATCCGATACACTCGCAGCCCGACCTAACCGTACATGACGCCCCGAAGGCTTAATCAGCGCGGCGCCATCCGGATTGCACCATCCAGTCGGATCACTTCGCCATTCAACATGGGATTGCGGATTATGCTTTCCACCAGCTGCGCATATTCGGTCGGCTTCCCCAAGCGGCTAGGATGCGGCACCTGCGCACCCAAAGCATCCTGAACCGTCTGGGGAAAGGACTCCAGCATCGGCGTCAGGAAGATACCAGGAGCGATCGTCATTACTCGGATCTTATGCTGGGCGAGGTCGCGCGCGATCGGAAGGGTCATGCCGACCACCCCGCCTTTCGACGCGCTATAGGCTGCCTGGCCGATCTGCCCGTCATAGGCGGCGACCGACGCGGTGTTTACGATGACGCCTCTTTCGCCGTCAATCTCGTCCGCCGCAGCGAGCCGGGCGGAGAATTTGGCGATGACATTGAAGCTGCCGATCAGATTGGCCGTCACCGTCCTGACAAAAATGTCCAGCGGATGCGGCGCATTTTCGCTGCCTACTGTCTTTACAGCCGGAGCGATACCAGCGCAGTTGACGAGGATGCGCGCCACGCCATGCGCACGCTCGGCAGCTTCCAGAGCAGCCGTTACGCTGGCGTCGTCGGCGATGTTGGCTGCGACGAAAATACCGCCCAAGGCTTCGGCAGTTGCCCGTCCCGCTTCCTCGTTCAAATCGAAAATTGCAACCTTTGCGCCCTGCTCGGCCAGCATATGCGCCGTCGCCTTCCCCAATCCGGACGCGCCGCCCGTGACGACGGCGGCCATTCCATTGATGTCCATGCTCAATCTCTTAATTCTATCGGTTGTTAATCGCGTGTCGCGCCCACCACTCTCCAGGCCCATGGGATCATGCAATGTGGTTTGCAGAAGCCGGGCCAAGACGCCTCTCCATGAAGCGTCCGATCTGGAAACGTCAGCTGTTTGCCTGTCGCTGTTTGGCGACTTCCTCATTTCGGAGCAGGAAACGCTGTAGCTTGCCGCTTGGCGTCTTGGGCAAGGACTCCACAAATGCGATCTCGCGCGGGTAGGCGTGGGCGGACAACCGCGTTTTTACATAGCGCTGGATCGAAGACGCCAAATCCGGGTCTTCCGCCCTATAGCCCTGGTTCAATACGATGAACGCCTTGATAATTTCTGTCCGTTCAGGATCGGGCTTACCGATCACTGCGGACTCCATCACCGCCTCATGTTCGAGCAGCGCGCTCTCGACGTCGAACGGGCCAACACGGTAGCCAGAGGTGGTGATGACATCATCGGCCCGACCGATAAATGAGATGCTTCCATCTTCATTCTGCTCCACCGTGTCACCGCTCATATAATAGTCGCCGACGAACGCCGCGGTTTCCCGTCCCAGATAGCCGGAAAACCACATCATTGGCGATGCCTTGCGGTCCAGCGCGAGTATCCCCGGCTCTCCTTTAGGCAGTTCCTCTCCTTCGGGCGAGCAGACGACGACGCGGTGCCCAGGCGAAGCAAAACCAGCCGATCCGATATGGACCGGATGATCGATGCCGTGATGATTGCAGAGCACCATGCCGATCTCGGTCTGCCCATAATGGTCATAGATGGGGGCATGTAAATGCTCGCCGAACCAACGAATGATCTCGGGGTTGAGCGGTTCGCCCGCGCTGCTGACGGCGCGAAGCTGGTCTTTCACTCGCTCGGCTTTTTCCGGGCCGCCAGCGAGCAGCAGCCGGTAAGCTGTTGGTGATCCCGCGACATTGGTGATGCCTAGGTCGGCGATTGTGTCATAGGCATCGTCGACGTCGAAACCGCGCTGGTTGAACGTCGTGGCAATGCCGAGCGCAAGCGGGCCGGTCACAGCGTAATAGAGGCCATAGGCCCAGCCCGGATCGGCAAAGTTCCAGAAACGGTCATCTGGGCGCAATCCCACCGCATCGCGCATATAGGCGGCGAAGGCAGCAATCGCCCTCACCGGAACCAGCAAAGGCTTGGCAGGTCCGGTGGTTCCAGAGGTGAACATGATGAGAAAGGGATCGTCCAAGCCACAAGGCACAGCAGGATGACCTTCCTTCTCGCCTTCGATCATGCTCCAGAAGTCGCGCTGGGCGCTTGCTTCTCCGGCCCCCACCACAATCTGCGCGATCGACGGGGGAACATCGGCGATCTTGGAAAGATTATCCTGATCGGCCACGATCAAGCGAGCGTTGGCCACCTCAAGCCGATATTCGATCGCCTTGGACCCGAAGGCCGTAAACAAAGGCTGGTAGACCGCTCCGAGCCGCCAGGTCGCCAGGATCAGGATCAGCAGTTCGGGCGAACGCGGCAGCAGTCCGGCCACCCGGTCGCCTTTGCTCACACCCAAAGATGCCAGCGCGGCCGCGAGCCTCGCGCTATCATGGGCCAGCCGCGCGAACGTCCACTCCTGCGTAACCCCATCAAGCCCGCGATGACGCAACGCGACCCGCGATTTGTCCGCCGCGTGCCGGTCGCAACATATCACCGCCGCATTGGTATGGCCGGTCTCGTCAAAATCCAACACTGCCAGCGCCTGCGACAAATCGAACGTGGAACCATTGCTGCTGGGCAGGCCCTTATATTGTGCCCCGTCGTCCATGAAGGACCTCCTCAACGAGAATATCGTGTCTTCAATCGACACAGCTTTTACGTATTTACTGCCGGTATGGCGTTTCAGCCGTGGACGGTTCGGGCCAGCAACTTCTTGAGGCGCTGCCCAACCACCTCTGTGGCCTCGGCCGCAGCTGGAACCAGTGCGGACAGATTGGGGAAACCATGGGTCAGATTGTCGAACTCCACCAATTCGACATCGACGCCCGCCTCTCGCAACCGATCAGTATAGGCGACGGCTTCGTCGCGGAGCGGATCGACCTCCAGCACGACGATGACCGCAGGCGGTGCCGCATCCAACCGTTCGGAGGTGATTGGCGAAAGGCGGGGATCCGCTGGATCATGCTCACCGCAATAATCCTTCATCATCTGAGGCAGCGTTCCCGTGCGAAGCGTCGGATCTGCATTGGCGATCCGGGAAGGATAATTCGCCGATTCCTTTCGCAAATCGACCGCCGGGAAGAAAAGCAATTGAGCGTCGAAATTCTCGCTACCCGTTCCTGCAAATTCCAGGGCCACTGCGGTCGCCAGATTTGCTCCGGCGCTCTCTCCCGCAATTACTACCGGGTTTCCGGCACCCCCGAGTTCAGCCGCATGCTCTATGGTCCAACGCGCAGCGGCCAAGCAATCATTGAACCCGGCGGGAAAGGGATTTTCAGGAGCGAGCCGATAACCACTTGCCACGACAACCATCGAGAGGTTTCGCGCAAGCCGCCGCGCCAACGGCTCGATGAATTCGATGCTGCCGAACGCCCAACCGCCACCGTGCAGAAGATGCAATGTTCCGGTAGGAGCTGCCAGGGGGCGAATGATGCGAAGCGGTACCGGCCCGTCCTCGCCATCAATAGCCACATTCTCCACCGACGCAGCGTCGATGGGACCGTCCGGCCCGTAGAAGAGCGGTATCAAAGCTTCCATATCGCGGCGCATTACTTCGTGGTCGATCTTGTCGGACGTGGGCAAGGGAAGTTGCGCTACGATCTGCTGCAATACGGGGTCTAAGGCCATATCAGTATCTCCTTCATTGTGCTTTCTTCAGCGGTCCGCAGAGCGGGCCAGCTTGACGACCGACCCGCTGCGAGCCGACTGGTCGGCGGCTTCGGCAAGGATGAGCGCTTTGATGCCGTCGCTTTCATCGGCGACGGGCGTTGCCTTGCCCTCGATGATGTCGGCAAAGTGCTCGACCTCGATGGCGTAGGCTTCGGCGTAACGATCGAGGAAGAAATTCTGGAAGCAGTCCGACCGTGCGCCCCCCTCAGTCCAGGTCTGGACGCTGCTTTCCAGCTTGTTCTCGGCCCGGATCATGCCCTTCGACCCGAAGGCTTCGATGCGTTGGTCATAGCCATAGCCGCTGCGGCGGCTGTTGGAGATGACGCAGATCTTGCCGCTGACCGTGCGCAGCAGGATTTTGGCGGTGTCGAAATCGCCCGCCGCGCCAATTTCAGGATCGATCAGCACAGCGCCCGAAGCAAAGACGCTTTCGATCTCTTCATCCAGCAGCCAGCTGGCCATGTCGAAATCATGGATCGACATGTCCTTGAAGATGCCGCCCGATACAGCGACATAGGATGCGGGCGGCGGCGCTGGATCGTGACTGATGATGTGCAGCGTCTCGAGCGCGCCGATCTCGCCCTGCTTCAAGCGTCGCTGCAGGCTGGCGAAGCTGGGATCGAACCGCCGGTTAAAGCCCAGCAGGACGTGCCTGTCGCTCCCGGCGACTGCCTGCTGGACACGCGCGGCGCGGCCCGCATCCTGGTCCAGCGGCTTTTCACAAAAGACGTGCTTTCCAGCGCGGATGGATTCCAGCGTATATTCTAGATGGGTGTCAGTCGCGCTTGCGATTACGACGCCGCTGATCGCAGGGTCGGCCCAAACTTCGTCCACCGTCGATACGCGGGCGCCGTAGCGCTCGGCCAGTTCTTCCGCCCCACCGAACGGATCAACGATGCGCGACAACGTCAAGCGAGGATTGGCGGCGATGTTCGCAGCGTGGATCTTGCCAATCCTGCCAGCGCCAATCAGAGCGATTTGAGACATGGAATACCTTTCCTAAAACAGGATATTGTTGTTTACGCGCTGAAACAGAGCGCTCATTTTCTCTATTGGCGGGCTTTCGCCAGCTCATCCTCCATCATCTCGCGCAGCCGGGCCTTCTGCACCTTTCCGGATACGGTCATGGGAAAACTATCGATGAAGCGAACGTAGCGCGGCACCTTATGATGGGCCACGCGCTCCCGGCAGAATGTGATGATCGATTCAGCATCTTCCTGCTCGCCGTGGCGGAGCTTCACGCAGGCCATTACCTCTTCGCCGAACCGATCGTCCATGATGCCGACGACCTGCACGTCCAGCACGGATGGGTGGAGGTAAAGCAGCTCTTCCAGTTCGCGCGGATAGATATTCTCGCCGCCGCGAATGATCATATCCTTGATCCGCCCCACGATCCGCGCATAGCCCGCGTCATCGATGGTCGCCAGATCACCGGTGTGCATCCAGCCGTCGCGGACTGCCTCCGCGGTCCTTTCAGGATCGCCCCAATAGCCAAGCATCACGGAATAACCGCGAACGCAGAGTTCGCCCGGCTCCCCGCGCGCGACAATCTCGCCGGTTTCGGGATGCACGATCTTGGCTTCAATATGGGGCTGAATGCGCCCGATCGTGGCGACCCTGGCTTCGACCGGATCGTCCAGCGAGGTCTGAAAGCTCAACGGGCTGGTTTCAGTCATGCCGTAGCCGATGCCGATGTCCCGCATGTGCATCCGCGTCATCACCTTGCGCATCAGTTCTTCTGGACAGGGCGAGCCTGCCATCAACCCGGTCCGCAAGGAGGACAGATCGAAGTGCGAGAATTCAGGATGCTCCAGTTCCGCGATGAACATCGTGGGCACACCGTGCAATATCGTGCAGCGTTCTGCTTCCACGGCTTCCAGCACCGCGAGCGGATCGAAGCCTGGTGAGGGATAGACCATGGTGACGCCATGGAGCATGCTCATAAGGTTGCCCATCACCATGCCAAAGCAATGGTAAAGCGGCACCGCTATGCAAATGCGGTCCCCTGGCACTAGGCCCATCTCACGGCCACACATGAACGCGTTGTTGAGAATGTTGTGGTGCGAAAGGGTCACGCCTTTTGGCGCCCCTGTGGTTCCACTGGTAAACTGGATGTTGATCGGATCGTCCGCCTTCAGCGTTGCAGCGACGCCGATGAGTTCCGCTTCCGAATCTGCCGTCCGCAGGTCCGCAACCTCTTTAAAATCCAACCAGCCCGGGCGCGGATCGCCGCCGATCTTGATGGCATAGCGGAACGCTGGAAGGCCAACCGACACAATCTCTCCCGGTTGCCCGCCAAAGTGCGTGACGAACGTCTCCGTCATGGCCAGATAATCACTGGTCTTGAACGAGGCCGCGCAGATCAGCGCCGTCACTTCCACCTTGGCCAGCGTATATTCCAACTCCGCGACGCGATAGGCCGGGTTGATATTGACCAGGATCATACCCGCACGGGCAGTCGCCAGCTGCGCGATGGTCCATTCGGCGCAGTTAGGCGCCCATATGCCAACCCGGTCTCCCGGCCTCACCCCCAACGCCAGCAGGCCTGCGGCAAAGTCATCCGTGGCGGCCTTCAGTTCCGACCAGCTGTAGCGATCATTACCGTGCCGTGCGACGAGCGCATCCTCATCGGGCCAGCGCTGTCCGGCGCGGTCGAGCGCTTCGCCGATCGTATCGTCACGCAAGCAAGGTTGCGAAGCTCCGACAACTTGGCTGAGTTCTTGCGTGGTCATGAGAAGCTGCTCACCTGATTGCCGACCCGGCGTGAACCGGGCCGACGGAAACATCATTTCATCGTCGGGATCATAAAGGCATCGGACAGCGACGATCCCGAAGCGGCACCCGATGCGTTCGGCCAGCGCTGCGTCACGGTCTTCACCTTCGTCCAGAAACGGACGCCCTCTTCGCCATGCTGGTTATGGTCGCCAAAGCCCGAGCGCTTCCAACCGCCAAAGCTGTGATAGGCGACCGGCACCGGTATCGGCACGTTGATACCAACCATGCCGACATTCACCCGCGCGGCAAATTCCCGTGCGGCGTGACCATTGCGCGTGAAGATGGCAACGCCATTGCCATATTGATGGCTGGACGGGAGAGCCAGCGCGTCTTCAAAGCTGTCGGCCCGCACCATCTGCAACACGGGGCCGAAAATCTCCTCCCGGTAAGCGCTCATGCCCGGCGTCACATGATCGAACAGGGTCGGGCCGACGAAAAAGCCGTCCTCATGCCCCTGAAGCGAGAAGCCGCGCCCATCGACGACCAACTCCGCGCCCTCATCCACACCGGTCTGAATCCACTGTTCGATGCGCGCCTTGTGCTGCGCGGTCACCACAGGACCATAATGCGCCTCCGCATCGGTGGAGACGCCTACGCGCAGAGCCTCGATGGCGGGGATCAGCTTCGCCTTCAGCCGCTCGGCTGTGTCCTGCCCAACCGGAACCACGACCGGCAAAGCCATGCAGCGCTCGCCCGCCGACCCAAAGGCCGCTCCGCAAAGATCAGCTACCGTCTGGTCGAGATCGGCGTCGGGCATGACGATGCCGTGGTTCTTGGCGCCGCCCATCGCTTGGACGCGCTTGCCGTTGTCGACGCCGCGCTTGTAGACATAATGGGCGATGTCGGAGGAGCCGACGAAGCTGACCGCGCTGATCGCCGGATGATCAAGGATGGCATCCACCATTTCCTTGTCACCCTGAACGACCTGGAAAATGCCCGCAGGCAGCCCGGCCTCCATAAAAAGTTCCGCCAGGCGGATCGGAACGGACGGATCGCGTTCCGAGGGCTTCAGGATGAAGGCGTTGCCGCAGGCCATCGCGACGGCGCTCATCCAAAGCGGGATCATCGCCGGGAAATTGAAGGGGGTGATCCCTGCGCCGATGCCGATGGGCTGGCGCATCGAATAGACGTCGATCCCGGGGCCTGCGCCCTGCGTATGTTCACCCTTAAGCAAATGAGGAATGCCGCAAGCGAACTCCACGACATCAAGGCCGCGCTGAATGTCGCCCTTGGCGTCGGCGACCACCTTGCCATGTTCGGACGCCAGCAGGCGGGCAAGTTCGTCCATGTCGCGTTCGACCAGCCGCTTGAACTCGAACATGACGCGAGCCCGACGCTGAGGATTGACGGCCGCCCATGCGGGCTGCGCCGCTTGAGCGGCATCGACCGCCTGCTGCAATTCGCTGGCGGTTCCCAGCCCCACGCGCGCCTGCACCTGTCCGCAATTCGGGTCGAACACATCACTGGTGCGAGACGCGGTAGCAGTCACCGCACGCCCCCCGATGAAGTGGGGAATGTTTCGCGTTTCGGCTTCTACGGTCATGGTCAAATCTTCCTCATCATCTTTGCACAACGCCGTCGCGTAGATTGAGGGCGGGGATGCTCCCTGCCCTCACGGGCGCCCAGCCGCCGCCATGGATAAAGTGCAGATCTCCACCGGCGGGGCTGGACAGGCGATAGACGTCAAAACTTTTGGTTCACTTCGCTCGGCAAGCAGACGAACGAAGGCAGCAACTCATTCTCCCGTGTCAGGCCCTGACGGCGCGCCGCGCGCGATCCACTCATGCGCGGGGTCATTGGCGAACACCCAGTCGCGACGTGGGCCAGCCATGACGTTCAGATAATAAAGGTCGTAGCCGTGCGGCGCGCCGACGGGATGGTAGCCGCGCGGCACCTGCACCACGTCACCATCTTCGACGGCCATGGTCTCGTCGATCGAGCGGTCGTCGGTATAGACCCGCTGAAAGGCAAAGCCCTGCGGCGGCGACAGGCGGTGATAATAGGTTTCCTCAAGGAAGGTTTCCTGCGGCCAGGCGTCTCGATCATGCTTGTGCGGCGGATAGCTCGACCAATGACCGCCGGGAGTGATGACTTCCACGACCAGCAGGCTTTCCGCATCGCCAGCATCATCCAGGATGTTGCGTACGAAACGCTGATTTGTGCCCTCCCCCCGCGTTTCCAACCTTACGTCTTCGGGCGCGATGACACGCGGACGACGGTTGCCACCGCCCGGAGCAGTGCAGATCGCGACTTCCGCATCGCTCGCTGCCCGGATGCTGTAGAAGGTTCCTGCGGGGACATAGGCCGAGGTCGCAGGTCCTGCGAATACATCAGCCCGCCCACCAATCCGCTCGAAGCACTCCTCTCCGGCGGTCACATCAACGATGCCGGACAGGATGACCAGGCATGCTTCGCGGCCCTCTTCACCCCCATCATGGACTTGCCCTGCGGCGAGACGGACAATCTTGAAGCCAACATAGCGCCATCCAGCGCTTTCCGGCGTGATGTCGAGCACCACGCCCTGCGCATCGGGTTCGTGGCTGCGAACCTTGAGGCTCATGCCGCCAGCCCTACTTCAGCCGCAATATTCCGCAGCGTGCGAAGGCCAAGCTGCTGATAGGTATAGGGATTGGCGACGGCCGGATCCTGCTCAGCCTCGATGACGATCCAGCCATCATAGCCAACGCTAGCGAGAGCACCGAGGAACGGCTCATAATCATAAATGCCATCACCCGGTGCGGTGAACATGCCGCTGACCACGCCATCAAGGAAGCTCGCGCCGCCAGCCCGGAGGCGATTGTACCGGTTCCGCCGCACATCCTTGCAATGGACGTGGCTCACCCGCTCGGGCCGTTCGCTTATGACCTTCAGCGGATCGATGCCGCCGCAAAGAGAATGACCCGTGTCGAGCGTCAGGCCGACATGATCGCTCGTAACTTCGAAGAAGCGCCGCAATTCATCGCCTGTCTCCACCACCGTGCCCAGATGATGATGATAGGCAAAACGCAGCCCGCGCTCATTCACATAGGCGGCGACCGCGTTCAGCCGCGCTCCAAACTGTTCCCACGCCTGATCGTCGATCCGGGGATGGGCGTCCAGCGGCCGGGAGCGATCGCAGTGGATGGCGTTGGATGTTTCAGCGGCGATGAAAACCTGCGACCCCATCGCCTCCAGCAGGGCGAGGTGATCGGCCATCGCCTCGATCTCGGCTTCGGCGTCCCGGACCAGCAGATTGGTGGAATACCAGCCGCCGATGATGTCCAGCCCGTGGGAGGTCATGATGGGCTTAAGGGTGGCGGCATCCCGCGGGAACTTGCAGCCAAGTTCCACCCCCTCGAAACCGATCTGCCGCGCCTCGTTCAACAGCGTGTCCAGCGTGATGTCGCCCCCAAGTTCGGGCATGTCGTCATTCGCCCAGGCGATCGGGCTTACGCCCCAGCGTATCGTCATGGCATTTGCCTCTTCTTCATATCCTCATAGCGGGCACGCGCCTCAACGACTTCCGCTCGCGAAGACACCTGCGGCACCGCGACATCCCACCAGTGCCCCCCCGATTGCGTCGTGATTGCGGGGTCGGTTTCCAGCACGATGACATAGCTGCTGCTTGACGCGGCGGCGCGACCCAGCGCCTCTTCCAGCGCCGCGATCCCCGACACCTTTTCCGCCTGCGCGCCAAGGCTGCGGGCATGGGCGGCGAAATCGACAGGCGGCAGAACCTCTTGCCTGGAATCCGCGAGCAGGTTGTTGAACGGCCTGCCGCCAGTCGCCTGTTGCAAGCGGTTGATGCAGCCATAACCGCCATTGTCCAGCAGCACGACGGTGATCTTCATCCCCAGCATGACCGAAGTCGCGAGCTCGGAATTGAGCATCAAATAGCTGCCATCGCCAACGAGTACGAAGACCTCCCGGCTGGGATCGGCCATCTTGACGCCCAGGCCACCCGCAATCTCATAGCCCATGCAGGAAAAGCCATATTCGACATGATAGCCGCCCGGCTTGCGGACACGCCACAGCTTGTGCAGTTCACCCGGCAGGCCCCCGGCGGCGCAGACCACCACGGCGTTTTCGGAGGCATTGCGGGTAACCGCGCCGATGACCTGCGCATCGGAAGGCAGCGCGTCCGATGGCGCCATGACAGCATCCGCCGCATGGTTCCATTCGGCCCGCGCGGTTTCGTTAGCCTGCTCCCAAGCCTGTGGCACACGCCACTTGCCCAGCGATAATGCCAGCTCCTCTATCACTTCACGCGCATCACCCACGACGCTCTTGGCCCCATGCTTGTGCGCATCGTGCGCGGCCACATTGACCTGGAACAGTTGGGCCGGGAACAGCGTGCGCGATCCGGTGGTGAAATCCTGCAACCGGGTGCCAAGGCCAATCACGAGATCAGCGTCCCGCGCCGCGCGATTGGCGGCGCCGGTGCCGGTAACGCCGATCGATCCCAGCGCCTGAGCGTGGCTGGCGACCAGACTGCCCTTGCCCGCCTGAGTTTCCGCGACCGGAATGCCGGTGGCTTGCGCCAGCGCCGCCAGCGCCTCTTCAGCCCGGGAATAAAGAACACCGCCCCCCGCGACGATCAGCGGCCGCTGCGCCGCGCGGATTGCCTGCACCAGCGCACTGAACTCGCCCACGTCCGGATGAAGACGCCGCTGCCGCCACACGCGCGGCTCAAGGAAGCTGACCGGGCAGTCGAAAGCCTCCGCCTGAACATCCTGGCACAGCGACAGCGTGACGGGGCCGCACCGTGCCGGGTCCGTCATCACCGCCATGGCACGCGGCGCGGCGTCCAATATCTGTTCGGGCCGGGTGATGCGGTCGAAATAGCGGCTGACCGGGCGAAAGCAGTCGCTTGCGCTCGCCGTTCCGTCACCAAAATCCTCGATCTGCTGAAGCACCGGATCGGGCAGGCGACTGCCATAGACGTCACCGGGCAGGAACAGCACCGGCAGACGGTTCACATGCGCGAGCGCGGCGGCGGTCACCATATTCGTGGCGCCCGGCCCGATCGAAGTAGTGCACGCCATCACGCGCTGGCGGCGGTTGGCCTTGGCAAAGGCGATGGCGGCATGCGCCATCCCCTGCTCATTATGCGCGCGATAGGTGGGAAGGGCGTCGCCGATCTCCGCCAGCGCCTCTCCCACGCCCGCGACATTGCCATGTCCGAAGATCGCCCACACCCCTGCGAAGAAGGGTTGTTCTGTGCCCTCAATGTCGACGCGTTGCGCCGCCATCCACCGGACGAGCGCCTGCGCCATCGTCAGCCTGATGGTTTCTCCGCTCATGATGCTGGGTCCTGCCTTGCGTCGCGCCATGCCCGCGCCAGCACGCTGAAGCTGGCCGCCATCTCAGCAATGACCATGTGATCGTCAATCTCGTCCTTGAACCAACGCATGGCGGGCTCCACCCATATGGTGCGGCCAACGGCAAAGCCCTTGACCATCGGACTGTTGGCCGCTGCGGCAAAGCCGGCCAGCAGCGACTTTTCATCAGATGCCAGCCCCAGCAGCAATATGCCCCGGCAATAGGGGTCGTTCGCCGCTATGACCTTTTCAATCGCCGTCCAGGTGGCAGGATCGACCGCCGGTTCCAGCTTCCACCAATCGGGATAAACGCCCAAGCCGTAGATGTGTTCGATCACCCGCGCCAGGGTATCAGTGCCGACCGGGCCGTGCTTGGACGCAATGACTTCCAGCAACAGCTCATGACGGGTGGCCCGGCATGCTTCGAACAGGCTCAATATCTGCCGATCCTGTTCGGCGCAAAGGTCCGCCGGATCGTCGGGATGATAGAAGACCAGACATTTGACGACATGGTCGAGTGGCCAGTCGGCAAGGATCGTCGCGGCTTCCCGCCCACCTTCGAACCGCAGCGGCCTCGATCCCGGCAGCTCGATCGGACGGCCGATCCAGTAGCGGCCACCAGCGGCCTTCTCCAGCGCGGAGCGACCATAGCGCCCGTCAGCAAGCAGGCCGAAGCCGTCTTCGCCCTCCGCAACCTGAGCCATGGCGCGCAACGCCAGTTCCTTGAACTCGGTCACGCGATCCAGATTGTTGGTACCAAGCTCTTCGACTAGCTCATCGAACTGGGCGCGATGGTCGATCGCCAGCACAGTCAGCTTGTCATAGCCGGTCAGACGATTGGTCGCCCAATGGACATGTTCCAGCGCCGCGCTGTCGCGTAACCGCAGCGGCCAGTCATTGCGGGAGAGAAACACGCGCAGTTCCTCGGCGCTCGGCTGGGCCGGAGCGCAGCCATGGCGTGACACCACGATGGCGCCGCACGCATTGCCATAGGTGCAACACTGCTCAATGCTTTCGTCGCGCAGCCAGCCGCGAAGGAACCCAGCCATGAACGCGTCCCCCGCGCCCAATACGTTGAAAACCTCGATCGCAAAGCCCTTGCCGACAACACCTTGATCCAACTGATCGGGCACCGCCGCCGGGAAAGCGACGCATCCATCGGGACCTCGCTTGCACACCAGAAGCGCGCCGCTGTTCTCGCGGATCTTGCGCAAGGCGGCGACCGTGTCGGTCGTTCCGCCCAGGATATGGATTTCCTCTTCCGTTCCGACGATCAGATCGCACAACGGCAGGATTTGCTGCAGCTGCTGTGTGACCTGCTCGCTGGAAACGAAACGGTCCTCGCCATTATCCTTCGTTGCCAGCCCCCACAGAACCGGGCGGTAATCAATGTCGAAGACGACGCGCCCGCCCGCATCCTTTATCGCCCGCACTGCCTTTAGCGTCGCGGCCCGGACATTCGGCTGCGACAGATGGGTGCCATTGATCAGCAGCGCCCGGGCAGACGCCACATAGCCAGGATCGATATCCTCCTCACACAACGCCATGTCGGCGCAATTTTCACGATAGAAAATCAGCGGGAATCTTTCCGGATCGCGGATGCCCAGAATGACGAGCGCCGTCAGCCGTTCCGGATCATCGACGACGCCCGCAACGTCAACGCCCTCCGCCTCCAGCTGATGGCGGATGAAACGCCCCATATGATCCGAACCAACCCGGGTAATGATGCCGGTATTCAACCCCAGCCGCGCCGCGCCAATGGCGCTGTTCGTCGGACTGCCGCCCACATATTTGGCGAAAGAGCCCATATCCTCGAGCAGGCCGCCGACCTGCTCACCATACAGGTCCACCCCCGATCGGCCGAGAGTGATGAGCTCCAGAGCGCGCACGCTGTTCGCGGCGCGGTTCATTGCTCATCCCCGCTGTGGATCGCGTCATCTGGCAAACTATCCCGGGCGTCAATCCCCTCCAAAATATCAGCAACAATCCCGCGGCTGCGGAACTGAAGCGACAGGCGCTCCATATCGGTCAGCGACTGGATCATGGATACGAAAACAACGTCATTCTGCGGATCGATCCAGAACCAGGAACCGGCCGCACCGTCCCAGAAATATGTATCACGCCCGAGGCGCACGCCCGCCTTCTGCGGATCGGTGATCACGACGCCATTATAGGCATATTCATAGCCGGGACGCAGCAAGTGTGGCGCCGTACCGAACGCGCCCGTCAGCAAATGGGCGGGCGTATGACTGCGCATCATCAAAGCAGCGGCTTCGCGGCTTATGATCCGTTGCCCTTCCAGCGCACCCTGCCCCAGCAGCATGCGTCCAAAACGCAGATAGTCGGCCGCGGTGGACACCAAGCCCCCTCCCCCCGAAGCCATCAGGGGAATGCTGTCATAGGGCAGAACCACATCGCGCGGTGATAGACCTGCGATAGTGTCATATTCCAGCCGCTCGGCATTTCTGTCCAGCTCCACCAGCGTATCGCCCGCCAAGGAATAGAGCGTGGCCAGCCTATGCCACTTTTCTTCCGGAACGATGAAATCGGTGTCGATCATCCCGAGCGGCTCGAAAATGCGCTGCCGCATGAAGTCGCGAAGGCTCATGCCACTCAGGCGTTCGACGATGATGCCCTGTATGTCCATCGACGCGCCGTAGCGCCAGCCAGCGCCGGGCTGAAATGCCAGCGGTACCCGCGCCAGCCGCGCCAGATACTCGTCTGTGCTTACATCATGCGGAATAGTCGGGACCTGCTCCGCGCGGAAAAGAATGTCGATTGGCTCGCTGGTAAACCCATAGGTGAAACCGGCCTGATGGGTCATCAGATGTTCCATCGTCGGCGGTGTAGCGGCGGGAACGAGAACAGGTGCGTCTGCGGTCGCACCATCCTCCATAACCTGTAGATGGGCCAGTTCCGGAAGATGATCAGCAATCAGGTCGGATGGCGACCATTTGCCTTCGTCCCAAAGGATCATCATCGCAACCGCCGTCACCGGCTTGGTCATCGAGTAGATCCTGAAGATGCCGTCCGCCCGCATAGTTTCACGTGCAGCCACATCCCGCCACCCTGTCGCGCTGGCGTGGGCGGCGGCACCGCGATGCCAGGCCGCCGTCACCCCACCACTTAGTAGGCTCCGTCCTACAGCGTTTTCAAAAAGGGTATCCACGGGCCGCCAATCCGCGATTTGGGCAGCTCCAACTTCCTCCGCAAAATCAGCGCCCGCGCCAACCGGCTGCCCCACCATACCTCTCCTATGGAAATTACATTCCACGGTATATCTGGTCAGAACATTCTGTGCAAGCACTCAAATCGATGGTGCAGAGCTTTTTGAAGGCTGTTGCGCGGAGGCGGCCTCATCGCGACGCGCGGCCGTACCGATGGCAAGTGATTGCGCGAGACACATGCATGCTGCCAGGGAACGAAATCCCCGCACCTCCGATTCGCGGACCTGGAGGATCAGGTCAGCGTCCTTGGCTATCGGACCAATGACGCTGTCGGTAATGGCCACCACCGGACATTTTCCCTTCGCTATCTCCACTAGGCTCAATGTCTCATGGCTATAGGGTGAAAAGCTGATAGCCAGCATCAGATCACCAGCACGAAGGCCGCCGACCTGCTGGATCTGCAAACCTGCCAGGCCGTCCACCAGCACTGTCCGTTTTCCCGCCTGTCCCAACATATAGGCAAGATAGGAGGCCACAGGAAAGGAACGGCGGAACCCGGCAATGAATATGGTCTCTGCTTCATGAAGCATTTTTATCGCTTCGGACAATTCGCGCGAACCAACCGCGTGATTGAGATTCTCCAAAGCCAGGATGTTGCCCTGCACGAACTCCGACAACAGCTCACGAGGTCCCTCCGGCTCGCCGGAAGCTGCATATCGATGCTGGCGGATGCGCTCGGCATAGCCAACCGAGCGATCTTCGCGCAGTAAGCCGTCGCGGACCAGGCGCTGCATTGGGCTGGCGCCGGAAAAGCCAAAAGCCTGGGCGAAGCGAACGATAGCAGATGGCTGCACGTTGCTGCGCTCCGCGACTACTGCGAGGGTTTCGAACGCGATGTCATTGGGCTCGTCCAGAATATGCCGGGCTATCCGCTGAAGACGGTCGCTCAGTTCATCATAGCGCGCTCGGATCGTTTCAAGAAACTCCTCCAACTCGCGTGGCTGTGCTATTTTTTCTGGCATAGATGCCCTTCCCCCTTGAGTGTCAGCATTGGACCGGCCTGGGGTGGCATATGGTTCAGTCCCCACTTTGATCCTCGTTTGGAATTTACATTCTTTGGCGTAAAAAACAATTCCAGCTTTTTTAACGGGCAGATACAGAGCAGCTTTAACGCTCCTGTATTTCATTAGGCACGATCCTGCTGCCGTTTCGTTCACGACGTGGGACATCTCGGCTCAGGTCGCCACAGGCGAATCGCATGGCTCACCGGAGATGAAAATCTGATAATCTTAGAATTTGGAAATTCGTTGCTGGCAATGTGACATTTCAGATCTGATGCTCATTTGCCGGAAGTGCATATACCAATTTGAAATAGCGATATTTTTCCGTCCGCCGGACTGGATGATAAATTCTAGAAGACCGATACGGCGAATGGTATTTCCATTGTCTGGCTTTGTGCTATCATCATTCCAATGCCGAGACGTAGGCCAACAGCGATCGGCATCCAGGAGAGGAATGGGGATGAATAAAATCGGAGGATTTGCAGCGCTGGGTTTCCGGGCGGTGTTGCTGGCCACCTGTGCGGTATTGCCTGTTCAGGGCTTTGCTCAAACGAGTTCGGGAACGGGAACTGCTGGGCCAAACGGCTTGTCTGATATCGTCGTTACGGCGCGCAAGACAGAAGAACGCCTGCAAGACGTTCCTGTCGCCATCACCGCTCTTAGCAACGAAGACCTGGAAAGCCGGTCCATGGCGGACCTGCGTGATGTCGGTCGGTTCACGCCAAACATATATTTCTCCAATATCGGCGCAGCAAGTCCGCATCAGGCAGCAGTGTTCATTCGCGGCATCGGACAAGCCGAAGGTATGATTACCGGGGACCCCGGTGTCGGCATCTATGTGGACGGCGTCTATTATGGCCGCTCGCAGGGCGGCGTCATGGACCTGCTCGATTTGGAACGCGTGGAAGTGCTGCGTGGTCCCCAAGGCACCCTGTTCGGCAAGAACACCATCGGCGGCGCCATCAATATCGTGAGCCGCGCGCCGGTCGGCGACGGTTCAGGCCAATTGGCGCTGACGGCCGGCAATTATGGCCGCATCGATGCCGGAGGTTCGGTGGATATCGGACTTGCAGACGGTCTCGCGGTCAAGGTCAGCGCCCTTTCGCGCAATCGCGGGTGCCTCTATAATCGTCCGAGCGACCGGGCCTGCTATGGCGACATCTCCATCCAATCGGGCCGAACTTTCCTGCGGTACAAGCCGGAAGGCGCCTTTACAGCCGATCTCATCCTCGATGTGACGCGCAGCCGCCAGCATTCCCTGCCCCACGGCATCATCGCCTATAACCCCGACGCGGCGGGAATTCAGGACTATAATGCCAGAGTGCTCGCCGGCACGGCGCCTGGGCCGCAATTGCTGAACAGAAATCCGGAAATTGCGTCGAGCAATCCCTATGCGACCGAAGGCAACCAGCCGACGGACTCCACCCTCAACGGGTTCGGCGCATCCCTGCACCTCCAATATGAACTTGGCGGCGCGACGCTGCATTCCATTTCGGCCTTCCGACGGGTAAGTGCGCGCTCGATTGAAAATTCCGACGGGTCGCGAGCGGAATATGCCGAAGTGCCCAGCTTCACCAAGGCCAGGCAATTCACGCAGGAATTCCGCCTGGACGGCAAGGCCTTTGGTGATCGTCTCGATTATGTAGCGGGCATCTATTATTTCTGGGAGAAGGGTTCGACCTTCGAATCCGTACTGGCCCCCTACGTGTTCGATGGCTTAGGCGGGACTGGCGGATGGGAGCATGACAACCGCCAGACGTCGAAATCATACGCTGGCTTCCTCCACACAAGTTTCGAAGTCACGGACGCACTGCGGGTTACCGCCGACATTCGTTATACGAAGGACAAGAAGCTGTTCACTGGCGGTCGCAAGTCAATCAATTCTGCCACATTCGACCAGGTTCCGTTGACGACTACCCCCGCGAGCTGGGGCGTATGGACTCCGAAATTCGGCCTGGATTACAAGGTTAGCCCTGACGCGCTGATCTATGCCTCGGCATCACGCGGCTACCGGTCGGGTGGGTTTAATGGTCGTGCAGAAACGATTCTCGCGGTCAGCACACCCTATAACCCCGAATATGTGTGGAGCTACGAACTCGGCCTCAAATCGCAATTCCTCGACAATCGCGTCCGGCTGAACCTGGCGGCGTTCAAGTCCGACTATAAGGACCGGCAGCAGACAATCCTGCGGTTCGTGCCTGGTACAACCACATTCGCGCCTGTCGTCGCGAACGCGGCCAGCGTCGATGTTAAGGGGTTTGAAGCCGAATTGACAGCGATCCTCACACCGGAACTCCAGATCGAGGGCAATGTCGGCTATACCGACGCCAAGTTCACTGACATTGATCCGTCTGTCACGGACATCACGCTTGATAGTGTCGTGACGTTCGTTCCCAAATGGACAGCTTCATTGGGTGTACAATATACTATCCCAGCACCATCGATGAATGGCGAAATCATCGCGCGTGTGGATTACTCCTATCGTGACAAGGTAGCGTTCAATCCGACACCGACAAGCTATAATACGCAAAATGCAATAAGCCTGGTAAACGTCCGAATCTCCTATAAGTCGGAAAATGATGACTGGGAGATTTCTGGCTACATCCGGAACATTACCAATAAGCGGTATAAGCTTTGGGCCAATGATTTGTATAATTCCGCCTTCGGAATCGCATTCGCTTGGTGGAGCGACCCTAGGGAATACGGCGTTACTGTGAAACGCAGTTTCTAATTCGTTCAAGAGACGCCGTTACACTACTTTATGGTTAGCGTTGCGCGCGCCCCGCATCAAGCAGTCTGCACGCAACGCCAATAACAATTTTGCCTTGGTGAAGTGCGCAACAGGAACAGGCAAGGTGTCTGAAGCAGCGCGAGGAAAATCTGGGTTATGACAGTTGGAGAAGGGCAAGTTCAGCGCGAGGGTGCCATGATCGACACAGGGGACGGAGGCACGCGTCCCCAACGTTCCCGCAGCCAGAGATCAAAGGGCCGTGATCGACGCCTGATCGCTCTGTTGATCCTGCCCGGCGTCGCGATGTACGCAACATTCCAGGGGTTGCAACAGATTCTGATCCCCGCGCAGATGGAGGCGATGGACCCTGCCGACAAAGTGGCAAATCTCGGCCTCCTCACGACGCTCAGCGCAATAGCTGCTGTAATTTCGCTACCCATGGGTGGCTCGGTGTCCGACCGGACACGCTCCCGCTGGGGGCGGCGGACGCCGTGGCTCGCGGCAATGGCGCTGCTGTCCGCACTTTTGATGATGCTGATGAGCAAGGCGGCTTCGTTAGTGGCCTTCGCCCTCATCTATATCGCGCTGTGGTTCACGGCGAACTTCTATCAGGGCGCGATTACCGCCGTGCTGCCGGACCGCATCGCTCCGGCGAAGCGGGGCCTCGCGTCGGCCATGGTCGGGCTCAGCGTGCCACTGGGCATTGTATTGGGCGTGAATGTCGCTGCGCGTGCCGATACGACCGGCAGCTATGCCATCATTGCGGCGGCGCTCGTGGTGTTGACGGCCATCTTTCTCGTATTCGCACCGGAAGGGCCATATTGGGCGGAAAGGGTCGCTCCGGTCGTGAAAAAGCTGCCCCTGTTGAGCCGTATCAGCGGCTTTTTCGCCAGCTTCCGCTCACCAGATTTCACCTTTGCATTTCTATCCCGGGCACTGCTTTTCATCGCCTACTTTTCGGTGAGCGGCTTTCTCTTCTATTTTGTGCAGGACCGCGTCGGGCTCGCAACCCTCCCGCAGCGAAGCGTGAAAGTTGCCATCAGCATTTTGAGCACGGTAAATATGGTAGCTTGGATAGGCGCGATCTTCCTGTCAGGCTGGCTTGCCGACCGGTTTCAGCGACACAAGCTGATCGTCGGGATCTCAGCTATCGGAATGGGCCTATCGCTGATGGTGCCGATCATCTCTCCTAGTTGGCATGGCATGCTGCTCTATTCGGTGCTGAACGGGATGTTTTTCGGCACCTACATGGCAATCGACATGGCGCTCATGTCTTTCGTCCTGCCGGAAGAGGAGTCGGCGGGCCGCGACATGGGATTGTTGGCAGTCGCGACAGCAGCGCCGCAACTTGTCTCGCCCGCAATATCCGGGACTCTGATCCTAACCTTCGGCTATAGTGCGCTCTATCTGTTTGGCGCCGTGATGGCTTTTGCTGCGGGGGTCAGCGCTTTTTTCATTCGTGGCGTCCGTTGAGGCGAAGCTGCTATCAAAAACCGTCGCGCAGCTTAGGGTTGGAGGTCATTCATGGTCAGCAAAATCAGCATCGAAGGGACGACCTTCCGTGATCGCGCTGGCCGCCAAACGATCCTGCGGGGAGTCAATTTTGGTGGGGACTCCAAAGTTCCCTACGCGCCGGACGGGCATACCTATCGCCCTACCGACTTTTCGGACCATCGTGTCGTCAGCTTTGTGGGGCGGCCAGCCCCGCTCGATGAGGTGGACCTTCATTTCAGCCGGATTAGCCATTGGGGGTTCAACTGCCTCCGCTTGCTGACTACCTGGGAGGCGGTCGAGCATGCCGGGCCGGGCGAGTATGACGAGGCTTATCTCGATTATTTTGCAGAAGTGTGCCGACGCGCGGGCCGCCACAACCTCCACCTGTTTGTCGATTTCCATCAGGATGCGTGGTCCCGAATGTCAGGAGGGGACGGCGCCCCGGGATGGACGTTCGATGTAGTCGGGCTCGACTTCACGAAATTCGGTTCCTCGGGCGCCGCTCACCTCATGCAATACCGCTATGACCCCGCTTTGGGTGGGCGGCAGGACTCCTATTCGGTGATGAGCTGGAGCGGCAACTACGCCCGTCCGGCGAACGGAATCATGTGGTCGCTGTTCTTCGGTGGGCGGGATTTCGCTCCGTCGTGTCAGGTGGAAAGGCGTAACGTCCAAGACTATCTCCAGGATCATTATTTCGGCGCAATGCGAACCTTGGCTGAGCGGCTCGCGGATTTCGACCATGTCATTGGCTTCGACACACTCAATGAACCCAGCGCCGGCTATATCGGCTCAGCGCTTGACGCAGCGATCGTGCGCTATCGCGGACCGATCTGGTCGGTACTCGACGGCCTCGCCCTAGCCGCAGGCGTGCCGCGCGAACTGAAGGTCATCGCGCCAGGGCAAGGCGTCATCGATCGGAAAAGCTGAACGAGGAAGGGATATCGATCTGGCTACCCGGCCGGGAAGACCCATTCCAGGCCGAAGGGGTCTGGGATTTGAAGGACGGCGTGCCCGTAGCGCTCAAAAACGACCATTTCCAGCGGGTCGATGGCCGGGACATCGAGATCAACCAGGATTATATGGGGCCCTTCTTCGCGCAAGCCACTGCGACGGCCCGCGCCGTTCGCCCCGACTGGCTACTGTTCGCAGAAGTCGATCCCTTCGAAATGATCGCAGGTCACGGCTTTCCCGAAGATGCGCCGGATCGCACCGTCAACGCGAGCCACTGGTATGACTTGACCGCAATGGTCACCAAGCAGTTCGACGCCACAGGAATGACGCACGTCCTGTCGGGTGTTCACCGCGAGGGCACCGAAGCGATCGAGGAAGGATATGTCGAGGAAATGACGCTGATCGCGTCGCTATCGACTGTCCTGAACGATGGCCGCGGCTCGCCAGCTCTTTTGGGCGAATGCGGAATCCAATATGACGTGAACAGCGCAGAAGCTTACCGGCGCTGGGCCGCTGGTGAACGCGATCCAGCGATCTGGGAGGCTCAGACGACAGCGCTCGACTTGATGTACAACGCCATCGACCGCCTGCTGCTGTCATCGACGCAATGGAACTACACCGTTTCGAACAGCAATGATCCCATGATTGGCGACGGCTGGAACCAGGAAGATCTGTCGATCTGGTCTGCGGATCAGGTTGGTAATCCGCACGACATTGGATCTGGTGGCCGGGCGATGGAGGCTTTTGCCGACCCTATGTCCGTCTCGCCCAAGGGACTATCATCAGCCAGAGGTTTGACCGCGCAAGCGGCCTTTTCGAGGCTGAAATCGAGTTCGATGCGCAAATCATCGAGCCCAGCGAGATCTACTTAGGCGAGGTGCAATATCCCCATGGCTTTGAATGGTCGGTCAAAGGTGGATCGGCACGGCGCGACGGTGCATCCCTCCATGTCGAAGCGGCCTCATGGGGACGTCTCGTTCTTCGGGTTACGCGAAAGTAACCTCGTACCGCGCCAGTCGTTGGCGTCTCTAAACCAGGCAGCGGCTTGGGTACGGCGTCGGGGACTTCTCGTTCAATCTTTTTTTCACGACAGCAAGCATCTACCTATTGTTCTATTATACCGATATTCCTGGCCTGCCTCCCGCCACCGCAGGCTGGGTATCCGCAACCGCGCTGGTCTGGGACGCGCTGTTCGACCCGCTGATCGGCTATTTGGCCAGCCGAACCCGCACTCGCTGGGGCAGCTACAGGCCCTATATTGCTCTGGGCGCACTTCCGCTTGCAGCGTCCTGGGCGCTTATTTTCCTGCCGCCCGCCTTACAGGGTCCGCGCTGTTCTTTTTGCGGTGTCGTCTCACATTGTCTTTCGCACGATGTGCGCTGTCGTCAAAATGCCTTTTTTAGCTCTGTCGGCGGCACTGACCAGCGATAGCGCCGAACGCGGTTCGCTTGCAGGAATAAGGGTGATCGCGGGCGCCGGCGGCGGCCTTTTCGGGGCGATCATGACGTTGAAACTGGTGAATTTTCTGGGTGGCGGGCAGACCGGTTTCTTTTGGACAGCGATCATCTACGGCCTGCTCGCGACCGCGATCCTGTTGGTCGTATTCAAAAATACGTGCGAGGTCGTGGACGCCATCAAAGAACACCGCCCCTCGGCGCGGGACATAATCACAATGCTGCGCAGCAATCGAGCTTTCTGGGTCGTCAGCACTGCCATGCTGCTGGGTTCGATCAGCATCACCTTCTTCCAGAAAACCCTGCCTTATTTCATGAAATGCCGGCTCGACCGGGAGGACCTCATCGGTCCCGCGCTCGGCCTCCTCGCCTTGTCCGTGATGGTTTCGATACCAATGTTGACTATGGTGATGAAACGCACCTCCAAGCGCATCATGTGGATCACTGGAGCGTTTGTTGGATGGAGCGGGTCAGCGTTGCTCTGGGTACTTCCCGAAGCCCCGGAAACCGTGCTGATATCGCTCATTTTTGCCGGCTTCGGCTCTGGAGCGGCGTTTCTTGGTTTCTGGTCCATGATGCCTGACACCGTCGAATATGGCGAATGGCATTCCGGCATAAGGGCGGAGGGCGCCGTTTTCGGCCTCGCGGCCTTCATGCAAAAGGCGAGCCTCGGACTTGCCGCCGCAGCTTTGGGTGAGATCCTATCGACGATCGGCTATCACCTCGCGGAAGCCGAAGATGCTGATGGCGATCGCGTTGGCGAACAAGAGTATCGCTCCGATGAGGGCCGCCTTGCGGTGATCGGCTGATATTTCGAAATGGCACCGGTGCAAGCGCCGGTGTTTACACCGATACTAAGGGCGGTGCGATGAGTCAGATCACGGTAATTTCGGGGTCGGAGCGGCGGCGGGTATGGAACGACCAGCAGAAGCGCGAACTGGTCGCGGCGGTTTCGGCGCCCGGCGCGAACATGGCGGAGATTGTCCGCGTGCTGATCTTCGGCCGAACCAGATCTACAGGTGGCGGCGACAGATAGAGCAGGCAGCACAGAGCTTTGCTGAGGTGCAGGTGCAAGCTGATCTGGTGCCAGTGACCGGATCGGCCATCACCGTGGAGTTTGCGCGGGCGATCGTGCGTATTCCCGCTGGCGCATCGCCTGGGCTGGCGTCAGCCGTGCTGCGGTCGGTCAAGCCGTGATCCCAGTTCCCACTGGCGTTCGGATATGGATCGCAACGGGGCATACGGACATGCGGCGCGGGATGCGCAGCTTGGCCCTGCAGGTGCAGCAGAGCTTTGGACGTGATCGTTCGCGGGCGACCTCTATATTTTCAGAGGTCGTCGTGGCGACCTCTGCAAGATCATATGGCATGACGGCGTGGGCATGTCGCTTTATGCCAAGCGCTTGGAGCGCGGGAAGTATATCTGGCCTTCGGCCGTGGACGGGGTGATTGCCATTTCTCCCTCACAGATGGCCTGCATGTTGGAGGCGATCGACTGGCGTAATCCGCAGGCCACATGGCGCCCGACATTGGCCGGATAAAAGGTCGATATTGCCTAAAAAGGTAGGGATTTCGGCGCTTTTCTGCATACGCTCCGGCATGGGGGACGAGGCGCAAGCACAGATCGATAGCCTTCGCGAGCGGCTCGCCGCTGCCGAGGCTGTTGCCGCTGAAGTCGCGCGGATCAAGTCGATCAACGCCGACCTGGAAGCCCGTAACGCCCTTCTGGAACTGCAGAATGAGAAGATGCGCCGCACCCTTTTCGGCCAGCGCTCCGAGCGCACGCGCCATCTGCTCGATCAGATGGAACTGGCTTTCGAGGAGTGCGAGACCGCTGCCAGCGAAGATGAGCTCCTGGCTGCGCTGGCAGCAGCGAAGTGGACTTGATGGGGTGGACGCCCCCCGAGGCATCGATGTGCCATAGTGGAGGTGTTGAACACCACTTGAGGAGGCGTCCATGTCGGAGATTAGCACGATCGGTTTGGATATCGCAAAGAATGTGTTCCATGCGCACGGGGCCGATGCGAACGGGCTTCAGGTTTTCAGTCGACGGGTTACGCGAGGTAAAGTGCTGTCGTTCTTTGCTGCTCAGCCAAAGTGCCTAGTGGCGCTGGAAGCTTGCGGCGGGGCACATCACTGGGCTCGGGAACTGATGCGTATGGGACATGATGTTTTTTGGTTGATTGCGCCAGCCTACGTGAAGCCGTTCGTAAAGCGACAAAAGAACGATGCCGCTGATGCCGAGGCCATTTGCGAAGCTGCGCAGCGCCCGAACATGCGGTTTGTGACGGTGAAGAGCGAGGAGCAGCAAGCCTCGGCACTGGTGTTCCGGACCCGCGATCTACTTGTCCGGCAACGCACGCAAACGATCAATGCGATTAGGGGGCACATGGCTGAGTATGGCTGGGTTGCTCCGAAAGGGCCGAGCTGGGTAGCGCAGCTTGGCGAGCTGATCGATGATGCGGTCACTGCGTCGCTACCCTCGGCTGCGCGAGAAATGTTCCGCGTCATGCTCGGCATACTTGAGGAGTTTGATCACCGGATAAGCCGCGCACGCCTCGCGCTGCACGTCTAGGCTGTTGAACGCCTAGTCGAGTCCTTCCTCCGTGGATTTGCGAGTGTAGATGGCGCAGCGCAGCCGCTTTTTTTTTGCGTCATTGCTTCACCCCGAAGATGCGAGGCCCCGCCCATTCGCGCACCAGCTGTGTGCCCGGCGCCAAGGCGGGCGCGGAGGCGACGCGCGTCCCCCCTGCCCCGCTTAGTCGCCGGCGCATCTTTGCCCCTGCCCCGCCTTTGGGCCGCGCACTGCGCGTCAAAGGCGAGCGCACTAGCGAGCAGGCTTGAAGCGATGGGCGGCGGCTCCTGCCCATGCACCCTCTCCCACTCGGCCTTGATCGCTGTCGGTTTCATCGCCTCGATTTCGGCGACGCGTGTCACTAGCCCCCGCATCAGGCCTGGCCTTCCAGATGATAGCAGGTCACCTCACCGCGCTTCCGCTTATCGGTCGCGTGACCCTTCTTGCGCGGGCCGGCTAGCGCGGCGCGGGTGGTATGTGGCAGCCTGCTGGTGGCGCTCGTCAGCTCATCGAGCGTGGCCCCGCTAGTCCGGCGGAGCATCTCGAGCACCAGGGCGGTCTTGGTGCGCGCGGCTGGCGCGGCGATGGCGGCCGGTGTGGGATTGGGAGCCGGTGCATCAGCTGCGGGCTGCTTAGTCTGAGGCGTCATGTCGTCGACCGTGGGTGCCAGATCACCCTTAGGCGTCTTACCGCCGCGAGCGGCAGAGTGATTTTGAAGGTGCAGCCGCGAGCGCGAGTTCAAATTTGTAATGCCGTGCCCTCCTCGTTAGACAAGACATATGGATAAGGAAGTCTATTCCGACATGCGTTTCATCCCTGCCGGCAGTTTCCAGATGGGGGCCGACAACTGGTATCCTGAGGAGAAACCTGCTCGTCGGGTCCGGGTTGATGCCTTCTGGATCGATGAGACGCCAGTCACCAACGCCGCCTTCGCCGTTTTCATTAATGCTACGGGATATGTCACCCTCGCCGAAATCGCGCCTGATTGCAGGGATTATCCTGATTTGCTGCCGGAACTGGCACAGCCGGGCTCGGCGGTTTTTGAGATGAGCGCCGGACCCGTCGACTTTGCGGCGCCCGATTGGTGGGAGTTCCGCATCGGCGCAAACTGGCGCGCGCCGATCGGACCTGGCAGTTCGATTAAGGGGATCGAGGATCATCCCGTCGTTCACATCGCCTATGCGGACGCGGAAGCCTTTGCCGCATGGGCGGGCAAGGCGCTGCCGACCGAGGCGGAGTGGGAATTCGCCGCGCGTGGCGGACTGGACGGCGCAGACTATGCCTGGGGTGACGAGCTAGCGCCCGGAGGGAAATTCATGGCCAATTATTGGCAAGGCGATTTCCCCCGCGACAACCAGCTTGACGATGGATATCTACGCACTTCGCCAGTGCGGACTTATGCCTGCAACGGCCACGGCATTTATGACATGATCGGCAATGTGTGGGAATGGACCGCCGACTGGTATGCCCAGCCCAAAATCGAGCGCAAGCCAAGGGGCGCTTGCTGCATTCCGGCAAATCCGCGCGGCGGAACACGCGGCGGCAGCTTCGACAAGCGTGCGCTCGCGCGCATCCCGCGCAAGGTTATGAAGGGCGGCTCGCACCTCTGCGCGGAAAATTATTGCCAGCGTTACCGACCCGCCGCCCGGTACGCCCAGCCGATCGACACAACCACAAGCCATGTCGGCTTCCGCTGCGTGGTCCGGCCAGCGCGGTAAATAGGGGGGCAGCTGTCGCCGTAAGCGCCGCTTCTGCCATCGTGATCAAATCGCTTGCACTGACGCTGCGAAGAGCCGCGCCCCAGAGCAGCTGTCCCACCGACTAGAGCTTCGAGCTCTAAACCGGCATCACCTTTTTTGACGTTCGCCCTGAGCCTGTCGAAGGGCTCCACTTCTTTTTTAGAAAGTAGAGGGCTTCGACAAGCTCAGCCCGAACGGGGTTGAGGGATTCAGATAAAGGGCACGACGCTCTAGACGTACGCTCTGCTGCTCCTGCACCGTCCCTGCTATGCTGGAACTCGTCCGCCTTATACAAGCATCTGTTCGACCCAATTGAAACGCTTACGCCTTAAGCGCCTAAATTGAAGAAGCGAGGCTTGGGTCGGATAGTCCTCCAGCCCTCCTATACCAACGGAATTAGATCACCTTTACGCAGGCTTCATCGCGAACGTTCACGAGTGCCGTTGAGAAAAAGCGTTGTCGCCTCGCGCGAAAGAGCGGCTCGCTGCGAGGAGTCGGGATTTTCGGCCGTCACCACGAACCGCACCCCGAACGTTGCCAAGGTGTAGAAGGTCCGACTTGCAAGGAGGGAAGGTATGGGCATGCCGAACTCAACCAGTCGTTGGGTCAGGGCTGAGGCTGTGGAGGCCACCTGGCCATCATACGCCCATCGGGCAATGTCAGGATAACGTTCGGCTTCGCATATAATAAGCCTTTGATACAAGAGATTACGCGGGTGAAGATGCCGATCCAGCAACCATCGGGCAAGCCGCTGGAGGGTGGCCCCAACCGTCGATTCTGCTCTGGGCGCGTCTGTAACATCACTTGGCCTGCCGAGGTGGATCAGCACTTGTTGGAAAAGGCCCCGTTTGTCGCCAAACTGGCGATAAATGGTCGCAGCGCCCACCCCCGACTTTTCAACGATATGATCAATCCTCGCGCCGCGAAATCCTTGATTGAGGAACTCATCACTGGCCGCATCCATCAAATCCTCGATGCGCTCGGGCGCTATTCTTCGCTTCTTCTGGATTTCGTCAAACCGGGGCTCCTCCCTTAGGGGATCGTCCAGTGTCGCATCACTGAACTGAGCGGCTCTCCGGTAGCCGTTGAGGAGCAGATCAATCGAAGATCCGGCCTGATCATATTGCCGCTGCCGATGGATCGGGAATCCCATAAGGAAGCGGGTGCCTTGGGTCGCAACGCTCCCGAACCGGCGAGCCAATGCTGCGGGATCCCATTCCTGCAATATGCCATCTTGCATAAGCGACGCCAGGTAATGAGCCAATGCGGGCGCGCCTTTGATCGTGCGGTTATGCAGTTCGGTCGAGAGATGCGGAAAACATCGGGTGGCGACCAGTTGCGCGCGCGTGAGGCCCATATTCTCGGGAGACAGAAAATGTGCGAGATAGCTCTTCATGACATCGCCGATCACCGTCGCCGGGTCGCCGCTCGCAATCGAAAGCTCTGAAGGTATTTCGGCTGAAATCGACGCAATCACGTCTCGCATGACCGCACCGAACAGATCGACCTTCGTCGGATAAAGTTCGTACATGCTCTGTTTGCTAACGCGCGCCTCACGAGCGATCAGATCAATCCCGGTCTCTTCAAAGCCGCTCCGCAGGAAAAGCTGACGGGCGACGGCCTTCAAACGTTCGTCGGCTGTATCAGCCATAAATTGCCCGCTCCAATAATTTGGACCGCTCGGTGCCACCTCTCGCGTCGGATCGCCAGCGCTGAAGACCAGCCATTGATATGTACGATAATTTCCAGTACAGCAAGACAGCATATTGCATAGGCATTTCCACACAGAAAAGCTGGGAAGCTATTTGGAACTGCGCGCGGCAGGATCACGGGGAGCAGACAAGCATGAAGAAATGGCTCAAGGCGGCGCTATCCGGGGCCCCTATTTTTACGTTGCCGTTTGTACCGGCTATTGCCCAGACGAGTGCGAGCAGCCCTGTCGCGCTGCCCGCCCCCCCTGCGCCCTTTGGCGGCGTTATCGGCACCAACTATTCCAATTCTGAACCGGCATTTCCCAAACCCGTCGCCGCGCCCTCCAACGCACCCAATGTGGTGATATTCATGACGGATGACGTGGGCTTTGGCGCCGCCAGCACCTTTGGCGGGCTGGTCCCCACGCCTAATCTCGACCGCCTGGCAAGCCAGGGCCTTCGGTATAACCGCTTTCACACGACAGCGATGTGTTCTCCCACCCGCGCAGCGTTGCTAACCGGGCGCAATCATCATGCGGTTGGTAATGGCATCGTGGCCAATCTGACGACAGGGTTCCCCGGCTACTGGTCGGAAATGCCGCGCAGCGCGGCCACCATCGCCGAGACATTGCGGCTCAACGGCTTTAATACGGCCATGTTTGGCAAGCATCATATGGGTCCGGAAAGCGTCGTTTCAGCAGCTGGGCCGTTCGATAACTGGCCGACCCGCTTGGGCTTCGATTATTTTTATGGCTTCGTCGCCGCCGAGACCAACCAGTTCAAGCCTGCCCTCTATCGCGGAATAACGCCGATACCGACTTTGGAGGACGGTGTGCTGGATAAGGCCCTTGCTGATGATGCGATCAATTGGATCCGCAACCAGAACGCGGCCGCGCCGGACAAGCCATTCTTCCTCTATTATGCGACCGGATCGACCCACGCGCCGCTGCAGGCTCCGGCAGAATGGATCGCCAGGTTTCGCGGCAAATTCGACGCCGGTTGGGACCTACTGAGCAAGGAGATTCGGGCGCGGCAGGAAAAGCAGGGACTGGTTCCCAAGGGTACCAGATCGCAGCCGCGGCCTGCGGAGATCCCGGCCTGGTCAACTCTCTCGCCGTCACTCAAAAAGGTCAATGCGCGCGCCATGGAGGTGTATGCCGGGATGCTGGCCTATCAGGACGCACAGATGGGCCGCATCCTGGACGAACTCGATCGCACCGGCGAGGGGAAAAACACGCTGATCTTCTTCATCGAGGGCGATAATGGCGCCGCTGCCGAAGGTGACGTGAATGGCGCCACCAACGCCTTGGCAGGTTTTAACGGGTTTCAGGAAACAGACGAACAGCTTCTGGCTGCCATTGACGACTTTGGTGGCCCGAAAGCCAATCTTAGTCTTGGTTTTGGCTGGGCCTGGCTGACGAGCACCCCTTTCCCCTTATTCAAACAATATGCCTCGCATTTGGGCGGAACGCGCAATGGCCTGGTCGTGTCATGGCCAGGGCATATTCAGGGCGGCGGAACGCGATCGCAGTTCACTCACGTCACAGACATCGTGCCTACCATATTGGAAGAGGTCGGCCTCACCGCGCCCGCTACGGTCAATGGCGCTCTGCAGCAGCGAATGGACGGGATAAGTTTCGCCTACACGTTCGACCAGCCCAAAGCGCCGGAACGCAAGACGACGCAATATTTTGAAATGATGGGCAATCAGGCCATTTATCATGATGGTTGGTGGGCAAATACAACGCCTGGCCGACTCCCCTGGACATGGAACAAGAGCAGTGGACTTCCGAGCGATTATAAATGGGAACTGTACGACCTGAAGCGCGATTTTGCGCAGGCTGATAACCTGGCCACGAAACAACCGGACAAGCTACGCGAAATGCAGGCTATATTCGTTTCTGAGGCAAAGAAGAACAATGTGTTTCCGCTCGACGACAGGATGACCGCAGAGCGTTTCCTTGCGGCGCACAGCGCAAAACCACAACGTGATCACTATACCTACTGGGGTTCGGGCGTATCCATTCCTTCAGGACAGGCCGCGCCCTTGTTCAACCGTTCCTTCACCTTGAGGGCCGATATCATTGTTCCGCAACAGCCTGTTTCCGGCTCCATCCTTGCTCTTGGCGGCGCGTTCGGCGGATGGGGTTTCTATCTCAAGGACAATCGGCCAGTCGCAATGGTGGCGGCATCGCAACATCGCGAAGATCAGTTCCGGGTCGCCGCGACGCAGGCGCTCCCACCGGGGCGCACTACGTTGACCTACAATTTTGATTATGATGGCGGCGTCAATGGCGGCGGTGAAATGCGCATTTCGCGCGATGGGCAGGAGATTATGCGGGGTCGTATCGACAAATCGATTTCCCGACTTGTCGAAATGACTGACACCTTGGACGTCGGCATGGACACCTCAACCCAGATGACTTCGGACTATCCCGAAGGTGGCGTATTCAATGGGGTCCAGCGCGTAGACATCTCACTCGGCGCGGTTGGACTTCAAAGTGAAGCGCCGCAATTGATGCGGTAATATTCTGTTTAACCTGAAGGCCCCGCCACAATATTGGGGGCAAACTCAAGACCAGAGCAGATCTGGCATTTTTCGATCAAACGGATCGATAAAGGATGGATGCGAAATGAGCACGAAAAGCGGACGAATCCTCAGATTTTTGGCTTTGTCGGTCAGCGGTATCGCGGCGATGGCCCATGCTCAGGTCCCGGCGGCTTCTCCGGCATCTTCAACGACGTCCGCGGCCCCTGAATATGTGCGACAGGCTCCCAAGGGCGCCCCCAATATCGTCCTGGTGCTGCTCGACGATGTCGGCTTTGGAGCCCCCTCGACCTTCGGCGGTCCGGCGCAGACAACCACGCTCGACCGGCTTGCGCGCGATGGGCTGCGCTATAATCGCTTTCACACGACGGCCATCTGCTCGCCGACACGGGCGTCCCTGCTTACCGGGCGGAACCCCCATGCCGCAGGCATCGGCGCTGTCATGAACTCGTCGGATGCGCGGCCGGGTTACAGCGGGTTCCAGGGGAAGGACACCGCCACGATCGCCACGATCCTGCGCGAAAATGGCTATGCCACCGGGGCTTTTGGCAAATGGCATCAGACCCCTGACTGGGAACTGACGCAGGCTGGGCCGTTCGATCGCTGGCCGACGGGCGAAGGTTTCGACACCTTCTACGGCTTCCAGGGTGGGGAAACGGATCAGTTCAACCCCACATTATATCAAGGCACGGCCCCGGTGATGCGGCCCGCAGGCGACAATTATCACCTGACCGAAGATCTCGCCAACCGTGCGGTAAATTGGCTCCACACCGTGCGCACATCAGGCGCCCGGCGACCCTTCTTCCTCTACTTCGCGACCGGCGGCATCCACGCCCCGATCCAGGTTCCCAAGGAATGGATCGATAAATATCGCGGCAAGTTTGACCAGGGCTGGGACAAGTTACGCGAAGAAGTTTTCGCGCGTCAGAAGAAGTTGGGGGTGATCCCGGCCAACACCAAATTGACGCCTCGTCCGGCAGAGCTTCCGGCCTGGGACAGCCTGACGCCCGAACAAAAGCGTTTTTCCTCGCGCTTGATGGAATCCTACGCCGCATATCTTGCGCATACCGATGCCCAGGTCGGCAAACTGGTAGACGACCTCAAGGCGAACGGCGAGTTTGACAACACGCTTTTCATCTATGTGGTAGGCGACAATGGTGCCAGCGCTGAAGGCGGACTGGAAGGCAGCCTGGATTATATGGGTAGGCTAACCGGCATTTCTCCCGCGCCGGACGCAAAGGCCTTCGCTCGTGAGGACGAGATTGGCGGACCGTCAACTTATGCCCACGTCAACTCGGCCTGGGCCTGGGCTTCAGACGCCCCCTTCCAGTGGACCAAGGCGGTCGCGTCCCATCTAGGGGGAACGCGCAATGCCATGGTGCTCAGCTGGCCGACCCGGATAAAGCGAGAGGGAGGCATGCGCAGCCAGTTCGGCCATGTGAACGACATCGTTCCGACAATATTGGAAGTCACCGGCATCCCCACCCCTGCAGAGGTGGACGGCGTGCCGCAAAAGCCAATGAATGGCGTCAGCCTCGCCTACACGTTCAACGACCCGAAAGCTCAGGAACGGCATTCGACGCAGTATTTCGAAGTCTTTGGTCACCGATCCATCTATCATGAAGGCTGGATGGCATCGGCCTTCCACAGCCGCTATCCTTGGACCGCGTTAGCGGACAATGGACGTCCTTTCGAAGAGGACAAATGGGAATTATATGATCTTCGGACTGACTTCTCGCAGTCCAGGGATCTTGCCGCGAAGAACCCGAAGAAGCTCGAGGAGTTGAAGGCGCTCTTCATGGCAGAAGCGTCTGCAAACCAGGTGCTGCCGTTGGGTGGTCAGGCGCCGGGCAAGGGCAATCTGCCGGACCCATCAGGGGGCCGCGAGTCAATCGATTACCGCCAAGGCGATATCGGCGTGCCAGAGGTAGCTCTTCCCCGCATGTTCAGTCGTTCCTGGACCATGCGCGCGACGATCGACACGACTGATCGGGCGCGTGGCGTCGTCGCGGCCTTGGGCGGCACGGACTCCGGGATGGCGTTGTATCTGGATGGCGATGGAAGGCCGAAATTCACCTATCGTCTGTTTGACGTCAAAACTGTCGATCTTGTAGGTCCAGGCCCACTGACACCGGGCAAGCATTCCATTCAGGTGGACTTCGACTATGTCGGAGGCGGCTATGGGAAGGGCGGCACACTGAAGATGGTGGTGGACGATCAGCAGGTCTCCTCCGACAACATTCCTGCCACCCCTTATATGTTCAGCATACACGAAACCTTTGGTGTAGGCTTGGACACGGGAGCGCCGGTGGGTAGCTATCCCGCCGATGCGAGGCTTGGCTATCCGATCGAAGGCGCAAAAATCGGCCGCGTGACCATCCGCGTTCGCTAGAGCGTTTCCAAAGCGGGTGGTTTCGGGGCGGGAGGAGATATATTGCGCGATCTGTCAGGCTTGAGACTGTTCGTTCTTGCGGCACAGAATAAAAGCTTTGCAGCGGCCGCTCGCCAAGCTCAGCTCTCCAACGCGTCTATGTCTCGGCAAATAAGTGCGCTCGAAAAAAGTTTGTCCGTCAGGCTCTTTAATCGGGGAGCGCGTGCTCTGACACTCACCGAGGCTGGCCAAATTCTACTTGCGCGTCTGCTTCCGCTGCTGGGTGAGATGGACGAGATATTCGACAGCGTTTCGCTGTTAGAAGCAGAACCGCGAGGTTTGCTCCGTGTTGCAATTCGCGGTTTAATTGCATCTCAACGGGTTATGCCCGCATTGCCAGCATTTTTGGAAGCGCATCCAAGCGTTCAGATCGACCTACAAATTTCCACCGATGAGAAGATGGACCTCGTTGCCGAGAATATCGATGTCGATATTCGCTTCGATCTTCCCGATAGCGGCGAGTTGGTTGCCCGGCGCCTAGGGCCGATGACTCAGTTGGTGCTTTTGGCTTCGCCAGCCTATCTTGCCAAACGACCCGCTCCGTCGGTGGTCAACGATTTATCCGACCACTCGGCGATCTTGTACGGCTCCAAGTCTGAAAAGACGGTTTGGGAGTTCGCTGGCCCTGACGGCACCACCGCGCGGGTTATGCCTTCGGGACAATTGAGCGTGAATGATGGAGGAATGAACCGCAGCGCGCTGCTTACGGGCGTCGGAATCGGAATCATGCCGCTGGAAGAGATTGAGCGAGAAATAGCAGACGGGAGCCTGATCCGCCTGTTGCCCAACCATAAGATTATCCAGCCCCGTACCGGCAACGAGGGCATATTCGCAGTTTACCAGCGGTCTGCTTACCAGACCGGCAAGCTGCGGAGCTTCCTTATGTTTCTCGATGCTACCTTTAAGATGTCGAGCGACCATCAAACAAAACCGCCTGAAGCCCACGATCTGGGCATTCCGCAGCTGTATTCGTTACGCAGAATGTAACAGTTCATTTCGTATTTGGGGGCTACCGAACGAGCGCGGCGGAAGCTATCAAATGCTGGTGCCGTAATCGGCATGAAAATCAGATGTCCGATGCAAAATTATTGGGTTTTCGCGTTGGCATGGTGTGAAATTTAAGAAGAAAATCTAGGCGGTGATAGGCATCGTCGCTGAAAATTAAAATTGATTTGGTGTTGGGGGGGCATTGTGCCGAGTCAGGTTGAGCAGGGATAAATTCTCCATGTCTTTCGTGGCGATGGCGTATGCGTCACGATTTATGAACAGGGAATTTTGACTATGCCAAAATTGGTCAGAAACACCACAAGAAATCTGTTTATGCGAAACGCTAGCTGTGAGGACACGGTAAAATAATTATACCGATCAATATAATGATCAGAGCCTATGAAATGGCACATACTAAATAATTATTGGGACTTTGCAAAAATTAGTTCGACGTCTTGACCGGATCAAAGGCGCCCAAATCGTTTTGGCAAGTCGACAAATTATATCGCGTCAATGAAAAACGACAGTCATTGATTCTTCATCAAGTAATGAACAACGGGGCATAATAAATGTCGGAATCACTACGCAGATGATTAATCAGAATATAAATCTATTTCATTCTACGAAAAAATTATGAACGGAGGGGATAAGATGCCTAAATTGTTTGCCAGAACTTTAATGGGGGGCGCCGCGATGATGGCCTTCGGTGGCGACGCGCTAGCGCAGGTACAACCACCTACTGCTTCGACGGGTGTGAATGGTACTGCAACTGCTGTCGAAGGCACAGGTCTTTCGGAGATTGTTGTCACGGCACGCCGCCGGGCTGAGCGACTGCAGCAGGTTCCGATTTCTGCCAGTGCATTCGATGCTAATTCGCTCGCGCAACGGAATATTTCGAACACGCAGGACCTGCTCGGACAAGTTCCGTCGCTCGTCGTGGGTGGGTCAGGGCAGCAGCGCAGCACCGAAAATATCACGATCCGCGGGCAAGGTGCGACCTTCAATGCCGCGCCGGGCGTGGTGCTGTATTCGGCCGAAGTTCCGCTTATTGCCGACCAGCGCAACAATGCGCAAAATGGCGGCGGCCTCAACTATTATGATCTTGCCAGCTTGCAGGTTCTGCGTGGGCCGCAAGGCACGCTGTTTGGTCGTAATACGACCGGCGGCGCTGTCCTTTTCGAACCTCAGCGTCCGACTGATCGGTTCGAGGGCTACGGCCAGATCCAGTACGGCAATTATGACTCTATTGAAATGCGCGGCGCGCTCAACGTGCCGATCGTGGAAGACACGCTGCTGCTGCGCGTCGCTGGCATGTATCAGAAGCGCGATGGCTTCACGCACGAGATCACCACGGACACCGATCTCGACAATCGCAACCGCTATTCCTTCCGCGCAGGCCTGACCTGGCGTCCAGCGCCAGGGATCGAGAATTACCTGCTCGCAACCGTCGGTCGCGTACAGGAACATGGCACCGGGACAGTGCTCAACGCGGTTCCAGCGGGGGTCAATCCGCAAAATGGTGTGCCCTACAGCGATTATCTGGAGGAGCAGATCGAGCGTGGTATCCGTTCAGTCGCGCTCAGCCCGCTGCTCTTTAGCGAGCGGACGCGTTATTTCTCCATAACGGACATCCTCTCGGCGGAACTTACGGACAACCTGACGTTCCGCAACATCGCCAATTATCAGCGTCTGAAGAACAGCGCTCCGTTCGACGGCGATGGGATTCCTGATGATCACCGTCCGCCATTGTCCACGGACGGTGGGGGCTCGATCGGCGCCCAAGAGATTGATCCGGGCGGCCTTCCCAATTACAATTACTACACCGATGTCCGTCAGTACTCGTTCGAGCCTCAGCTTCAGGGCAAGGTTGGTGGAGACGCGCTCAACTTCACCGTGGGTGCCTACTATGAAAGTGTTAAGCCGCTAGGACAACAGCTGGTTTCGGCAACCAATCAGACCCGCAGAGGCCAGAGATCAACCAGCCAGGCGCTGTATGCGCAGGGGACGCTGTCATTCGGCAGCTTTTCGAACAGCCTTGATGGGCTGCGGCTGACCGCTGGCTATCGCTATACATGGGACAGCCTGACGGCATTCTCCAACTTCGGATTGCCCGGTGCACCAGTCATCTCGGAGCGCGCCAAGTTCAAGGCGCCGAACTGGACGGTCGGTCTTGACTATGATGCCATGCAAAATGTGCTACTCTACGCCAAGATCAGTCGCGGCTATAAATCGGGAGGGATCGGCACTGCCACCCCAGCACCAGAACTACGATCCTTTCGGCCTGAATTTGTCACCTCCTATGAAGGCGGCATAAAGGCAGATTGGCATCTCGGCGGTGTGCCAATCCGAACCAATCTAAGTTATTACTATACGGACTATAAAGATCTGCAGAGGACCGGCGGAACCGCCTACATATTCAATGGTCAACCGGTCTTCGGCGCGCAAACCAGCAATGCTGGACGAGCGCACATCCAAGGCGTGGAGTTTGAAGGCGAGATACGACCCGCCAACTGGCTCACGCTATCGGGGACCTATTCCCACACTGCTGCCAAATATGATGAATATACTGCGCCCTCCCTGTTCCCCGCAGGCATTCCTGCTTTCGGCCTGCCGCCCGGCTTCGACTGCGGTTCAGGCGTTCCGTTCAACGGCGCAACGGGCCAATGTATCCTGACCGGGATACCGTTCCAAAATACGGCGAAGAACCAGTTCAGCCTTACCGGTCACATCGATTTGCCAGTCGATGAATCGTTCGGGAAGGTCGCCGTCTCCGCTACATATGCCTATATCAGCGCTCAATATCAGTCGGCATCCAAGGCACCTGTCGATGAGCCGTTTGCCTATAACGGCGGTAACTGTCCCCGCCTGCAGTCGGGACCCAATGTCGGTGCCGTTCAGTGCGGCCCGGGCGATGGCTATGGCTTGCTGAGCGCCAAAATACAGTGGCAAAATGTTGCAGGGTCGAATTTCGATCTCAGCGCATTCGCGACCAATCTGACTAACGAAGACTATATCATTAGCAGTAATGGGACCTCATACCAGAGCGGATTCAACTCCTACATTTATGGTGAGCCCAGAATGTACGGGATTTCTGTTCGATATCATTTCGGACACTGAGTGATCATGCGCCATCACGCCTTATCAAAGGGTGATGGCGCAATTTCGGAGCCAGAGATTGACCATATGATTGAATCTGGTCTGCCATCGGCCAATCCTATGATTGGACCTCACCGAAATCGAGCTTTTACAGAGAACTCGTCGTAGGAGAGTTGCTGGCCCAATCACTTCGATCCACCGATCATTATCATGCCTGAGCAGAGCACCGCCCTCGCCTTTGCGAGGCCCTTATTTGGCTGCGATTTATCATAATTATCTGACCACCGCGATCCGGGCAGTCCAATGCACAGGCTGGCGACGCCGCGCATCAGACCCCATGCCGCAGGCACCCATCAATGTCGCAAGAATGCGCGCGCCCGATGCGCCGATTGGATGTCCGAGCGCGGTCGCACCGCCGTTCACATTGAGCTTGTCCGCCGGAATGCCGAGATCATTAGCGGCGATCATCGCTACCACGGCGAAGGCTTCGTTGACTTCGAACAGATCGACGTCATCCACTGCCCAGCCCGCCTTCGCCAGCACCTTGCGCATCGCGGGCCCCGGCGCAGTGGTGAAGGCATCGGGCTTCTGGGCATGGGCGGCCGTTGCGACGACTCGGGCGATAATAGGAAGGCCGAGCCTGTCCGCAACGCTCCTCCCGGTCATGACGAGCGCCGCGGCGCCGTCGGAAATGGAGGATGCCTTAGCGGCGGTGATGGTGCCGTCCTTGTCAAAGGCGGGCTTCAGTGAGGAAATCATATGGGGCCGCCTTACCTGGCTGCTCATCGGTATCGACTATTATCTCGCCGCCCCTGCCGGGCACCGCAACCGGCGTGATTTCGCGGATGACGGCCCCGCTGGCAATGGCTTCATTGGCGCGGGACAAAGAACGAAGCGCATAGGGGAGCGATCATCGCCTATAACGCGCCCTTTGAGCGGCGGCATCCGCGATCTACGAGCTGTTCCCGGATTTAGCTGGCCCTCTCCAAGCGATGGCCGATCACCGCATTTTCAGCGTAGCCCGTGATGAAAAATCTTCAGGTCAGACCCTGGGACGCTGAAGCATTTCGTGCCCTGATGAAAAACAAACTAATTTCGGGCGAAGTCACCCGCTCGCCGTCGCATATCGCGCTGCAGCTCCCCCTTGCAAGCGGCGGAGGTAGGCCATGGATAGGATCAATCGCTCCAATCTCACAGAATTTCCGCGCTGAAACAGGCATCGGCATCATCTTGTTCCCAAAAGAGGAGCCGGTATGAAGAGCATTCCCATGCTCTGGGGAAAATCATCGATGTAATCCGTCGGGAAACGCGGGAGGCAGCCAAGCGACTTCGCCCCTGAAGGGCCGGGTTAAGGCCGCTTTGAAGCAAGCCACACAGTGTGGATAGTGTTTTCTCCGTCGACGACCGCCGCCACATCAACTTCATCAACATCGAAGCCGTTATTTTCGAGGCGCGCAACAAATGCATCGTCATTATAGGCCGACCAGATCGCCAGGATGCCCCCAGGCTTGAGCGCTGCATGAGCCGTGCGCAGGCCCCAATTGCAATAGAGGCGTTCGTTCGCAACATGGATCAACCCGTCAGGGCCATTATCGACGTCCAACATAATGGCGTCGAACCTGGCTTCGGCGTTTGCAATCACATCATGAACGTCGCCCAGTTCAAGAACGACACGGGGGTCCAAGAGATAATCATGGAAGAGATGGGCCAAAGGGCCTTTCGCCCAGTTCACGATCTCAGGGATGAGTTCTGCTACCTTGATCTCGGCCGTCGGTGGCAGTGACTGCAAGGCAGCGCCGAGCGTGAAGCCCATGCCCAAACCGCCAATGAGAACTTGAGCATTCCGTCCGGCCAAGCGCTGACATGTCAGGGTAGCGAGCGCTTCTTCCGAATGACGTACTTGGTTTCCCATTAGTTCGTTATCGCCGAACCTGATGGAGTAGTCCTCACCCCGGCGTAAGAGGCGCAGCCGGCCTCCATCGGGTAGTTCTGCCATGCCGATCAGTTCGATCGAAATCGTCGCGCATTCGTCAGGTGATGCCAACACGGCTTTTTCCTTTAGTGCTACGGCGCGCATATACAGGACGCCGACCGCGATCCTCCATCCTCAAGACGAAGGTAGTGTCAGGTCGAATTTTTGGTGCGCCATGGAGCCACGAGATTCACTTGGTGGCAAACTGCCCGGGCTGAGCCCTGAACACGAGGCGCGCATGGGTTCGGACTGAAGCCGCCGTCTTGAAACTCTCCTCCTGCAAGTGAGATGTCACGAGCGGATAGCCCTGCGAATTATACCGTGTTTCGCGGACCGTGAGCCGGAAATTTCCATCCTCGTCCTTCGTGATGAGGAAGGGGGCGACTTTTTCTCGGCTCATGATGTCTCCTTACGAGGTTGCGAAAGATCGGCAGCATGTCCGGCTGCCGTTATATGCACGTTCAGCCAAGCATCGCCGCAACGATCTGCTTTAGCTCACTAGTGGACAAAACCGCCGCCCGAACCTGGACGGATCGCGGCGCTAGTCCTTGGCTAAAGGGCAGATGGAGGGTGGTGCGTTTACTGGTCGGAAAGATACTATTCATTTATAACCTCGCGGCGTAGGCCGCATTATTCTTAGTTGGAGTTCGCGCGCAAGGGCCGCAGCGATGCTGAGCCTGAAGCGAGTAATGACAGATAGCTTGCAGCTGAACCGGCCAAATTAAGCGGCCCGATATGTTCGGTTACGGCAACGTCCGCATGCAGGAGGGCTCCAGAATTCATCTCCCGATGCCGCTTCACCATAGGTGCAGGCACGGCGTCGTCAGGATGATGCACGCTTCTTCCGCGCGAGATACCGCGCATCGCGTGCAGCCTTTTGTTCAGCTTCCGTGAGGATGGGCTTATGCCGTGGGGCATTCGCAGCGGTCGCTTCAAGCTCTTGCGCACGTTTCGCGGCCTTTTGTTGCTGGGCCATGAGCAGAGCCTTTTGGCGCTTTTCGCGGGCAGCGGCCTCTTTGGTCTGCCGGAGTTCCGCCTTCGCGGCCGCAGCGGTTTGGTCAACCGGCGGTTTGTTGTGCAGTTGCTGGAGACCCTCCGTCCGGGCACGCGCCGCTGAGGCGATACGCTCCTGGAAGGATGGCTCTTTATATCTTTTCATGCAGGGAAATGTCCTGTGCTAAAGCATTCGCCTGAAGCCGCCGGGCAGCGTCAACCGCCCGGCGCCATTTTCAGGCTACCTGGAGGTTGACGGCCGAGGTCTTGCCGCGGCGGTCCTGCTCCAGATCATAAGTGACGCGCTGATCCTTTTCGAGGGTGCGCATGCCTGCCTGTTCAACGGCAGAGATATGTACGAAAGCATCGCTGCTGCCATCTTCAGGGGCGATGAAGCCATAGCCCTTGTCGGCGTTGAAGAATTTGACTGTTCCGGTGATCATGCTCGGTCTCCTTGTCGCATGTCCTGGGAATGCGACCATTCGCTCATCCCGGCTTAAAAGAGGCAATGTGGGGACAAGGAGAGCCGAAGTGGCCCGATATCCGTCAAAACGCGACGTTCAGCAACATGTTGATAGCACAGCTTGAGGAAAATGCAAAATTGAGGCGGGCGGATCAATTGCACCATCTATCGAGATCTGCCACCGCGCTTCACTCTTACAATATTTGCGTCGTGCCAACGCGTTGGAAATGGCTACGGGCACCCCATTCTATTTACTTCGAGCGGTGGCTTCGTCCCGCTTCGCCTGCGCGACCGCATCGTTCAAAGTCGAGTACCGCCAATCCCGATAATGAAAACGATACACAGGCACCTTCGTGATGCAATAGCGAGCCATGAGTTCGGTGTCGTCTACAGGTTCCACAGTCATTTTCTCTCCGATCGTCACGAGCGAGGGTTGACTGACGAGATCACTGGCGGCCGCCGGCCGTGGGCTGGGCAAGGAGCTTAACTGCATTTTCAACCGTTGAGTATCCGGTCGGATCGGCGATCGCCAGATCGAGTGGCCTTGCGCCCAAAGATGCGTTGTGGGTGTTCAGAAAGCGGATTGCCTCCTTCTGACCGAGAAGTACGAATGCAAGGTGAGTGATCAAGCCTTGCCGCCTTGCCTGCTCAGGAGAGAGCTTCATCTCGCGGTTGACGAATACTCGCCTTCGTGGGCGTGCGGGCGCGGTTGCATCCACTGTCATGCGGGAACAGCCAGGCCTACTGCAGGGGCCAATTGACGGTTCCAGAACAGCCAATCCGCCGAGGCGGGAGCGTTCTTTGAAGAGAGTAAGTCGAAGATTTGACCGCCGACAACCCCGGCGGCACACAGATGTTTGCGCCGGGCCGACTCGCTATGTGCGTCAGCGGCACGCATCAGCGAAACCTGATGCTCGGAATAAAGTCGATTGAGATCCATGTGCGAATTCCCTCGTAAGCGGGAGCGCGATGGTCTCTCAGTCAAGAACGCCTACATTGCCTATGCCCTTGATAACATTCATATAGGAAATATATAGCAATTTACAAGAGTGCATGCGATCCAATATTAATAATTATCGTCAAATATATCGTTGCGAGACTGCTATATGAAATAAGTAATATATCATATATTGCCAATTATATACTTTCTTCAAATGTCAATTTGACTGTGTGATATCGGGAAAATTGGTATGGTCTATCTGTGATTTTCTCGTTCGCGTGACACCATTATGCGAGTATTTGATCCAAAGCAGCTAGGATCCAGACTCGTTCAGAGCCAGAAAGCGACGGCCGCGGCGAGGCTTACGGCGAATAGGAAGTTCCGGGCGAGCTTGTCGTAGCGGGTGGCAATCCGGCGAAAGTCCTTCAAACGGCACAACATGGCCTCGAGCCGCCAGCGGTCTTTGTAGCGGCGTTCATCATAATGGATCGGGCGCTTGCGGTTGCGGCGGCCCGGGATCACGGGGATCGTGCCCTGCTCGCGCAAGGCAGCCCTGATGCGGTTGGCGTCATAGCCACGATCGGCGATCACCCGTTTCATTCCGGCCGTTTCGCCGATGAGCAGGTCGGCGCCCTTCACATCGGATGTGTTGCCGGGCGTCAGGACAAGGCGGAGCGGCCGATGCGTGTCCAGATGCCCCGGCGGCCCCCTGTTCGAGCGGTTGTAGACGGTCGTCGCGGGGCCGTATTCTCCCAGACAATCCGCCCAGCGGCCACCGCACTTGAGCATGTGAATGATGTCCGAGATCACTCGTCGGTCATCAACCCGCCGCGCGCCTGGCTGGTTCTTCGGCAGGTGGGGCTCAATTGCCGTCCATGCTTCATCCGACAGCCAGAACAACGAACGCGAAATCCAAGGACCTCCTGCTTCAGTGGAGGCTCTCTGAATCAATATGGCCGCAGATTTTCAAGACCCTGATTGGGTTTGGACCCTAAGCAATTGCTCGCGAGCTAAGCCTACCCTTGCCCACCGAACTACATCATGTGGAGACTGGTTCGCCTTGGTCTGACAGTACCGTCGGTTTCAGACCGGCCCTGAACCGGCTTCCACAGACGGGCTCTCCGTTCCGGCCTTTGCATAGGCTTCGCGCAGTCGCGCCTTGAAGACCTTGCCCGTCGCCTGCCTTGGGATGTTGTCCACCAATACGGCCTCCTCGGGAATCCACCATTTCGCGCACTTGCCTGCGAAATAAGCGAGGAGATCGGCCGGAGCCGGTCGACAGCCAGCGCGGGGAACTACGACCAACAGCGGCCTTTCGTCCCATCGCGGATGCGGGATGCCGATGACAGCCGCTTCCGCAACATCGGGATGAGACGCCGCGATATTTTCCAGCGCGATGGAACTGATCCATTCCCCGCCTGACTTGATGACGTCCTTTTCGCGATCCACAATCTCGACATAGCCCGCGGGATCAACGACGGCGATGTCGCCGGTCGGAAGCCACCCTTCGCGCGCGGCCTCGATGGGAGGACCGTTGCCGTTATAATAGCTGGACGTTACGCTGGGACCCCGGATTTGCAGGCTGCCGAAAGTCTTCCCATCCCAGGGAGCCTCCTCCCCGTCTGCATCGACGATGCGAATGTTGAACGGGTAGGGAGTGCGTCCCTGCTTTCCAAGCATGACGCGCCTGTCTTCATTGTCCAGATGATCCCAATCATGTGGAGCGTTGAAAAGGCCGCCAGCACTGGTTTCGGTCATTCCCCATCCATGGCAGGTCTGAACGCCGTATTTTTCCTCCAGCGTCTTGATCATCGACGGCGTGGGAGCCGTCCCGCCGACGATAACGCGCTCAAGCGAGTCGACGCGTTCGTCCTGCGCTTCCAGAAACTGGATCAGGTCGCTCCAGATCGTGGGCACCCCTGCGGCCAGCGTCACCTGTTCCGTGCTGATCAGTTCGAACAGGCTGCGTGAATCGAGAGCGCTGCCCGGAAGGACCAGCTTCGACCCGTTCATCGCTGCGGCAAAAGGCAGCGTCCATGCATTAACATGATACATGGGGACTATGGGAAGCAGGCTGTCCCGGCGCCGAACCGCGAACCAGTCGATGCCCGAAATCACCAGCGATTGCAGCACGACCGAGCGATGGGAATAAAGGACTCCCTTGGGGGCACCGGTCGTGCCCGAGGTATAGCAGAGCGCCGACCCGGTTCGTTCGGCGATCACCGGAAAGTCGAAGACAGGGGACGCTGCTTCGACCAATTCGTCATAAGGCAGCAGCCCCGCAGCGTCCCCGCCGTCTGAACCCATGACCACAATGTGACGAACGCCTTTCAGGCTTCCCCTGATCTGCTCGACAAGCGGAACGAATTGCGGCTCGACCAACAGGACCTTGTCCTGCGCGTGATTGATGATGAATTCGACCTGTTCCGGGAACAGGCGAGGATTCACGGTATGGATGATCGCGCCCATGGCGGGGACGGCGAAATACACCTCCAGATGCCGCAAGGAGTTGGTGGCCAGCGTGGCGACCCGGTCTCCCGCGACGACACCCAGGCTGGTCAGCGCACTGCACAGCTGCCGGGAGCGGTTGAGAACCTGCGAATAGGAGCTACGAACGATGCTGCCGTCGGGCTGGCGCGACACGATTTCGCGATTCCCGTGAAACCGGTCCGCATGCAGCAGGATAGAGCCTATCGTCAGCTCAAAATCCATCATCGTCCCGATCATCTAAAGCTCACATTCTTCAATGCTGCGCGCAAACTACACCGCAGCGGTGCGCTCATGCCGATCATCGCCGATCTGATGTTTTATGCCAAGGAAAATGCTCTTGGTATTCCGCGTGAGGTTCCTGTCAAGGTCCTGTTCCGTCGTGTCGAGGAAGCGAGGCGGACAAATACGGCGGGTGCGGCTTCGTTGAGGTCGCCCAGGACAATGTTGGCGCCAGATTCCAGTAGTTTTGACGTCGACACACGGCCCAACGCATGATCTCGACCAACTTTTCTAAAATTCAACCATATCTTCCTTGTGCATTGAAGTGCAGAGGCCGTGGGGGGGGCACCAGGGCTTGTAGTGACCACAGATTTTGTCGCTGCCATATCTACAATATGGGCGCACAATGTTTCCGCCGCGCCTTCATTAGGCCCCACCCGGCAGAGCATCGCACACCGTTCGGCATGCCGCAGCGCGACTTCCCGCCCGATATCGCGCCGGTGACGAGCGGTGCTCTGGCGAAGCATCCGATGTTCCCTTCCGACGTTCATGTTTGAACATATGGGTCATTCCACGCTGCCAGGATGGGGAAGATGACGGAGGCATTCCTCTGTAGCCGCACAGAAATTGTCGATGTCCTCGTCAACCATGGCGGTGGAAAGGAACCCCATGCCCGCCCCCGACACATGGAAGCCCTTGAGCACGAGCAGCCGTTGCAGCACGACCATCGCAGCGCTTTCGGCGGGCGTGTGCTGCTGGCTCCTATAGTCATAGACAGGCCGCGGATGCGTGATGATCTTGAACATCGACCCGACGCCCGTCACCTGCCCTGGAAACCCTGACGAGGCGAAGGCTTGCGTCAACCGGGCGCGGACGCGATCGCCGAGCATGTTGATATGCGCGACCAACGCGGGGGTCAGGAGTTCCAGCGTCACCCTGCCCGCCGTCATGGTTATGGGATTGGCCGAGAAAGTCCCGCTCCAGGGCACCAACGGCCTGCCCGAATGATGATCGAAGACTTTCATCACCTCTTTCGATCCGACCAGTGCACCGACAGGAAAGCCGCCGCCGATGATCTTGCCGAGGACGGTGAGGTCCGGCTTTATTCCAAATCGCTTCTGGGCTCCGCCATGGTCCAAGCGGAAGGATATGACTTCGTCGAGGATGAACACAGCGCCGATCTCGGTCGCCAGCTCCCGTAACGTCGCCGTGAACTCCGGCGTTACATGGGTGAAGCCGAGATAGCTGGGCGCGGCGTCAAGCAGGATCGCCCCGATGCGATCCTTATGCGCACGGATGATCTGGGCGGCAGTTTCAGGATCATTGAACGGGATGACATAGACATCTTCCAGAAGTTGGTCAGGTACGCCCGCAGCGTAGCCAACCGACTTTGGCGGCGTGGCGAACTCCTCTTTGGGCGTGTCCAGGCTGACTTCGGCATAGTCATAGGAGCCATGATAGCTGCCTTCGACTTTTACTATCGCGGGTCGGCCGGTGTACGCGCGTGCAGCCTTGATCGCGGACATCACCGCTTCCGAACCGCTATTGCTGAACCGGACATTTTCAGCCGTCTCTATACGGTCGCACAGCAGTTCAGCGAGTTCGATCTCAACCTCGGTCGGGTTGGTGTAGGCCGTTCCCAGCACCAACTGCCTGGAAACAGCATCTATGATGGCCGGATTGGCATGACCGTGAATGAGCGACGCGAAATTGTTGAGCAGATCGAGCCGCGAGGTGCCATCGACATCGGTGACATAGGCGCCCTTGCCGAACTTCGCATAGACCGGGAAAGGCTCAAGCCATGGAACTAGACGTGTAATTCCGCCCGGATAGACCTTGAGCCCGCGTTCGTAGAGCCGCTTCGATTGAGAGTCGCAATCAGGCCAGATCGCCATTTTAAACCCCGTCAGTATCTGGTCATTCCCGTCCAATTACGGAATACTATCGCATTTTCGGCTGTATTATAATAGCGAACATTTGTTAATGCAAGTGCGAGGTTGGAGTTGCGGTGAGGGATCAGGAGCCAAGCAACATCGCAGGAGGTTGCATCGATGGTTGCCATCGGGCTTCGGAGAGTATTAAGGAACCAGCAGAATGACTTCACCGACAAATCAGACGAAGGTCCTGCGAAAGCGCGCTGGATACGAGGCCAGGCTGGCCGAATCCGAAGAGCTGGCGATCGAGCGGGAGAACCGCGCCACGCGATCGGATACCCGGGCACGGCTCCTGGTCGCGGCGCTCGACCTGTTTTCGAAGAACGGCTTCGAAGCTTCGACGATGCGTGACCTGGCGCAGTTCGCAGGTATCAAGGCGCCCGCCATCTACAATCACTTCAAGTCGAAGGAAGCCTTGCTGGGCGAAGCTCTGCTGTGGGCAATGGAGGACTTCAACGAGCGGGTCCTGGGTCCTCGCGACCCCCGCGAATCGAATGTAGAAGCGTTGGAAGGGATTTTGGAGCGGCACATCCGCTACCAATTGGACAACCCGGTCATCGCCAGGGCCTTCGACATTTTGATGGCACACAATTTGCTTCAGCGCGTCGGCGAAATAACATTCCAGCAGGCCATCCAGGACCGGCTGCGGCTATATCTGCGCGAGGTGACAAAGCTGGTGTCTCTGCTTGTCGAAGAGTCGTCGGTGAAGGCAGACTACAGGATCGTGTCGAGCGCCATATCGACCATGTATGATCAGGTCGGACGCTGGTACGTTTCCACCTCAAAGGCAGCTGACGACAATCTCGTCGCGACTTATTGGGACTTGGCAAGGCGGATGCTTGGCATCGACAGGTAACACCGGGTTGCCTGATTCCTTGACGTCGATGCTCGTCAAGCACTGGCAAAAATGAGGCGGTGTCTCTCCGTGCCCATCAGAGCGGGTTGTCAATAGGTCGCGTCGAAGCCGACCACTACCGCCACTGAAGCGAACCCTATCATCGGCATAGGAACGGCCATGCTCCCGTCCACTGGAGCATGGCCGTCTCTTTAACTCCGCAGCCGGTTATCCCTGGGCGCAGGATCTCAGCATGTCGGTATATTCCTGACGCGTCGCGACCCGGCGGCCCAGAACCTCACCCAGCTTCGCGCCAAGTTCGAAGGTCTGCAGGTTCGACTGGATGCGATCATCGCGATGCGGCCAGAGCCAATAGGTATCTTCCATGCCCACGCGGATGTGCAGGCCCATCGCGGCTGCGAGCGTCGCGACATACATGGACGCGCGGCCAGCAGCACACACCATGATCACGCCGTCAGGATCGACGTCGCGGATCGTGGTGACGGTACGCATCAGGCCTTCGACCATCTGGCGTGGATTTTCCATGGGGCTGCAACCCGGCAAGGCGGGAAGGATCAGCCAGAAGGCCGGTCCCTTGATGAGGCCGCTCTTGATCAGGAAACGATCGGCATTGGCAACGTCGGCGTCGGTGTAGACGGCGATTTCAGGAATGCCGCCATTTTCCAAAATGAGGCGCACCTTTTCAATCATGACCGGCGCGGGCTTGCTGAACAGAGAATCGCCGATATAGGTCGTCGTGGTGTTGATCGGCGCACCGTCCAGCAGACCGGTCGCCAGCACCCGCTTCATTTCAGCCCACTCGCCTTCGAGCGCCGGGACAAGGCAGCCGTCGACCGACAGGTCGGGATAGTCCTTCTTCAGCGGCGCAACGACCTGTTCGAAGCGATCGAGCGAGAGAACATTATAGCCTTCATCGTCGCGAACATGGATGTGAACCGTGCTCGCCCCTGCCTCAAGGCATTCGCGGGCAGAATTGCGGATTTCTTCCGGCGTGTAAGGCTGGTTCGGATTCTGCGAGCGGCGGAAGAACGCGCCGGTAATGGCAACGGATACCGCCAGGGTTTCAGGGATATTCCACGGAACGGAGATCGGCGCATCGTGGAACGCGGAATGTTCCAGATCTAGAACGATAGGCGCGCCGTAGGGTCGCCAGATCATCCGCTCATTTTCGCGAGCGACACCTTTCCCAACTCTATCCCAATCAATCTTAACCATTTTTCACTCCTACGCTAAGTAATCCGTCCATCCGCAACGGCATGTGCCGCGCAAATCTCACTCATTCATCTATCCGCAGCAGCTCGCAGAACATGTGCCGTCCGTAGCGCCCAGCCGGGGATCGACCTGCTGGATGATGGACCGCGTCCATGCGCGCAGCTTCACCGCCGATCGGCCAATCCCACGATCGAAGCTGAGCGGCGTCACCGAGACATGGCCTTTGTCCAGCGCCCATGCGTCCGACCCCGGCTCTTTCGCGAAACGGGGGAGCCCATTGGCGTAGGGCTGCACCAGCCAGCTACCGTCAGATTCAGCGTCCGCCCGTTGGCAATCCAGCGGTTCCCAAATGCATTCACTGAAGGAGGTCAGCTTGATATGCCTGTCTGCCAGATGAGCCGGTACATTTATGTTCAGAACGCTGCGATCGGGCGGCGGCGAGGCGGCCAACCAGGCGGCAAGCTCCGCACCGACCGCGCTCGCCCATGCGAAGTCGGGGGTACTCCTGCTCCCGCAGCATGAGTGAGTCCCATGCGCCTGTTGCGAGATGGCCATGGCCGGATATCCCAGCATCCCGCCTTCCAGGGCGGCCCCCAATGTCGAGCTATTGCTTGCATCCTCTCCGACATTGGCTTCTTCGCCAATTCCAACCACGATGGCGGACACCTTGCTTGCAAGGCCCGACAGGATCGCGATGCGGACGCAATCGGGCGCCGTGCCGTGCGCGCGATACAGCGGGTGACGATCATCACCGCCCGACCTTTCCACCAACACTGGCTCGCGGTCCGAAATCGCTTTTGAAAGCCAGACCTGCGGGGCTGCGGGCGCCACGGTCAGCACGTTGAAGCCGGACAGTAGCAACGCGCTGCGCAGGGCAGCGATGCCCGGTGCGTCGTAACCTTCCGCGTTGGTCAACAGGATGTTCATCGACGTATCGCTTCCGCTTTTGCAAAGCCGAGGAGCGCTCGGACAGATATAATAATTAACGTTTGTTTCTGTTGGCAGCAACTGTTCGTTTATGATGGGTGGCCACTCGCCAACCCCCGTTTCAATCCAACGGCTTCATCTCTCCGGCCTCACTGCGAAACCGCTCCGTTCGGTGACAAAGGCGGTCGGCGTTGTTCCTATCAAGCGTTTGAACATCGCGGTGAAAGCGCTGGGCGTTTCGTATCCCAGCGACAAGGCCGTGCTCAGGATGGGCTCTCCGGCGATGAGTTTGGGCAGTGCCGCGACGATCCGCGCTTGCTGCCGCCAGACGGAAAGAGGGCAACCCAATTCATCGCGGGCCAGACGCGACAATGTTCTCGCCGAAGCACCCGATGACCGTGCAAGCTCCTCGATATCGGGGCCACCAGGGCTATCGAGAATCTGCTCGCATGCGCGGACAAGGCGAGGATCGGACGGCATCGCCAGCATCACGGCGTCCGCCGGTAGATCGTTCAGTTCGTCCAGCAACAGCGCGTGCAGGCGAAGAGTGCGCGCCGAATCCCAGCTGGGAACGGCCTGGTCGATCGCTCGCAATATGAGTTCACGCACGAGCGGTGTGACGACGAATCCTCCCGCCCTTTCGCCCAGACGGGGCGGCGTTCGATCCGACGCGATATAGAGCGTACGTAGCAGAACAGGCGTTCGCGCCCGGAATTCATGTACGGTCCCGGGCGGGATCCATACGGCGCGTTGTGGCGGAACAACCCACAGTTTGTGATCCGCCCTGATTTCCATGACACCTGAAACAGCGTGAACGAACTGGCCGTTTGGATGCGAATGCGCCGAGATGGCGTCGCCTTCGACGAAGTTGCGGGCAAGCACATGGACGGCGCTGGTATGTCTACTAATGTCAACCAAGTGAATGCTCCTCCAACCCGTTGGAAGTCTCACTGTCCTTAGAGCGTGCGCCCTGAGGGTCCACGCTTCCGAAGGAAAATTTCGGGGCCACGTCTGAAACTGCGAAGTGGCCGTGTTCCGTCCTTATGGCACAATGACGTCTGGCGCGAAGCGGGTTGATGGCCAACTTATACGCCTAATCGGCCAAAAAGCACGCGAGTGCTCGCCAGGCAGATGTCGCGCATCAACGTGGTCCGCGATCCGAGAGAAATAGTTTCCATTTGAACGGCGCCGTCCGACAGGGCATATGCATTAATATGAAAGACCGTTTGCATTTATACATTCGCGACTGGGGCATCGAAGCGTGTCAGTGAAGGATAGTAACGTTAAACCGCTGCAAACGAACTCCGCAAAGGTCGGCGATGCTACGGCGGCTCCGATCGCCTCGGCGCACCGCGTCCGGCCGAAAAGGACCCGTCGCAAATCGGGAATGCGGGAAGAGTTGCTGAAGGCTGCGGTGGAGCTGTTCGGTTCTCGCGGCTATGAAGCGGTGTCGTTGCGGGACATCACGGCGGAGGTTGGGCTGAAGCCGCCCGCCTTCTATAACCACTTTAAATCGAAGGATGAATTGCTCGTTTCGGCGGTTCTTGCTGCCCTCGACATGTTCAACAGCGAAGTGGTGGACAATGACGAAGAGGACATGCTGCCGGTCGAACGGATGAACGCACTCATCCGCCGTCATGTGCTGTATCAGATTTCCAACGCCGCCTTCGCCAAGGCGAACGACCGGCTGATAGATTCGGCGATGCTGGAAAGGATCGGAAGTCCTGGCGCAAAGCAGGAAATACGTTCACATATGCGCCGCTACCTCGACATCCTCACCCAGATTGTACGGGACATTTTGGCCGGACGATCCGATAACGCGCTGGATCCACGCATTTGCGCGCTGGCCATAGGCACGATGTGCGACAATGTTTTAATGTGGTATCGCCCGGGCGGGTCGGACAGCCCGGAAAAAGTGGCTCGACGTATGTCGGAACTTGCCCGTAACATGCTAAAGGTTGACTGACCCGAAGACACTTGACGAGATCGCAGGGCGGGTTAATATGAATGAACATTCGTATTAATGACGGCGGGAAGACTCGAAAATGAGCGGGTTGGGTCAATATGTGATCGGCGTCGTGATGCTGTTCGCGATGTGGGGCGCGATCGCCGCCGTTCGGGACGATAGCACAGGCATGGGCTGGGAATTCATGGAGGGGATCCGCACGACTGGAGTCCTCTTCCTTCCAGTTGGTGCCGTTCTCGCAGCCGCCCCCGTCCTGTCCGCAGCCATCACCCATGCGATTGCCCCCCTCTTTTCCTTTGTTGGGGCAGACAGGGCGATGGCGGCAACGACCCTGATTTCCGTCGATATGGGTGGCTATCAGATGGCCGACGCCATGGCTGCCAGCCGTGAGAACTGGATTATTGCATCGTTCAACGGATTTCTGTTGGGGCCGCATGTCGTCTTCACCATCCCTGTCGCGCTGGCGATGCTGCCCAAGAAAGACCATCGTTATCTGGCCCTGGGCATGATGGCGGGCCTTATCACCATACCGATCGCGCTGTTCGTGGGATTAAGCGTCGTCGCAATGACCCACCCGCTCATCCGGCCCACGGTCGCGACCGGCGGCCCGGCGACATTCCGCCTCGCCATGACATTTGGCCAGATACTGCACGATCTTTTCCCACTGACCATCATCGTGGGCGCTATCGTGGCGGGCCTGCGGTTCATCCCGGACCTCATGGTCCGTGGGTTCATGGGCTTCGGTCGCCTTGCCGATGCCGCGATAAAGCTCATCTTCGGCGCTTGTATCGTCCAGTATTTCACGGGCGTTTTCAGCCATCTGTTCGGCGGATGGCCGTTTGACCCGCTGCTGGCCGACCCGGCCAATTCCATAAGGGGGCTGGAGATCGCCGGATATATCGGCATCATGCTGGCCGGTGCCTTTCCGATGGTCTACGCGCTGCGCCGTTATTGCGGCAAAGCCATCGAGAAGCTCGGCAAGCTGACCGGCTTCAGCGCGGTCGGAAGCGGCGGGCTGATTGCGACCACCGCCAACCCGCTGACCCTATTCAGACTGATCCCGGAGATGGATGCGCGCAACAAGGTGATGACTATCGCCTATGCGGTGTGCGGTTCCTGGATATTGGGAGACTCCCTCGCCTTTATCGCGAATTTCCAGCCTTCGCTGATCGTCCCTTTGATGTTCGGCAAGCTGGTCGGGGCTATCTGCGGCATTCTGGTCGCGCGCTGGCTGTCAGTGCCACGCGCCTTGCGCTTCGAGGAGGAGGATAAGGCAGCGGCCGAGGCGGCTGCGGCGCCGTCCGATACGAAGCTGCACGCGCTTGAAGGAGCTCTGCTGTGACCGCCGACATCCGCCTGTTCCGCCTGCAGGATACACCCATGTCGGATTATGGTGATGGTCAGGGTTCGGCCAGCATCGCTCGATTGATCGGGCCTGATAGCAGCCAGACGATGGGCGCTTATTTCGCGACGTTCGATGGCCGGTCTGTGCCATGGACCGTGCGATACGACGAAATGATCCTTTGCCTGTCGGGCAAGTTCCGCCTGCGCACGGGGGAAGAGGTCCACGAACTTGGACCCGGGGACATGCTGTGGATCGGGAACGGAACTGAATTGCGCTATGAAGGGGAGCAGGCGACCGTCTTTATCGCGATCGCCCCCGTCGATTGGCGCGACCGTTAGCCGCACGCCTGACACCATCCCGGCGATCAATATGCCGGGATGTTCGTCACATTCTTCCTTTCACGCCTCGTCGCCGAGGCCAGCCGTCCACTCCGGCTCAAAGGGTGTCGAGCGATCCTGACGCGTCCATGCCGGTTGCCCATAGATGGACTGCCCGCCATCAACCGACAGGTTGGCGCCGGTGATGAAGCCTGCCTTGTCAGAACACAGGAATGCGACAGCCTCCGCAATGTCGTCGGTCAGGCCCAGGCGGCCGATCGGCGTTTTCTGCAAAAGGTCGCGGCGGACACCGGGCTTTTCGACCATCCATTTGGTCATGGCCGTTTCTATGACGCCCGGCAGGATAGCATTCGCCCTGATACGGTGAATGCCCAGTTCCGCCGCCATGGTCTGGACCAGCATCAACAGGGCAGACTTGGTCGCGCAGTAAGCGCCGATCTGATCGGCATGCCTAAGCCCCAGCGAGGATGAGATGACCGCGATCGACCCACCCCTGCGGCCCTCCGCGATCAGCCGGGCGGCTGCCTGGCAAATGTGAAAGGTGCCGCTCAGGTTGATCGCGACATGCCGGTCCCAGACGGTCGGCTCCATCTCCAGAAAGCCGGTGAACTTGGCGTATCCGGCATTGGCGACCGCGACGTCAAGGCGGCCGAAATGGGCGCGTACCTCATCCATCGCCTGATCGATCGCACCTCGGTCGGTTTGATCCGCCGCTAGGACGAGGCAATCGTCCGGCATGTCCTGGCGCAGGGCCGCAGCCGTGGCTTCGTCGCGTTCAAACAAGGCGAGCGCATGGCCAGCATCCGCCAGCCGCTGGCTGATGGCCCGACCCAGTTCGCCCCCTGCCCCGGTTACCAGGGCGACCGGCCATTCATCCACAGCAGCCGCTCCCGCACTCACCGTCGCTGGCGCCCAGGCGCGGATCGATAATCTCCACCGACTGCCTGAGCCAGCGGCGCAGGCGACCGGCCGCGCGGACATCGCCAAAATCGAAGCTGACCGGCGTGACCGAAACATGGCCCGCCGCAACGGCGCTGGCGTCGGACCCCGGCCGCATCGTGAACACGGGATCGCGATCGACATTAGTAAGGAATGTGTACCAGCCGTGGCCGGTGTCCGTTTCCACCGCCTCATAATGGCCGGGGTCCCAGACGCGATGGTCGAGCGCGGTGATCTTGAGGCGGCGGTCCTTCAACATGCCAGGCGCATTGACATTGAGGATGCTGCGCGGCGGCGGCGGGCTGGCTATCATCCACGCCGCCAATTCAGCGCCGACCTCACTGCACCAGCCATAGTCATAATCGGTGAGATCGACCAAGCGGAAGCGCCCGTCACGCGCCTGCTGCGAAATCGACAGCGCTGGCAGGCCGAGCAATGCGCCTTCCGCCGCAGATCCGAAGGTGGACGAATAGGTGGCGTCGTCGCCCAGATTAGCGCCTTCATTGATGCCGGAAACGACCAGACGGACATCCTTTGCCAAGCCGGACAAGATCGCGGCGCGCACGCAATCGACGGGCGTCCCGTCGGCGCGATAGATCGGGTTGCGATCGTCACCCCCATCGCGCGTCATCACCACCGGCTTGCGGAAAGAGGCCGACCGGGACGTGCCGCTGCGTGGCCCGTCAGGCGCCACAGACAGCACGTTGAGCCCCGCATTGATCATCGCGTCCCGGATGGCAGCCATGCCGCCCGCCTGATACCCGTCATCGTTCGTCAACAGAACGTCCATGATAACCTCGCTCATCGAAAGCTGCTCAAACTGGGGCGGTCGGGCCGAAGCGCCTCTACGCCGGGCACGGTCGCAGGCTTGCCGGATAGCGCCCATTCCGCCGCACACATGCCCAGGACCGAGCCAGACGTAACGCCAACACCGCCAAGCCCGCCGACCACCAGCACGGAAGGATCGGCTTCGAACGGCCCGACCTGAAAACGATCGTCCATGCTGATGGGATAGAGGCCGAACCAGCCGTTGGAAAAGCCGAAATCATCCATGCCCATCCGTTCGGTCAGAAGAGTTGCGACAGTGATCAGATGATCGTCGCCAGACGGCGGGCTGAAGCTGTCGGGGTCGACATCGAGTCCGTCGATAGCTTCATAGGTGTGAAGCCCGGCGATCAGGCTGTCGGGACCATCCTGCCTGAAATAAAGACCCTCGCCCTCCTGCCCCGGCATATAGAGATTGACCATCGGAACGGTATAGCCAAGGTCCCGTGGCAATCGGACCAGAAAGACTTCATGTACTTGCGGCTTGATCGGCACCGCATGACCCAGCAGCTTGCCGACATTCCCCGCCCATGCGCCAGCCGCATTTATAACGATGTCGGCTTCGACCACGCCCTTGCTGGTTTCCAGCCGATGCACCCCGCCCGCCTTGGAATGAGAAAGCACATCGGTCTGAACACTGACACGCGCGCCCTTCTCCTTGGCCTCTTCAAGAAGCGTCGTGCACAGAAGATAGCCATCCAGATGCCCGTCGGTAGGACCAAGCAGACCGCCCGCCAGATCATCCACCCGCATGTCGGGCACCAGTTGACGGAGGCCCTCCCGATCGATCAGCCGGGAATCCATGCCGCCCAGTTCGCGCTGCACCTTAACCGCGGCGGCGAGCCGGTCCATCTGCTCGTCGGTATAGGCAACGCGGACATTGCCGATCTTGGCGAGCGGCAGTCCACGCTCTCGCTCCAGCCGCAGGAACAGTTCCTTGGCGCGGATGCGAATCTCGATGTCCAGCGGGTTGAGCGTTTGATAATTATAGACGCCAGCGGAACGACCGGACGACCCGCTGGCGGGCGCCTCCCGCTCCAGGACGATGACGTCCGCGCCAAGTTCCGCGGCACGAAGGGCGGCGCCGCAACCGGCGGTGCCAGCGCCGATGATGGCGATTCGGGGACGGGTCACTGCTTATCCTCATCAGTGGGAAGCGAACGATGGACATGGATGTCCGCGAGGGTGCCGCCATCGACCACCAGGTCGGTGCCGGTTATGCCCGATGCGGCATCGCTGGCGAGGAAGGCGACCGCGCCTGCAACCTCATCGACGGTGACCATGCGCTTCATGGGTACGCGTCTGAAATCATGCAGCATGTGTTGCAGCATCGCGGGCCGAAGCGCTTCTTCCACCATCTTGGTGTGCACCCAGCCGGGACTGACGGAATTGACGCGAATGCCATATTCGGCCAGCTCGATCGCCGCGCTCATGGTCATGCCGCGCAGTCCGAACTTGGCGGCAACATAGCTGGCGAAGGGGCCATCCGCCGCATGCGCTTCGATCGACCCAATGTTGATGATGGCGCCGCCGTTACCCTGGCTGCGCATCTGCCGCGCTACCCTTTGCGTCATGAAGAAGACGCCGTTCAGGTTGACGTCGATCACCCGCCGCCATGCCGCCTCGTCAATGTCGAGGAACGCCGCTTCGTCGGCAATTCCCGCATTGTTGACCAGAATGTCCAGGCGCCCATGGGTTTCCAACGCGCCGGACACGACCTTTTCGACGTCGCTGGTCAATGAAACATCGCCCGGTTGCACGCTCGCCCTGCCGCCAATGCTCTCGATCGTCTTCGCGGTAGCCTGAAGATCAACGGGGTTGCGCCCGCTCAAGACGACCGCCGCTCCACGTTTTGCCAAGGTTAGGGCGATACCTTCGCCCAGTCCCCGGCCTCCGCCCGTGACCAGCGCGACCCTGCCTGCCAGATCCTCGCTCATGCAGCCTCCGATGTTCCCGCCATCAGGTCGCGAATACGCAGCCTTTCACCCTGGCGTCCGTTTTCGAGACGATAGACGCCCAGCCCGCCACCGCCGAGACTGACGCGCCGAAGAGTGGAGAAGAACTTTTCGGGCGACAGTGCTTCGGGCGCGAACACGCCGCCGCGCGGCGTATCACCTTCCGCAAGCATCAGCACCCCTGCGGCGGCTGGAACGCCAGTGGCCTCTTCCATGCTGGTGTCCGCGCCCGAAGCGTAGCGAAGCCCGTTGCCGTTGGTATGGACGTCGATCTGCAACCCGCTTCCGATCCGTTCCCCACCTTCGAAGCGGGCGAGGAATTGCTGGAACGCCTTGACCAGCATGTCGGTGCGTTCACCCGAGCTGCCGGGCTGCTGCTCATCCGCGACGGCGGCAAGGGCCGCTGCCACCGCATGCGCGTCGATCGGGGCGATCGCTCCATAGTTGACCGCTCGTTTGACGGGCAGGAAGCGGGGGAGGGTAAGCGGTTCGGGATGGGCCAGCTTTACCACCGTCTGTCGGCCGACCGTTCCGGGGAAATCGACGACGCGCGAATGCATCTCGCCGGGAAGCGGAACGGGATGAACCGTCCCGTCGAAGTCGACAAGGTTGAAGCAATGCCAGAAATGCTTGGTCGCCGCCTCGGTCATGTCTTTGGCATCGACCACCCAGGCAATCTCGACATCGTCCGCGCCATTCAGATGATCGACCGCTAGACGGATGAGGATGTTCGACACGCCCGGCGTCGAACCCAGCCCGATGATCGCCGTAACGCCCGCCGCCTTGGCGGCTTCGTCGCGCGACAGGATCGGAACCGTGATGTCGGCGTCATCGCAGATATCGAGATAATCGGTTCCGGCCGCGATCGCTGCGTCCAGTACGGTAAAGCCCGTGCGGTAATAGGGGCCTGCCAGATTCGCGACGATCGACGTCGAACGCATCAGCGCGTCCAGCGTGTCGGCATCGGACAGCGGGTCCTGTTCTCTCGTCTGCATGCCAAGTGCCTGCGTTGCAGCCAGCGTTTCGGACCGCCAGGCGCGATCGAGCGCGAGCCAGCGCGTGACATCGGTGCCCCGCGCGGCCGCCGCAAGCATGGCTTGCGCCTGGCGTCCTCCAGCCCCGATCACCACGACATCGAATTCACGTTTCATCAGTCTCTCCCGAATTTGGGCCTTGATCGTTCAGCATCGCGATGACGGCATCGCGCACGTTCCGGCGGTCCACCTTCCCGGACGCAATGCGCGGGAAGGGATCAAAAAGGATGAAGTGAACCGGCATCGCATAGGCGGGCAGCCGCGCGGCCAGGAAAGCACGCGCACTATTTTCATCGAACGTCCGGCCCGGCCGGATTTCAAGCGCCGCGACGGGCACTTCCTGCAACACCGGATCGGGAATGCCGATTACCACGCAATAGCCAATCTCTGGCAATTCCGCGAGCAGGCACTCCAGATGGGACGGCAGTATCTTCTCGCCGCCACGGTTGATGACATCGTCCCGCCGCCCGTCCAGATACAGGCGGCCAGCATCATCGAACCGGCCAAGGTCGCCTGTCCGCAACCATTTGCCCGACAATTTTTCAGCATTAGCCTCGGGGCGCCGCCAATATTCCGTCATGCGGGTCGGCCCCGCGACCCAGACTTCGCCAGACTCCCCTTGCGCGACATCCCGGCCGTCTTCGCCCACCACCCGCAGCTCTGCGAAGGGGGCGGCAAAGCCGACGGATTCGCCAAAGTCCGTGATCATCGCGGGCGGGAGGAAGCTGCACGCGCAGCCAAATTCCGTCAGCCCATAGCCATGGACCAGCTCAAGATGGGGCCAGCGTTCCAGCATCTCCCGGGACCAGGCAGCGGGCATCGGCGATCCGCCGAACAAGACGGTTCGGGCCGGTCCGAACACCGCGTCGGCATCGTCCAATATCATCAGCATGCGCAGCACGCTGGGCACGGCGGTGACGAAGGTGGCGGGCGCGGCCTTGAAGGCGGCGATCGCTTCCTTGCGGTGAAATTCCTCCACCAGCATCGTCTCCCCGCCCGCCAGCAGCATCTGGCCGAACTGGTCGATGAAGCCTGTATTGTGGAACATGGGGGCGATCACAACAGTGCTGTCGGCGCTGGTCGCGCGGAAGAATTGGCGAAAGACTTCCGACGTCATGCACAAGGCTGCGGTGCTGAGCAGCGCGCCCTTTGGTTCGCCAGTCGTTCCGGAACTGAAGCTGATCAGGGCGGGCGCTTCTCCCGTCACGAAATCGGGCAGATCCCCCTGCGCCGTCATGGCCGTGGCCATTTCCAGCGGGAGCACCAAGATCGACGCTTGGGCAAGAAGCGATGCGTGGCGTTCGTCCGCAATCGCTACGCGCGCCTCAAGCAAGTTGACCAGGCCAGCCATCTGCAACGCACTGATGCGATTGTTGGCGGGCACGGCGATGGCGCCGAGACGCATGACGGCGAGATAGGCGACGACCCATTCGATGATGTTGAGGCCGACGATGATTACCCGGTCTCCGCTCTGTACGCCGGACGAGCGAAGGAAACGCGCATAGTCTTCCGCCTTGGCGGCGAGATCATGATATTCGACCGATCTTTCACCCTGACGCAGGGCGATCCGTCCCGGCGTTTCGTCCGCCCAATGACGAAGCGCATGCCAAAGTGTTTCGAAAGGCGGCATCAGAAACGCGCCCCTTCTCGCACATGAGCCGCAGCTTTCAGCATCTCGGCAAAACTCCCCTTCTCCCAAGCCTTGCGCGCTTCGGTCAGGTTGGAATTGGCATAGCCCTGATAGGTCCAGCCATCGAGCGGCGTCGTATGGGCAGACAGGATCGGTTCGGCCATGGCCGCCCAGGCCGCCTCCCGGACCCCCGCGACCGCGCGCATCAGCCCAACACGGGCGCGCTGACTATCATCGAGCTGGGGATCGTACAGGCGCAGAAATATTTCCGTCTCTCCGTCCGTAAGGGTGGCCTGACAGGCGAAGCTCGCCATTTCGAATGCGACCCAGCCCATCCCGGCATAATCCCAGTCGATAAGGCGCAGCCGGTCGCCGACGATGAAATTCTGCGGCACGAGATCGCTGTGACAGAATGCCCGCGGGGCATCGATAGCGGCGAAAAGCTGCGCGATCTGCCTGACACGATCATACATTTCCGGAAACTCGGCGGGTCGTACCGCACCTTCCGCATCGCCCAGTTTCACGAAATGCGCCGCATCCTCGAAGGGCGAAAAGGCGCGGCCGGAGGTCGGCTGCGCATGGAGGCTGCGCAGCGTTTCCACGACATCGCCCAGCAGTCCCTCTTCCCGCATGCGCGTGGGCGTCATCACGCCACCGTTCAGGAACGGGCACAGGAAATGCCCCTCCGGCAATGTCGAGGCCAGGATATTGGGCGCAAGGTCCGCTCGCGCCGCATCGCTCTGCGCCTGGATGGATGCAGCGCGGTCAACGCCCCAACGCTCCGGTTCGGGTGCGCAGACGCGCAGTGCGAGCGCGTGGCGTGATCCTTCCAGCTTCAGATTGACGTTGCTGCCACCCCCGCTCATCGCGCTGACCTGATAATCGTCAGCAAGATCAGGGAGCGTCCACTGGGACAGGATGCCAGTCACCTGTTCCTGCAGCGCCGGACCAATTCCCGGCGCGAAGCCAAGCTTCATGCCAGACGCGACCGTCACAGCTGATATCCATGGCTGATGGCGACATGCTTGAGCGCCGTATGTTCCTCGATCGCATGGATCGACATGTCGCGGCCGATGCCCGACAGCTTGAAACCGCCAAAGGGCATCTCCGCCGCAGTCGGGCCATGATCGTTGATCCAGACCGTCCCGGCTTCGATCAACGCAGCGCATTTGACGGCGCGATTGATGTCCCGCGTCCAGATCGACGCCGCCAGGCCGTAGGCAACGTCATTGGCCTTTGCGATCGCGTCATCTTCGTCATCAAAGGTGTTGACGACCAGTACGGGGCCGAACAATTCCTCCTGGACGATGGCCGAACGCTGGTCCGCCCCGGTGACGATCGTGGGCGTATAGAAAGCGCCGCTACCCTCGCCGCCGGTGACGATCCGGGCGCCCTCGCCCACCGCTCTTTCCACCTGCCGCGCAATGCTGTCGCGATGGCGCTGGGACACCACCGGCCCCATCTGGACCGCCGGGTCGAGGAAGCCGTTGCCGACGGTTAGTCCTTCCGCCATCTGCACGAGCCGTTCGGTCACTTCGCCGAACAGCGCCTTCGACACATAGACGCGGGTTGCCGCCGTGCAGTCCTGACCTGAGTTGCGGAACGCAGCGCCGCGCATCGTCGCCACGAACTTTTCGAGATCGGCATCGTCGAACAGGAGCACTGGCGCCTTGCCGCCCAGTTCCAGATGGACCTTCTTCACCATGTCGGCGGCGTCGCGCATGATGGTCTTGCCGGTGCTGGTGCCGCCGGTCAGCGAAACCATGGCAACGTCGGGGTGCCGCACCAGCGCCTTGCCGACACTGTCCCCACCGCCCGTCACGACATTCAGGACGCCAGCGGGGAATATGTCCGCAGCGATGCGGCCGAGCAGAAGGGATGTCAGCGGGGTTTCGTTCGTCGGCTTGAGCACCACGGTATTGCCCGCCATCAGTGCCGGGCCAATCTTCCAGCTCGTCAACCCCATGGGATAGTTCCAGGGCGCAATCGCGGCGACGATGCCCAAGGGCTCGCGCCGCACCAGGCTGGTGATGCCCGGCTTATATTCATCGCATACAGGCGCGGTCAGCGCCCTGCCCGCACCCGCGAAGAACCGATACTTATCGGCTGCGGAGAACATTTCCGCCCGCGCGTCGGCCAAAGGCTTGCCCACGTCGCGCGCTTCCAGTTCCGCGAACTGATCGGCATTCGCTTCAAGCGCGTCGGCCAGGCGCAACAGCATCGCCGCGCGATCCTTCGGCGTGGTGGCCGCCCATGATCGGCGCGCATCCTTGGCCGCGCCTACAGCCGCCTCCACCCCAGCTTCGCCGACATCGACCATTTCGGCGATCTGATCCCCGGTCGCAGGCTCGATAACCGCTTCCACCTTGCCTTCACGCCATTCGCGGTTCGCGATCGTGGGAAAGAAATCCAATGACATCGCTCCAGTCCTCTCGAGTCAGTTACAGGCGATCTTGCCGGGCCATCCCGAACAACGCCGTAGGCCGTCTGCCTTGACGAAATTCCGAGACGCTTCGCTCGCGTCGATCAATCCCAATTCTCGGGGGTTCGCCAGAAACCTCGGCCTGCGCGCGGCTGCGGCATCAAAGCTTCTGCGCATCCTCACCAAACGATCCCCTACCCAGTTCCGATACAAGCTCCACTCCATGGAGCGGCAACCTGAAATTCGCGAGTTAATACGAATATTCATTCATGCTAATCGGATTCGAGGCAAATTGTCAATCGGTGGATTTTGCCCAGAGATCACTGCGGATTTGCCTAATATACGCCTCATTCGCACAGAATCCAATGCGGTAACATCGCATATTGACAGATTGGTTTTTAGATACGAACATACGTTCACAATAAGAGATGCAGGAGTCGAACCTGCGCTTGTTGATATCTGCTCGATCAACAAAGGGAGCGAAGGGTATGTCGAAGTTGAAAAACCGATTGTGCAGGCGTGGCAGTTCCAGCCTTGGAGCGCTCGCCATGGTGATGGCCTTCCCAGCCGTGGCGCTGGCACAGCAAACCGAAGAACCGGCGGCAGCACCTGCTCCCGCTCAGGGCATCCAGGAAATCGTGGTCACCGCGCAGCGCCGCGAGGAAAATCTTCAAAAAGTGCCGGTGTCGGTCACCGCTTTGTCGGGATCGGATCTGCAAGCCAGGGCGATCGTGGACAGCACAGACATAGTCAAGCTTGTCCCCGCTCTCAAATATAATGCCTATAGTCCTTCCACGACCGTCTATAATCTTCGCGGCGTATCGCAGAACGACTATTCCGATCAGCTGGAACCACCTGTCGCAGTATATCAGGACGACTCCTATCTAAGTTCCATGGCGACAGCGGGCTTCCCCCTGTTCGATATTGAACGCGTGGAAGTCCTGCGCGGCCCTCAAGGGACGCTTTTCGGCCGCAACGCAACCGGTGGCGCCATCCAGTATATCTCGCGCAAGCCCACCAACGATTTTTCCCTCGATGCTTCGGCCACATGGTTCAGCGACGGCGGCTACGCGACGGAGATAGGCGCTGGCGGCGCTGTTTCCGACACGCTTGCGGCCCGTTTCGCCATTGCGCGAGTGCAGAGGGATGGCTTCGTCAAAAGCAACAATCCGGCGATCGGCGACAGCGGCGAAACCGATCAGTTTGCGGGCCGTGTCCAGCTTCTCTGGAAACCCACGCCCAGCCTGAAAATACTGCTGCGCGCCATGCGATCGCGCGATGACAATTCAATCGCGGGCGGCACCTACACCTACACGCCCGCCGTCCCCGCCGATCATGGCCGCGGCGTGACACAGTCGCCTACCGATGATTTCTGGGGCACCGGCCCCGGCGTCGATCCGAACGGCTATGTGAAGCCGGCAAGCTACGGCCTGTATGAAAACAACAACAATATCCCGTCCGTCTTTAGCCGAACGATCCAAGCCTATACCGGCCGGATCGACTGGTCCGTTGGAGACGTGACGATTATCTCGATCACCGATTATCAGCGGATGCGAAAATTCTATCAGGAGGATTGCGACGGCACGCCACTAAATGGCTGCGTCTTCGCTCCACGGACCAATCTTCGCCAGTTTTCACAGGAAATACGCGCCGAAGGTGACACCGGAAAACTCCGTTGGGTCGCGGGCGTCAACTACATCGACATTGACGGGCATTACCAGTCACATGCCGAATATAATCTGATCGGGCTGGATTATTTTTCGACCGGCAATTCCGACTATTCGATCCGTACCAAATCGCCGTCGATATTCGCGCAAGGTACATATGCGCTGACCGAAAAGCTGAAGTTGACGGCCGGTGCACGCTATACCCGCGACAAGAAGACCGACGACTACCGTCTCGACTTCACATCGACCAGTGGTGGCGTGACCGACAATCAGATCATCGAGTTCAACCCGACGCTCAATCCCGATGAGGCACGCAAGCGCTACAATCTCTATTCGGGCAAGTTGCAGCTGGATTATTCGCCAACGGATGACATCTTGCTGTTCGCAGGTGTTACGCGCGGCACGAAGTCAGGGAATTTTTCGGCACCGGTTTCCGCGCCGGTAGTGGTGTCGCGCCTACCGCATGGGCCGGAAGTGCTGTGGTCCTATGAAACCGGCTTAAAGTCCAAATTCCTGGACAATCGCCTGCGGATCAACGCTTCCGCCTTCTATTATGACTATCATAACTACCAGGCCTTTTCGCTGATCGACCTCGTTCAGACGATCAGCAACCATGACGCCTGGGTTTATGGCGGCGAACTGGAGATAACGGCGGTGCCGGTCGAGGGCCTCAACATTTCGGGCGGCCTTTCCTATCTCAAGAGCAAGGTCAAGGGTATCGGCCTGCCCGACGGCACAACCACCGACAGCCGCTTGCCCCAGGCGCCCCGCTTGTCCGGCAATGCCAGCATCAGCTACACTCTGCCGGTGGGCAGCGGAGACCTGACCGCCCGCCTGGATGGCACATTCACCAGCGGCTTCTGCTTCAGCGTCGTGTGCGCCCCGGTGGAGCGCGAAAAGGCGTATCAGACGCTGGATGCGAGCCTGAGCTACAAGTTCGATCCTTTCACGCTGACCGCGTTTGCGAAGAACGTGACGGCGGAGAAATACCGCACCTACGCGCTTGATGTTTCGAGCCTGGGCTTCCTGGAAAGCATCTATACGCGTCCTCGCTACTATGGCGTGACGTTGTCGGTGAATTACGGGAGGTAAGAGAAAGGGGGATAGCTGTTAAGGCTATCCCCCTTCTTCGTTCGAACGGCACTGCTAGAGCAAATGCACCGCTCGTTATGATAGCGCTGGTAAGCAGGTTCATGCCCTGCCCCCGTAAGCCCGCTAGCCCTTTCCGCTACTTCAACTCTTCGCCTGAAATCATCCGGCCTGTGTGGTGATATGGGCGCTCCGAAGTGCGCGCTTACCATGATTGGAAAGCGCGTGTTCATTCTTGCCGATCAGTGTCGCCTTGAGCCGGGGGGAAACCGGAGAAAAAACATGAGGATCGCACTGAGGCAATGCGAAGAACGCGTTGAACTGCGTCACGAGGCGAACATCCCCGCCACACTGTTCCATGATGGTGTCGGCGTGCCGGCTACAATCAAGAACATATCAAGCTACGGCGCGATGCTGTCGGTTCAGTACGCTCCACCGCTTGGATCGCAGGTCTCGATCATCACAGACGGGCGCGAACTCCTGGCAACCATCATATGGGCGCGCGATGATAAATGCGGTGTGCTACTCAACTACTCTGTCGACCCAGCCGATTGGCTGGTCTCCGATAGGTAAAAATACCTTATCTCGGCGTCCACCAATCCGGCAGCAGGCCATATCTGGTGGTCGGCCCAGTGATCACGCTGGCGCAAAAGGCCCCGCAGAGCCTCCGCCGTCGATCGGTATAAGAGCCCCATTGATGTATCCGCCAAGTTCTGACGATACGAAATCGACAAGATTGGCGACGTCATTCACCTTCGCGAAACGGGCCAACGGCACCGCCTTTTGTGCATCATCGAACGGCCAACCAATTTCCGCCAGCAACTGATCGAGCATCGGCGTTTCAACATAACCGGGGCAAATGGCGTTGCAGCGGACGCCCTTCGGGCCGTGGTCCAGGGCCATGCTCTTTACAAGTCCTGCGACGGCATGCTTCGACGCGCAATAGGCGGCATAGCCCTGGAAGCCATTCAGGCCAGCGTCCGACGCGATGGCGGTGAAAGTCCCACCCCCATTCTCTAGGAACGGGATGATTGCTTTCGCGAAGAAGAACACGCCTGTAAGATTGACATCGATCATCTTCCGAAACAGCTCGGCCGACGTATCTACAACCGTGCCCGTCGCAGCGATGCCCGCACAGGCGACCGCAGTCGAGGGCCGTCCGAAATCCTTCGCGACGCTTTGGATGAAACCGGCAAGTTGATTTTCGTCAGTCACATCAACAGTCGCGGCTATGCCCTGTCCGCCAGCGCGTTCGATCTGCTCAAGCGTCTCCCTGACCCCATCGGCATTTCGGTCGGCCAGAGCGATAAAGCTCCCGCGTGCGGCGAGCTTCATGGCGACGCCAGCGCCGATGCCTGAGCCTGCCCCGGTGACTACTGAAATTTCCATCGAGGCCCTTCCTTTTACTCGTGGGAGGTCAAGAATCCCGCGCTACACAGCTGACTGGACAGGCGTACCATGATCCGCGCCCTGACTGGATCGAACAACATCGCGCCCGAACAGAACTGCGATAAAATTGAATATCAGAAGAGACCCGGCGGCCGAAACAAAGCCAAGCGTGTAAAGACCCGTTTGATCGCGAACATATCCCAGGACGAGGGGGTAGATAACGCCCCCGAATATCAATCCGGTGCCCATGATACAGCCCGTCGCCATTCCGGCCATTTCCAGCCCGACGGCATCAGCCGCAAGACAATAAGCCAGCGGTAACCCGCCATAGGCGAACAATCCGCCCAGCGGCAGCGTCATCGCCAACAAATCATATCGATGCTGATCGACCGCCATCGCCGCGCCCATGAAGGAGAAGACCATCCCTATACCGGAAATCAGCATCAGCGGTTTCCGATACCCAAGGCGATCTGACAGCAGGCCAAAGGTCACGGCCGAAACGACCCCGGCAAACGGATAGAGCGCACCGGCAAACCCGGCAGCGGCTTCGGACCAATGGCCTTCCTCGATCAGAAGCGTGGGAACCCAATAGACAGCGATCGAATATGTGCCCCACACTCCGGTGAGAAAGAGCGCGGCCACTCGCACATTGGTTTGGCGCAGCACGGAGAGATATTGAGCAAGCTGAGAAGGTTTGTCCACCCGCGCCGAAGGATCGGCCCGCGCGGTGGACTCCGGCTCGCGCAGAAGCAGCCAGACCAGACCAGCGATAATCAGAAGCGCCGCCGCTCCCCACAGCGATCCGATGCGCCAGCCCCAGGTTTCGAGGACGTGCGAATAGGCATATCCGGCAAACACTGTGCCAATACCATCGGTGGAAAGCATGATGCCCATGAAGACGCCAAGCCTCTTGGAATGCTCCGCCCAATGCATGGCGATGGTATAAGGTCCGACAAAAAGCAGCGGAATGGCGGCACCCTGAAGAATGCGCACGGCAAACATCATTTGATAGGTTGAGGCGAATGAGAATAAACACTGCCCGAGAGCGGACAAGACAAGTCCTGCGACGCAGACATTCTTGGGCCCCCAACGGTTGAAAAGCCCTCCGGCCGAATAAACGACGATGCCGCCCGACAGGGCCGTCCCCGATGCCAGGGCGCCGGCCATGGTATAGTCCATGGAAAGATCGCTCATCATTGTCGCGATCTGGGTCGAATAGCCCACATAGGGAAGAAAGATAATGACCGTCGCTACGAAGCAGAGGGCCAGAGCCACCCATGCGCGGAAGTCTGGCTGCTTTTTCTCTATCACCTGATCACTCCGTTCGACGTCCGTCAGCGCGGGGAGCCTAGAGCGGGCTGCATCAAATCAGACGCAGCCCGCCATGCCAATTTTGTCTCGGCCCGTGCAAGACCGGCCGCCACTTTTGCGCGAGTCCAAGATGCCTTCATTCTTACTTCGTGAAGCGGCGAGCCTTGTTGAACAACCGGAAATCGTCATATTTCTGACCGTAGATATACGGCCGATAGTCATGACCGTCATCCAGTTCTTCCCAGAAGGGTATGGTCCAGCAGGAGGCGCCCTCCCCATAGGAAACGCCGCCCACTTCGACCACCGGGATGGTGTCGAGCGGATCGACCGCGGTGCCGGCGAGCTTGAGCGTGCCTGTGCCCTGCCGCGTGACACGGAAGTCCTCCGCGGTATCAAGGCAGCTCAACACCACCTTGTTCTGGAAGCCCTTGCCGGTCGTGTGCGGCTGCGCCTTCAGCTCGAAATCCTTGACGTTGTTTTGCGCCGGGCCGAGGTCAGGACCGAGTTCGGCCTGAATTTCTATCAGGCGCACACTGTTGCGTTCAGCATAAGCGTAGACTTCATGACCATCGACATACAGGCGGGCATTACCGGTCTTCTTGCCTTCGCCCCACATCTCACGTCCGATGGTGACAGGCATGTCGCCACTGACGAACAAGGTCAGCATGGTGGTGCCAGCTTCACCCTTATATTTGCACGACAGATAAATGATGCCGCAGTCGAATTCACCGCAAAGCGCCGACTGCCAGTGCGACACGTTGGCGTAGGCGATCGGCTCGTCGGGAAGGTCGAAGCAAGGCGGGAGAACCTTACGCAGAAATTCCTGCGTGGTTTTGAACTCAATCGTCAGAGATTCGGTTGTAAACTGCCCCTTCGACAGCAAACCCTCAATTTCTGCGACTTCCTGGTCTGTTTTGACGAAGCTCATTGACTAGCCTTTCTGTAACTTCTTTCATGAATTTAAAATAAAACTGGATTTCACTTCTGGCCGCCAAACGCTTCCGCATCTGCATAGGGGAACCACCAGAAATCATGGGACGAGCAGGTCGGATCAATCATCACCATCTTCGAGTGCCGGAACTGGTCCAGGCCCTCCGCGCCTAGCTGACTACCCATGCCGGAGATCTTGCGGCCACCGAAAGGCGCGGCGTTATTGTCCATCAGCGGGGCATTGATCCAGGTCATGCCGCTTTCAAGCTCTTCGATGGCGCGGTGCGTTTCACCAAGGTCCGTGGTGTAGACCGTCGATCCCAGGCCATAGTCCGACCGATTGGCGAGCGTGAGGGCTTCGTCGAAATCAGCGACGCGGCAGATGGACATCACCGGACCGAAGCTTTCCACATTCAGGATTTCGGCGTCCGGCTGGACCTCCGTCAAGACCGTGGGTTCAACGAAGTAGCCAGCGTTGAGGTGAGACGGGCGGGCGCCGCCGGTCGCCACTCGGGCTCCCGCCTCGATCGCGCGTGAGACCAGTCCTTCGTAGCGGCTCCGTTCGCGCTCCGACACCATCGGACCCATATCGACCTTGTCCAGACCGTTGCCGATACGAATCTTCCGCGTCAGTCCGACCACCTTGTCGATGAAGGCATCGTGGATGTCCTGATGGATATAAAAGCGCTCACCCGACGTGCAGACCTGACCCGCATTGAGATTGGCGGCGAAGACGGCGGCGCGCGCCGCAATGTCGAGATTGGCCGACGGCATGACGATGAACGGGTCGTTGCCCGAAGTCTCAATCAGAGCCTTTTTGAAATTTTCCGCACATCCCTTCGCAACGGCCCGGCCTGCGCCCACGCTGCCAGTGAAGGCGATGCCATGAATGTCCTTATGCGCCACCATCGCGGTGCCGACGCGAACGCCACCCGTGACGAGGCCGATCAGACCAGCCGGGAGGTGCGGCATCATCGCCTTGAGGAACAGAATTGACGAGACCGACGTGTGGTCGGACGGCTTCAGGATCACGGCGTTCCCGGCGCCCAGCGCCGCCGCCGCTTCCCAGGAATAGAGGCAGTAGGGGAAATTGAACGCCATGATGATGCCGACGACGCCAAGTGGATGCTTGGTGACCAGATTCATATGGCCGCCCACGACCGGCCCGACGACCCGGCCATGATCATGGCGGGACACTTCTGCATAATAGCGGAACGCCCATACGGACCATGTAACCTCGTCGAAGGCTTCCTTGTACGGCTTGCCCATTTCGCGAGTCATCGATTCAGCCAGCAGCGGCCGGTTGTCCTCAATCGCCTGCGCGACCTTGTGAAGCGCTTCGGTACGTTCCAGCGCCGAAAGCTTGAGCCATGCGCGTTGCGCCTGCTTCGCGCTCGCGACCGCCTGATCGAGTTCAGCGTCAGTCGCGTCCGATACGCTCGCAACCACCTGTTCCGTGGCGGGATCAATTACATCAAGCGCGGTCGTCGAAGCACTTCGCCGCAGTTCTCCGTTCACCAGAATATGGTTGCTATAGTCGGCAAATGGCTTGAACCCGGACATCAAAATGCTCCCAGAAAGACTATGGTAAAGTTCAGTTGCGCTTCGCTCCCACGCGCACGATCACGCACCGAGCCAGCCCCCATCGACGGCATAGGTGTAGCCCGTGCAATATGATGAAGCTTCGGACGCCAGGAAGAGAGCTGCGCCCCGCAGTTCCTGCGGCTTGGCGTAGCGCTTCATCGGCGTGCGAGCTAACAGTTCGGCCTGGAGGCGGCGCACTTCTGGATCGGGATGATCCAGCTGCTCACCTTCGCTCAATCCTGTGGCAACATAACCGGGGGCTATCGAATTTACCCGGATACCCTCGGGAGCCAGCATGGCCCCCAACTGGCGCGTAAGCTGCACGACCCCGCCTTTCGCCGCCGCGTAGCCGATGCAGCCCCATTGCGAGTCCGCAGTCACACCGACGATGGACGCGATGTTGATGATGGACCCTCCGCCACGACCCTTCATGGCCTTGGCCGCCGCCATGTCGGTAAAGAAGACGCCCGACAGATTGACATCGATCAGCCGACGCCAGAGATCCGCCGTGTAATCCTCCCACGATATAGGAAGATTCGGTTCAGCGATGCCTGCGTTGGCGATACACACATCAAGGCGTCCGTGCCGTTTCATGACGACATCAACCATGCTGGCGACCGACGCCTCCTGAGACACGTCCACCTGTATTCCATGGGCGGCGCAATCGCCATCCGCGGCAATCCGTTCAGCCGCCTCTTCAGCGCCCGCGCCATCGATATCGGCACAGTAAACAATCGCGCCGGCGTGCGAAAGGGCCGTAGCCAGCTCAAAGCCGATACCGCGCGCGCCACCCGTTACGAGAGCCACTCTCCCATCGAGCTTGAACAAATCGATCGTGTTCACGCGCCGCCTGATCCTCTAACTTCCAAAGTTATGAAAACTCTGTTCTTTTTTAAGAGTGCGCGCCTTCAAGGCCGCGAAATTGCTATAGCTGCTGGAAGGCCGACTTCTATTTGCGACTAGAAGACGACCATAGCTTATTCGTCCGATTGTGCCGGTGGCGGCGTTGATCGGCAATACCTCTGCGAGGGTATCACCGAAGCCCTGCCCTTCGGCAAAGGCAGCGAGTCCACGGGACCAAGCACCTCGGTCTTTTTCTTACTTGGACACCCTCCCTCTCTCCGCGTTGCCGAGACGGCCGATCAGGCGGCCTTTGGTAGCGGAAGGAAGCTCGTGGAAATGACGCCGATACTGCTGGGAAAAGCGGCTCGGATGGTGGAACCCCCATTTATACGCAAGATCGAGCACGTCAGCCGCAGCGCCTGTTCCCAGGATATCTGAACGTACACGGTTCAACCTTTGCGTCAGAATATATCGTTTCGGACTTAAAGCCTTTATATCGGCAAAGCTATATTCCAAGGTGCGCTGACTGACGCGTAGAGCTTCACAAAGCTCTGCGACGCTGAAGTCCTCGGTAATCTTGTCCAGGATATATTCACGCGCTTTTCGAAAGAGATAGGTTCGTGTGTCGAGCGAGGGCCCGCTGCTCGCCTGAATGTCCAGGGCAGCCACGACGGCTCCAGCCGCGAGCGCCACATTTTCACCTCGGTCCACCAGTTCAGCATTGCGCGGATCATCCGATAAACATTTCAGAAGATCAAAAACGGCGGCGTCCAGCATGGCTGTGCGCTCCGCTGACACCGAAATCCGCCGCGCAATTTTGCTGGTAGGCATTATCGGCGCGATCGTGCCGATGCTGATACGGCTGAGCGGGGCCGAAAGCCCTATCGAAGCCATCACCACACTGGCCAGCATCGTGATCAATTTCTGGCTGCTGCCCTATTTCCTGATCAGCCTGGGCGCGATCCTGATCCTGCGCCGGGAATCCGTCGCCAGCTTCGCACATTTGGCGCCACCGGCTGCCGGAGCGCTGCTTCTCATTTTCGTGGTCGCTCAGAACTTTATCGCGCGAGAGGGAAAGTGGCACATGCCCGTGATTGCGGCCACTATCCTCGCGATCGCGTTGGGGCTGCTCAAACTTGCTGACCGGACCCGGCAGTCGCAAGACCTGCGAATGCATCCCAGTCCAGAATAACATGCGGCGCCAGTGCGCAGCCAAAGAAAAACGGCCCTTCCGAATGAGTCCGGAAGGGCCGCCAATCAGAGAGGAGATGAAACGTCAGAAATCTTTGCGAAGCTCAATGCCATAACGACGCGGAGGGACGTATGTGACAATTCTGGTTCCGAACAGCGCGATATAATCGAACGCGGATACCTGCTTCGCCGCATTGGTAAAGTTCTTCACAAAGGCGGCGATTTCGAAGCCATTGCGCGAATAACTTATGCGAGCGTTATGCAGCGTAGCGGCGGGAAGCAGGTTCATCGCATTGTTGTCGACCGATGAGTAACGCTTCGACTGATAGCTGAAATCATATACGAAGGCGAGCTGGCCGTTGCCGATGTCGAACGACTTGCGAGCCAGGCCATTGACGGTCCATTTGGGCGCATTAACAGCACCCTGGTCAATTACGCCGCTGTAGCTGGTGTTTACATCGTAAATCTTCGTATGAAGATTTGCTACACCAAATTGGAGATCAAGGCCTCGCATAGGTGTAATAGACAGTTCCATTTCACCACCATACATGTAAGCATCATTGTTGGTGACAAACGATGTCAGACCCTGAAGCTGGAATGCCTGGAAGCCGGAATAATCATAATAGAATGTGCTGAGATTTAGGCGAACGGCACGATCAAATAGCTTCAGTTTTGATCCTGCTTCATAGGCGATCATTGTTTCAGCGCCAAAGGGCGTCTGCGCGAGAGATGTGGTTCCGCCCGCGTTGCTATTGAAACCGCTGCCCTTCACGCCTCGCGAGACACTGGCATAGAGCAGCGCGTCATCACTGACGGTGTAATCGAGCTGAAGGCGACCGCTCCACAGCCATTCTTTCTTCTTCGCGGCGCGGCCGACAGTCGCCTCCGAAAAATCATATCCGAGCAGCGGAGGATTGTAGACGGTGTTGGTGACCCCGTCTCCCAACTCATTATAATATACCTGCGAAGAAAAGCTCTTGGTGTCATGAAGCACTCGCCCGCCGACGGTCAGCTTCAGGCGATCGGTAAGTGCATAGTCACCCTGTGCGAATGCCGAATAGGAACGGACATGCTGGTCGAAGACGTTGCTGATATCAAACGCGAACTCCGTGCCAGCATATGCGGGGAATGAATAATTCTGATAATTAGACTGTTTTATATCCAGGAAATATACGCCACCGGTGAAGTTAAATCTGTCGCCCACTTTCGACACGCGAAGCTCTTCGGACCATTGGTTCAAATTCTGTCCGCTGGGAAAATAGCAGGCATTCAGAGGTGTACCATCGCAATCCTCTGCATAGGCAAATTTGAAGTGCGTGTAGTTGGTAAGAGAAATCAGACTAATTTCGTCCGAGGCGTTCCATTCAAGGCGCAAGGTCGGTGAAATCCGCTCTTTCTTCAGATAGCCGACGGCGTTGAACGCAGTCTTGCGCGCGTCTGGATACGGATCGCGATATCCCGTGGCGTCGTTCCCCGGGCCGGTGCCATATGCATCGACATCGGCGGGGAGGAGTTCCGGCGTGCCATTCACCAAATAGGCTGGCTGGGAGTCATAGGTCCCGATCCTTGCACGCGGATTGCGATCATAGGAGATTGCGAAATAGGCTTTGAAATTGTCGCTCAGGTCCCGCTGGATCTGCGCGCGCACGCCAAAGAATTTTTGCGCATTCGTGTTTGGACCGGCCGCGTTCTTCCACCAGCCATCCGAATAGTCGAGCATGCCCGAAATACGAAACTGCGTCTTGTCATCCAGCGGGCCACCAACTGCGGCCTCCAGGCGCTTCTGATCATAGTTGCCGATCGTGGCCGACACGAACCCTTCAAACTGCTCTGTCGGCTTCTTGGTGATGAAGTTGGCGAGGCCGCCAGTGGAATTTCGACCGAACAGCGTCCCCTGCGGGCCACGCAGAATTTCTACACGCTCCAGATCATAGACCGGGAAGTTGGTTTCATAAGGCGAGCTGACATAGATATCGTCGAAATAGATGGCGTTGGGCGATTCCTGATTGGTCGAAAAGTCGGTCGCCGCGACGCCCCGCATCGTCAGATTGCCGTTCAGCCCTGAACCGCCGCTCGATTCAAGCACGACGCCCGGAACTTTGGAGGCCAGTTCAGTGGCCGACTGGACCCCCATCGCCTGCATCTGGTCGGACGAGAAGGCAGAGATCGAAAGGCCGACCTTGTCCAGCCGCTGCTCACGGCGCTGCGCGGTCACCACGATGTCACCGCCCAAGCCATCGGGCTGGGGAGCACTCGCATTGGCGTCCTTTCCACCCTGTTGGGCCATAGCATAGGCAGGAACCATGCAGATACCGATTGCCAGCGCTGCTATCGAAGCCCGCATCGCGCGCACACCGCATGTCTGGAAAAGATCTTGCCCTTTACTCAAGGATTGCAAAGCATAGAAGCTGTTGTGATAAGCCATTGGATAAACCCCCGGATCGTTGTTGGGCGAGGTCCCGGTCGCCAAATTTAAGACGGCCTGAAGATCAGGCGGAAGAAACTATCATACAATACCCTGCGAAGGGTAGCTTATGCTTGTCTGAACAGTGCTCTCTTGCCATCGGGAAACGGATAGTTCTTTTATTACCGCGACTTCCGCTCCAGTTGCTCTGGATTGCTTCCCGCTCCCGACTGCCTCAGCAGCGCTTTGCGGAGGCGGTGCAAGCAAAACCAGGTCCCGGTCAATATGAGCGGTGTCGCGACGGACACGATCGCCGAAGCGTGGAGAGCAGGCGCGAAGGGCTCGATTCCCTCAAGCATATGCCCCAGCAGCGACACGCCATAATAGCTGATGGCGACCACGGACAATCCCTCCACCAACTGCTGAAGTCTCAGGGTCATGCTGGTGTTTTGTTCGAGCGAGGCCAGAAGTCTTGCGTTCTGATTTTCGATCCGCGTTTCGATCCGGGTCCTCAGCAAACTGGAAAGATGGGCCGCCAGATTGGCGATCTGCCGCGACCTTTTGGTGAAACTCGCACATGTGCGCACCGCTGGAAGAAAGCGGCGTTGCGTGAAATCAGTGAGCGACTGGCATCCCCTTATCGGCCGGGGAGCCAGTTCGGCCAGCCGCTCATCAACCAGCTGAGCGTATGCTGCGGTCGCACTCATTCTATAGTTTGTTGCGCCAGCGAGGGCGCCGATCTCTAAAGAGAGCTGACACAGCTCGCTCAGTAGATCGTCGTCGCGGACTTCTGGATGACTCAGCAGTTGACCAAGGTCCCCCAGCTTCGCCTCTGCTTCATGCAGCAATCGCGATTGCGCCTGGGCCACCGGCAAACCCATAAGGGCCAGATTGCGGTAATTTCCTAGTTCCTGAAACCGCTGCACGGTACGCGTGAGGTCGCCGTCACTGGCGCCATTTGCGGCTACCAGAAGCCTGCCATAGCCTTCAGGGCCGATACGAAAATCGGACCAGATGCGAATACCGTCGCCCACATGGCAGGATATCAATTCATCGCCGACGAACGCCATATCCTCCAAGCGGGCCTGAGCATTCTCCTCGTCTTCGACGATCTTGATCCTGGTTGCGCGTATCGCGGCGCCCGGCAATTTTTCCATTTTCGAAACAGCGTGGTACGCCGATTCCGACTGGCCGGAGTCTATAAAAAGAGTGACGGTGCTTGCTTCGCTGTGACGCTCCCAAGTGTAGGCTATCCCGCTATGCAGCGTTCCCGAAACATGGCTGGCGCCGGTTAGGCAAGCCGGATTCCCGCTGAACTGGGCGACAAAATCGCGTTCCCGCGCCCGATCGCCTTCATCCAGAATGTTGAGTATCTGCACGATCTCCATCGGCGCTGAAAGCCTTGGCCAGCGCCGCAAATGCATTTCTTCGACGACCCGCTTGCGGAGATCATGTTCTCTCATGCTCCTCGTCCCCTCATTTGCCCATCCTACCAACGCCTTTCTCGCAACGGCGCATCCGCAGATTTGTGCTGTTCATCCAATTAGATGGAAAGGTGCTGGGCTTGATCCGCATCCCAAATCAGTTCTGGGTACAGAAGCCCGCCATCGGTTCACCATGACGAATATATAGCTGGTGAGTGCTGGCCATGCTCCTACCCTCATCGGAGTAGTTGCCGGATTACAGTCGCAGACTTTACCTTCTGCCATTGCTGCCCTTGAGATATGCGGCGTGCGAGAAGTAGGGTTACGAGAGACGGATGCCACACGTCTAACTGATGGTGGCCCAAAGCAGCCGCATTTCCCGTTCGCGCGGCCTTTAAATGGCCCATGCCCCCTAGCCGGCCTGCACAGATACTACCCCGAGCGGGGTATTGTTACACCAGTCCATCATCAGCATTATGCCATTTATACAATAGATTTCTTCCTGATGGGTGCGTCGTTCCAATGGCGGATAAACAGTTTGCCGGACGATCAAACGCTCCGATTAAAATTTACAAACCTGGTGCCGGGCGATGACTTGAGAGACCGGTGCACCTCTTCACATGCGCATGTGAATACCTCTGCGCACTCGCCATATCGCAGACATCTGGAGTGTTTTTCGTGACGTCATATCCGAGTTCCGCCGAAGTCGTAATCGTAGGTGGCGGCATCGCAGGATGCTCCATAGCTTACCATTTGACCAAGCTGGGCATTTCCGACGTTGTGCTATGCGAGCGCAAGCAACTGACCTGTGGCACAACCTGGCATGCCGCCGGACTGGTGACCCAGCTCCGCGCAAACCGGCGGATGACAGAGCTTGCCTATTATACGGGGCAGCTGTTCGGACAGCTGGAAGCCGAGACGGGCATGGCAACCGGTTATATGCAGCGGGGTTCGCTGCGCCTCGCCAAGACGCCGGAGCGGCTTGAAGAGCTTGCCCGCGGGGCATCAATGGGACGGAATTTCGGCTTGCCTGTCGAACCTGTCACTCCCGGCCAGATCAAGGAGCGCTGGTCGCCGGTAAACATCGACGGCATCGTCGGCGGTTTCTGGTTTCCCAATGACGGTCAGGTCAATCCCATCGACGTAACGATGGCTTATGCAAAGGGCGCGCGCATGGGCGGCGCCAAGATCCTTGAACAATGCCTCGTCAAGAACATCATCGTCGAAGGCGGCAAGGCCGTCGGCGTCATGACCGAGCAAGGCGAAATCCGGGCGAAGAAGGTCGTCATCACCGGCGGCATGTGGTCGCGCGACCTGGCGGCGCAAATCGGCGTAAGCCTGCCCCTGCATGCCGCAGAGCATTTCTACATCGTCACCGAGGCTATCCCGGAACTTCCGCGCAACCTGCCTGTCATGTTCGTCACCGACGAGCACGCCTATTATAAGGAGGATGCAGGGAAGCTCCTGCTCGGCTGCTTTGAGCCGAACGCCAAGCCTTGGGGCATGAACGGCATCTCACCCGATTTCTGTTTCGATACGCTGCCCGAAGATTTCGACCATTTCGAACCGATCCTCGAACTCGCGGTGAACCGTGTGCCGTTGCTGGCCAATGCGGGTATCCAGCTGTTTTTCAACGGGCCTGAAAGCTTTACCCCCGACGACCGCTACCTGCTGGGCGAAACGCCAGAGGTGCGCGGCCTGTTCACCGCTTGCGGGTTCAATTCGGTGGGCATCCTGTCTTCGGGCGGCGTCGGCAAGGTTCTTGCGGACTGGATCAACGACGGCATGCCGCCGGTGGAACTGGTCGATGTCGATGTCCGTCGCACGGTCTCGTTCCAGACCAACAAGAAATATCTTCACGACCGGACGACGGAAACGCTCGGCGCAATGTACAACATGCATTGGCCCAACCTCCAGATGGAGACCGCGCGCAACGTTCGTCGCAGCCCCTTCCACGACCGCCTGATCGCCAAGGGTGCATGGATGACCGAAATGAACGGGTATGAACGACCCGGCTTTTTCGGCGGCGCAGGAACGACACCGAAAGTAGAATATTCCTATCATAAGCCGAGCTGGTTCGACGACACTGCTGCCGAATGCCGCAACACGGCGGAGAATGTGTCAGTCTTCGACCTCAGCTGCTATGTGAAATATCTGATGGAGGGCCGCGACGCTCTCAAGGTGCTCAACAAGCTTTCCGCCAATGAAATCGACGTCCCGGTCGGTAAGCTGGTCTATACCCAGTGGCTCAATCCCAAGGGCGGCATCGAGGCCGATGTCACAATCACGCGCCTGTCCGAAACGTCCTTCATGATCGTCACGATCGCTGCGTCGCAGCGCCGCGACATGGCCTGGCTGAAGCGGCATATCCCGGATGACGCGCATGCCCATGTGGTCGACATCACGTCTGGAATGCCGATGCTGGCGGTGATGGGACCCAAGTCGCGCGAATTGCTGCAGAAGATTTCGCCCGCCGACTTCTCCAACGAAGCCTTTCCTTTCGGCACCAGCCAGGAAATCGATCTTGGCTATGCGAAGGTCCGCGCCAGCCGCGTCACCTTTGTAGGTGAACTGGGTTGGGAACTCTACATGCCGACCGAGTTCGCTCAGCATGTCTATGATGTCCTTGTCGAAGCGGGAACGGAGTTCGGACTTCGCGACGCTGGCTTTTTCGCCCTCAACTCCCTCCGCATGGAAAAGGGGTATCGCCACTGGGCGCACGACATCGGCGAGGAGGATACTCCGCTGGAGGGTGGCCTGGGTTTCGCGGTCGCGCTGGACAAGCCAGGCGGCTTCATCGGCCGCGATGCACTCCTGCGTCAGAAGGAAGCAGGCAAGCTCACCAAACGCCTCATCCAGTTCAAGCTGAAGGATCCCGACGCCCCGTTCGTCTTCCACAACGAACCGCTGTGGATCGGTGACCGGATAGTCGGCGACATCTCTTCGGGAGCTTATGGCCATCGCATCGGGGCTTCGCTGGGGATGGGTTATGTCCATCACGAGGATGGCGTCGACAAGGCGTTTCTGGAAGCGAGTAGCTTCGAGGTCGAGATTGCATGGAAGCGGCATGAGGTGGAGGCGCAGTTAGGCCCCTGGTATGATCCAAAGGGCCTGCGCATCAAGGCGTGAGCCGCTCAAGCCAGCATTCTCGCAACAACAGCTACACCCATTGAAGGCGCTTTAGCGTCGCCGGGAGGATATCATGCGCATTCTCGTTCCCGTGAAGCGAGTCATAGATTTCAATGTAAGGCCCAGGGTCAAGGCGGACGGAAGCGGCGTTGACCTTGCCAACGTCAAGATGGCCATGAACCCCTTCGACGAAATCGCCCTTGAGGAAGCGATCCGCCTCAAGGAATCGGGTCAGGCGGCCGAGGTCATCGCCGTTTCCATCGGCCCCGCCAAGGCGCAGGACACCCTACGTACGGCATTGGCCATGGGGGCGGATCGCGCCATCCTTGTCGAGACCGACGCGGAAGTCGAACCGCTCGCCGTCGCGAAAATTCTGAAAGAGATCGTGGCGGAGACCGACCCAGGTCTCGTCATCCTCGGAAAACAGGCGATCGACGACGATGCAAACCAGACCGGACAGATGCTAGCGGGCCTGCTGGGCCGACCGCAGGGCGCCTTTGCGAGCCGGATCAGCGTCGATGGCGACGCAATCGAGGTGACGCGGGAGATCGACGGTGGCCAGGAAACGGTAAGGCTACCCCTTCCAGCGATCATCACTGCCGATCTCAGGCTGAACGATCCTCGCTACGCCTCACTTCCCAACATCATGAAGGCGAAAAAGCAGCCGGTCGCGATAAAGAGTCCGGCAGATTACGGGGTGGATTGCACCCCGCGCATCAAGACCCTGAAGCTGGCCGAGCCGCCTGCCCGCTCCGCCGGTATCAAAGTCACCGATACGGACGCTCTGGCCGTTAAAATCAAGGAAATGGGAGTTGCCTGAGATGAGAACTCTCCTTTTGGTCGAGCATGACAACGGCGCGGTTAAGGACGCCACCCTGCCCGCCGTCACGGCCGCCGCCAAACTCGGCCCCGTCGACCTGCTGGTGGCCGGATTTGCGTGCCGTGGCGTGGCAGAGGCGGCTGCACGGATCACGGGCGTCGATAAAGTCCTTCTGGCCGATCACGCCTGTTACGAGCACGCGTTGCCGGAGAATGTCGCGCCGCTGGTGGCGGCCCTCATGACCGACCACGACGCATTTTTCGCCCCAGCGACAAGCATGGGGAAGAATGTGGCGCCACGCGTCGCCGCGCTGCTCGATGTCATGCAGATTTCGGAGATCCTCTCCGTGGAAGGAGAAAGAATCTTCACCCGCGCGATCTACGCCGGAAATGTCATCGCGACCGTCGAAACCACAGATTCCAAGCTGGTGATCACCGTGCGGGGTTCGGCCTTTCCCATGGCACCCACGACAGGCGGTTCCGCCGCCATCGAGGAGGTTTCCATCGGGGCGGACGCCGGTCTGTCCACTTTTGTGGGTGCGGAAATCGCAAAGCTGGAACGCCCTGAACTGACCTCCGCCAAGATAGTGGTTTCTGGCGGTCGCGCGCTCAAGGATGCGGAAACGTTCGAGCAGATCATCATGCCATTGGCCGACAAGCTCGGCGCGGGCGTAGGCGCCAGCCGCGCCGCCGTCGACGCGGGCTATGCGCCCAACGACTATCAGGTGGGGCAAACGGGCAAGATCGTTGCTCCCGAACTTTATATCGCGGTCGGCATATCGGGCGCGATACAGCATCTGGCTGGCATGAAGGACAGCAAGACCATCATCGCCATCAATCAGGATGTGGACGCGCCGATTTTTCAGGTCGCCGATATCGGGCTCGTCGCCGATCTTTTCACCGCCGTCCCTGAACTGACCGCAAAGCTGTGAAGCCCACGCCGCGCAACTGGGCATAGAATTTTGGAGAAGAATGTGACGACCGATATCCTCACCGTATCCTGTCCGTCAAAGCGCGGGATCGTGGCCGCCATTTCCAGCTACCTGGCAAGCCAGGGTTGCAGCATCTCGGATTCATCGCAATTCGATGATGTGGAAACCGGCACCTTCTTCATGCGGGTCAGCTTCATCTCCGAAGAGGGGAAGGCGCTTTCGGAGATCGCGGAGGGCTTCACGCCGATCGGCGCAGAATGGAATATGAATTTCGAGTTTCATGATTCCACAGTCAGGATGAAGGTCATCCTGATGGTGTCCCGCTTTGGACATTGCCTGAATGACATTCTGTATCGATGGAAGATCGGCATGCTGCCGATCGACATCGTGGGCGTCATCTCCAACCATTTCGATTATCAGCATCTGGTGCTGAGTCACGACCTGCCGTTTCACCATATCAAGGTGACCAAGGATAATAAGGCTGAAGCCGAAGCCGAGCTGATGGCGATCGTCGAGCGCACGCAAGCCGACCTCATCGTCCTTGCCCGCTATATGCAGGTGCTTTCCGACGAACTATGCCGCAGGATGCCGGGCCGGGTCATCAACATCCATCACAGCTTCCTGCCCGGATTCAAGGGGGCGAAGCCATATCACCAGGCCCACAAGCGCGGCGTGAAACTCATCGGCGCCACCGCCCATTACGTTACCGCGGAACTGGATGAAGGCCCGATCATCGAGCAGGAAACCATAGCAGTCACCCATGCGCAGAGCGCAGACGATTATGTATCTATCGGACGGGACGTAGAGAGCCGCACATTGGCCCGCGCGATCCACGCCCACATACATCATCGCGTATTTGTGAATGGCGACCGGACGATCGTTTTTCCCGCCAGCCCGGACAGCTACGCCGCCGATCGCGTCGGCTGAAATCACGGACAGCGCCCGGCCGTCCACAACACCCGAATGACAAGGCTGACCATGGCGAAGATCATTGACGGCAAAATGATGGCCGAGGGCATTCTGGAGACCGTTCGCCACGATGTGGACGCCTTTCGGACGCGCTGCGGCATCGCGCCCACCTTGGCGGTCATTCTGGTGGGTGATGATCCGGCGAGCCATGTCTATGTCTCGCGCAAGTTGAAGGCCTCCAAGCGGGTCGGCATAGCGTCGATCGAGCGACGCCTTCCCTGCGAAACGACCCAGGACGCCCTTCTGGCGGAGATCGATGCGCTGAACATCGATCCCTCCGTGCATGGCATATTGGTCCAGCTACCGCTGCCGCAGCACATTGACGCAAGCGTGGTGCTGGACCGCATTTGCCCGTCGAAGGATGTTGACGGCTTCCACCCCGTGAATGTCGGCCGGCTCTCTACGGGCACTCAGGGACTGATCCCCTGCACGCCGCTCGGTTGTCTTCTTCTGCTTGAAAGCGTGGTGCAAGACTTTTGCGGCCTCAAGGCAGTCGTCATCGGAAAGTCCAACATCGTGGGCAAGCCTGTAGCCCTGCTTTTGCTGGAAAGAGAATGCACCGTCACCGTCACGCACATCAACACGCGTAATCTGCCGTCCATCGTCTCAACCGCCGACATCGTGATCGTGGCCGCAGGCAGTCCCGGCCTGGTGCGCGGCGGCTGGGTCAAGCCCGGAGCGATCGTGATAGATATTGGCATCAACAAGATTATCGACAAGGATGGCCGGAGCATCATCGTGGGTGATGCGGTGACTTCCGAGCTGGATCACGCCGCGGCCGTCACCCCTGTGCCCGGCGGCGTCGGACCCATGACCATCGCATGTCTCCTGTCGAATACCGTCCGCGCAGCCAATATGATGACGGCTGGCTCCTCACCGGACGTTCAACGGACCATATCCGTCCCTCGCGTGGCTTAGTGGCCGCACGAGCAGTCAGGGCAAGTCAGTTGCTGCGGGGCACCTGCCCATATTGAAGCAACGGATCGGCATCCAGGCCGACATTCACTTCCCCAACCACGTCGATGAACAGCGAAAACAGCTCCAGCGCGCTTCCCCTTGTGCTTTATCCAGCGCGCATCTTCCTTGTTGTTGCCCCCTAGTCACCTGGAACTGAAGTAAGCATCATTGTATGGTGCCTATGTCGATCAGGCGGCGGAGGCATGAGAGATGGTGGGTAAGCAAGCGGATTTGGTGGTTTTGAGCGCGGCGGACCGGTCCTTTCTCGAAGGTCAGGTCCGGCGTCGCAAAGCACCGCGTTCCCTATCCGACCGGTGCCGAATGGTTCTGCTCTGTGCGGAGGGGCTGCAGAGCAAGGAGGTGGCCGCACGTCTCAATGTCCACGAGCATACGGTGGGCAAATGGCGGCGTCGGCTCGTGCAGGATGGCATTGAGGGGCTGGCCGATGAGTACCGGGCGGGTCGACCCCGTTCAGTATCGGATGGACCGGTGGCTGGGGTGATCGAGCGCACGCTGAACACCAACGCCGAAGGATGCCACCCACTGGTCGATCCGCTCCATGGCAGCCGATTCTGGGTTGTCGCACACCACCATCCGCCGAATCTGGAGTGCATTTGGCCTGCAGCCGCACCGGTCAGAGACATTCAAGCTGTCGAGCGATCCGCTGTTCGTCGACAAGGTGCAGGACATAGTTGGCCTGTACATGTCGCCACCGAACCGGGCGGCCGTGCTGTGCGTGGATGAAAAGTCGCAGATCCAGGCGCTGGATCGCGAGCAGCCGGTCTTGCCCATGGCGCCCGGCGTGCCTGAGCAGCGCACTCATACTTACATCCGCAACGGTACGACATCATTGTTCGCAGCGCTCGATATCGCCACCGGCGCGGTGATCGGCAAGTGCTACAAACGACACCGCGCAACCGAGTTCCTCGACTTCCTCAAGCGGATCGATGCCGAGATGCCCAAGGGACCAGACGTGCACCTTGTGATGGACAACTATGCCACTCACAAGACACCGAAGATCAAGGCCTGGCTAGCGCGTCGTCCCCATTGGCATGTCCATTTTACACCAACATCGGCCTCTTGGATCAATCAGGTTGAGCGTTGGTTCGCCGAATTGACGCGCAAGCAGTTGCAGCGCGTGCCCACCGATCGACGGCGGAACTCGAAGCTGACATCATGGCGTTCATTGCGGCTCACAATGAAAACCCCAAGCCATACAAATGGGTGAAGTCAGCCGACGAGATCCTCGCCTCGGTCAAACGCTTCTGCCAAAAAATAATGAACCGAACTTCGGATTCAGGTGACTAGGGGGCCCGACTCATTATGTCGCAACCATATGCGGATGGAAGCGAGTTGGACTGAGGCGAGGAAGTTGTTGTCGCGCTTGTCGTATCGGGTGGCGCCGCTGGGCTTGATGTTGGCCCATACGCCGCGCGCGACCATCTCGGTCCTGAGCGCGGCCGTTACAAGTCCAGAAAGGATTCCATCTGCTCAAAAACGCCCTAGGTGCGCCGTCAGATCAAGCGACCTCAAACTCTTCCGCCAGCCCTGCCGCCTCAGCGGACTGCGCGATCCATAATTTGAAACGGCCAGCCTCGATCAAGGGCTTCAGATCGACGCCGATGAAGGCAAGGTCTGCGGCCCGCAAATCCAGCGTCACCTGTTGCGATTGGCCCGGCGCCAGTTCGACATGCCGGTAGGCCTTCAGCTCACGGATAGGCTGGGTGACGGATGCGACGACATCCTGTACGTAGAGCTGCACCAATTCCCGGGCAGCATATTGCCCATGGTTGCTGACCGTGACCGTGACGCGCAGCTGGCCGTCCATCCCGATTTTCTTGGAGGAAAGGACGAGATCGGAATAGCTGATCTTTCCATAGGTCAGGCCATGGCCGAATGGAAAGCGCGCCTCATATTTCGACGTGATATAGCGCGTGTTGTTTGGGCGGCCCGGCCGCCGGTGCGCATAATAATAGGGCACCTGCCCCGCCGAGATGGGGAAGCTGACCGGCAGGCGGCCGGACGGGCCAGTCGCGCCGAACAGGATATCGGCAGTGGCATTGCCCGTTTCGGAGCCCAGAAACCAGGTGACCAGAATCGCCGGAGCATCAAGGATCGCCCCTTCCAATGCCAGTGCCCTTCCATTCCGCAAGGCGACTATCATCGGCTTGCCGACTGCGGCGACCGCCTCTGCAAGGGCCTGTTGCGCGGGGGGCACGACAATCAGATCGCGCGATGCGGCCTCGCCCGACATCGCTTCGCGTTCTCCCACTGCAAGGATGACGATGTCAGCGGCACGGGCAGCTGCGACGGCGGCGTCAATACCGCCTTCAATGGGGCTGGTAATCTCGCTGCCTTTTACGATGCTGACCATCGAAGCGTCGGCAACGGCCGTCCGCACCGCGCTAGCCAGATCGACTGCTTCCTTGTTGTCCGCAAACAGCGTCCAGGGACCGTGCAAGTTGCTCGGCCCCTCGGCAAACGGCCCGATGATGGCGATGCGCTTGCCCTTGCGTGGCAGGGGCAGCAAATCTCCCTCGTTCTTCAACATGACGATCGATCGCCTGGCTGCCTCGCGCGCGAGCGACAGCGCAGGCTTTGTGCGCATGCGCGTCTGCTGGCGCTTCAGGTCCATGCGCCGGAACGGATCCTCGAACAGGCCAAGCTGTTCCTTCAGCGCGAGGACGCGGCCGACCGCCTCATCAACCCGCTCCATCGGCACTTCGCCCGCCTGCACCAGCGAGGGCAGATGGTCGCGATAGATGCCGCTCGCCATGCTCATGTCGAGTCCGGCCATGATTGCGATCCGCGCGGCGTCGCGGGCGTCGGCGGCCAAACCACGGGCCGCGATCTCCACATCGCCGTTATAGTCGCCAACGACCAGTCCATCGAACCCCATCTCGCCGCGCAATATGTCGGTCAGATATTCGCGGCCACCATGAATGGGACGCCCCGCGATATCCTCAAACGCGGCCATGACGGTGGCGCAGCCCGCGTCGATGGCTGCCTGAAACGGCGGAAGATAGACTTCCCGTAGCGTCCGCTCCGAAATGTCGGCTGTATTATAATCCAGCCCACTTTCCGCAGCGCCATAAGCGACGAAATGCTTCATGCACGCAGCAACCGATGCATCGTTCGAGAGCGAACGGCCCTGAAATCCCCGCGTCCGGGCGCGGGCCATGTCCATGGACAGAAGCACATCTTCGCCAGCGCCTTCGACTGTCCGGCCCCAACGGGCATCGCGGCCCACATCGACCATCGGTGCGAAGACCCAGTCGAACCCGGTTGCCGCCATCTCCTCCGCTGCTGCACGGGCAGTGCGCTCGGCAAGGTCGGGGTCGAAACTCGCCGCCTCAGCCAGTGGAACCGGGAAAACCGTGCGATAGCCGTGAATGACATCGCCCGCGAAGATCATGGGGATGCCGAGCCGTCCCTTCATCGCGGCAGCCTGCAACTTGCGATGCGCATCCACGCCAAAGCCGTTGAAAACGCCGCCCAATCGTCCCGCCTGCGCGTCGCTAACAAGATTTTCGACATTCTTGACTGCGGCAGCGGGGTTGATCTTGGCTGCGGCGGCGGAGGTCCAGGGGGTTGGCATCAGCGTCAGCTGCCCCGCCTTCTCTTCGATCGTCATCTGCGCGATCAGCGATTTCACGCGGCTCGACAGCGGGCGGCGTACAGCCCCCATCGCCGCGGGGATGCCCGATGCCTGCCATGCGAAAAGGCATGCGGAGCTGATCAGGACAGATCGGCGGCTGATGGTGGTATCGCGGAACATCTCGGGCAAACTCCAATAAAAAAGGCAGGTGTGGCGAGCGCTCTTTACGAGCTGATTTCCTTGCCGTTGGCGCAGCGCGGTCCTTCCAGCCAGCCGCCCAGGCGATCGCGCCAGCGATCATATCGGGATGCTTCGGCTCCTACCCTTAGCCGTCGCCTCGGCCGTCTCTCTCCCACGAGATTAGTGTCATTCAGCAGCGAGCAAGGCATACTCATACATCTACATGCAAGTAAACAGTCTCGTTGCATTTTTTCGAGTTCCTGTTAGATGTGCTGCCATTCGTTGATGGAGAGTTGGATGATGAAGCAATTGATTCTAGCCGCGACAGTCCTGGCTATGGCCCCCCTCCCCGCTTTCGCTCAAACGGCTTATTCAAGCTCGACGACGGAAATCGGCACGCTGCTGGACGATCCTGCGGCAAAGGCTATTCTGGAAAGGCATGTTCCTGGCATGACCACCAACGACCAGGTCGATATGGCCCGGTCGATGACGCTGAAGGATATCCAACAATATTCGCCCGATCAGATCACCGACAAGGTGCTTACCGAAATCGACGTAGACCTTGCCAAGCTGAAGGCTAAGTGAGGCTGGAGCGTTTTCGAAGCAGATGAAGTCGCCTGCTGGCTTGGAGGACGCGGAAAACAAAAGATAAATAGAGCATAATCCGATCCGATGTGATCGGTTTATGCTCTATTCGGTGGGCCGGGGATGAATATCCGGCCAGTCCTGCTCGTGCCGTTTAAGGCATCACCAACTTTCCCTGCCGCGCAGCAGAACGTCTACGGCTTGTGAAGCAAATTCCGCTGCTTCGGCTGGACTGATGGTCCGTACCGTTTCCTCGGTCCTGCGCCACCCCTGTATCATGCTCAACAATTGTATAGCCGTTCGCCTGGGGTCCTTTGGAGGTACAGGATCGTTCCGCGTACCTCTTATTATTTCCTCGGTCAGAAATTCGACTTCGTAGTTATAGCCTACCTGATAGAATGTTTCAGCAATTTCAGGAAATCGGTGCGCTGTTGTTGCAATTAACTGGCTAAATTTCTGAACTTCAGGACTGGCGAGCATATGGATAAAGGTTTGCGCGTGTCGCCGCAGACTTTCCGAAAACTCTTCTGGTATGTCACTATTACGTCTGCTGGCTTCGTCAGACCATGTACGGACACGATCTTCGACGACTGCCTTCATCAGTGCATCCTTGGTCGAATGCCGAATATATAGGGTTCTTTTTGAAACCCCCGCAGCTTGTGCCACGGCTTCCATCGAGGTGGTTTCGTAACCGACCGAAAGAAATAATTCCTTCGCTGCCGATAAAATAGCCTCTTCGATCTCGCCCGCCTTTTTATTCGGTGGGCGTCCCATGCGTCTAACGGGCGCGCATCCGGAATTAGATTCTGCGCCTCTCCCTGAACCGCATTTCTTCGCTTCCTTCACCCGCATGTCCCGTTTTCGTTAGGCGTATCCACTTATGAACATATCGCTTGAGCAGCAAGCCGTCCAAGGTCGATGGACGGCCTGTATTCAACAAAGCAGATCAGGCCGTCAATTCGATCAGGGCCAAACCTTCAGGCGGCAGATCCAGCGTCAGGACGCCCTGCCCATCCAGGCGCCGCGTTTCCGGCGGAGCGAGTTCGGCCGATCGGCGAATCTGCTCGATCTGGTCCTTTTTGGGATATTGCGGCGAACCCAGCTCGCGCCATTTGGGAAGAGGCGAACCCCGCTCCTGATCGACATAGCTGACTTGCACGCTCTTGCCCGGAGCGGCTCCCTTGAGTTTGACCTCGATTTTTTTACGCTCTCCCGTGACGATCCGCTGGTTGCTCATGCCTGGGATGCCCGCAGGCTGCTTCACCTCGGCCAGGTTCCACACCAAAGCCGCTGCCCCGTTTCGCGTCTTGCTCGCCAGAGTCGGCCCCGTCGCTGATAGTCGGCGCTGGCCGAGCCGGTGCAACAATTTGTAGCTATTGAAAGCCGGCCGCGCGATGCCGCGTTGGGCCAGCATGCCCCACCCACCATCACCTTCCTTAAGTATGAAGTTGGGGAAGTTGATTTCCTCAAACACATTGCTGATGCACCATTGCGCCATGGCATGGCAGTAGGGCAGGCAATTGCTGATGATATGCGCAATCATCGCCGGGCTGTCTGACGACCATTCGGACAGCCATAGTTCGGCGCCCTTGTATCGCGTCGCGTCGATCTGGCTTCTGACCTTGGCCATGGCCGCCGGAATCACGTCCTTGTGAGGATAGCGATTGACCTCGCCGAACAGCTCCTTCTGATCGTCCCCGGCATAGATGTGCGTTGACACGAAATCGACAGGCAGATTTTCCTGCGCACAGAAGCCCAGGAACTCGGGAATCCACTGCGCCGCCGCAGAAGATGGCCCGCCGACGCGCAGCTTGGGATCAACTTCCTTGATTGCCCGTGCTGCGGCTTTGTACATGGCGAAATAGTCAGCCTGCGTGCCGCTGAAGAACCAGTTGAGATTGGGCTCGTTCCAGACCTCGAAATACCATTGGCGCACCGCAGAGGCCCCGTAACGATCCAGCAAGTGACGCACGAAAACCTGAATGAAGGCGCCCCACGCCTCTGGAGAGGCCGGTGGACTGATGTTGGCATCATAGGTGAAATTGAGCTTCTTATTCGCGCTGGCGAGCTTCTTGGGCATGAAGCTCAATTCGACAAAGGGCTGGACACCTCTTGCCAGCACGCCGTCATAGACATCATCGACGTTCTGGAAGTTGGGGTCCTTGCCGTTCATGCCGCCAGGCCAGACACCCAGATCATCGTTGAAGATGCCGTGGAAACGTACGCGCTCAAGCCCCGTTTCATTATGGAAGCGCTCGAGATCGTGGCGCCAGCTTTCGCGCAGCGTTACGGACGCACGATCCGATCCGGCGCAACGGGACCAGATATGATCAAGCGCACCCGCGTCGCGGCGCAGATCGATCTCGACATGTTCGGTAGCAATTTGCCCAAACGCTGGCCTGGCCACAGCAGAAGCTGCCAAAGCTGCCGCACCGGCCCCAATTATTTCTCGGCGGTCCCACATCACTTTTACTCCTCAGGCAGCCGCGTTACGGCGCCCTCTCCAACTTCGCCGATCAAACGACCGTGAGCTTTACCGATTTCAGGCTGGCTGAACTCGACCCCGCGTGGATGGTGAAAGTTCCCGGTTCGACGACATAAGCCATATCGATGTTCCAGAAGGCCAGGCTATCGGGATCAAGACTGAACTTTACCGTGCGTTTCTCGCCGGGCTTCAATGTCACACGTTCAAACCCCCGCAGTTCCAAAACCGGGCGCGGCACGGAACTTACATCGTCACGAACATAAAGCTGGACGACCTCATCGCCTGTTCTGGGACCGCTGTTGGTGACATCCACTTCCACTATGGCCGTTTCCCCGATTGCGATCGTGGATTTCGCGAGGCGAGGCGCGGAAATGTCGAATGTCGTGTAGCTGAGGCCATAGCCGAAGGGGAAGAGCGGCGTTATTTTGTTCTCAACATAGCGCTTGCCCGTCTTGGCCGATGGATGCTGATTGTAGAACATCGGCAGGTCACCGACCGAGCGCGGGAAAGTGACCGGCAGCTTCCCGCCCGGGTTGATCTTCCCAAACAGCACATCGGCGAACGCGTTCCCGCCTTCCTGTCCAAGGTACCAGCCCTCGATCAAAGCATTGGCCTTCTCAGCCAAGCGATTGACCGAAAGAGGGCGTCCATTGATCAACAAGGCGATTATGGGTTTCCCCGTCGCGATCATGGCTTCGACCAGCGCATCCTGATCGCCGAAGAGGTTGAGGGTGTTGCGATCGCCCGGCGCACCTCCGTGAATCGCTTCTCGCGTGATTTCCGGAACGTCGCCAACGACGAGCAGTATTACGTCTGCCCGCTTTGCAACCTCCACTGCCTGAATGATGCGCGCGGCGTTCTCAGCAGGATCGGGATACCGGGCAGCGCGAGCCGGCAAATGCTGGCCCGTTGGGTCAGGCTTGGTGATCTGAACACCTTCAGCATGTTCGACGGATACCGCCGGACCAGCAGCCGCTTTCACACCTTCCAAAATCCCCACGGCTTGAGCGTTCACCGAGGAATATCCCCCAAACAACGGCTCGACCGCATTGGGTCCGATCACCGCAATCCTTTGCGGCCTGGCGGTATTGATCGGCAATAGGCCGTCATTCTTGAGGAGCACTATCGATTTCTGCGCGACTTTGCGGGCAAGCGCCTTACTCGCCGGCGCATTGACCTGGCGCAGCGCGCGCGGTTTGCTGACATAGGGATTTTCGAACAGACCGGCTTCAAATTTCAGCGCCAGAATGCGGGAAACAGCTACATCCAGACTCGCTTCGGGGATGCGCCCGGAACGCACTAGTTCGGGTAAACGGGCGTAGGCTTGGCCCTCAGGCAATTCAGCATCGACGCCCGCATGTACCGCCATCACCGCGGCCTCATCATCATTCGCTGCCATGTAATGTTGGGTGACGAGATTGGTGATGCCGCCATAGTCGCTGAAATAGGCGCCGCGAAAACCCAGTCGCTCTCGGCCCGTGCGCTGGAGCAGTTCATAACTGGCATGTGAGGGAACGCCCTCAAGCTCGTTATAGGACGGCATGATGACGGCCGGGTCGGCTTTCTTGATCACCTGGGCAAAGGGCACGAGGAAATTTTCGCGCAGCGTCCGCTCGCTCATGTCGGCGGGCGCGGTATTAAGCCCACCCTCGGGCGCCCCGTGTATGAAATGCTTGAGCGTCACGAATACCTTGTCCGCCGCCAAGGGGCGTGTCCCCTGCTGGCCACGCACGGACGCGATACCCATTTGACTCACCAGATAGGGATCTTCGCTGAAAAACTCCTCCACCCGGCCGAATCGTGGATCACGGGCCAGGTCGAGGACGGGACTAAGCGCAACCGTTGCGCCCCGCATCCGAGCCTCGCGCCCCGCAAGTTCGTAAGCCTGCTCAACCAAAGCTGGGTCCCACGTACTGCCGAGGCCCAGCGGAATTGGGAAGATCGTCGCGTCCCTCGCCTTAAGACCATGAGCCGTCTCCTCATGGAACAGTGCGGGAATGCCCAGACGCGTATTTTCGACCAGATGTCGTTGAATGGCGTTGACGAGGTCGATCGTCTCTCCAGGTGAACGGTAATTGTCCTTGGCTACACGCGCCGTTCCGTTGGTATCACTCGGGTTACCGATCTGACCGATGCCGTTCACGAAGACCTGCTTGGCCTTCTCCGGCGAAAATAGGTCGCCCTCTAGAAACAGCGATTTTGTGTAGGCGATCGACCGCATCTGCGCGGCTTTTTCTTCCAAAGTCATCCGGCTCAACAAATCGCGTACGCGCTCTTCGATGGGAGCTTTCGCGTCGCGATATCGGGGCTTGCCCGCAACGTCGGCCATGGCCGTAACTGGCATCGCCAGAGCGGTTGAAGCGATGAACATGCGCCGCGTAAGGGCGAGCCGATCAGCCAAGGAATCCTCCGTTCAAAAAGTCATAGGCGTCCCGCAACGTAGTGGGCGGATCGTCATATGAAAATCTTACAACAGGAAGAGGGGAAAAGTAAACAGGGCCGTACCATTATATCCTTGCGCCAACGATTTTTCCAGCGTCGGAGCACGAAAAGACCCGCCAGCGCATAACGCTGGCGGGAGTGGAGAGTTTAGAAACGGAACGACCCGGAGATACCGAACTCCCGTGGATTGGTGAGGTTCACAGAGCGATATCCTGAATCGAAGATCACACCAGGACCGCCCAGGACGTTGTTCCCGGTGATAGTCGCATTGTTGATGCTGATGTTAGTGACCTTGTTCTGATTCAGCAGGTTGCGGACAAAAGCTGATACTTCCCACTTGTTCGTATCTCCACCTCGCAAACCGACGAACAGGTTGATGAGTTCGCGATGAGGATAACGGTACTGCTGATTATAAGAATAAACGCTCGGGCGATAGGTGATCAGGCCACGAATGAACGGCTGGATCGGCCCAGTTCCGAAGCGGTATTCGCTGTTCGCAGTGAGGCTGAAATCAGGCACGTCCGCAAGACGCGAGTTGCGCTGACAATAGCTAACGTTGTTGACTCCGCCGAATGCCGGATTGGGAACAACGATGGACTGATTGGTCACCGGATCCACCGTGTTGCACGGCAGGAGCGCATTTTTATAACGCGCCTTCACGTACGACATGCTGACTGAGACGTCCCAATTGTCCGTCGGCCGCCCCGCGAGCGTCGCCTCGACGCCCTTGACCGTAGCTTTGCCGTTATAATTATAATCAGCATTGGTGTCGACGGTGCCATCCGGCGGTCCAGCGAAGAAGCCAGGAAAGGGCTGGCTTCCCTGATCAGTAGCTATGCCAGTGAAGCGGGAGATGAAATTATCAAACTTCTGATAGAAGGCAGCCACATCGAGCGACAGGCGACGATCGAAGAAAGCCGACTTAAGCCCAACTTCAAAAGTATCGGCATGCTCCGCTTTGCTGATTGCCAGATCCTGACTGACATTCTGCGGTACGCCGACGCCTGCCGTCGGGGCACGGAATGAACGCCCATATGCTCCGTAAACGGTGAGATCCGGGGTAGCTTTGTAAGTCAGCGTGGCAGATCCAGTGAATGGATGCGATTTCTTCTCGAAATCTACGATCGGGAATGTTCCAGCGCCCGGAATGGAGATGGTTGCGAACTGCTTTCCGCTGATAACCGAATAACGGCCCGCCGCTTCAAAGGTCAGCTTGTCAGTAGGCTGGAGTCGAACGCTGCCCGCCACAGAGTAGCTTTCACCACTAACAGGTATGTTGATCACGCCGGGGACAGGAAAAATGGGAAGCACAGGAACGGGGACACCGGGTACGCTGGGAATGTAATCCAACGGTTTATCGACTGTCACATTGCCGGTATTCTTGCTGTAAGTACCGCCGATCGTCCAGTTGAAGAAGCCATCATTGTTGGACATCAACCGCAGTTCACCAGAGTCGACATTATAGGGCGTACGCGTGATCTGGGTTGGCGCATAGTTGTGGATCGCATTCCCCGCGTCAAACTCCCCATATTGGGTGAGTTTGGTCTCCTGATGTCCGCCGACGAATGACAGGGTGACGGGACCCAGATCATATTTCGCATCCAGGGTGAGCAGATGGCTATTATTAATGAAGCGGCTGCGCCCTTCTGCCAAGGTATAGCGATCATCCAATCCGACCGGCGGATTGCCAATTACAGGATTGCCCGGACCAAAGACCTGCGGGTACAGAATATTATCAGCATTCAGATACTGATACATCACGTTGATGTCGAAGCCGTCCGTCGGCTGAAACGCAACCGACAGCCGGGCGCTTTCGGTTCGACTTTGCGAACGGTCGCCACGAACGATATTGCGCACCTGGTTCAAACGGTTGCCATCGACCAGCATCGAGGCGCGTATGGCAAGCTTGTCCTCGATTACCGGCAGCGATACGCCGCCCTGCACGTTGTAGCCGGCATCTTCGGTCGCGCTGCCCTGCACATAGCCCTCGATCTTATTGAGGTTTGCACGGCGGGTCCGAATGGTAATGGCGCCCGATGGAGCCGTACGGCCGCGCAGGCCGCCCTGCGGTCCGCGCAAGACTTCGATCTGATCGATGTCGTAAATAGCAGTGAAAGCCGTTTGCGCATCGATTGGAACTTCATTGAAGTAAAGATCAACTGCCGGTCCGGTCCCCTGGTCAGGGTCGAAGTTTACGCCACGCAGCGTTGCGGAGTTCGCACGACCATTGTCGTTGCGCAGCTCAAGGCCCGGAGCAAGCTGCTGCACATCCTTGACATCGAAAATTTTAAGGCGTTCGATCTGCTCGCCTGTCGCGACGTTGATGCTCATCGGAACATTCTGCAACGACTCGGCCCGGCGTGTCGCGGTCACGACGATTTCGGCGCTGGATTGATTAGCCCCTGTCGAGACGTTGCCATTCGCTTCCTGAGCCCAGACGGGCGCCGACAGGCCGCAAGCTGCGCTGGTTGCGAGCAACAGCGACAATGTGTGTGTACGCAAATTCCTTTGCATCATCCTCTCCCCATAGATTGTTCAAACTTAACTTTTCACGTCTGGCTGGACTTTGCCGAAAGCACCGCTTTTCAGCTTCACCCAAAAAGCGCAAACTTAACCAATACTGCTGTGTCGCCGCACATGACCTGAGAAACCGCTGTCGCTTGACGTGCCTAAGCGCGCTTTGCACTTGACACCTACGCCTCTTAGGACAGGCTTTGGTAGCGCTATCTTTATAATCGAAGCGTAACGTTAGCCTCTCGTTGATTCCCCTTTTTTTGTGTGACGGAAGAATCCTGACGCAACCAAGTGCAAAAGTAAACTGGGCCGGACATTTTTTTCTGGGTGTTGCTATTTGCCAACAAAAGCAGTGGCTCGACGAGCCCTTAACCATTTCCGCTCACCCATGCAGTTTGCCTAGCGCCGAAACCTAAGAATAGGGCTTGCTTCCGTTCCTAGTGGCGCGAAACGACGTCACTGCCGCAAAGCTTTCCCCCGGCTTTAGCCATTTGACGTCATCAGGTGAAGAGTTGAGAGCGTTAGTCGCGTGGCTAACTGGCTCGACGCAGATAAAATTCTGTCCCTCCGGCGTGTAGACTACCGTATGAGGCAGCGCATCTCCTGGTTGGATTACGAGCGACAAATTACGGGAAGGCCATGAAATTGATAAGGCCCCCTGCCGGTTCGTGTAAACAGTATCCACTCGGCGCTCTTCCACGCTGCGGCCGCCCCACCAATCAATTCCCCGGTCTTTAAGGTCCAAGTCTTGCGGGAGACAGTCTCCATCATTTCGCCACTCGCCATGATGCAGCCCATAATAGACCGTGTTGCAATCCCGAGGGAAATAAGGATGAAGTCCCAGTCCTGCGGGCATCAGGCTTTGACCATGATTTATTATTTGCAGCCCGATCGTTAGCCCTTCCTCCGTTAGTTCAAACTGCTGCTCGGCATAATATGGCCAGGGCCATTCCCCTTCCAAATAATGATGGCCAAGCGTCACGCTGTTCACATCAGAGTGTTCAACAGTCCAAGGCGCCAACCATCCAAATCCATGCAGTGTATGCGGATGGTCTGAACCGGGGAAGTTCGGTCTCAGCTGCACTTCGCGCCCATTGGCCTGGAAGCGGCCAAAGGCGATCCGGTTTGAAAAGGGCACTAATGGAAAACAGGCAACGTCCAATATTGCAGGACCGCAGGCGGGGCGAAGCAACGCTTCACCCCGCCACTCGAACGCCAAGATCGAGCCGCCACGTTCCGGCTCCAACAAAAGGCGGTAATCGCCTGCTCGGATCTCCATCAGAAGCGGTTCACCATATTTTCCAGCCACTCCTGGCGACCCGATCGCAACTGCGGCGCCAGATCGCGGGAAACCGCAATATCCGCGATCGAAGCGAGCGTCGCATTATTGGAATGAACGGCCTGCCCCAAATCTTCCTTCCAGCCAGAATAGCGTTCCGCACGGAACGCATCGACGCGGCCATCCTCAATGATCGCCGCCGCCTTGATGAGCGCATGCGCAACCGTGTCGATCCCGCCAATGTGGCCGTGGAAAAGGTCGGCCGCGTCTACGCTCTGCCTCCGCACCTTTGCGTCGAAATTGAAGCCCCCGTCATTGAAGCCTCCGGCGCGGATAATCTCCAGCATGGCCAGGGTCAGCTCCTCGACCGAATTGGGAAATTGGTCCGTGTCCCATCCATTTTGGTGATCGCCGCGGTTTGCATCGATCGATCCAAAGAGGCCAAGCGCCCGTGCCATGGCGATTTCATGCTCAAATGTGTGGCCTGACAAAGTGGCGTGGTTCGCCTCAATGTTCACGCGAACTTCACCTTCCAGGCCGAAGCGCTTCAAAAAGCCATAAACGGTCTGAGTATCGAAATCATATTGATGCTTGGTCGGCTCATGCGGCTTGGGCTCAATCAGGATCGTTCCTTTGAAGCCAATGCGATGTTTATGATCGACGACCAGGCTCAAGAAACGGCCGAAATTTTCCTGCTCAATCCCGATTTCCGTATTGAGGATCGTATCATAACCTTCGCGACCGCCCCACAATACATAGTTGGCTCCGCCCAAACGATGGGTGGCTTCCAACGCGTCTCGAACCTGGCTCGCGGCCCAGGCGTAGACTTCGGGATCCGGATTGGTTGCCGCGCCCGCCATATAGCGGGGATGGCTGAACAGGTTGGCCGTGCCCCACAACAGCTTGCGGCCATGGTGGGCTTGCAGTTGCTCCAGATGATCAACAGCCTCGGCAAAACTTTTGCGAAAATCGCCGATCGTGTCGGCATCCGCCATCACATCGACATCGTGGAAGCAGTAGAAAGGCACGTCGAGCTTTTCGATGAAAGAGAGCGCTGCCTCTCGCTTCGATCGCGCCGCCGACGCGTCGTTGGCACCTGCATGCCAGGGGCGCCGGAAGGTGCCGCCACCGAAAACATCGCTCCCCGGCCAGCAGAAGCTGTGCCAGAAGCACACGGCGAAGCGCAGATGGTCTTCCATGCGCTTGCCCAATATGACGCGATCCTTGTCATACCAGCGGTAGGCAAGGTCATTGGCGCTTTCCGGCCCTTCATAGCCGATGGTCGGGAATTCAGCGAAATAACTGGCGGACACGAATTTCTCCTTACAAAGACTTGAGGGCCGAATAGGCCGCTCTGAAGCGGGCAAGCCGCGGCGCGAGACGATCGGCGAGCGCCGCATCGGGTTCTATGACGTCCGAAATAGATGGGCGGGTACAAGCTTCAGCGGCGCTTGCTCCGGTCACGGCCATGAGGGCAAGCTTAGCCGCCCCCAGCGCAGGCCCCACTTCTCCACCTTCCAAATAGGCAAGGCGCACGTTCAATGCGGCTGAGATGATCGAACCCCAATAGCGCGATCGCGCGCCGCCGCCGATGACCGCAAGCTCCTCGATCGTCGTACCCGCCTGGCGCAGTACGGCAATACCGTCTGCATGCGCGAAGGCCACGCCTTCCAGAACGGCCGCTGCAATGCGCCTTCGATCCGTTTCATTGTCGATACCCAGCACAGCGCCGCGAATATGCGAGTCATTGTGTGGCGTACGCTCGCCCGAAAGATACGGTAAAAACAGTTCAGGCCCCACTCCGCTGCCAGCCTCTTGCGCCAACGCAAAGAAATCCGCGGGGCCGTCCGCCCCTACCGCCTTCACGCCCCAGTCGATGCAGGACGCGGCGGACAAATGTACGCTCATCTGGTGCCACATCGCTGGCAGGCAGTGGCAGAAGGCATGTACCGCTCCATCGGGGTTCGGCCGAAACGCGCTTGTAGCGACGAAAATCACGCCTGAAGTGCCAAGCGACAACAGTGCGTCCCCTTCGTTGACCACTCCAATGCCAGCGGCGCCCGCTGCGTTGTCACCACCCCCAGCCGCCACGGGCACGGCAGCCATGCCCCACCGCGCGGCCACTTCGGGACGCAACACGCCCGTGATCCCATTGCCCTCGAAAAGGACAGGCATATGCTGCCGCGAAAGCCCGGTGGCGGCCAGCATAACGTCGCTCCAGTCGCGTGCCCCCACATCAAGCCACAATGTCCCGGCGCTATCCGACAGATCGGACGCCATCTCGCCGGTCATGCAAAGGCGGACATAATCCTTGGGCAGCAGCACCTTGTGGACCCGATCGAAAACTTCAGGCTCATGCTCCCTCAACCACATCAACTTTGGCGCCGTGAAGCCTGGCATGGCAAGATTCCCCGTAATCGCGCGCGATTCCGGAATCTCATCCTCTAGCTTTCGGCATAATTGAAAGCTGCGCCCGTCATTCCACAGGATGGCGGGGCGAAGCGGCTTATGGTCCGCTCCCAGCAGCGTCGCGCCATGCATTTGCCCGGCGAGTCCGATGCCCTGCACCCGCGCGCGCAGGTCATCAGGCAGCGCAAGAATGGCGGCTTCGGTTGCCTGCCACCAGTCCTGGGGATCTTGCTCAGACCATAAAGGGAAAGGCCGTGATACATTTAACGGCGCGTTCCCAGTCGCCAGCACTTTGCCATCCTGCGCGGCTATCACGGCTTTAACGCCCGATGTGCCAATATCTATGCCGAGAAACATCTCGCTACACCCTCTCCTAACCTGCGTAGGTAGCGCTAACATCCGTCATCATGCAAGAGGCTTGCTCAACCTCTCCCTTCCGAATAGGCGATGCAAAAGGGGAAATGCAGAAGATGGTCGTCAAAAGAGGTTCGCGCCGCAGAACCGAAGGACCCACAGTTGCTGATGTCGCGGACGCGGCGGGCGTGTCCCCAATGACTGTGTCCCGCGTTATCAACCATGATCAGCGGGTGAAGGACACGACTCGCAAAAAGGTCGAAGTGGCCGTTGCCGCCTTGGGTTATGTCCCGAACGCTGCAGCACGCGCTTTGGCGGGGGCACGGCAATGCCGCATCGTCTTGCTATACGGCAATCCCAGCGCCGCCTACCTAAGCGAATTTCTTCTCGGAAGCCTCGGCTCTGCCCGAGAGAATGACGTCGAACTGATCGTCGATAAAATTGACCCGCTGGAAAAGCCCGTCATGCTCGCTGCCAGACTTGTCGCACACAGGGTCGATGCGGTGTTATTGCCGCCGCCGCTCTGCGACGACGCAGAACTGCTCAGCGCTCTGCAAAAATGCGGTCTCGCGGCCGCTCAGGTTGCATCCGGACAGCCATCGCCTTCCTCTCACGCCGTGCTCATAGATGATGAGGAAGCGGCGTTCACAATGACTCAGCATATCCTGGCGCGCGGACATCGCCGTATCGGATTCGTCGCGGGCGACCCCAACCAAACCGCCAGTCATCTGCGGCGACAAGGCTATGAACGCGCTCTGCATTTGGCGGGGATCAAGCCAGACAAGAAGTTGGTCGCGCAGGGAAATTTCACCTACCGAGGCGGGCTTTCCGGAGCAGCCACGCTACTCGACATCACATCGCCGCCCAGCGCCATCTTCGCAGCCAATGACGACATGGCGGCGGGCGTGGTTAGCGCCGCGCACCAGCGAGGACTGGATGTGCCCAGCGATCTCACCGTTTGCGGGTTCGACGATACCGCCATCGCCACGACAATATGGCCCGAACTCACCACGATACGCCAACCGATTTCGGCTATGGCCAGCGTTGCGATTGAAATTCTTGCCCAGGCCGTGCGATCCAAGCGCCCCTTGGCGCGCGCTCAGCCTCAACATGTAAAACTTGATTACGAACTGGTCGTCCGCGGATCTGATGCAGCGCCCCAGCTAAAGACTTGACCACGTCCACAACTTTGCCATGGTAGCGCTCACAATAGGAGAGGTTCAGCTATGCATCGGGTTGCACAGGAGCAGATCAATCTGGCTTTGATCGGCCGTATAGTCGCGGTTGCCACGATCGGCGGCTTCATGTTCGGATATGACTCCGGGGCAATCAACGGCACGCAGGAGGGGCTTCGCCACACCTTCGGACTTGACGAGGCTCAGCTTGGCCTGACGGTCAGCGCTTTGTTGCCAGGCTGTGCATTGGGCGCCTTCCTCGCGGGCCGCTTCGCGGATATCTGGGGCCGTCGTACCGTCATGATCGTCGCGGCGATCCTCTTCATCATCAGCGCCGTCGCCTCCGGCGGAGCATTCAGCGCAACAGTCCTCGCCATCGCCCGCTTCTTCGCTGGAATGGCGGTGGGCGCGGCAAGCGTCCTTTCCCCCGCCTACATCAGCGAAGTTACGCCCGCGCATATACGCGGAAGGCTGTCCAGCATGCAGCAGGTGATGATCATCTCGGGTCTGACCGGAGCCTTTTTCGCCAATTATTATCTCGCGGGCATCGCGGGGTCCTCGCTTGGAACGGCTTGGGCCGGGCAGCCTGCCTGGAGATGGATGTTCTGGGTTCAAGCCGTACCGGCCCTATTGTTCCTGGTGGCGCTATTCGGCATCCCGGAAAGCCCCCGCTTCCTAATCGCCAAGGGGCGACTGCAACAGGCCAGGCTGGTTCTGGATCGCCTGCTCGGCCCACAAGCCGCAGCCGAGAAAATGAACGAAATTAGCGCATCGCTTTCTCACGATCACCAGCCCAGCCTGGCCGATATTCGCAAGCCGGGCGGCGGTTGGCGCAAGATCGTCTGGGTCGGCATTGGCCTGGCCGTGTTCCAGCAACTCGTCGGGATCAATGTCGTCTTCTACTACGGCGCGGTACTCTGGCAGGCCGTGGGTTTCACAGAAAGCGACGCTCTGAAGATCAATATCGCGTCTGGGGCCGTATCGATCCTCGCATGCCTCGTATCGATCCTGCTCATCGACCGGATCGGGCGGCGGCCGCTTCTTCTGATCGGCTCCGCAGGCATGACAGCCACGCTCGCAACGCTGGCCTGGTGCTTTGGCAATGCGGCCATGGTCGACGGCGCCCTTCGCTTGCCGGCAGGGCTCGGCCTCGTCGCGCTGCTCGCTGCCAACATCTACGTGATATTCTTCAACCTCAGTTGGGGTCCGGTCATGTGGGTCATGCTTGGCGAAATGTTTCCCAACCAGATGCGCGGGTCGGCCCTCGCCGTGGCAGGCGCTGCGCAGTGGCTCGCGAACTTTCTTGTCAGTTCAAGCTTCCCTTGGCTGGCGAAGAATATCGGGCTGCCCGTCACCTATGGCGCATATACCACCTTTGCCCTGCTATCCCTGCTGTTCGTCTTTATGACGGTTCAGGAAACCAAGGGGATAGAGTTGGAGGCGATGCAGGGATAGCGGGTTGCCCAAAGCCTGGCGACCTCTGGATCGCCAGGCCGCTACCGCCAACCGTCATGGCGACGCCGTTTATCGGTCATCGGAGCAAGTGCGTATAGATGGCCGCGCTGTATAAATGTGCTTAACTGCATATTTTACAACACAGCCAACTTGCTGATGCGGGCAAATGCGGCCTCAAGGCAATGCGCTCTGGGCCGCCGTGCAGTTCGGCCCAGAGCGCAGCACCGATGCGGCGAGAGTCCCTCAATCCGCACGGCAAACATGATCCAAATAGTGGTCATCTCGATTCGACCGATGCTCAACATAAGCAATCCGGCAATTAAGTAAACGCTCTGGTAGCATTAGCGCGTTGCTCGGGCGTGCTATCAAACCCAACGGCTTTAGTCCGACCTCGCCAGCGACCGCGCGGCACGGCGTCCGGAGAAGATGCAATCCGCAACCGACAAGCCGCTGACATAAATATTGGAGCAGATGCCGACAGCATTCCGGCCGGCCGCATAAAGTCCGCGGATCGGCTCACCCTCTTCGTTCAAGACTGCGCCACTATGCTCCTGCACCTTGAGGCCTCCCAGCGTCAGAACGGGGAGGAAACCCAATTTGGCGTCGATGGACATGTTGATGGCGTAAAAAGGCGCTTTGACGATCGGCACGATATCCTCGGAGGCTTTCCCCAGTGGGTCGACCACCCCTGTTTCGGCGAGCCGATTATAGTCGGCGACCGCTGCTTCAAGACCTTCCGGCGCGATCCCGCACTTTCCGGCCAGGCTCTTGATCGAGCCTGCCTTTTTCGACCCCAGGAGCATGGCGGCTAGTGCGGGGTAACGCTGAAAGCCCAGAATGGCCTTGCTCTTCGACTGGAGCTTGGCCGTTCGATAGCCATCATCGTCCAGGATGATCCAGCACACACCCTCATGATCTTCCACCATCGGCATACCGATAGACGCGCCATAGAGCATCTCGTTGACATATCGCTGGCCCTGCCGGTTTACGACCATGCCCTGCGCCCAGGCGATGGGCGGGTTGATGAAACGCCAAGCGCTGACATGCTGAAGGCGCGATACGTCACCGCCCGCGCTCTGCCCGAGCCGAATACCGCTTCCATCATCGCCGGGAGTGCCAAGCGGCATGCCCTTGAGATACTTGGGCGCATAATGCTCAACCATCTTTCGATTGAAAATGAAGCCGCCCGCTGCAAGGCATACGCCGCGACGCGCGCGAATCACGCGCTTAACACCCGCCTTACGCTCCAAAGCCCCCGCTTTTTTAAACAGCCGTGACGCCAGGTGCGCGATGATGGGCGCGCCCGGCATCGAGGGCGGCAGGCGAAGTACCATAGCCGTCGCGCGACGCATCAAGGCGTCATAGCGCTTCCCCTCGGCGGTGCCGGGCTGCATCTGGATGGCAACCACGCCGACCACGCGACCATCGTGATCCATCACGAGCTGCCTCACCTTGGTGGAGGGCAAGGACTTGATCCCCAAACGCTCCGCTGACTTCCGCAGCGGATCATAAAGACCTTTCCCGTATCCCATCGGTGCATCCAGCTTGTCGACCAGGGCGCGATGCCCTCTCGGAGCAGGTTTCGCCACGGCCTTGTAGTTGGGCGCAAGGCTGTTGTCGGAATGATAGAGGGAATAGTCGGTGTGCGGATAGCTTGTCTTTTTCTCATAGACGCGCCCCGCGAAACGGACGCCATGTCCGGCCAGCCAACGCGCCGTATCTGCGCTCTCTTCGCAGAAGATCCGGAGCGTTTGGTCGCTGACAACGCCTTGGGTCTCCAAACGAAGATAGCTGAACATGTCTTCAACGCTGTCCTCGACACCTGCATCCAACTGAGCCGGCGTGCCGCCGCCTCCGTAGAATATGCCTCCGTTGATGCGCGTCGCGCCTCCTCCATCCGCACGATCGATGGCCAGGACCGACATGCCCTCTTCATGCGCCTGGATCGCTGCCGCGACGCCCGCGCCGCCATAGCCCACGATGATCACATCTTCTGCGCCGTCCCATTCGAAGGCGTCAGCATCCTCGATGACAAGCGGCGCTTCGACGTCGCTGTTCCAATGGGGGTCGCCAGGGCGAGGTTCACCGTGCGGACGAGTCATAATTGATCTCCTGAATCTCCCTCCCCTATAAATGGACATTAATGTATATTTCAATTGGCATTCACAAATCCCGGGGCTAAGTCGCATTTCTTAGAACGGCGAAAGGAACTAAAATGGCAGCAACTGGAAAGCTGGTCCTGGTGACGGGCGCGACAGGCAATATGGGCAGAGCCGTTGTCCATGCACTTTCGCAAATGCCCGCATTGACCGTCCGCGTACTCGTGCGTCCAGAAGAGAAATCTCATCCCGTTATTCGCCGCCTGCAAAAGCAGCATAGCGTGGATTTTGCATGGGGCGACCTCACCGACGCCGCCTCCGTGGACCGGGCAGTCGCTGGCGTGGACATGGTCCTGCACATGGGCGCTCTCGTGTCCCCTCTCGCCGACGAACTCCCGCCCGCTGTCGTTGAAAAGGTGAATGTCGGCGGTACGCAAAATGTCGTGAACGCCATCCGAAGCCAGCCCAATGCTGATCAGATCCGCCTTGTCTACATCGGCACCGTGGCGCAGACTGGCAGCCGCAATCCTCCGATCCACTGGGGACGTGCCGGCGATCCGATCTGCATCGGCTATAACGGGCATTATGCTGGCACCAAGGCCCGTGCAGAGGCCGTCGTAGCCGAGTCCGGCCTTAAATATTGGGTATCGATCCGCCAGACCGGTATGGCCCATTACGACATGTGGAAGACCCAGGGGCCGATCATGTTCCATAACCCTCCTAACGGAGTCATGGAGTGGTCAACCGTGGAGGACTCGGCGCGCTTGATGGCAGCGTTGTGCGGCGATGACGTTCCAGAGAATTTCTGGCGTCACTTCTATAATATTGGCGGCGGAGAATCCGCGCGGCTCGTCAACCATCAGTTGATGGTCAAGATGATGGCCGCCATGGGCGTCAAGGATTTCCGGCGCATTCTCAATCCAAAATGGCTGGCAACGCGAAACTTCCATGGACAGTGGTATCTCGATTCCGATCGTTTGGAAGAGCTCGTGCCCTATCGGCGCTTTTCGATCGACGACTTTTTCACCGAACTACCCCGTCGCATTCCCTGGATGATCCGCACCATAATGCGCTTGTTCCCGGGCCTTGCCCGCAAGCAGATTCGTGCGGTTGCGGAGGGCTCTGGGGGGCCTGCCAGCTGGATCCGCACCAATGACAGGGAACATATCAACGCCTATTTCGGATCGCGCGAGGCATGGGAACAAATTCCCGATGACTGGGATGACTTCCCATTGGCGCAGCCTTCGCGAGACCCGATAGCGCTCGATCATGGCTATGACGATTCCAAGCCGAAGAACCAATGGGCAGCCGAGGATCTTCGCGGCGCCGCTGACTTCCGCGGGGCCAAATGCCATGCAAGCAAGGTTGATGACCCATTCTCCCCCGTAGATTGGGAATGCAGTCTTGGCCACCGCTTCACCATGTCTCCCAACCTCTATCTGGCGGGCGGCCATTGGTGTCCCACCTGCCAGACCGATATCGGTAGTTATCCGCTAGTTGCCGCGTCGAATCCATTTTTCGCTCAAATCTGGCCGGGTCCATCCGCTCAGACAACGGCTGCAAACACGCCCGCCCATCTCGACTGAAAGACCCCATGAAGAAAAATCTTCTTCTTTTCGCGGCCCTCACCGCCCTCTCTGCAACCTCTTTGGCGGCAATCCCTGCGCGCAAGAACGCGCCAGCTGTCGCACCGCGCTACAGTAGCTCGAGTACGCCCATCGGCACGCTGCTGGATGATCCTCGCACACGCGCAATCGTGGACAGGCATATCCCCAACACATCGACCGACAGCAGGATCTTCCTCGCACGCGGCCTGACGCTGAAAGGAATCCAGCGCTTCTCCCAGGGCAAGATCAGCGACAGGCAGCTGGCTGCAATTGATAAGGATCTCGCCAAATTTAGATAACGGGTCGATTTCAGCATCTCATTGCCATGGCGGTGCTCCTATATCAGAAGGCACTGATGATCCGTCGAACCGCCACTCCTGCAAAGCTTGCCCTCAAGAGAGGGCGTCCCTCGTCAACGGAGGTGGCGCTGATCGAGCAAGCCATACTTGGCACCGCCCGAGGCATGTTTCTGGTCGATGGGTTCGATGGCGTTTCTATGGAGAAGATTGCCGCGGCGACCGGCATAACCCGCACCACGCTTTACGCCCGCTACGCGACCAAGGCGGATCTTTTCCGTGCGGTCGTAAGGGAAACGCTGGCCCGCTGGTATGCGGTTTCCCGAGTCAAATCCACCCATGGCGTTACCGATCTGAGAGAGGTTCTGCACCTACGCGTTGCCGACATGGCGTCTCTGTTGGTCGATCCCCTCTTTCGCGGACTTCATTCGTTAATTCTTCTCAATCGCCATCGCTTTCCAGATCTCGCGCCACTGATGCACGAACTGGGTTATCTCAACGCAGTTCGGCTGCTGGCGGAGGATATTCGCGCCGCTGCGCACAGGGACGCGATCCCCGTGGAGCGACCAGAAGCAGTCGCCGAGCACATTCTCACATCGGTATATGGCTGGTTTTTACAGTATGACCTCGTTCGCAAGCTCTCCGCAAAAGATATCGAGACACATGGGAAGAAGATAGTGGATCTCATATTGTTCGCCCGCGAACAATGGTGATCCTGTCCCTCCGACTGGTTCGAACTGCTTCCATGATACAGGCGCTTTGATCCTATTCGCGTTAAAGGCTTTATGGCAACGCGAGCCCTCCATCCTCACATTAAGCCGCGGCATATCCGCAGCAGCGGCGCTCACGTAAAGCAGCACGAAAGCACGATCAGAGCGCAGCATATGCTCTCCCCTGGAGGGGCGCTTGTCATTCGTTCGTAAGGCAAATTTGAAAAGGCACGCGGCGGCCAAGGTCCTCCCCATGGCTCAAAAAGTAAACAATAACGTTGCATTTAATAGAGCGAAGATCCATGGTCGGCTCATCAATTTCGGGGAAATTGCCCGTCAAGATGGGCTTGGCTTGCGAGTGGTGAAAATCTATGGATGACAAGATGTGGACGCGCCGTGAATTCTCCGCGATGGGGGGCGCGATGGGCGTGGCGGCTCTGACTTCTCCGGCCTGGGGCCGCACGCCCGACAATTTCATCGATATCGATATCCGAAAAGACGCCGGTCCTCTCGATCATATTTGGTCGCGCTGCATGGGCTCAGATCGTGCTGCCATCACTCTTCGGGAGCCCTGGCGCAAGGACTTGGCGCGGTTCAAGAATGAGGCCGGTCTGCAACGCATCCGTTTTCACGGCATCTTCAATGACGAGATGGGGGTCGGAGCAAATGGTAATTTCCAGAACGTCGATGCCGTATATGATGGCCTGCTAGAACGTGGCGTCCAGCCGTTCGTCGAACTCAGTTTCATGCCCCGCTCGTTGGCAAGCGGGGCGAAGGAATTTGGCTTTTACCGCGCCAATGTAACTCCACCCTCATCGTTGGACAAATGGGCGGAACTCGTCGGGAAGTTCGTCCGCCATCTCGTTCAGCGCTATGGCGCAGAGGAAGTGCGACAATGGTATTTTGAGGTCTGGAACGAACCAAATCTGAAATCCTGGTTTTGGACTGGAACGCAGGAGGAATATTTCGCGCTTTATAAGGCAGCTGCTCAGGCAGTGAAGGCGGTCGATCCTTCTTTGAAGGTGGGGGGGCCTGCAACATCAGCAATACAGTGGATTCCGCAGTTCCTCCAATTCTGTGCACAGAATAATCTGCCGGTCGATTTCGTTTCGACCCATGTCTATCCCGGAGACGATCAGGCCTTGATTTTCGGGAAAGCAGGTCTGCATAAGGAGTATGATGTCGTGCCTGCCGCAGCCGCGCTGGCCCGGAAACAGATCGATGCCACCCGCTATAAGGGGACGGCATTGTGGATCAATGAATGGTCATCCGATAGTCCGGCCATGATCGCCCACGCCATCAAAGAGAGCCTCCCCCACTGCCAGGCTATGTGCCAGTGGCAGATCAGCGGCGAGTATGAAGAGAATATGGTTGCCAACTGGATCTTCAAGGAAGGTCAGAACGGTTGGGGCATGCTCGCCCGGGGGAGCGTGGCCAAGCCGGAATTCAACACTTACAAGCTGCTACATCGGCTTGGCGACCGCAGATTGGCCGCGAAGGGTCCTGCGCTGGCCTCGCGCACGCGGGACGGCGGGTGCGCGGCTTTGGTCTGGAACCTCGCAGACGTCCAGCAGGCCCCGGGCATCCCAGGCGCCAGCAGGGAGCGCCGGATCATCGGCGACCGCAAGACGCTAACCGTTCGGCTGCAGGGCGCCGCTGCCGCCCAAGCCGTCCAGGTCAGCTATGTGGATCAGGAGCGCGGATCTCCTTATCCAGCTTGGCGCGCCATGGGATCGCCGCAATATCCCACCCGCGAGCAGTTAGATACCATTCGCAGGGCAGCGGAACTGGCGGCCCCTGAAAGGATGACGCTAGATGAGCATGCTCAGCTTACGCTCGACTTGCCGCCGGAGGGTGTAGCACTTATCGAGCTTGTCTGAGAGCCTAGGGCATCTGACGCTCCAGCCGTACTGGGCCTATCAACCCCGATGGCGGCACTGGCGTAGAGGCGGTGTAGGGTGTGGCGCCGAAGGGCGTTCCGCCCGGCCCTACTGTGTCGAACACGCTACGCGGCTGCTTGATGCCTAGGCTTGCCGCGTCCTCATGCGTGAAGGCGATCCGTTTCGTCACGCCGGCTTGACGGTCACCAACGACGCGATTGACCCACAAGTTACTGACCCGAACCTCAATCTTGTTGCGCCCGGTCTTCAGCAGGTTGGTAACATCAACGCGGTATGGCGCCGTCCACACTATGCCCGCCGAACGGCCGTTGACCAGCACTTCGGCGACCACCTCAACCGTGCCGAGATCGAGTTGCAAGCGCCCGCCATCCTGCATCCAGGAACGCGGCACCCGGAGCGTCCGGCTATAGTTGGCAGTGCCGGAAAAATACTTCACCCCAGGGTCGACGTCCTTGCTCAGGTCGCGCAACCGGCCGAGTTCGAGCTTTGCCGGTGCGCCTCGGTCGGGCGGGAACGCGATCGACCATTTATCAGACACATCAGCCAGCGGCTGAACGGTTGGGACTGGAAGCTGCTGGCTTTCCGGACCACCGTTGCGGAACATCACAAAGGTTGAGCCGAAGGGGGCAAGCGGGATATCGACCAGAGTGCGGCCCTTCTCATACCGATAGCTTGCAGGTCGTGTCTGGCCGCTTACAGGATCCCAAATCTCTGCGGTCTTGCCCGTCACCCGGAAGGCGGCCACCACCGACTGCGCTTTGTTGTGACTATTCGAGACGAAATAGATGTCGCGGTCCGGTGTCTGGCGATGCCTGAAACGGATTGCGCCGTCCGCCTCTCCGCCCACGATTTCGAAATCGGCCGTTACCCCTTCCGCTGCCAACGGAGCGGCAAGGCTATTCGTTGCGTAAACCTTACCTGCCCCTACCGTGTGAGCGCCAGATGCCATCGGCCAAAGCTCAGTTATGATGGCGCGGACCTGCTCCGGGTCGTCGCTGAGGCTTGGTGAGCCCTGGGGCCTGTCACCCACGAGGATCGCGCCGTCATGGACAAGAGAGCGCAGGCGTTCGAGCGTTGGCAAGGTGAGCCACCGCGTTTGGCCACTCATGTAAAGAAGCCGCCAGGACATGTCGTCCGGCGTAACGAGACGTCCGTCCTTCACCGCGATGCGAGTTTTGAGCGCATCGGCGTTCACATAATCATATTGCAACCCGTCCGGCACGGCAGGTGGATTTTCGCCGAAAAGCCCGGTGATCGAGGCACCCTCGCCGTAGAAGATCGCCACGTCGTTCACCGCATGCCCCTGTTGCAACAGGTACGAGGCGCGACCGAGATAGCTGATCCAGGGGCCTGCCTGTTCCGCCCAGGTATCGTTGCGGTTGAACCAGTGGCCGAAGGGACCGAGCACCAGCCCAGGCGCCTTGCCGATCAGTGGCTGATGCACCGAACTGTGCAGGATGAACCGGTTGATGCCCGCAACCATCATCAGGTCGGCGTCCGGCTTCAACATGCGCGGCGCGATCGACCAGGGCGAGCCGCTGGCGGTCAGCGCTTCGGCGGCGACGATGTTCTGGCCCCAGATATTGGCGACGGAGGCGGATTCGCGGATGTCGGCGAAAGGGCCAGGCTGGAAGACGCCGGGCGTCCGCTTGTGCCAGAATGCCGCCATCGGCACGTCCGCCGACGCCTTCATCTCCATCCCGTCACCCATGGCGGCGGGGCGGCCTTCATGCGATTCGCCGTAGCGGATCATGCCGACCTTGTGCAGTTCGGCAGTCAGGGTGTCGTAATGCTCGGTCTTCAGCAGGTCCTGCAGCGTGCGGCGGAAATCCCACAGGAAACGGTCGCTCGCCTCGGCGCTGTCCACCACATAGCCTGCCAGCACCGGCAGAAACGGCGTGGCGTCGTAGCCGCGCAGGCGCTGGAATTTTTCCAGAATGGCGGGCGTCCAGTTCGCTTCCCCTGCTTCCCAGCTGTCGAAGATCATGTTGGTGACGCCGCCAGCGCCCAACCGCCCGCCGCTCGCCTGACGATAGCGGTCAAGATATTGGGTAATGTAGCTGGTCACGTCCGCGCCGCTGAGCTTGTCCACCTCCAGCCCGGAACCGGAAGGCTGAGCCGGAGCGTTGCGTTGGCCGGTCAGGGAGTAGCCGATGCGCAGGACGGTCCATTCGCCCTTTGGCGGAGTCCAGTCCAAGGTGCCGTCGGGGCGCATGCGTGATGTGAGGTCGACGACCTCCCGCCCGCGGATCGCGCCCTGCCCGCCCGGGGTGGCCAGGGCGTAATAGTCGGACGACAGCGCGAAACCAACCTTGGTTTCCCATGCGTTGACCATCGGGGCACCGCGCAGAACCAGCTCCGATACCAGCAGCTTGCCGCCGGGAGGCCCCGCCATGCTCGCGCCGCCAATCTTGGCTTTGGGACCCGCTCCTGCCGGAACCAGTACCCGAAACCAGCGCGCGGTCGTCGTCGGCACGGTCGCGGTCCGTTGCGGGCCTGCCGTTTCGATCATCCCGACCTGATTCCAGCTGCGGCCGTCATCGCTTGCTTCCAGCCGTGCGCCCGACCCAAGGCCCGCACCGCCGCGACCTCCGAAATGGGCGTAGCTGCCGGTTGCGGTCGTGACCGCACGGACGGTGACGGCGCGACCATAGTCAAATCGCAGCCAGGCATCGCCATCGGGGCCGGGGGTCAACTCCGTGCTTTTCACGACATCGCCGTCGCTCAACATCTGCGCGGTGAAGTTTCCACCGCTGGCGCTGACCGTGGGGGTGGGCAGCTTCGCGCCATTGGACGTGCGGAACGCCACCAGTTTCGCATCGCGGTAGAACGTCTTTACGCCAAGCCCGCTGGCATTGTTCTGAAACAGTCCTGCGGAACCCGGCGGTTGGACGAGCTGGCCGGTGAAGCGTCGTCCCCCGGTGACCTGGGTCTCGCTCCACACATATTTCTTCATGCCCTGTTCGGGTTTGACCCAAGGGCCGCCGCTCTCGCTCCAACCGGGCGAACCGGCGATCCCGATGTCGAAGCCTTTGCGAATGCTTTGCTCCACGGCTTCGCCGAACATCGCCTTCCAGCCATCGCTCATGTAGGGAAGCGGCGTTTCCACCACGCGCGGGGCGCCCAAGTCCACGTCGAAAGCCTGATACCCGCCCAGGCCGATGCGCTCCATCCAGTCGAGGTCGGCGGCGATGCCGGCGGAACTGATCTGCCCACTGTTCCAGTGCCACCACACTCTGGGCTTGGCCGCTAGCGGCGGAGCGCGGAAACCATCAAGCAAGGTGTCCGACGCCAAGGCCGCGTGAGATGTGGTGAAATACAGTGCCGCAGCGCAGGCAAGCTTCAACGCCTCTGAATTTGCCATTTTATTCTCCCTGCATCTTTAGCCGCGCACGCTCGCATTACTGCGCTGCCTCGCCAGATATTTCCAGAAGCAGGCCATACTCCACCGCCGGATTAATGCAACGTATCTGTATACTTATTTGCCAGCCTGGCCTATGCCACGGGGTATCTGACGCATCAGTGGGGTAGTCTTGTGGGAAGTTCGGTACGAAACGGGGCGATATGTAAGGCTCTGCACTGGGTAGCGGCGAGCCTGTCCGTTATGGCGTTGGTCCCGTTCGTCCCGGCAGAGGCAGCAGGCAGGTCGCGCATGGCGACCTATGCAAATCCTGTTGATCTACCCTATCGTTACCAGACGCCCGTCAAGATCCCGCAAATCCAGCTCAAGCTCGGCGAAGCCTATCGGGAAGCGGCCGATCCCACGATCATCACATATAAAGGCCTGTACTACCTCTTCGCATCGCATTCGAAGGGCTATTGGCATTCGCCAGACCTCCAGCACTGGACTTTCGTGGAAGCGAGCGGCTACGCCGTGGACAAGTTCGCTCCGACCGTCGTCGTGATCCGGGACCGGATGTATTTGGCCACAAGCGAAAGTACGCGCCGCATTTGGACGACCGACGATCCAAAGTCCGGGCGCTGGTATGAAGCCGCCGTCATCGAACAGCGTTATGAGGATCCGGACATGTTCCTCGACGATGATGGCCGCCTGTACATGTACAGCGGTCTGGCATCGAAGGGCCCGCTGCGCGTGGATGAGCTCGATACCAGCACGTTCCTCGTCATCAGGACTGCGTACATCCCGCAGTCCCGCGACAAGGATGGCCGCGGGTGGGAGGTGCCGGGCGACAATAATGAAAAACCCGGCGCACCCTCCTTCGTCGAAGGATCGTGGATGACCAAGCATGACGGCCGCTATTATCTGGAATATTCAGCGCCGGGCACTGAGTTCAAGACCTATGCTAACGGCGTCCTCGTTGCGGACGATCCGATGGGGCCATTCGTCTATCAGGATTACAGCCCCTTCGCTGTAAAGCCCACCGGCTTCATTACCGGCGCGGGGCATGGGAACACCTTCAAGGATGCGACGGGACGGTGGTGGCACGCAGGCACCATGACTATCTCGCAGCGCCATATTTTCGAACGGCGGCTGGGACTGTTCCCGGCCCGTTTTACACGGACGGGCGAAGTTCTGTCGGATACCTATCTGGGGGATTATCCGCGTTACTTCAGCGGCAATCGTGACCTGACGGGATGGATGCTTCTTTCGCGCGGCAAGGCTGCCACCGCGTCCTCCACACTGGACGGTTTTCCGGTTGAAAACGCCGTCGATGAGGATTCGAGGACATTGTGGTCGGCGCGATCGGGCGGTGAAGAATGGTTCCAGATCGATCTGGGATCGAAAAAGCGCATCGAAGCGATTCAGATCAACTTTGCCGATCAGGGCAGCCAGGGCCGCGGGATCAGCCGGGATAGCTACCGCTATGTGCTAGAGCTGTCGGATGATGGCCAACGCTGGCGCACAGCTATCGACCACGCCCACGATGGGCGTGACGCGCCGCATGACTATCAGGTGCTGCCCCAAGCGCAGAACGCTCGCTTCGTGCGGCTGCGCAATGTACAGGCGCCGGACGGCGGCAACTTCTCTCTCTACGACCTGCGCGTGTTCGGTAAAGGCACAGGCCGACGCCCTGGGCGCGTATCCGCAGTGAAGGCGAGCCGGAGCACAGCGGACCCCCGGCGCGTGACGGTTACTTGGCAGGCGGCCCCCGGCGCCGAATTTCATATCGTTCGCGTCGGGCGTCGCCCCGATCTGATGAACCAAAATTTTCAGGTCTACGACGGGTTGACGTCGCTGGAGATTGGCAGCCTGAACCTTGGGAAGGGTTATTGCGTCGCCGTCGACGCGGTAAACGAAGTCGGCATTGCGCGCTCGACCTCTACTCGCTGTTTCGACTGACGTTACTGCGCGATGCAGGCGCTGCAGCAACCTGTGGCCAGCGAGGATCGGAAACGCATAATCTGGTCGCCGATTGGATCGCGTGGACGAACGGAATCCTACGTTCGCCGGACCTCTGCCGATCCAACTATGCCGGTTTTAGCAGCACGGCTTGGACGATCGCTTGTGGCCGTCAAGACCTTCAAATCGAGCAAGCGATTTATCCAATCGGATGCGTCTGGACTTGATGGGGTGGTCATCTTCTGGCTCAATCAGTGAGTCCTGATCTTAATAAAGCAGTCTGGCAGTAGACACCCTATTTCTCACGTTCCGCCTTCTGCCGGGTGACCCGCGCGCCTTCAAGGAACAGGTCCACGGCATCAACGGCCCAGTCGCGCCGCTCCTGGCTATCAAGGCTATCTCCCCCCAGGGTCGCAGCGCGGAGGGGCGTGCCAAGCACCATATCCTGAAGCATCAGCATGGCCCGTCGCGGGTCATCGCAGACAAGCTCCCCAGCGTTCACGGCGTCGGCAATCAGCACGAACATCATTTCGCGTCCGGGAAAGCTGGCATCGTTGTCGGCCAGACGGGCGAGTTCGGGAAAACGCTTTGCCTCCCCCATGATGATCGCGGTCATCATCACCATCTTCGGGTCGAGCATCGCATCCAGCGCCTGTATGGCTACCGCGATCAGGCTGTCGCGCAGTGACAATCCTTTTGGAGCGGGCGTCGAGAAACGTTCGCGTAGCAATGCGTCGCTGACTGCGATGAACAATCGTTCCTTACTGCCAAAGCGCGCATGGACCGTTTGCTTGCTCGTTCCTGCCGCCGCCGCGATTGCCGCGATACTGGTCTTGCTAAAGCCCTGCTTGAGGAACGCAGCCTCAGCGGCGGCGAGGATCGCCTTGGTCAAACGCGCCGCCTCTGCGATGCCGGGTCGGCCTCCCCTACGAGCTGTGGGCTTTATGCCCGGCAAAGCTGAATTTGACCGGCTCATCTGATCGCCAATGGCATAAATAACGCGGGCCGGTAAAGCGGGCATGTCGCCCCGGACATGGGCAACTGGTGATTTACTTGACCATCGGACAAGTTTATCTTTATGGCCATGTTTGACTGTCATCACCAATCAGGTGCGGCAGCGCCCAGAGGATGGAGGCGACAGATGGCAAGCCCGATGAACCCCGAAGCGGCCGGATTTATCCCGCCGGACCCTTGGGGGCTTCGCGCGCCCGCGCCGGTGCCGACGTCCGGCGGCGCGATCACCGATTGGGGACTTGCCATTGATGCCCCCCTCCAGATCGACGAACCCGACACGCATGCGTGGCAGGGCGAAGCCGATATGATTGTTGTCGGGCTGGGCGGAGCTGGAGTTGCGGCCGCGTTGGAAGGCCTTGAGCAGGGCCTCTCCGTAATCGCGCTCGACCTGTATGAGGGCGGCGGTTCGACCGCGGCCAATGGTGGTGTCTATTACGCTGGCGGTGGCACGTCCATACAGCAGGAGGCGGGCGTCGAGGACGACGCAAAGCTTATGGAGGATTATCTCCGGTTCGAGGTCGGCAATGTCGTCGCGCCCGATACGCTGCGCGATTTTTGCGAGACAAGCGCCGAGACATTCGAGTGGCTGCGCCGACATGGCGCGCCGTTCAGCGCCGCCCTATACTCTAAAAAGACATCCTATCCGCCGCTCGACAAGTTTCTCTACCACCCCGATAGCAGCCTTGCTGGACCGTTCCGCGATTTTACCCGACCGGCGGCGCGCGGGCATCGCACGGTGCATCGCAACGGCAAGAACCCCTTCGGTCTTGGCGTAGGCGTTTATGGGCCACTCAAGGCGGCGGCACTTGCGCGCGGGCTGGAATTCCATTCTCATGCCGATGTGCGCCAGCTCGCGCTGGACAGGGCGGGCCGCGTCATAGGCGTTCGCGTCGAGCGGCTGGCCGATCCTGCCATACGCGAACGACATTCGAAACTCGTGGCCAAGGCCAACAAATGGCTCTCCATGCTCCCCTCGACGCTGCCGGGCGCACAGGTTACGGTGTCGATCGGCTACAGGCTCCTCCGCAAGGCGGATGCTCTGGCGTCCTCTGCGCGAAGCAGCGAGTGGCTGCGCGCCCGCAAGGGCGTGGTGCTGAGTGCGGGCGGCTTTATCTGCAACAAGGCGATGGTGCAGCATTTCGCTCCGCACGTCGCAGCGGCACTGCCGAACGGCACGCTCGGTGACAACGGCAGCGGCATCATGCTGGGCGTATCGGCAGGCGGGGAAACCGGGCTGATGGAGCGTGTGTCTGCCTGGCGGTTCCTCTCACCGCCGCAGGCATGGGGGCGGGCCATGGTCGTCGATGGTGAAGGATGCCGCTATGTGAACGAGACATGGTATGGCGCGCGCATCGGCGACGGGATGGTCGAGCGACATGGGGGACGCGCCTACATCATCATGGATCGTAAGCTATGGCGGCAGTCGCTCAAGGACGCATTCGGTGAAGATGTGCTGACGTTCCAGCGAGATATCACCCTCATCAACGGTCTGTTCGGCGCGAAAAAGGGCGCCACGCCGGAGGCGTTGGCTAAAAAAATGGGCTTTTCACCGGCCCGCTTCGCGGAATCGTTGGCGGCCTATAATGGCGCCGCGCGCGGCGAGACGCCGGATGCGTTTCACAAGGTGCCCGAGGAAATGGCCGAACTGGCCACAGGCCCCTTCTATGCGGTAGACGCCTCGACCGACGCGCGGCTGTTTCCCTTGTCCTGCATGACGGTGGGCGGTCTGCGGGTGGATGAGGCCAGCGGCGCGGTGAAGGCATTGGCGGGCGGGGTCGTACCGGGGCTGTATGCCGCCGGGCGCACCGCCATCGGCATCTGCTCCAATCTCTATGTGAGCGGTCTCAGCTTCGCCGATTGCATATATTCCGGTCGTCGGGCAGCGCGCGCCATCGCCGGTGGAAGATTACAGAAGCTAGAGTGATGAGGTGGCTGCGCCTATACCAGCTCTTGCTCCCGTAATCACCGCAGTCTTGCCACTCAGGCGCGCCATTATCGGGACCTTTTCAGAAGCCGTAGAAACGTGCCGGATTGTCCACCAGGATGCGGTTGCGCACCGTTTCGTCGGGCACCCACTCGGCGAGCAGGTCGAGCAGTCCCGATACCGTGGGCATTGGCCGCCATTGCGCGACATGGGGCCAGTCTGATCCCCAGACGCAGCGATCCTGGGCGGCGGCTACCAGCGCCTGTGCGAAGGGGATGGAATCGCGATAGTCCGGCTGTTCCGACATGCGGAATGCGTCGGAAATCTTGACCCATCCGCCGTCGGCGACGAGTTGGACCAGCGTCTGGAAACCCGGATGATCGATGCCCGCTGTGTAAGGGATGTGCCCCATATGATCGATGATCCAGGGACAGCGAAGACGGGCGATGCGCGGGGCGAGATCCATGAGGTTCCGGCCGTCGAGCAGGAGTTGGAGATGCCAGCCCATCTCGCAGGCTAGCGCATCGAACCGCTCCAGATCCTTGAATCCTATTCCTCCGCCGTAGAGTCCCCCGCCATCGCGGATGAAGTCGTTGAGACGAAGTCCGCGCACACCCGCCCCATGCGCCTCGGCATAGGCTCGGCCGGGTAGATCGGCGGGCATTACAGCAACCCCGCGCAGCCGCTCGCGATGCGCGGCCAGCGTGTCGAAGAGCAGGCGGTTGTCCGTGCCATGCACACTGACCTGAATGAGGACGCCCTTGGCGAAACCCACAGCATCCAGCATCGCAAGATACGTCTCTGCGCTGGCGGGCGGCGGGGTGTAGGACCGCTCCGGCACCAGCGGATATTCGGGCGGCGCGCCGATGACATGGCAATGCGTGTCGATCGCGCCTGCGGGCATCACGAAGCGGGTTGGCGAGCTCTGCTCAGCTGGCGGGCCGGGGCAAGGACGCGGCTGGCTGATATCTGTCATATGGCTGCTCCATCCGTACGGTGGAGATAGTCCGGCCCAAGCTCATCGAGCGAGTTGGTGCCGAGGAGTGCCATGTTCCGGTCGATCTCCGCACGGAGCAGCCCGATGGCGTGGCGCACCCCCGCTTCCCCATGAACCGCCGCAGCATAGAGGAAGGGACGGCCGATCAGCACCATGCGCGCACCGAGCGCAATGGCCTTCAATATGTCGCTGCCGCGCCGGAAGCCGCTGTCGATCAGGACGGGCATGTCACCTGCGGCGGCGACGGCGGCGGGCAAGGCGTCGAGCGTGCCGATGGCGCCATCGAGCTGCCGCCCGCCATGGTTCGACAGGATGATCGCGTCCGCGCCAACGCTGCGGGCCAGCCTTGCATCTTCGGCGTGAAGCAGCCCCTTTATGACCAGATTGCCGCGCCAGCGGTCCCGAATATATCTGATGCCGTCCCAGGTCAGCCGGTCGCGCTGTCCGAAACTGCGCTCGGCATTGCGGGCGATCACGGGCGCGCCGCGTGTCGCGCTGGAATTTTCGAACGCTGGCATGCCGTGGCGGATCAAGGTCGGTGCAAAGGTCCCGAGCAGCCAACGTGGGTGCAACAGGCCATCCAGCGCCAGCCGAAGCGAGGGTTTGATCGGCGTGGAGAAACGTTCGCGGATCAAATTTTCGCGATTGCCCAGCACCGGCACATCGACGGAAATGACGAGCGTTCCGAAACCTGCCGCCGCAACCCGGTCGATCACGCCGTCGATCCAGTCGCGGTCAGCAGGAAGATAGGCCTGGAACCAGCAGGAGGGCGAAACGGCGCGCACCTCCTCAAGCCGGATGAGCGATGTTGCGCTGAGCAGCATCGGCACATTTTCGGCATGGGCGGCACGTGCGAGAGCAATGTCTCCGCGCATGGCGACCAGCGCGGACAGCCCCATCGGAGCTATGCCGAACGGGGAAGACCAGTTCTCACCGAACAAGGAGGCGTGCTGGCTGCGGCCCGCCATGTCCCGCAAAGCGCGCGGGACGAAAGTGACGCGGCGCATCGCTTCCCGATTGGCCGATACGGTCAGATTATCCTCACATGCCCCCGCGACATAGCCGAACAACGGGCGTGGCAGATGCGCGTACGCAAGGGCTTCATAGTCGCCAAGCGAAAGGACGCCTGCTGCCTTTCGCTTCATCCGGGCCGATGGCTCGGCTTGCCGCCTATTCAACCCTGATCCTCCCCATATTCTCATGTTCCTGCGTCGCGGCAAAATAGCTCCACAGTGGCGTTCATAGTCATAGAACAGCTATCGCCACCTATGCCGGATCGATATGTCCGAACCGCGCTGGCACCAGAAAATCAATATTGCAGCTGCGCCTTCCAGACGCCGCTATCCACCAGATGCTTGATCTCTTCGCGCACCAGCCGAACGATGATTTGCGTTGAACGGGTCAACTGCTCCTCTCGGGGCATGCCGAGCACCAGCTGGCGAACAACGGGCGGATTACCGATCGGTGCGTAGCGCAGGATGCCAGCGTCGACTTCCCGGTTCAAGGATGAGAGCGGCAACACAGTGTAGCCGAGACCAAACTCAACCAGCTCTTTGAGCACCAGGAACGAGTCTGCTTCAAATCGAACATTGAGTGGCACGCCGACCTTGCGCGCCGCGGCCTCCACGATCAGGCGAAGGCCGTGCGACTGGCTAGGCAGCACGATGGGGAGCTTGACGAGTTCCTGTACAGGGATTCGCGTCGCGGGATCGAGGTCGGAGGAAGACGGGCCTACGAGCACCAACTCCTCATACAGCATTTCCGCGACGTTCATCTGGAAATCCGAAGCCGGGCCGTACAGAAGCGCGACGTCGATCTCCCCCCGTTGCAGCCAGTCGATGAGGTGCCCTGCATAGCCCTCGACGATCCGCAGCGATATATTGGGCGCCTGCTCCGCGACACGGCGGGCAAGCCGCCCGGCCAGAATATAGCTGACCGTAGGCGGAACCCCGAGGGCGATCTGGCCGCCCCCTTCCGCCGATTGGTTCCGTATATCGTCAAAGGCCTGCCGGACCTGCCGTACCGGCCCTGCGATATGCTGGCGCAATTCCTCACCAGCCGGGGTGAGCTGCATGCCCCGGCGGTGGCGGTAGAAAAGCGGCGTGCCAGCCTCTTCCTCCAAGATGCGCATCTGGCGGCTGAGGGCAGGCTGGGCAATCCGCATCCTGTCAGCTGCCCGGCTGAGTGATCCGAGTTCAGCGATTTTCAGGAAATGTTCAAGCCGCCGGAAGTCCACCTGCTCACACCCTTTTTATCATGCCTAACCGACATAGCTGGACGCGTAGATTGTTCCTATTGGTTTAGCAAATCCGGCAATAGGCTTTGCGAAATCCACTTCGAGGACCGCATGTCAGCCATTAGCGAGACGGAAACAGGGGCGCATGCCGACTCCCCCTGGGCACCGATAATCTTTGACGCCTTGCAGCAGGCAAATATCCGGCAGGTCAGCTATGTTCCGGACGCAGGCCATGCGCGCCTGATCCGCATGTGCAGCGCTGCCGAGAACATGAAGAGCGTTGTTCTTACTACCGAGGAAGAGGGCATCGCTCTTTGCACCGGCGCATGGCTTGGCGGGGAGCGCAGCGCTCTCCTCATGCAGTCGAGCGGCGTTGGCAACTGCGTCAACATGCTCTCGCTGCTGGCGAGCTGCCGCGTGCCGTTCCTGACCATCGTCACGATGCGCGGCGAGTTTCAGGAATTCAATCCGTGGCAGGTGTCGATGGGCCGTGCGACGCCCGCCGCGCTTGAGATCATGGGCGTCACCACCATCCGCATCGACCGGCTGGAAGACCTTGCCCCCATGATGGCCTCCGCCGCCATCATGGCGTTTGAAAGCGATCAGCCGATCGCCATCCTGTTGTCGCAAAGCATGCTGGGAGCCAAGAAATGGCTGAAGTGAACCGTCTCCACCGCCGCGCGGCCGTGGCCGACCTGCTCGCCGATCGCAAGGATATGCTGGTCGTCACTGGCCTAGGTTCGCCGACCTACGATGTCTTTGCAGCGGGCGACCATCCCGGCAACTTCTACCTCTGGGGCGCGATGGGCGGCGCGGCGCTGACCGGGCTTGGCCTTGCCCTGGCGCAGCCGGATCGTCCGGTGACGGTCGTCACTGGCGATGGCGAGCAACTGATGGGCATTGGCGGACTTGCCACCATCGGCGTACAGCAGCCGAAGAACCTGTCGATCGTCGTGCTGGACAACGGCCATTATGGCGAGACGGGCGGCCAGATGAGCCATGCGGGCGCAGGCATCAACCTGGCCGAACTGGCGCGCGTCTGCGGCTTCACCGAATGTTTCGAGATCACGGACGAGGCTGGCATTGCCCGGGCGCGTGAAGCGATCGGCACCATCGGCGAAGGGCCGCGCCTGATCGTCATCCGCATTGTCCATGAAGAAACGCCGCGTGCCCTGCCCGCGCGCGACGGTGTATGGCTGAAGGCGCGCATGCGGGAGCATCTAGGCTTTGGGCCAAACTGAAGCAGCAGCCCACGTCGGCTTGGGGAGAATGTGTGATGGCTGATGATCTGGTCCGGTTCCGCAATCTGCTGGCGGGTAACGTGCGCGACGCAACGGGCGGCGAATGGCTTGAGAGCCTTGATCCTGCGACGGGTGAGGCATGGGCGCTTATCCCCCGTTGCACCTCTGCCGACGTCGATTCAGCGGTGGAGGCGGCGCGCACCGCCTTCCGCTCGCTCGAGTGGCGCGGCCTGACAGCAACCGCGCGTGGTACCCTGCTCTACCGCTTTGCCGACATACTGGCTGAAGAAACCGAGCGGCTGGCGCAGATCGAGACCCATGACAATGGCAAGCTGATCGTGGAGATGCGCGCGCAGCTTGGCTATCTCCCCGCCTACTACCGCTATTTTGCTGGTCTGGCCGACAAGATTGAGGGCCATGTCCTGCCCATCGACAAGCCGTCGATGCATGCCTTCACCCGCCTCGAGCCGCTAGGCGTGATCGCCTGCATCACGCCGTGGAACTCTCCGCTTTTGCTGCTTGCGTGGAAGCTGGCGCCGTTGCTGGCGGCAGGCAATACGGCTGTCATCAAGCCGTCCGAACATGCCTCCTGTTCGACCCTCGCCTTTGTCGAGCTGTTCGAACGCGCGGGGTTCCCGGCGGGCGTGGTCAATACCGTGACCGGCCTGCCCCAGGAGTGCGGCGAGCCCTTGGTCAAGCATCCCGACATTGCCAAAATCGCCTTCACCGGAGGCGAGCCCGGCGGCATTGCGGTCTATCGCTCCGCTGCCGAAAACCTGAAAAAGGTTACGCTGGAACTGGGCGGCAAGTCGCCCAACATCATCTTCGGCGATGCGGACCTTGAGCGCGCAGTCTATGGCGCGGTGTCCGGCATATTCGCGGCATCGGGTCAAACCTGCATCGCGGGATCGCGTCTGCTCGTGCAGCGCGACGTCCATGACGAGGTGGTGGAGCGCCTGATCGCCTTGGCAGGCACGGCCCGTATCGGCGATCCGAAGCTTGCCGATACGCAGGTCGGGCCGGTGACAACCCTCGCCCAGCGAGGCAAGGTGCTCGATCATATCGCAAGCGCGCGCCAGTCAGGCGCCGAATGCGTGCTGGGCGGCGGCCAACCCACCGTTGCAGGCTTGGAGGGTGGCTGGTTCGTGCAGCCCACCATCTTCACCGGCGTCACCAACCAGATGCCGATCGCGCGCGAGGAAGTGTTCGGGCCGGTGCTCGCCATCATCCCGTTCGATGATGAGGAGGAGGCGCTGTCGATCGCGAATGACAGCCCTTATGGTCTCGCCGCTGGGGTATGGACGCAAGATATCGGCCGCGCCATTCGCATGTCGGAACGGGTCGAAGCAGGCACCGTCTGGGTCAACACCTATCGCGCCGTCAGTTTCATGGCGCCCTTCGGCGGCATGAAGCGCAGCGGCATCGGGCGCGAAAACGGGCAGGAGGCGATGGACGAATATCTCCAGACCAAGAGCGTGTGGATCGACCTTGGCTCGCCCGTGTCGAACCCGTTCGTCATCCGGTGAGATGATGAAAATCACGGAAGCCTTGGCGAACTTTTGTGCCACCGTCTCGATTTCTTCCCTCCCGCCAGAAGTTGTCGAGCGCACCCCCCCTCCTCCTGCTCGACCTCATCGGCAGCATCGCGCGCGCGCGCGGTGAGGCGGCGGTAGCCCCACCCTTGCTCGCAACGGTGGCCGCAATGGGCATGGGCAATGGCACCGCGAGAGTGTCTGGTGATGCGGCGGCCTATGCCCCCGGCGGGCGCAGCGTTGCTCAATGGCGCACTCGTGAACGACAAGGCGGACGCGCTCGCCACGGCTGCACTTGATCTCGCCTCTCTACCGGATGTTGGAGGGCTGACGAATCTGGCGGCATAGGATAGGGCTATCGGGCTTCCACCCGCGCCTGCATGGCCAGCCCGCCCGCATGATCAATCGCCATCAAGTCGCCGCCCGACAGCCCCAGCGTGAATGGCTCTCCCGCAAAAATCGGCCGCTGCGCGCGGAAGGAGAAGCTCACCACCTGCGCGGCCGGGGTGTGGCGCAGGAAATGATCCATCAGCAAGGTCGCAATGAAGGGGCCATGGACGACCAGCCCCGGATAGCCTTCGACATCCCGAGTGTAGGGCAGGTCATAATGAATGCGGTGCGCATTGAAGGTGAGAGCGGAGAAGCGGAAAAGCTGCACAGGATCGATCGTGACAACACGCGTTACGGGCGGCGCAGGAGTCACCCTTTCGGGCGGAAGAGGAGCCCCATTCCGCCCGGCTTCGCGATAAACGATGTCCTGCTCTTCCTCGACGCAGACTTGGCCGTCCACCTTCAACAGGTGACGCAAGGTGACGAAGCGCATCCGCCCCGATCGCCCCTGCTTGTCATTGACCGCAGTCGGGCTGGTCTCCCGCTCCACTTCTCTGCCGAGCAAGATCGGCGCAAGGAAGCGGACACGGCTGCCCGCCCACATCCGGCGCGGCAGGCCATCATCCTCCCGCAGCGGATGACCGTCCGGCCCGATACCGGACTGCCGCGTATCAGGCGGAAACAGCAGCCAATGGGCGAGCGGCGGCAATTCTCCCGCCCGCCACGGCGGCGTCTCATGATCGAGCAGCGCGGCAAGCAAATGTGCCTGACGGGCGGCGGCTACGTCCCTGCGATGTTCCACCACTTCGCTCACATAAACTCCGCGCGGATCGCTTCATCATCGCCACCCAATGCCGGAACCGGCAGCGCCACCGCTTCCTCCCCATCCCATCTTATAGGCGAGGCTGGCAAGGCGACTGGCCCCGTCGGCGTTTCGGCGGTAACGCGGCGAAGCTGGCTGTGCCGCGACAGGCCGTCGACGCCGTTCAGCCGCGCCCACGCGGTGCCAGCCGCTTCCAGCCGGGCGATCAGCGCTTCCGGCATTTCGGCTGCAAAAACACGGCCGACCAGCGCATCCAGCTCAGGGCGATTGGCGCAGCGCAGCGTGTTGGACGCATAGCGCGGGTCAGTCGCAAGGCTCGCGTCGCCGAGTACCGTGGCGCAGAATTTCGCCCATTCCCGCTCGTTCTGGATCGACACCACGATCTGCGATCCGTCCGCCGTCGCAAAGGCGCCATAGGGCGTAATCGAGGGATGCTTCAGACCAGCGCGCGACGGAGCCTTGCCGCCATAATCATAATGCAGCAGCGGCACCGTCATCCAGTCGGCCAGCCCGTCGAACAGAGACACGGCGATGCCCCGCCCCTTGCCCGTCTGCTCCCGCTCGATCAGCGCCTGGAGGATCGCGGCATGCGCGTTCATCCCGCAGGCGATGTCGGCGACCGACACGCCCACGCGCGCGGGATCATCGGCCGTGCCGGTGATGCTCGCCAGCCCGGCTTCGCACTGTATCAGGAAGTCATAGGCCTTCATCCCCGCCGCTTCGCCGCTTTCGCCATAGCCGGTGATGTCGCAGGTGATGAGGCGCGGATAGCGGGCGCGCAGATCAGCCGATCCGAACCCCGATCGCGCCGCCGCACCGGGCGCAAGATTCTGGACGAACACGTCCGCCTTCGACAGCATCCGTTCGACCAGCGCCGCGTCGGCCGGGTCCTTGAGGTCAATGCGCAACGACTGCTTGCCACGGTTGAGCCAGACGAAATAGGCGCTCTCGCCATGGACGACGGAATCGTAGCCGCGCGCAAAATCACCCTCCGCGCGCTCCAGCTTGATGACTCGCGCGCCAGCCTCGGCAAGGCGGCTGGTGCATAGCGGCGCGGCCACCGCCTGCTCGAGCGAGACGACCAACAGGCCTTCGAGCACCTTTCCCATCAGAAGCTCTTCGGCAGGCCCAGCACATGCGTCGCCACATGGCTGAGGATCAGGTTCGTCGAGATGGGCGCAACCTGATACAGGCGGGTTTCGCGGAACTTGCGTTCGATGTCATATTCTTCCGCGAAGCCAAAGCCGCCATGGGTCTGAACGCACATGTCGGCGGCAAACCAGGATGCTTCAGACGCCAGCATCTTAGCCATGTTCGCCTCCGTGCCCGGCTGCACGCCCGCATCGAACAACGCTGCCGCTTTATCCACCATGGCAGCGGCGGCGGTCGTCTGCACATAGGCGCGCGCGATCGGGAACTGGATACCCTGATTCTGACCGATCGGACGACCGAATACCGACCTGTCCTTCGCATAAGCGCTGGCGCGGTCGATGAAGAAGCGCGCGTCCCCGATGCATTCGGATGCGATCAGTATGCGTTCGGCGTTCATGCCCGACAGGATGTAACGGAAGCCCTTTCCTTCCTCGCCGATCAAATTCTCCGCTGGCACCCGCAGATCGTCGAAGAACAGCTCCGTCGTCGCATGGTTCAGCATGGTCCGGATCGGCCGGATGGTGAGGCCATTGCCCACCGCCTCGCGCATGTCGACCAGCAGCACGCTGATCCCGTCGGTGGGTTTGGCGCATTCCTCGCGCGGCGTCGTGCGCACCAGCAGGACCATGAGATCGGAATGTTCAGCGCGGCTGATCCAGATCTTCTGCCCGTTGACGACATAGTCATCGCCGTCTCGCTTGGCGAATGTCCGAATGCGGGTGGTATCAGTGCCGCTCGTCGGCTCGGTGACGCCGAATGCCTGTAGGCGCAGTTCCCCCGACGCGATCTTGGGCAAATAGCGCGCCTTCTGCTCCTCCGACCCATGCCGCAGGACGGTGCCCATCGTGTACATTTGCGCGTGCGCCGCACCGCCATTGCAGCCTGAGCGATGCACCTCTTCCAGTACCGCCGTCGCCGCAGCCAGCCCAAGCCCCGAGCCGCCATATTCTTCCGGGATGAGGACAGATAGCCAACCCTCGCTGGCCAGCGCGGTCACGAACTCCGTGGGATAGCGCCGCTCAGCATCCAGCTCCTGCCAATAGGCTCCGGGGAACCGCGCACAAAGACGGCGGATGCCATCACGAATGTCTGAAAACGTCTCTTCCTGTGCGGCAGTGCCCATTTCAATCCCGATAAATGCGATTTTGTAAGACACTATCTGCCATCGGCCTACGCCGAAAAGTACAGAAATCGCACTGAGCTATGCAAAGCCTGTATGCGAAAGCGGATAAACGACGACCAACTTACGGAAGCCACCTTGGCTAAAGCCGTCCCCGGCCAAGGCCTCGCCAAACGGGGAAGGTCGATTACCAAAGCGGGAGTGGCAACGCCATTCCACATCCTGCTATTGAGCGGTCAAATTTCTGATCGCAACGATTTCAAGCCACAAACCAAGGAGCGCCGACTTTGGCAAAACCATTATTAAGGTGCCGGAATGGTAGGGCGAGAGGCAAAAGTCGATGAAACTTCATCAATTGCGCGCGCTAGCGGAGGTTGCCAGGGCCGGAAGCATCCAGCGTGCAGCGCGCGCCATGCATGTTTCGCAGCCCGCACTGAGTAAATCGATCCGCGAATTGGAGCGCCAGCTCGGCGTATCGCTAGTTGTCCGCAATGTGCAGGGTGCCACCTTGACACCTTTTGGTGCAATCCTGGCAAAACGCCATGACAGCATTCAGAAGGAGCTGGATAAAGCCCATGAGGAAGTCGACTGGCTGAAGGGTACGCTGGGAGGGCGGTTGCTGATCGGCATTTCACCGCCGATTGCAGGCACGAATATCGCGGACGTATTTGCTAGCTTTCGCGAGCGCCAACCGTCTGTGGAACTGACTTTGCTAGAATTGAGACCTGCACATATTTTTGATGCGGTGCGCAGCGGAACACTCGATCTCGGCATCGTCCACCATTATGGCAGTTTGGATCTCGCGGGTCTGCAATACGCTGCGTTGAGAAGCTATCCGACGATGCTGGCGGTTGGAGGACAAGGCCCTATACTGCCCGAGACAATCGACCAGCTGATGGCGCTTGAATGGATCACCGGCGACTTGGCCGACTATCATCACGGATATATCCCCGTCCTCGCCGACCGGCTGGGCTGTAATGTTCCAAAGCGGATTTCCCGTTGCACGTCTATTGCAGTTTACTTCAAGCTTGCAGAGCAACAGGCGCTCATCAGTCATTGGGCCGATATCAAGAATGCGCATCTTGATCACAGGTTCGAGAGTGGCGCGCTGACCAAGGTTGATCTCGGCATTGACCTGCCTGAAATGCATATTGCGCTTATTCAAAGGGACGAAGAGCTGCTGACACCCAGCGGCGCGCTGTTGGCTAAGGCCATCCGCGCGTCCCTGCAATAGCGCTATCACTCCAGGTTATAGGGATGAACAGACGATAAGGGCGCGGTTCGGCGGGCACGGCTATGTTGCTCTGCATCCATAATCAGAACCGGAGGAAGCTATGAAGCGCATCGCCGCTCTCACCACCTTGACACTGCTGCTCTCGTCGGCGGGAGCCCTTGCGGAGACGACCGCCATCCCCAGGGTCCCAGACCCCAACGGCGGTGGAGACAACAAAGCAGTGATTGACCGGATGCTGGAAGGCGCAATGCCCCGGTTGGAAGCGCTTTATCGCGATATCCACCAGCATCCTGAACTTGGCTTCCAAGAGCGCAGAACGGCGAAGTTGCTAGCCAAGAAAATGCGCGCGCTCGGCTTCGACGTGACAGAGAATGTAGGCAAGACAGGCGTAGTCGCCATTTACCGGAATGGACCCGGGCCGGTGACACTGGTGCGAACTGAAATGGACGCATTGCCAATGGAGGAAAAGACGGGACTTACTTTCTCCAGCCGCGCAAAGGCTGAGCTTGATGGCAAGCAGAGCTTCGTAGCGCACAGCTGCGGCCACGATGTACACATGGCGTGGTGGGTCGGCACAGCGCAGGCGCTGGTTTCGATAAAGCATCGATGGCGCGGCACATTGCTCTTCATCGCCCAGCCCGCCGAAGAACCATTGGGTGGCGCCAAGGCAATGTTGGATGACGGCCTCTTCTCCCGCTTCCCCAAGCCGGATTATGCGCTAGCGGCGCATGTTGGCGGCGGCTTGCCGCTTGGCGCAGTCGTGATGAAGGATGGAGTCATCCTATCTGCGTCCGACGCGTTGGAAATCACCTTCAACGGTCGTGGCGCGCACGGATCGGCGCCCAGTTCGTCCATCGACCCGATCGTCATGGGCGCGCATTTCGTCAGCGACGTACAGACAATTATCAGCCGACAGAAGGAAGCGGCGACGTTTGGCGTCCTCACGGTCGGCGCTTTTCACGCAGGCAGCGTCGGCAACATCATCCCGGACACAGCGACGCTCCGACTTAGCCTGCGCTCCTTCACGCCGGAGGTGCGCGCCCTCCTGCTTAGCGGCGTGGATAGGACCGCGCGTGCGGTGTCGCTCATGGCAGGCGCACCGGCACCAACGATCACCCAGCTGAACGGAACGGCATCAACGCTCAATGATGCCAGCCTCATGGGCAAGATCGCACCCATTTTGAAGGCTGCATTCGGCTCTGGCGTGATCTCGATCCCCGCCAGTGCCCCTGGCTTTTCCGGTAGCGAGGATTTTTCCGAATTCGCTGCAAGGGGCATCCCCTCCGCCTATCTCATGGTCGGAGGCGACCGGCCCGAAACACTTGCCGATTATAAGGCGCGCGGGATGGCGCCGCCCACCAACCATTCGCCACTCTATGCACCGGCAGCAGCGGCAGCGATCCGCAATGGCGCAACGGCGCTAATCCTATCGGTGCTGGCCCTGAACGGCGCTACAAATCCCCGAACCGTTCCGCTGGCGGTTTCTGCTCTCATGGCTCCCGACTAGAATCGGAGGGCCAAAATGGAGAAACGGATGTTCGGCTCGAAGCGCCACCGGCCCCATTGGGCGATGGCGCTTCGCCTTACTCAACTACCGAAATGATATCGGATCGATACGCCGTACATTCGGGGCTCCCCATATATGTAGGAGTTGAAGCCATTCTGATAGGATGCGCCCTGGCTACTGATGATATACTTTACGTTGGTAAGGTTGGTTGCGAACGCGCCGAGGTCAAAGTTCGATCCTGCGACATTCTGCCACTGCAAGTTCATGCTGAGCAAGCCATAACCATCTCCTGGGCCGCACTGGACTGACCCGGCATAGGCACCGGAATTCAGGCGGGGGCAGTTTCCGCCGATATAGGCGAACGGTTCGTCGACCGGCGCCTTGGAAGGCGACGTGTATTGAGCGTCGATATAGGAATAGGTAGCGGAAATGCTGACCTTCCCGATGGACTCATCCAGCGGCAAATCCACCCTGCCGGTAATGCTGAACTGGTTCTTCGGCGTGAACTGGAAAGGTATGCCAGTCAGGACGCACTGGCCCGTTGCGCCATTGAACGGAACGCCCACGCCGCAATCGAAGCCGGGCGGCAGGCCGAAGGCGGGAATGCCGTCAGGAAACAGCGATGGCGTTGCATATTTGTCATATTTCGCAGCGATGTGCGAATAGGTTCCCGATAGCGTGAGCCAGCTAGCGGGCCGCAACTCGCCTTCGAACTCCACACCCTGGATATGTGCTTTCCCCGCATTGCTGGTCTGCGCGCCAAAGACCTGTTGCCCATTATAGAAATAGGCGGTTCCGCCTGTCCTCTGCAGATCCTTATAATCCGTGTAGTAATAATTGATATTCGTGCGGATCGGAATGCTGCCGATGTGCCAATCGGCTTTTATGCCTGCTTCATAAGCCGTTACGAATTCGGGCTGGAACGAGCGTAGTTCAGGGGCGGGCGTTGCAGTGCCCACGCCGCCTGTCTTGTATCCACGACTGACCTTTGCGTACAACAACACATTCTTGTCGACATTGTAGTCGAGGCCCGCTGTCCAGTTTGGCGCCTTGAATTTGGCGCTCGATGACGTAACCGGAGCGTCAGGGAGGCCGAAGTTTGAGAAGGCCGTCAGCTTGTCCCATGTATAGCGATAGCCGACTGTCAACCGTAGTCCATCAAGACTGTCAGAGAAACTGCCGAACGATAACGTTCCCTGCGCATAAAGCGCTTTGCTGTCTGAACTTTGACCTCTTCTTGTCGGATTAGACGCGCTGACAAGCTGCGGACCTGTCGGCTTAACATTCTGGTAGTAAGCGCCTACCGTGAAGTTGAGCGCGTCTTCACCCAAATTGCCTTGAATCTGAGGTTCGATCGAATATTGGCGTGCGTCAGTGTAATAGTTATATTTCGAAAATCCACCGGGACTAATCTCATCCCCCCCGATCAAAGTTCCGCCTTGTGCGGATGGCGGCCTGTGATCGTCGGGATAGCCGTCACCATCAAAAGGCGCGCTGTTCTTCAGATGCTGATAATTGGCGATGTTGCGGAAGGTCAAAGCATCCGTGAGTTCTGCCGAAAAGATATCTGTCACGGAGAAATAGCGCGTGCGTTCGCTAAAGAGCAGTGGGCTAAGGGCTACCGAACGGATTCCGCGATCAATCTGTTGCTGCAGATATGTGCTGAACGGCAGCCCCGTTTGAGGATCGACACCGGCGGGAACGGCGTTGAGCACCGTCCCGGTGCCATGTTCCTGAACGCGAGCGAAGGTCGCAAGAAGATAATTCTCAATCCCGTCCGCCGGGCGCCAAGTCAGTCCTGCGCGGAATGAATAACGGTTGCGATTGTCCAAGTCTGTGTCAGTGGTGATCTCGTGCGTGAAGCCGTCCCGCTTTTGATAAATGCCGGCGACACGCAGCAAGAGTTTGTCTTCAACAATTGGCACGTTGACAGCACCGCGCAATTCGATCGAATCGTAATTGCCATATTGGATCTGGCCATAGCCTTCGAGCCGATCGGTTGGACGCTGCGGCTCGAACAAGACGGCGCCGCCTGTCGTGTTGCGGCCGAACAGCGTGCCTTGCGGCCCGCGCAATACCTGCAGGCTGGCGAGGTCATAATAATTGAGGCCACCGCCATTCTGCGCATTATTGCGCTGATCGGCGATGATCGGAACCTCGGCCGAATAGAGCACCACGCCTGGGGCTGCATTGAAAGTCGCGCCTTGGCCACGGATGGTCACGTTCTCGCTATTGCGCTGCTGGCCAGAGCCGCCGACAACGAGCGACGGCACTTGTCCGAGCAAGTCCTGCGTGTTTGAAATATTTCGCTGCGTGAGCGAGCCAGCATCAAAGGCCGTGGCAGAGATCGGGACATTTTGAAGCCGTTCGGCCCGCCTGCGTGCCGTCACGATGATTTCCGACAGACCGGAGGCCGCAGGACCGCTTGCCGCTGCCGTGGGCTCACCCGGTCCCGTCGACGTCTGAGCAAAGGCCGTTCCAGCGCAGCCTGCGAGAGCTACACTCCCCATCAAGGTTCGAATGAGAAATAAGTGTCGCGCAATCATGGAATCTCCCCTTTTTGTTTAGTGATATTTTTCAAAAATTTCGCAATTGTCGAATGGACAGCATAGTTACGAAGTTAATCGTCAATTCATAGATGCAGAAACTCATGCCATGAACCAAAATGGTTATGACTTGAATCACGTCAGTATTATCAACCTATAATCGCGTTTCGAAACTCATCTCGCCGATATAGAACTCAGTAAGATCATTCCGAATCGGAGATAGAATCACCCGAGGAGACACTTTTCTTTCTAACTCCCCGGGATATCGGCTCCTTTCCTCTACCTCCCCGCTGAGCAACATGCGCCCGCGTCAAATACTTGGTGGATGACAAGGTTTTGTCAATGGGGAAAATCAGGTGCCCCGGACAATCGTAAGGGAGCAGCGCGATTCGGTCGTCTCACCGCGAGACGCCCGGGTCGCTTAATCTATTACCCCATTTCCGTTTCGTCGGTTGATCGCCGCCCAGCCAGAGATATAAGCGGCCCATGAACGATGACCGTATTGGAACCAAGCGCCGGAAACCTGGCGTCTATTCGCGCGGAGCCGAAACGGTGAACGCCATCCTTAAGGCGGCGCTGCATGTATTGGTCGAGGAAGGCGCCAGCGCCTTTACGCTCCAACGCATCGCCACCGAATGCGGCTTGAAAGTCGGACACGTCAATCATCACTTTCCGCGCAAGGAGCTGTTGGTCGAGGTCCTGCTCGACGAGATTCTTGTTGCGGGCGAAACCCAGGTCAACGGAGCGATGGAACAGCCCAGCCTTTCCGCAGAGGATGGGTTGGCGCGATTGATCGCCCATATTCTTGATGACGTCAGCACGAAGCAGACCGCGCATCTGTTTACCGAGCTTTGGGCCATGGCCAACCATAACAAATTGGTGGCGGATAGGCTGGGAGCACTGCATCGCCATGTCCATCAGATGATCACCTCTTTCGTGGAGCGGTTGAACCCCGCGTTGAGCCATGAGGATGCAGCAGTGGTAGCCATATTCATATATGGCGCGACGGATGGAATGACGATGTTTTCGGGCTTTGGGCGGCCATGGGCATCCGACATGCCCGGCGTCAAGAATATCGCGGTCAAGGGCTTGGTAGAGCTAGCAAAAACGATCACTCCGCGAGACATATCGAAACTCCCCAAGACAGGCGCTAAATCCCCGGCCAAGCAGGGCTGACGCGCAGGGCGCCAAACGGAAATGGGATGACCAGAAACACGGCCTTTTCAGGCCTGCCTTTGCGTGCGTGTGAGAAATGCGCACTGCTCAAAAAACGGTCATTGACAAAACTTGGTGATTGCCAAATATTCAGGCCATGCTTCTGACGACGGAATTGCCCGGCGGCAGGAGTCGTAGTTTCACGACGCAAGGCGAAAGTAGGCACCGCAGCCAAGCTGTGCATCGGCTGCAATTTCGATCGTCCTCATCGTTAGATGGATGAACTGAAGAAAGATGTTCCGGGCAATAGAATGATATTGTTCTGAATAAGATAATTTCGAGAGGTGATATGGGTATTCAGGACAAGCTGGATCGCTCGCAATACACGGTGTCGATGGACGATTATGCCGAAGGCATTGCAACACGGCTTAAGTTATTGATCGAAACCGATCCGCAAGTCGCGGCAGCGATACCGGACCCTGCAATCAACACTGCAAAGCGTCTCAGTGGTCTCGGTTTCGCCCAGATCGTGGCGATTTGCATGGAGGGCTATGCTGACCGACCTGCGTTGGCCGAGCGCGCGGTGGAACTGAAGGTCGATCCCGCGACCGGGCGCACCACGCGGGAGATCCAGAAGCATTTCGAAACGACAAGCTACGCCACGTTATGGGACCGGGCGCGTCGACTTGCCGCCTTCTGGCACAATAATCCTGATCAGTCGCTGGGAGCCGATGAGTTTCTCTGCCTTCTTGCCTTTGGCAGCGTGGACTTTGCGACGGTCGATCTTGCCGCGATCCACAATGGGGCAGTGGCGGTTCCCCTTCAGGCCAATGGCGCGTTCCAGCAATCGCTGTCCATCTTCAACGAGGTGGCGCCCAGTTGGCTGGCGGTCAGCCTGGAATATATCGAAACGGCCGCCGAACTGGTCATCCAGGGCCATCGTCCGCGCGGTGTGCTGCTGTTCGATTATCATCCGGAGGTTGATGACGAGCGCGAGCGGTTCGAGGCCGCCCGGGCAAAGCTCGCCGATGCGGGTCTGTCGCATTTGCTGGTCACGCTGGAAATGGCTCTGGCGGAGGGCAGCGCGATGCCGCCCGCGCCACTGTTCGATAAGGCGGACGGAGAGCGGCTCTCCACCATCTACTACACATCAGGAAGCACCGGCCTGCCCAAGGGCGCGATGCTGCCTGAGCGGATGATCAAGCAGCTGTGGCTCGTCGATTCGCCCATGCCGATGATCAACCTCATCTACATGCCGATGAACCACACGTCAGGGCGGAGCATCGTCTTCTCGCTCCTGGGGCTGGGCGGCATTGGCTATTTCACGGGCAAGAAGGACCTGTCCGAACTGTTCGACGACATGCGCATCTGTCGACCGAGCTACATGATGCTGGTCCCGCGCGTGTGCGAAATGATTTACCAGCAATATCAGGTCGCGCTCGACCGGCGCTCCGTACCCGGCGCGGACCTGGACACGGTCAAGGCCGAGTTGCTGCGCGAAACCCGCGATATTCTCCTCGGCGGGCGGCTGCTCGTCGCTTCATTCGCCTCGGCCCCGCTCGCCCCTGAACTATCGCAGTTCATGGAAGAATGTCTGGGCTACAAGCTCGGCAATAATTATGGCGCCACCGAAGTCGCCGCAGTGCTGACCGACAACCGGGTCGTTCGTCCGCCAGTGATCGACTATAAGCTGGATGACGTGCCTGAGCTTGGATATTTCAAGACCGATAAGCCTTATCCGCGCGGTGAGTTGCGGATCAAGACGTCGAGCATCATGCTTGGTTATTACAAGCGACCTGATGTGACCGCCGAAGTTTTCGACGAAGACGGATATTACAAGACCGGCGACATCATGCAGGAGATCGCACCCGACCATCTGGTGTACATCGATCGCCGCAACAATGTGCTGAAGCTCGCGCAGGGCGAGTTCGTCGCCATTGCCCGGTTGGAGGCGATCTTCACCAACGGCGATCCGCTCATCCGGCAAGTCTATCTATACGGCAGCAGCGAGCGCGCATTTCTGGTGGGTGTCTTTGTGCCCAATGAAGCGACGCTCCAGCAGATGGGCATCGCCGATGACCCGGCTGCGATCAAGGACGCGTTGCGCGAAGCGATCCAGAACATCGCACGCGCCGAACAGTTGCAACCTTATGAAGTGCCGCGCGACTTCATCGTCGAGCATGAGCCCTTCAGCGCAGAGAACGGCCTGCTGGCGGGCATCGGCAAATATCAGCGGCCCAAGTTCAAGGAACGCTATACCGGCGCGCTTGAAGCCGTTTACGACAGGATCGCGGCAAGCCAGCAGGATGAGCTTGAGGCGCTGCGCCGTGAAGGCAAGGAGCTTCCCGTGCTCGAAGCCGTCGCCCGCGCCGTCAAGGCGACGCTCGGATTGGAGGATGTCGATCTTTCCAAGCGGATGAGCTTCTCCGATCTGGGTGGAGACTCGCTCTCGGCCGTGTCCTGCTCGCTGCTGCTTGAAGATATTTACGGCATCGATGTGCCGGTATCGGTCATCAACAGCCCTGCCGGAAGCATGCAGGACCTCGCCCAGTTCATCGAACGGGGTCGGAGTGGCGAGGCGAAGGGAACGACCTTTGCTTCGGTGCACGGCGCCGGTGCGAAGGAGATCCGCGCGAGCGACCTGACGCTGGATCGCTTCATCGATGGCAGTGTCCTCGACGCGGCGCGCAACGCCTCGCCTCCTTCGACGGAAGTGCGGACGGTTTTCCTCACCGGAGCGAACGGCTTTTTGGGGCGGTTCCTAAGCCTGGAATGGCTGGAGCGCATGGCCGACGTAGGCGGCAAGCTGATCTGCGTCGCGCGTGGTCGCGACGCAGCAGCGGCACGGCAGCGCATCGCGCAGGTCTTCAGCAGCGACCCGCAACTTAAGAGCCGCTTCGAGGCACTCGCCGACGCGCATCTGGAGGTTCTGGCAGGCGATCTTGGCGAACCGCAGCTTGGCCTTGCCGATGCCGATTGGAAGCGGTTGGCCCAGGATGTGGATCTGATCGTCCATCCAGGCGCACTGGTGAACCACGTCCTGCCCTATCATCAGCTGTTCGGCCCCAATGTCGCAGGCACGGCGGAGGTCATCCGCTTGGGCATCACGCATAGGCTAAAGCCCATCAACAATGTCTCGACCGTGGCGGCGGCCCATACGCCGGACGGCGTGATGATCGACGAAGACGCCGACGTGCGCACGACGTCCCCCGTCCGGCCGCTGTCGAGCGAGGGCTATGCCGATGGCTATGCCAACAGCAAATGGGCGGCTGAGGTTCTGTTGCGGGATGCGCATGACCGCTTCGGCCTGCCGGTCGCGACCTTCCGGTCGGACATGATCCTGGCGCACAGCCGTTATGAAGGGCAACTCAACGTCCCCGACATGTTCACCCGCTTGCTGCTCAGCATCGTAGTGACGGGGCTGGCGCCGCGGTCTTTCTACAGCGGCACGGCCAAGCCACATTATCCCGGGCTGCCGGTGGACTTCACGGCAGAGGCCATCGCCGTCCTGGGGGCCAAGGCGACGAGCGGCTATCGCACCTACCATGTCATCAATTCCCATGATGACGGCATTTCGCTGGACAGCTTCGTCGATTGGATAGACGCCGCCGGATATCCGGTCCAACGGATCGAGGATTACGCCGACTGGCTCGAACGTTTCGGCACCGCCATGCGTGCGCTGCCCGAGGATCGGCGGCAACATTCGTCGCTGCCGCTGCTGCACCAGCTACAATATCAGATGCCGGGAGAATTCGGGACCAGCGTTCCTTCCGCCCGCTTCCGCGCGGATGTGATCCGGCATGAAGTGGGCGCTGCCAAGGATGTCCCGCATCTGTCGCGCGAACTGATCGGCAAATATCTGGCTGACCTCTCCGGTCTCGGCCTCATCTAAGGACAATAGACACAGTCATGACCAAATTGACCAAAGGCTATGCCGCGCTGGCCTCCGATACCGATCTGGAGCCCTTCTCCTTCGCCCGCCGGGATCTTCGTGCCGACGACGTGGCGATCGATATCCTCTATTGCGGCGTGTGCCATTCTGACCTGCATCACGTCCGCAATCACGGAGGGTATGTCACCTATCCGACTGTTCCTGGCCACGAGATCGTTGGCCGGGTGGCGGCTGTCGGGAGCAGCGTCAGCAAATTCCAGCCCGGCGACATGGTTGGGGTGGGCTGCTATGTGGACTCCTGCCAGAAGTGCAAGCCATGCAACGCGGGCGAAGAACCCTATTGCGTGGAATATGCCACGCCCACCTATGGGTTCGCGGATCGGCATGACGGCATGCCATCGCAAGGCGGCTATTCCGAAAATATCGTCGTGTCGGAAAAATTCACGGTACGCATCCCCGACGGCCTGGACCCGAAGGCGGCCGCGCCACTGCTGTGCGCAGGCATCACCACTTATTCGCCGTTGCGTCACTGGAAGGTCGGCGCGGAACACAAGGTGGCGGTGATCGGCCTTGGCGGCCTGGGTCATATGGGGCTGAAGTTCGCCAAGGCGATGGGCGCCGAAGTGACGCTCTTCACCCGCAGCCCGGGCAAGGAGGAAGAGGCGCGACGTCTGGGCGCCGACCATGTCGTGCTGTCAACTGACGAGGCGCAGATGGCGGCGGCGGCCAACAGCTTTGACTTCATCCTCGACACTGTTCCCAACGCGCATGACGTGAATCCCTATGTCGCGACACTTGCGTGGAACGGGACACTCATCCTGCTGGGACTGCTCGGCCCGATCGATCCGCCGTTGCACAATGTGTCGCTGATGATGGGCCGCAAGTCGGTCGCCAGCTCCAATGTCGGCGGGATCGCCGAGACGCAGGAGATGCTCGATTTCTGCGCAGAGCATGGCATCGCGAGCGACATCGAACTGATCGACATTCAGGACATCAATGCCGCTTATGAGCGCATGGAAAAGGGCGACGTGCGTTACCGATTCGTCATCGATAACGCATCGTTACGGGAAAAATGAGGCAGCTATTGTGAGCAAAGGTAGCCGCTCGTCACAGTTGACGTGACGGCTACGCTCGCCTTCTCCACTTTTTTGGGATCGCCATAATATGAGCAGCCTTGCGCAACGGCGCGCCGCCGCTGACCCGAACAGGCGGACAGCGCGCATGATGCTCGTCCGGGCATTTCTCGCGCAGAACACAGCCACAGGGTGCGCGTTTGGCGGCTTTGCGGTCAGCATATTGGCGATTCAGGCCCGTTTCGACACGACGCGGAGCATGGCCGCGATGGTCCTTGCCCTCACGGTGCTGGCGATGAGCGGGCTGGGTCTGATCGTCGCGGGAATGATTTCCCGGATCGGCCTGCGCAACACCATGATGACCGGTGCTGTGCTTTCGATAACGGGCTATCTTCTGCTTGCCTTGGTGCAATCGATTGAGGCTACACTTATCGTATGCACGCTCGCGATCGGCCCTGGCGCTTCTCTGCTCGGAGGCTTGCCGCCTAGTATATTGGCCGGGAATTGGCATCCACAGGCGCGAGGAAGGGCGGTCGGGATTGCGTATATTCCGCTATTCGTCACTGTCATTCCCCTGCTCGGCCTTGCAGTCATACAAAGATTTGGTCTGCCGGCATTCTTCGTGACCCTAGCGGTACTGCACATTTTGCTCCTGCCCGTACTGCTGGGCATTTCGGAGCCACCGCAGAGCGATTGCCCCGAAAGCGCCACAGTGGCTGCGGGCTCACGACCTTCCATCCTCTCGCATCCGCTGTTCTGGGGGGTGTTGATCGGCGAGGGTGTCCTTCAGGCGAGTACCATCACCGGGTCTGCCCATATCGTTGCCATCGCAACCGAATATGGGGTCGCAGCCCGCTGGGGAGCGCTGCTCCTGTCCATCAAGGGCTTTGCAAGCATATTCGGGTCCATCCTGGCAGGACTGGCTTGTGATAAATTTGGCCCCGCCCGCACATTGAGTGCTGCCGGTGCAGGATTGACCGTCAGTTGGATCCTAATTTCAGCAAGTGGCTGGTTTCCAGCATTGGCGCTGGCGATGATAATCATGGGCATATCGGGAGCGGCCATTTTCCCGCTGGTTGCGGTTCTCGTCGCCCAGATATTCGGGGTAGCGGCATTTCCGCGCACTATAGGATTTCTCGGCGCTTTCACCCTGCCTTTCACGTTCGGCGCTCCGGCCGCAGGTTGGCTGCGAGATACGACGAACAACTATCATGTGGCGATGCTGCTGCTCATGGCTCTATCTTTCGGGGCGGCTATCAACTTTGCTTGGATGAGCCGGACACAGGGCGGTAGAGCCTTGGCGTCGTGAAGATTCTCATCCTTGCTCTTACCTTCGAAAATTAAGCAGAAGCGCTGGGCTGTCTGCCGCATACAAGTGCTGGCGGTTGGGACGCAGGATAAAGGCGAGGCGGAAGCGGCCTGATCAAAGGGGAATGGTGGAATGAAGACCCGGATTACCGAGCTTACCGGCACGCGCTATCCCATTATCCAGGGTGGCATGCAGTGGGTGGGCCGCGCGGAGCTGGCTTCGGCGGTGTCCAATGCTGGCGGTCTGGGCATCCTGACGGCGCTGACCCAGCCGACGCCCGAGGCGCTGGCCGCCGAGATCGAGCGGTGCCGCACGATGACGGACAAGCCGTTCGGCGTGAACCTGACCATATTGCCGACCGCGCAGCCGGTTCCCTACGAAGCCTATGCGGAAGTCATCGCCGGATCAGGCGTTGGCGTGGTCGAGACCGCCGGGCGCAGTCCCGCCGAGTTCATCGCTCGGTTCAAGCAGGCGGGCGTCAAGATCGTCCACAAATGCACTGCCGTCCGCCATGCGCTGTCGGCCCAGCGTGCAGGCGTCGATGCCGTATCGATCGACGGGTTCGAAGCGGCCGGGCATCCGGGCGAGGATGATATTCCGGGCATGGTGCTGATCCCCGCTGCGGCGCGGGCGCTGGACATTCCGATCCTGGCGGCGGGCGGCATGGCGACCGGGCGCAGCATGGCGGCGGCTCTGGCCCTGGGCGCGGAAGGCGTGACCATGGGCACCCGTTTCATGCTGACCAAGGAAGCGCCGATCCATGAGGCGATCAAGCAGGCGGTGGTGCAGGGGACGGAGCGCGACACGACGCTGATCTTCCGCCAGCTGCGCAACACGGCCCGCGTGTTCCGCAATGCCGTCGCGGAGGAGGTGAACGTCAAGGAACGGGAGCCCGGCGCGACGTTTGAGGATATTCGGCCGCTGGTCGCCGGTGCGCGTGGGCGCGCTGCGCTGGAGAGTGGCGAAGTGGATGGCGGGCTGGTCTGGGCAGGGCTTGGCATCGGCCTGATGGACGATATTCCGACATGCGCCGAACTGATCGAGCGCATCGTGGGCGAATGCCGCGAGGCGCTGGGCCGCGCCGTGGCGCTGACCGGGGAGGCAGATCCGCCTATGGGATAAGGCGCTGCGACTGCTCAGACCGGCACATGGCTCGCGAAAAGCGCCATCGCTCCTCGCGAGCCTGTTTCCTGCAAAATCAACCGCCGTTCTGGCTCAGCTGAAGCATGTGACCCTCCGGATCGGCAACAAAGGCGACCTGCATGCCGCCCATGCCGGGAACTTCCCGCGCTGGTTCCAGAACACGTCCACCGGCTTTTTCCACTCGGGCGATCAGGTCGGCGATATCCTTCGTTGCCAGGCCCAGAATTAACTCGTGTGCGGCAGGCGTCTGGGTGTCGTGGAACTGAGCAAGAATGAACAGCGGCCCACCCTCGTAGGTCGGCATAAACACGACTTCGCTGACTTTCCGCCCATTGATTTCCGCTTCAACGCGGTTCATCTCGACCAGACCGATGGCCGAGGAATAGAAGGACACCGCCTTGTCCAGGTCCTTGACCTGGAGTTTGGTGAACATGAAATCGGTGTTGCCGTTCTTGCCAAAGGGTATAGCCACGTTTTGTCTCCTATTCTGACATTCTCGCACAGCGATTGACTGGTCGCCGAACTGCGTGAAGCGGTGGATGAAGCCGCCCTTAGGCAGCTTGATCCATTGCATCGGGCGGGATGTTCGTAGGACCACCAATATCATAGACCGTGGCCAGCAGTCCGACGAACGCATTGTCGTTCATGGGGTCGGTCGGCACTTCGAACTGGACACCACGCTTCTTCATGTCCTCGATCAGCATGTTGATCGCCTGCTCATGGGTGATGTCGTCTCGGTGATCGTAGGTCAGCTTGAAATCGTCCATGTCCTTGAACAGGCGGGCGCCCCAATGGACCAGGAAGCGCATTTCCTCTTCCGGCACCTTCTGGGTGACCTTGCCAAAAGTTTCGATCTGCCAGCCGGTCGGATCCTGCGCATCAGGGCCAAAGGTCGAACTGATGTCGAGCCCTTGCGGCCTGCGCATGGCGACCGGACCCGCAGCCTGTCCATGGTGGAACGTCATCTCATTTTCGACGACCACTGCACGGCCCCACATGGGGGCGTTGATCTGCATGGCCTCACCGCTCGGCCCATCAGGCCAGCAGTTGAAGCCGCCGCCGATCTTACCTTTATAATACCAGGCGATCACCTGGCCCTTCTTCGAGCGCCAGCGATTGAACAGGCAGGACTTCGCCATGGTCAGCAGCAGCCAGAGCGGCGTGTTTTCCATCGTCAAACCACGGAAGACCGTGCCATCCAGATGGGGTGGCCCGCCAAGGGGGGTTGGTCCCTGGATATTGAAGAGGAAGGTCTCCGGCTCGGCATATTGGCAGTCGTAATAATTACGCACCAGCTCGAGAAAGCGGGAGTTGTAATAGCAGTCCTCGATCTCCGGGTAGAAGCAGGTGCCCCCGCGCGCCAAATATCCTCGAAATCCGGGATAGATGCCAATCATGTCCCAGGTCAGCTTGACCCCTTCCGGCAATTTCTTGCCTGCGCCTGAGGTCGTGGCGATAACCTCCTCCGGCGTCTTGAAGTTTTCCGCCAGCATCAACGGCCAAGGACCATTGTTACGAGCAACACTCAACAAACGTGCATGCTGATCGTCCGTATAGGCTTTATCGATCAGCTGCGGAGGTGCGACAGGGCGGAACTGCTCTGCGAGATCACGAAGCATCATCTAGTCTCCCAATATCATTCGGTTTTCATCCGTTTCCTGTTTGCGGAAGCGGATCAGATGGTCAGCATTTCCATTTCGCGCGGTGCGGGTTTAACGGCATCACCGGCGCGCGTGACGTTGAAGTCTTCTTCGCGGGGCGAGCGCAGGACATGCCAGATGCGCGAGTTGTGGCGCGGGATGGCCAGGATGACCTTCTTCTGCCCGTCGGCGCCCTTGTCGCGATAATAGCCATGGGCGCTGCCGCACTGGACCCAGGCGGTCTTGGCCAGGTTCGCGTCGACATCGTCGATGAACGCCTGCGTCGCCTCTGGCGACACATCGAAGGACGACAGATGATCGTCCACCATCCATTGCAGCAGTTCGATGATATAATGGACCTGCTGCTCGCTCACCACCGCATGGTTGGCGACCAGATAGCTGTAGGGCGCGCCCATGAAGACGAAGTTGGGGAAGCCGGTGATCAGCATGCCTTCATAGGAGAAGGGATGCGGGTCGAACGCGTCCGTCAAAGTTTCGCCGCCGACGCCGCGAATGTCGAACTGCCGCCCGAAATGCAGATTATAGCCGGTCGACAGCAGCAGCACGTCGCATTCGATCCGCGTGCCATCGGCCAGGATCACCGCGTCCTGCTCGGCCTCGGCCAGTTCGCCGCGCACGATCGATACATTGGGCTTTTTGAGCGTGTCGTAAAAACCGCAATCCAGGATCGGTCGTTTCGCGAAAACCGGGAAGTTGGGTGTCAGCAATTCCACCATCTCCGGATCGTCCGGGAAATGACTCTTCAGATAGCCTTCGCACATCATGCGCATGCCGTCGTTGATCGGGCCAAAGCCGCCCGTCTTCGCGGCATAGTCCTCATCCTTCATGATCATGCCGTGCATGTCGCGCATCTGGCTGTGCAGGCTTTGCAGACGCTTCCACTGCGCGACGAAGGGCACATATTCCATCGCCCAGCGCTCGAGTTCCGCCACCGGCGCATGCGCCTGCGGATTGGGGATGATATGTTCCGGCTGGCGCTGCACGATCACCAGTTCGCCAACCTTGTCGGCAATAGCCGTCGCCACCTGCACGCCTGAACAGCCCGTGCCGACCAGGACGACCTTCTTGCCCGTCAGATCGACCGAATGGTCCCAGGCGGCCGAATGAATGACCGGCCCCTTGAAGCTGTCGAGATTCTTCACCTTGGGATAATTGGGATTGTTGTTGGGTCCCACCGCCATGATGAGCACGTTGCACTCATGGCTTTCCGGCTTGCCGTTCCGGATCGCCTTCACCGTCCAGATCTTGCGCTTCTCGTCCCATTCCGCGCCCTCGACCCAGGTGCCGAACCGGATCCGGTCGCGAAGGCCATATTTGTCGGTGACGCGATCCAGATAGGACAGGAATTCCTGGCCGCGCGGGTAGAATTGCGTCCACGAAGCATTGGGCTCGAAGGAGAAGGAATAGATGCGGCTCGGCGTGTCGACCGCCGCGCCCGGATAAGTGTTGGTCAGCCAGTTGCCGCCAACCGTGTCCATCGCCTCCAGCACGGTGAAGTCAAATCCCGCCTGCTGCAATTTGATGGCCGCGTTGATGCCCATCATGCCCGCGCCCACAACCAGCACCTTGAAATCGGCGGGCGGGACATCGGCCGCCTTGCGAATGCGCGTGTCGGTGGTGAACCCGGCATGCTGGAACGCGACATCCACCGACATTTCGGGAAGGTCCTGACCCAGCAGCAAACGGCTCATCCGCTTGAACATCGGCCGGTCCAGCTGTGGCATGACCGGAGGCTTCCCGGCCTTTACCGCCACGCGCAGGCGATCGCGGATCTCGGCGACCACGGCCGGATCGATGGCAGGCCGTTCTTCATGCGCATGGATATCGACGAACGTCTCGACCAGATCTTCCTGGCGGCCGTCGATCGCATCCCAATAGCGGTTCAGCAGCGTCCGATTGCCGGTCATCTGGATCAACGCCATCAGCGCCATGGTGGGGTCCAGCGCATCGATCGCGGCATCGACCCTGGCATTCATGTCCAGCACCCGTTCGTGCATCCCGTTTCTCCTCTTATGTGTCCGCTTTCGGACTCGATGAGAATATATTACACATTAGTGTGTAATTGGTCAATGACATTCCCCGAAGTCATTTGGCGATCCGCCCAGGATCATCCACCGCTGAACCTCACCGAGGGCTTCGTCTCACCATTCATGGGGACGTTGCGCCAAAATAGCGATGCCGCACCCAAGCTGGTGCCAGCAAAAGCTCCATCCCCATTTTCCGTGTCGGATCAATTGGTGAGCCCGTATGGTAACTTCACGTTAGACATGCGGGCGCCGTCGATGAAATGCCAATTCAATCTGTGAAAAATTTTCGACATTGGCAGTGTTTCCGATGGAGCTTGTCGGCAACGTTAGTTGCGAACAACTATCCATCTCTCATTATGGACTCACCGGCATATGGAACCATCCGCTGTCGGACGGCCCGCTGCGAATTAGCAACGTCCGTCTCGCCAGCTTTTTAGACAAATAGGGTTCGTCGCTCGGTTAAAGGAATTCTCTTGCATGTCACTCGCCCCCGCCATTGCCTCCCCTTCCTCTCCCGTCATCATCACCGGTGGCGCATCAGGCATAGGCCTTGCGTCCGCTCATGCGCTGGCCGTCATGGGCCGTCCTGTTGCTCTGTGGGACATCGACGGCGACAAGGCATCGGCAGCGGCACGCGCCATCGCGGAGGAACATGGCACAGCGTCCACGGGCATTGCGATTGATCTGCGTGAACTTGGTGGCATCGAAGCTGCCTTGGCGGCGACGCGGAAAGCGATCGGCAGGCCGGGCGGACTGGTCCATGCTGCTGGCGTTGTTGATACAGCATCGCTGGACGGGCTTACGGCGGAAAGCTGGGACAGCGGGATCGCGATTCATCTCCGTTCCCTCGCTTTCATCGTTCAGGCGCTCCATCAGGATTTGGCGGCGCAGCCGGGCTCCGCAATCGTGGCGATAGCTTCCATCAACGCAACTCTCGGCAATGCCATGAACCCGATCTATAGCGCGGCGAAAGGCGGAATATTGTCGCTCGTAAGATCACTGGCCGATCGGCTGGCCCAAGATGGCGTCCGCATCAATTCGGTATCACCGGGCCAGATCATGACGCCCATGATGCGTCCCGCAGTCGAAGCCCTGCCCCATGGGCATTTCGAAAAGCGCATCCTGCTCAATCGTCTTGGCGATCCAGAGGAAGTGGCGCGGGTTGTACGCTTCCTTTTGTCCGATGAGGCAAGCTATATCACCGCGTCGGAAATTGTCGTCGATGGCGGCAACATCTCCTCCCAAAGGGGATGAGCATAAGGACCGCGGTTTCCTTTCCGATGGCGGCGCATCTTCCCGAATGCCACGCCCCTTCCCCACCACCCATTGCCCAGCCCCTGGGCAATATGCTCCGCGCATCATAGCCCTCTGCAACGGCGATCAGGCCGGGAGAGGGATGATCATTCTATCGGGTAGCCAGAACGAGGACATGTGACTCGCGTTCATAAATGAAACGTAGTTGTTTACATTATCGACCTCGCACACTAAAACCGCCCCTAATGATGTAGCTTACAGGGCTGCGCTCGCCATGCCGACGACCGGACAAGGCCTGTCACGCCTGGCCCAGTGGCAAGTAGCAAGGCCTACGAATGGTCTTGCCTGAAACGGGCCTAATGAAAGTCGACGAGGAGATCACGTGCGCCACCCCTTCCGTTATCTGACGCTCATGCTTTGCGGCGTTACGCTCGCTGGACAGTCTACCGCTGGTGAAATACCGCGCCTGCGCACGGAAAATGGCCGCCATGCGCTGATGGTTGACGGCAAGCCCTATCTGATGCTGGGCGCGCAGGTTCATAATTCCAGCAATTATCCTTCGGTACTGCCGCAGGTGTGGCCGGTGATGCAGGCGTTGAGCGCCAACACGATCGAGATTCCGGTCGCCTGGGAACAGTTCGAACCGACCGAAGGCAAGTTCGACTACAGCTGGGTCGATACGCTGCTGACCCAGGCCCGCCAGAACGACATGCGCGTCGTGCTGCTATGGTTTGGCAGCTGGAAGAATGGAGAATCAACCTACACGCCGGAATGGGTGAAGAACGATACCAAGCGCTTCCCCCGCCTGATACGCCGCGATGGCCGCCCGACAATGACCTTGTCGCCGTTGGGCGAAGAGACGCTCAAGGCGGATCGCAAGGCCTTCACGGCACTGATGCGGCACTTGCGTGAGGCGGACGCCAAGCACACGGTGATCATGGTCCAGGTCGAAAATGAGATCGGCAGCCATGGTGTCGCGCGTGACTATTCGGCCGCAGCAGAGCAACTGTTCGCGCAGCCAGTGCCTGAAGATGTCCGCGTTGCGTCCGGCAAGCCTGCGGGTACTTGGGCGGAAGCCTTCGGCAAGGAGGCGGATCAGGCATTTGCGGCATGGACCTATGCGCGCTTCGTCCAGCAGGTTGCCGTCGCGGGCAAGGCCGAGAAGAACCTTCCCCTCTACACGAACGCAGCAGTGTTCGACGCCACGGGGACGGCCATGGCGGCTCAGGTTGCGAGCGGAGGCCCCAATTGGAATGTGTTGCCCATATGGAAAACCGTTGCGCCCGCGCTAGACCTCATAGGTCCTGATCTCTATCTGCCCTTGGAGAAGACCTATCTAGGCCTGCTGGATCGTTATACCCGCCCTGACAATGCACTATTCGTTCCGGAAACGAGCAACGCGACTTGGGCAGCGCGCTACTTCTGGTCGGCACTAGGTCGTGGAGCTATTGGCTACGCGCCGTTCGGCATGGATGCGACCAGCTATTCAAACTATCCGCTGGGTGCACGGAAGCTGGACGCAGCCACAATCGAAGCCTTTGCCGCGCCCTATCGCTTGTTCCGTCCAATCGCGAGCGACTGGGCGGCGATCGCCAGCAAAAGGTCCACTTGGGGCACTGCGAAGAATAGCGCGGGCGAAGACTCCACCACTATGGGCAGCTGGAAGATTTCGGTGACCTACGGTCACAACAACTTCGACGTGCCCGCCTGGCCAGGCATGGAACCGCCGCCCTGGGCCAAGGAACCGGTCGGCGGAGGGGTCGTTGCTCAGTTGGCTCCCAACGAATTTTTGGTCGCGGGACAATATAGCCGGTTCCAGTTCACGCCCACGGATTCGGCTGTCAACGGGCAGGTCCTCAGCGCGGAAGAAGGGACGTTCGTGAACGGCCAGTGGGAAGCACGGCGCCGCTGGAACGGCGACCAGATTTCCTACGGCTTCAATTTCAACGAAGAGCCCGCGCTCCTTCGCATAAAATTATCCACCTATTGAGGCTCAAGGTTGGGGGCGGCACGTCCGCCCCCTCACAGCTGGTCACCAGACCAAATTCGGGTTGGGCCTTTTGCAGACGGCATATCCAATCATCGAGAACCCGGTGATATTCATTGCCACTGCATCGATGCTTCCGCAGTATCAGCGATTTGTACGCCGTTAATACCCAACTTCCTGCGGGCTTGGTCGGGCGTCAACGCCAATACATCTTCATAGCGCATCATATAAATCGGGTCGGATTCACGACCGACCCTGGCACCCCGTTCCACAGCATTCTGCACCACCAACCAGGTCTCAGGATAATGGAGAACCGCGCGCGTAATAATGCGCGTCGAACCGAGAATGGAGAAGACCGAAAGCTCGCCCGCCAACTCCGGACTCATGTGCACGAACAAATTGGTGAGCCGCATATAATAAGGCACCAGCTCTCCGATGAAATCGAAGCCCCCACCGCCCAATATATGTTCGAAATCGTGGGTTTGCCCGGCGCGTAGCTGGAAATATTCGAAATCATTGCGTGGGGTAAATGGCGGCACGATATCGACCTGAAGGTCATTGCCCGTCAGTTGCGCGTAGAAGATGCCGCCTACCGTGTCCGGCTCATAATGTTTGAGGTCATCCCGCCCAAAGGTTGAGACGAAGCCTTCACGGAACCATGCGTCGAGGGCCGGATTCTTCTGCCGCTCCGCCGCGAACAGGGCGTTGATATGGTCGATGTCCTGCACCTCGCGCAGGATCTGGACGAGCTGGATGGAATCCGAAGGGGTCGGCACATCAGGTCCATTTCGTCGCAGCAAATGTGTCGCCACCCAATCCCGGACGCGCGCATCATTCAGATAGCGAGAGGAGCTGATGAGCACGCTGCTGTCGGTTTCCACCGACCTGATGCCTTTCATCAAATAGGAATAGTCGGCCATTTCAACGAACTCCTCTGAATGGGTCAGACCCGGCGATCCTGGCGGCCAGATCGGGAGGAACGAGGATGGGAAAGCGCATAAGCATTTGCGCCATTCCCTTGGCGGCCGGATCGAGCCGGGTGCTGGCGTTGATGCCCCCTGCCAGAGCATCATGAACCACGAAATTGAGTGCATGCAGCCCCGGCGCGTCATAGCGATCGACGTGTGGAAGCTCATTTCCCGGCGCAAGATGGCGATACCAATCCGCGACCGCCTCGGGCGTCAGCGCTCGCCGTAACCAAGGCAAATATTCCGGCTCGCGCGCGATGACAGCTACGTTGAACAGATGCCCTTTGTCGCCACTGCGCGCCCAGGCGAGGCGGATCAAGTCCACCGCAACCCCGCCGGGTGGTGCATCATGAACCGGCTGCGACGCTTGAGGCAGGATCGAGACAGGCTCGCCCTCGGGTATGGACACAGGCCATGTCTCACCACGAACAGTCACCTGCGGCACGATCCCCTTCTTGTCGACGAGGAACAGGAATATCTCGGTCTTGGGCAGTACGCTGGTCGCAAGGTTGATGGTGGTGCCGACCGCCATGCCGCTGATACCTGCCCATTGTTCGCGGGCAAATATATCTGTCCCACGGCGATCGGGGTGATCGACGACCATCTTGCAAATGACTTCCCGCGCCTCACGGCCGCCACCATGAGGTCCGAAGCTGGCTCCTTCACCGATGATGACAGTGTCGGTATCCGTGAAATCGGCCAGATTATGAGCACGCAGCAGCGCCCTGCCGCGCGCATATAGTGCCTCTGCCTGCCGCATGGCCTTTTCTGCGGCGTCCTCGCCAAGGATTGGCTGGTACGCGACGGCCCGCCATCCGCCGTCCGACGTGATGCACACCTTGTAGCTGTCGGTGGGCGGGCGCCCTTTTGCGCCGGTCACCTTCACCCGATCCTTGCCCTGCTGCTCCAGCTTCACGCCACTGAAATCGCAGCGGACATCGGCCACGATATAGTCGGCTGGATCGCTTACCTCATAAAGCAGCTGTTCGGCGACGGTGCCGATGGACACCAGACCGCCCGTGCCCTCCGGCTTGGTAATGATTATCGTCCCGTCCGCATGACATTCGCCAACCGGGAAACCGATATTCGCCCAATCCGGAACCTCGCGCCAATCGGTGAAGGTGCCTCCGGTGACCTGCGCTCCACACTCCAGCAAATGACCCGCCAGCGTCCCGGCCGCCAACAGGTCGAAATCCCCTGCCCCCCAACCGAATTCGTGGATCAGTGGTCCCAGCACTACGGCACTGTCCACCACACGCCCGGTGATGACGATGTCCGCGCCCTTGTCCAGCGCCGCCGCGATGGGAAAGGCACCGAGATAAGCATTGGCGCTGATGATGTTTTCCGGGAAAGCAGCACCAGCAAACATGTCGCGATGCCCGGCGGCCCTCAACTGCTCGACCCTTGCGCGCAGATCGTCGCCCTCGACATAGGCAACGGTAAGGGAAAGACCCTCCTCATCGATCATGCGCTCCAGCGCGGCGGCCAGCCCCGCCGGATTGACGCCACCTGCGTTGGCGACCACCTTCACGCCCTGAGCCGCGATCTGGCGCAGATGAGGTCCGACATGGGCGGTCAGGAAATCAGTGCCAAATCCGGCAGTCGGATCGGCGGCCTGCATCCGGCCGAAAATGCCCATCGAACCTTCGGCCAGATAATCGAAGACCAGATAGTCGAGCTGCCCGCCATCCAGCAACTGCGGTACGGACAATGCGGTATCGGAAAAGGATGCGGTCGCCCCGCCTATTCTGACGATCTTATCTGACGCGGCGGTCATGGCATCCTCTCCATCATTTTCTGTCTGGAAGGATATAGGAACGGGTGGCGAATGAATGTCACAAAGGTTACATTTGAACTATGAAAAAGAGCGAACATGCACCGGCACTCCGCCTGTTGCGCAGCACGGACTGGCTGCGGGAGTATCCTGCGGCGTTGGCGGAGGAGCTTCTGGCGCACGGTCGGATCATTCATCTGGACACGGGCCAATGGGCGCAGGCGCAAGGGGATGATCGAAGCGGCCTTTTCGTGGTGATCGACGGATTATTTCATTCCTTCTGCACCGCGCCGGGCGACAGGCAGGTGATGATCGGCCCATCCGGCCCCGGATCGGTGCTGGGCCATGCGACACGGTTCAGCGGCGGTCCGCGGCTGGTGACCGCTATATCGGTCGAACCAAGCATGTTGCTGGAAATCAGTGAGAGTGCGTTGGAGCGAATTGCCGAGAAGCGCCCCGAAATCTGGCGGGCTATCGCTGACTTTGCCTACACCAATATGCGCCGGACCCTGCATATGCTTGCGGAGCTGATGGCGCTCCCGCCCAGACAACGCATAGCCTCTCGCCTGCTGGCATCGGCAATCCCTTCGGACGACGGACTCGTCGTCCGGCTGAGCCAGCAGGCTCTGGGGGAGATGATCGGCGTCACGCGCAAGACGATTAACCTGCATCTCGCCGCGTTCGAGCGGCTGGGGCTGATCCGGCTGGGCTATGGCCGTATCGAACTGACCGACGCTGATGGGTTACGCGGCGTGGCGGCAGCGGACTGACGCTACAGAACACCCCAGCGCTGTCCCACCCGGGCAGCTGGCAGCAGAAGATGGCGGATCAGCACCTCATATTTCCGGTTGAACGAGACAGGTTCCGGCTTTTCCAACGGGAAGGGTAAGGCGTGCATGGCATCGCGCGCCAGCGCGTCCGCCATGATCTTGCCCATCAGCGGCGCCATGACATTGCCCCAGGCATTGAAATACATGAGGCCAAAGACATTGTTCGCCAATTCGAACACGCCCGGAAATTGCGCCTTTCGCATCGCGACACGGCCGGTCCAATAATCCTCCATCTTAATTCCCATGCCGCGAGCTTCTGGCCAGACCCGGTGCAACCATCGCAATTGGGATCGGAAATGCCATGCCGCATCATGGGCACCCCCAACACGAGGAATGGAGGAGAGGATCAATCGGTTGTGGCAATCGCGGACCATCGGATTAAGATCGACCGGCGCCTGCGCGAACGTGCCCCCGCCGGGCAGGATAATGCCTAGCGCTTCCTGTGGCAGCGGTTTCGTCGTCAATGCATAGGCGGTCAGGGGATAGAAGGCTTTACGAAACGCCGGTTCAATGGCCCCCGGACAGGCTGCCGTGCAGAAAATTACACGATCGGCCATCACGCTGCCGTTCCGGGTCCGCACCCGCCACCGGCCCTGCGCCGGTTCAAGTGACAGAGCTTCGCTGTCTCCATGAATTTGCGCGCCCAGCCGGGCCGCCGTCGCGATCATGCCGTTGGTGAAGAGATAGGGGTTCACCCGGCCGCCATCTTCAAAGATCACGCCAAAGGGATAGGCATCTGACCCGGTTCGCGCCTTCATCTCCGAGCCGGACGCAACCGTCAGCCGCTGAAGCCCGCTCGTCTCCAGATAGGCGAAGGTCCGGACGAAGGCGTCAAAGGCTCTACGTGTCTTCATGCCATTGATATAGCCCGACCGAACCGCGTCGCAGTCGATCCCATGTCGGGCGGAAAGATCGAAGGGGATGGTGTGATGCTCGCGGAATAGTTCCAGGAACCGCTTACCCCCTTCTGGAAAGCGCTCGACGACCTTCACGTCGCGCAGGATCGGTAGCACATGACCGGCATTACGCCCGGAGGCGCCCCAGCCGGGCTGTCGTGCCTCCAGCACGGCCACGCCGATCCCCGCCTCCGCCAAGTGAAGCGCTAGAGAAGCGCCCGCCAGCCCGGCGCCGATCACCACGACATCAGTCGAAACATCATCCAACAGGCTCGGCCATGCTCTCGCCAGCCCCTGTGGTCTTGTCCAGCCGCTGCTCGCTACAGGCACTTCCCCCCGTTCATAGGCTTCGTTGTTCGACATGATCATATTTCCAGACAGAGGAGAGATTCATCGCGCGCAGGTCTTGCACGGCAGAAGGTCGAGGCGCAGGCAGCGAGCAGACAGAGCGCCGCGATGACGAGTATCGGCCGGGAATATCCGCCGGTCGCTTCATAGGCCCAGCCCACGACCGCCGGTGCCAGCGCGGCGAGAAAGCCATTCGCCGTGAAAACGATGCCCAGCATCGCGGCATAGGCCCGCTGCCCGATGATCTCGCTCAGCAACATCGAACCGGCCTGCGCGGGTAATCCTGCAACGCCGCCCCAGCACAGGATGAACAGCAGAATAGCAGCATAGCCGTGCCCGACGCCGAGCAGCGCCAATGTGCCCACGCTTTGAATTAGCAGGATCAGCGGCAGGAGAATGCGCCCGCTCACCCGATCGGACAGGTAACCGCCTATCATCAGGCCGGGCAGGCTCATGAAATTGGCAATGCCGAAAAGGGTGACGGCATCGCTGCCCGAAAATCCGGCCTTGCGCAGATAGGCGATGAGATTGAACAATATGGCGTTCATTCCGAACTGGCTAATTGTCAGGACCAGGGTCAATATCCAGAAGGCGGGCAGTCTCAGGCCCTGTTCTACCGTGAGGCCCGACGCCTGATGCTTATGAAGCTGATCGCCGTTGACGTTGCGAGGCAAGCGGCACGAGAAAGGCAGCCCGATCAGGCCGACGACTGATCCGAAGATCCAGAAAGCCTGCCGCCATCCCGCAGCGTCGATCAGCCAACGGCTGGCGATTGGCATGGTGGAACTGGCAAGAGCGCTGGCCCCAATGAACAGCGCCACCGCCAATCCCCTTCGCCGATGAAAGCATTGCGAAATCACGGCGATGCCCGGCACGATCGTCGCGACGCCCGTGCCGATGCCCGACAGTGCCATTGCCGCCATGAATTCGGCCAGAGACCCGACGAACCCGGCCGCCACCCAGCCGCACAGGGCAATGCTCACACCGACGAGAAACAGCCCCCTCACCCCCAAACGCCGCATGAGCGCGCCGACGCTCAGATTGCCGATGCTCATGCCAAGCAGCAGCATGACCGGCCCGCCACCCATTGACGCTTCGCTCCAGCCAAAATGTGCCTGCATCACCGAGACATAGACGCTGAGCGACGTCAGCATGCCCCCGATCAGCAGAAAGCCGATCGTCGAGAGGATGAGCAGCAGTCCCCACGGCTCATCTGGGGACATCGCCTCTCCTTCCGACACCGCATTCTGCCCGGTCGCCTGCATATATAATCTCTCATGTTCCATGAAATGGCACTTGAACCGGACAGTCGCGGCCCGATAAGGAAAGCGCATGACGCGCGGCAACATCCGCCCCGGAGGGCGCACGGAAAGGGTCAGGCAGAGCGTTGCCGCGACCGTTCTTCACCTCATCAAGAGCGGGGCGACCGAGTTTTCGATGCTGGATGTGGCGGAACAGTCCGGCATTGCGCGGTCGACCATTTATGCGCGCTGGCCCAGCAAAGAGGCGCTGATCGCAGAGGCGTTGACGACGCATAATTCGACATTCCAGGTAGAGCCCAGGTCCGACTGGCGCGATCATCTGCGCGCGATTGCCACGGCATTTCGCGACTTTTCCTCGGAACCGGATGAAATCGCCATCAATGGCCTGATCGCCAGCCTTGGACCCGGCTTCCTCAACCAGGAAACGAGGCGCCAGTGGCTGTCTATCTCGCATGACATGGGGGAACCGCTTCGTGAGGCGCAGCGCGCGGGATTGATCCGCCCCGATGTGGACATCACGATGGTGATCGCGACATTGTTCACATCGATAGCGGGCCTGATCGTGATCGCGAAGGACCGGCCGGATGACGATCATCTGGAGCAACTGACGAACCTGCTGATCAGGGGATGCGAGATCCCAGGGGTGAAAGGCTGACTTGCCGACGGCCGGGGAGAAGGTTCGCCCTTCCCCCGGCTGCCGATCGCTCAATAAGTGAACTTCGCATCCACCCCGAATGTGCGCTTTTTCTTGAACGAGGCGCTGCCATAGCCAAGACTGCCAAAGTCGATGCCGAAATCGATATTGCGCTGATTGGTGAGGTTGTCGCCCCACACGCCGACGTCCAGCTTGCCTCCACCTGCGGCAATATCCGCCAGCGAAATGCGGGCACGCAGATTATGATCCGGGCGAGACCGGATATCGCGATTGAACAGATTCAATCGATCGATCGTGAACCAGTAAACCGTGCTGCGATAGGATAGTCGGCGCGTAGCGACAGCTTTCCGATCGGAAGACTATAATCATATTGAACGCCGATATGCGTGTTAAGCTTCGCCGCTTGCGACAGGCGTGCTTCGGACGCGACATTGACCAATTCGTTGGTCGCAGGATCACGATAAAGATAGCTTTTATACTTGGGCGATGTGTAGCCCAACGACGCATCTATCGTCAGTCCCTGCACCGGAATGGCGGTGATTTCGGCCTCGACACCCCGATACGCCACGCGTCCCGCATTGACGATCGCCGAAGTCGCGCCGCCCGTGCTAGCCAGAAATTGCGAGATCTGAAGGTCGCGGTAATCGACATAGAAAGCGGACAAATTGGTCCGTAGCATATGGTCGAACCACTCACCCTTCAGCCCCGCCTCATATGCGACCACCTTCTCTGGCGCGAAGACATTGATCTCCGAAGCGGAAGGATTGATGCCGCCCGACCGGAAACCACTGGACACACGGACATAGCCCATCAAATCCTGCCGAAGTCGGTAATTAGCCGACGTCAGCCATGAAAGATTGCGATAGGAAACCTGCCCATCCAGATTGGGCTGTACATCGCCCGCCAGCGTCAGCCATTTCTTGTCTCGCGTATAGCGAACGCCACCTGTGAGTTCGAGGCCGCTGCCTTCCGGCGTGTAGCTGATCTGACCGAACAGCGCATAGGAACGCGCCTTGCCCCAAAATGCCTGAAAGGGGGAGAGGTTGACGCCCGCCTCGCCACCCGGAAGCACATAGGTCAGCTGCTGATAATTGGCTTCCGAAGACTTCTCGCTGAAATAGAATGCGCCGCCGACATATTTGAATTCACCGGCTTCACCCAGCAATTGCACTTCCTGCGAAAACTGATGCTGGCGTTGCGTCGTGTAACCATCATAGGGCGTAACCGGCTGCACTCCCGTCGGCACGACGGTGCCATCGACGAACAGGATCGGGCTAAGCGTAAAGCCGCGCAGCGTGCCATTGCCCGACAGGCCGTTCGCGCCATCCTGGCGGTAGGAGCGATAGGCTGTGATCGACTTGATCGCGAGTTCCGGGATCAACTGATAGTTCAGTGTCAGCGTATGACCATAAACTCTCGCCTTCACCCCGAAGGTAGGATTGCCATCCAGGTCGAGCGCGGGCTGCTGTTCGCCCTTGCGCAGTCCGTCCGCGCCAATCTGGAAAGATGAGCCCCCGAACAGCGGCGACGCACCAAAATAGTTGCGCACATCGTCGGTGGCATTGACGACCTGGAAGAAGGCCGGAATGCCGGTGCGCGTGTTGTAGTCGAAACCATAGTTGACGGTCAGGTCACCAAAGTCTCCCTGAACCGCAGCCGTGACGGCTTCACTGTTGAGTGCGCCAGGGTCCTGGTTGGACGGCGCCAGGACATTGTCGAAATAGCCGTCGCGCTGCCGGTGCATATAGGAAACGGACGCCTTGATCGGCGTTCCAGCGATATATCCCGTATCGAAGCGCGCCCGAGCATACCAGTCGTCGAAGCTGCCATAGCCCGCCTTGCCTTCGAAGCCTGCATGATCGGCAGGCTTGCGGCTGATCAGTTGGACGGCACCGCCAACACTGTTACGACCGAACAACGTCCCCTGCGGTCCACGCAATACTTCGATCCGCTCCAGATCGACCAGATCGAAAACCGCGCCGGCCGATCGGGCGATGTAGACGCCGTCCAGATAGATGCCGACCCCCTGCTCGGACACCGCGCTGGGCGACGCGTTGCCGATGCCGCGGATGAACACCGATGCGGCGGTGATCGACGCGGGCTGCTGGCTGATGCCCAGATTAGGCGTGAATTGGGCGGTGGCAACGACGTCACGGATGTTCAGCCTGTCCAGCAATTCGCCAGACATCGCGGTCACGGCGACTGGCGTGTTCTGGAGGTTTTCGCGTGTCCGCCGTGCCGTCACTACAATGGTTTCCAGACGGGAGCCCTCGCCCTGCGCGACCGGTGTCGCGGCCTGCTCCTGTGGTGCGGCCGCCCATGCCGGGGTCACGCTCCATGCCACCCCCGCCAGCAACGCGTAGCGCGAACAGAGTCCAACTCTCATGCCAATACTCCCCTAATTTTTGGACTCGTCTGAGCCCGTTCCTGTTCTTGGCGAAGGCAATTGGCACAGCGTTTTTTATTTAACAAGACATTTTGTATCGTTTATGACAAAGCGCATTGGTCGCAGCGGATCGCCGCGCGGAGGAGGAGAAGACATGTCTGATATTGAAGGCGCTGAAAGCTATGGATTGTGTGCAGCGAAGGTGGTGGGCGAACTGCTGTTCTGCTCCGGCCAGATCGGTGTGGAGGCCGACGAAACCGTGCCCGCAGACCCGTCACGCCAGTTTACCCTCGCCTTCGACGCGCTAGCCGAAGTCCTTGCGCGTCACGGAAGCAAGGCGAGCGACATCGTTGACCTCACCACCTTCCATGTCGGCTTCCCCGACCATATGGAAGCCTTCATGGCCGCCAAGGCCAGCTTCCTGAATGGCGCCATTTGTTGCTGGACGGCGGTGGGCGTCGCGGCGCTCGGCTATCCGGGCTCCCTCGTCGAGATCAAGGCCATCGCAAGCCTGCCCAATCCTGCACGCTGACGGGAGGAAGTTCGTGAAGACCGCTGAAGAATTTGATTATATCGTGGTCGGTGCTGGTTCGGCCGGATGTGTCCTTGCCAACCGGCTTTCCGCAGACCCGTCGATCAATGTGCTGTTGCTTGAAGCCGGGGGACGGGACATTAATCCGCTGATCCACATGCCTGCGGGTTTCTTCCCGATGCTTCAGGCCGGAATGGTCAGTTGGAAGTATCAAACCGCGCCCCAGAAGCATCTGGACAACCGCGTCCTGAATGATGCGCGCGGCAAGGTTCTGGGCGGCAGCAGTTCGATCAACGGCATGTGCTATAGCCGGGGCAGCCCGGAAATCTTCGACCTGTGGGCTGATCTTGGCAACAGCGGCTGGTCCTATTCGGATGTCCTGCCCTATTTCAAGCGGGCGGAATGCAGCTGGCGTGGGGAGAATGAATTTCACGGCGGCAGCGGCCCTCTGCCAGTCACGCACGCCAAGGTGACCAACCCGGGCCACAAGGCATGGCTTGAAGCCGCCCAGCAGGCAGGCTTCCCCTATAGCGACGACCATAATGGCGCCGCGCCGGAGGGTTTCGGTCCATGCGAATATACGATCCGCAAAGGTCGCCGAATGAGCACGGCGGTCACCTATCTTCGGCCCGCAAACAAGCGGCCGAACCTGACGGTCCGTACGAAAGCCCACGTCACCCGCATCATTATGGACGGCCATCGCGCTGTAGGGGTCGAATATCGCCAGAAAGGCCGCATCGCACAGGTCCGCGCCGTTCGCGAGGTCATCAGTAGCGGCGGTACTTTCCAGTCAGCCCAACTGCTTATGCTGTCGGGCATCGGCGATGGCGACCATCTCCGGTCGGTCGGGATCAGAGCGGTTGCAGACCTCAAGGGCGTCGGTCAGAATCTGCACGACCATATCGGCTCTCAGGTTCAGATAATCAGTCCCGAACCGGTGTCGGATTATAAGTTCATCTCGAACCCCTTGCGGATCGCGGCGGCAGCTTTGCGCTACATGACGACGCACACCGGGCCGCTTGCGGGCTTCAGCACGGACGTCATCGCCTATCTGCGATCAGGTGCGCCAGGGCATGACGAACTTGACCTCAAATATTATTTCCTGCCGATCCTGTCGGGTGATGGCGCGCAGATCGTTCGCCAACATGGCTTTACCAATCTCGTCATCCTGACCCGCCCGGAAAGCCGCGGGGAGTTGAAGTTGCGATCGTCCGATCCGTTCGCGCAGCCGATCATCGACGCCAACTATCTGGCCGAGGAACGCGACCGCGATGCGCTACGGCGCGGCGTTCGGATCGCGCGGGAAATCTTCAAACAACCCGCCTACGCCAAATATCGCGGCGAGGAATATCATCCGGGCGCTGATTGTTCCACCGATGCAGAGCTTGATGCCTTTTTCCCCCGTGACTGCCACGTCAACTACGAAGCGGTCGGCACCTGCCGCATGGGTCATGACGAGCTTGCCGTTGTCGATGATCAACTGCGTGTGCATGGCATTGACGGGCTACGCGTGGTCGATGGTTCCGTCATGCCGCGGATCACGACTGGTGATCCCAATGCCTCGATCATCATGATCGCGGAAAAGGCGGCGGATATGATGCTGAACGCTTGAAGAGTTGCAGCTCGCATGAAGACATCAAATTGAGGGCGCAATCGCGCTCACCTCTTTTCGGGATCAAATCATGGAAAACGCATTTGCCACATTCGAACGACGTCTCGCGGCCGCAGAAGACCGGTTAGAGATTATCGATCTGGAAGCAGAATATTCCCGCGCCTGGGATAGCGGAGACACAGATGGTTGGGCGGACGTCTTCACCCCGGACGGAGTGTTCGAGATTACCAAATCCGGCGACCAGCCAACCCGCCTAGTGACAGGAACAGAGGAACTTGCGGGGTTTTGCGCGGAAGTCAGTGAATATTATCAGGGGCTCCATTTTAACACCGCGCCCCGCCTTCGCATTGACGGAGACATGGCTTGGGGCCAGGTCCACTTCCAGTGGATCGGCATATTCCGGCCCGGGGCAACGCATAGCGGCCAACGCCACGCGGCTGGCTACTATCAGGTGACCTACCGTCGGCTCGAAATCGGCTGGCGTATTGAACGGCGCGTCGAAACACAAATCAGCGGAAACATCGTAGAAGCCTTTGACCCGGTGATCGCTGCTATGAGTCGCGACGCTTTCAGGAAATCTTGAATATGACTCGTTGATCCAGACAGCAGGTCAAACGCCGATGAACGCCACACGACTGTCCTGCGACCTTGCAGCCTCGCGCTGGCGCGCCTGTTCCAGCGCTTCATGATTGTCGCCGATCCAGTTACAAATCTGACTGACTGTCCCCAGGAAACCCCTGCCCAGATCTGTCAGTCGATATTCCACGCTCGGCGGCATGGTCGGCCGGACTTCCCTTGACACCATCCCGAAACGCTCAAGTTCGCGCAGCGTCTGGGTCAGCATCTTGGAGCTGATAGGCGCTGCGCAGCGCTTGAGATCGGAAAAGCGCATCTCGCCATCACCCAGTCTGTAGGTGACGAGCATTGTCCACTTGTTCCCGACCAGTTCGAGAATCTGCAGGGCGGTTTGCGGGTCCACTTTGGTATCCATAAGATACCTAATACCTAATCGGTGCCTTGTTGCAAATCGAAACTAGAATCGGTAGCCCTTTTTCATCAGGAGGCGCGAGGCGCCCGTGGAGAGGAAGCTATCATGAAAATTCTTGTTATCGGCGGCACCGGCATGATCGGCGGCCATGCGGCCCTTCATCTTGCTTCGCAGGGGCATGATGTTACCGTCTCGGGCCGCAAGCCCCCGCAACAAAGCACTGAATTGTCGCGCCTGCCTTTTTTGCAGGGCGATTATGTTGAGGGTAGCTTCACGACGCAGGACTTGACCGGCTTTGACGCCATCGTCTTCGCGGCGGGCAACGATATCCGCCATGTTCCGCAAGGGGCCGATTATGACGCTCATGTCCTGCGCGCGAACGCCGAAGCGGTGCCGCAGTTCGCCGCGCTTGCCAAGCAGGCGGGCGTGCGCCACTTCATCCATATCGGCAGCTTCTACCCGCATATTGCACCGGAACTGCTGGAAACAAACGTCTATATCCGCGCCCGCAAGCTAGCCACCGACGGTATTGCCGCGCTGGCGGACGATAGCTTCCACGTTGTCAGCCTGGATGCGCCGTTCGTTGTTGGCACCGTTCCGGGCATGAGCTTGCCGATGTTCGAAGCATATACCCGTTATGCCGAAGGACAGCTTGGCATCCCGCCTTTCGGCCCTGCTGGCGGCACCAACTTCATTTCCACCCAATCCTTGTCCGAAGCGGTCGAGACCGCTTTGGAACGGGGCGAAAATGGCAAAGCCTATCTGGTCGGCGACGAAAATCTGAGTTTCGCGGACTATTTCAAGCTGTTCTTCCGGGCCGCCGGGAACGACGTGGATGTGCCTGCGCTGGACCAGGAACATCCCCTGCTGCCGGACGTCGCGATCGTCACCGGGCGCGGAAACGTCGTGCGGTACGAGCCCGACGCCAAGACGCTGGCTGACCTTCGCTACCGCCGCAACGATGTCGCGCGTGCGGTGCAGGAAGTCGTCGATCAGTTCCGGTCGGCAAAATGAGTATGGCTCCTCTGGCGGGCCAAACGGCGGTCGTTACAGGGGGCAGCGGCGGTATCGGCACGGCTTGCGCACGGGCGCTGGTTGCCGATGGCGCGCGCGTGCTCATCACGGGGCGCAGGCAGGAAGCGCTGAACGCAGCGCGCGCCCGCATAATCAGCGATTTTCCGGACGCCCAGGTCGCGACCTTCGCTGGTGATGCTACGTCCGAAAAGGATGTCGGCGACGCGCTTGCGCAAGCCTATGCCATGGCAGATCGCCTCGACATTCTGGTGCCTGCGGTCGGAGGCGGCGGCTTCGGCCCCTTCCTCTCGATCAGTGTGGAGGATTTGCGCCGGGATCTTGACCTCAACATCACCAGCGCTTTCATCGCGATGCAGGCCGGAGCCAGGTTAATGCGCGAAGGCGGGTCGATCGTGTGCATATCGTCCACCGCCGCGACCCTCCCCTTCCCCGCGCTCGCCACCTATTGCGCCAGCAAAGCCGGGCTGGAAGCATTGATCCGGACGGTGGCGGACGAACTGGGCGCGCTCGGTATTCGCGTGAACGCGGTTCGCCCCGGCCTCACCCGCAGCGACGCGACGGCGGACATGTTCGCCAGCCCGGCGGTCATTGATCGCTTTCTGGAGCAAACGCCGCTCAAACGGACGGGAGAGCCGGAAGATATCGCCTCGGCGGTGGCCTATCTCGCCAGCCCCGCTGCGTCCTGGGTCACCGGGCAATCCTTCGCGGTCGATGGCGGACAGGAACTGCGGCGCAATCCGGACCTACTGGGCGGCGCCTGATCAACGGACAGAATAATCGAGGACAGGATGATGCTGGATTTCACGGGCAAGACGGTTTTGGTGACTGGTGGCGGCGCGGGGATCGGACGCGCCTGCGCCGATGCTTTTGCACGGCAAGGCGCACAGGTCTTCATTGCAGAGATCGATCCGGAACGCTGCGCCAATTTCACCGTCGGTAGGGCAATCCAATGCGACGTCAATGATCCGCAACAGGTTGATGCGCTGGCCGACCGACTGAAACAGGAAACGGGCGGGAAGCTCGATATTCTTGTGAACAATGTCGGCCATTTCCTTCATGCCAAAGCATTTTCCGATCTTTCACGTGATGAGATGCAGGAAATTGTCGGTCTCAACCTGATCAGCCTCATGCACGTGACGAACCGCCTGCTCCCGCTACTGAAGGCATCGGCCCCCGGCAGTTCGATCATCAACATCACCTCCATCGAAGCCTATCGCGGCATTCCCAACTGCTCCGTCTATGCCGCCGCCAAATGGGGGATAACGGGCTTCACCAAGAGCCTCGCGCTCGAACTCGCGCCGCTCGGCATCAGGGTGAATGACATCGCGCCGGAAACCACGGACACACCCCAAACCCCGATCAATTATATGGTGCCGCCGGAAAACCGCGAACATGTGCAAAGATGGGTGCCGCTCGGCCGCTTCGGCCATCCGGACGACTGCGCAGGTGCAGCGCTTTACCTCGCCAGCCCGCTCGCGTCCTGGGTCACGGGAACAGCCATCAATGTCGATGGCGGTTCGCTGGCAGCGGCCGGATGGATTCGTGATATAAACGGGACCTGGACCAACATGCCGATCGTTACTGGCAACGGAATGAACTTGTGAGCGGCGCGATGAACAAGCTGATCGATGAGGCAGCACTCCGGCGCACGGCGGAAATCTACGCTCAGGGTGCGGATCGGAAGGACAAGCAGCTGTGGCGATCCGTGCTGGCGAATGACTGCCGGATTGAAGGGCCGGGCTTCGTCACAGAAGGACTGGAGGCGACATTGATGTCGATCGACGGACTCGCGCAGATGTTCCGCTCGACCTTCCATCGCATCCATAACCAAACAGTTATGATCGACGATGACAGAGCCAGCGGTGAGACCTATTGCACCGCCGATCATCTGCTCACCGACGCGGACCAGATTTTGCGCTGGACGATCCGTTATCTCGATGAATGGCGTCGTGATGGTGACGCGTGGCGCTTTACGCGGCGCAAGCTCGAACTGTTGTGGGAGGAAATGGTGCCCGTGACGGTTCGTCACGGCTGACGCCAATCCCAATTCATTGGGAAGCAATCAAAATCGCGCTACACATGTTGGACCCTGTCCAGCCCGGATCATATATCGCATCGTCGGCGTTATAGACCCCGGCAACAAAGTGGAATGCGATGAACGAAAGACGTGCCTGCATAAACGCGATAGGTTGCGCCGTTCCTGACCAGGATGTGCATTCCCCTTTCATTCGATGGGCCAGTCAGCAATTAGTGGATGAACGGGCGCGCAGCCTGTTCGTCCGCATGGCAGAGCGCAGCGGCATCAATCATCGCTGGTCGGTCCTTCCCCAAGTGGACGCGGAAGCCTCACCTGTCGATCCCGGCGGCTTTTATGCGGACGCCACGCCTTCGACATCGCAACGCATGCAACTCTATCATCGCTACGCCCCTGAATTGGCCCTGCGAGCCATCGACGCCTTGCGCGCAAAGATAGTTCTCGATGGCATTACCCATCTGGTCGTTGCCAGTTGCACCGGCTTCGTCGCTCCCGGCGTCGATCAGATCATCGCCGACGCGCTGGGTCTGGTCAGTGTGGAGCGGACACTTGTAGGTTTCATGGGCTGTTACGCAGCGGTCGCGGCGCTTCGGACTGCGCGGCATATCGTGCGGTCGGAGCCCGACGCGCGCGTGCTGGTGGTCACCGTCGAACTGTCCTCGCTTCACCTTCAGCGGGAACAGCAGGTCGAAAGATTGCTGATGATGCTGCAATTCGGCGATGGCGCGGCAGCGGCACTGGTCAGCGCGCAGGATCGCGGTTTCGCGATGGATGCGCCCTTCGCGATCAATCTGGAAGGTTCTGCCGATCTCATCCGTTGGGAGATCGGCGACGCCGGTTTCGTCATGCACCTGTCGGGCGAAGTCCCGAGCCGCATTCAGACCGCTCTACGAGACAATTGCGTCAGGGACCGGATTTGCGGTTCGACTGATCCCGCATCGGTCGCGAATTGGGCGGTTCATGCCGGGGGCCGGTCCATATTGGACGCAGTCGAAAACGGCATGGACCTGCAACCCGATGCGCTGGCTGTGTCTCGCGGCATCCTCGCGCGCCACGGCAACATGTCGTCCGCAACGCTGATGTTTATCCTGAGCGATCTGCTCGATGAAGGGAGCCCCGGCCCCGGCGTCGCGCTCGCCTTCGGACCGGGTGTCGCTGCGGAAGGGTTCCGCTTTTCGCGGGCCGGATGATGACAGGAGCGGCCAAGCTGGAGGCGCTCATCATAGGCGGCGGCCCGTCAGGATCGGCCACCGCCATCACCCTCGCCCGCGCCGGAATGAGGCCGCATCTGATTGAACGCCATGCCGCTGCCCGCGCTGGCGTATGCGGCGGCTTCCTTGGCTGGGACGCGATCGCTGGCCTTATGGAATTGGGAGTGGACCCCTGGAAGCTTGGGGCGCGGCCCATAAGCCGCTTCAGGCTGGCCACGGGGACACGCTGCGTCGAAGCCGCCCTGCCCGCCACAGCCGGCGGCATTTCCCGCCACGTCCTGGACAATGCCCTTATGCAGGCAGCGGCCGACGCCGGTGCTATCGTCAGCCGAGGCCGAACAGCCCGCATGGCCGATCCAGATAGCCGCGCCGTGCGCTTCGACAATGGCGAGACACTTGCCACAGACGCCCTGTTCATAGGCGTCGGCAAGCATGAGCTGCGCGGCGTCGCCCGGGATTTCTCAAGCTCATCGATCGGGCTACGCACCTCTCTCCCTACGTCCTCCGCATTGCATGGCACGCTGTCGGGCTTCGTTGAACTGCACCTGTTCGATAAAGGCTATGCAGGACTGCTGTTGCAGGAGGATGGATCGGTCAATCTCTGCCTGTCGGTAAGCAGAGATCGGCTCACTACAGCGGGGAGCGTTCCCGCGCTGCTGGACGAGTTGCAACAGGAGGCGCCACTGCTCAGCGAACGGCTTCAAGGCGTCCCCGCCCATTTCGATGCTGTCGCGGGTGTTCCCTATGGCTGGCGCGCGCCGCAAAGCCACAAAGGCGTCTTTCGGATCGGCGATCAGAGCGCCGTCATAGCCTCCCTCGCAGGCGACGGTATCGCCATCGCCCTGGCCAGCGGCGCGAGCGCCGCCGAGGCGATGCTGGCCGCAGGACCAGAAGCCTCACCGGCATGGCAGGACAAATGGCGGCGGCAATGCGAGCGGCCTGTCGGCATTGCCGAAGCCCTGCGCCATGGCGCCGCAGCGCCCCTGACCCGCAATATCCTCATGTCGCTGTTACGGTTCGCGCCTCGATTGGGAACGGGCGCCGCATCCCTCACCCGGATCAGGAAAGGGTAAGCGGCGTCTCCCGCACGCGCTCCACGCACAGGCGAAAGGCGAAACGGCGCACTATCCGCACCTGATCCTCGGATATGCCAGCCTGCGCCAGCAGATCGACCCATTCCCGACGCCGGAACGATCGGGCGATCGATAATTGACCGTCTTCCCGCACGATCCTGTGGACGCGCAGCAGTCGCGCCAGAATGGGGAAGCCCCAATGCGCAAAACCATGGCGGTGCAGGTCGCAGATCAACCAGCCCATCCTCGCTTTCGCTTCCATATGACGCAGGAAGGTCATCAGTTGCGAGTCGGTCATATGATGCGTGACCTGGCTTGAAATGATGAAGTCGAACGGTTCCGGCTGATCGAGATAGTCGCCAGCCCGATAATCGATCGACAGGTCGGACGGGGTCGCATGCCGGGCCGCCTGCAAACTCTTTTCATTCAGGTCCACGCCGATCAGCTCAGCATCGATACCCCGGCGCCGCGCCCATCGGGCAATCGCGCGCAGAACATCGCCGTCGCCAAATCCGACATCGAGCAGGCGGAAATGTCTTGCCTGTCCTACCGCGCGTTGGAGAAAGGCGATGGTGGGCCAGGCTGTGAACGTCCATCGATTGACCCGCGCCAGATCATGCAGAACCCGCTCATATACCGCCGGATCGAGATCGGGCGCGTCCATCTGCTCTTCCTGACGCGATCTTGTGATGAGCTTTACCATGTCTCGTCTTCTCCCGCGATCATTCTACCACGGAGAAAGCAGTTGATGCGCCACAGTTTTTGTCTCACCGTGCAAGGGCGGGGGCGGATAGGAGTATGACAATGCTGGCGGCTTCCCTCCTCTTGCTCGCCTCTTCGGCTGCGGTTCCTGCAACCGACGTAGCCGGTCTATGGGTGACGGACGATGGCAAGGGCCTTGTCAGGATCGAGCCGTGCGGCGCGAAACTGTGCGGTCGTATCGTGCGAGTGCTCGATACGGGTGCCGATGTCCCCAAGACAGACGTGCACAACCCGAACCCTCGCCTTCGCGCGCGGCCTCTGGCGGGCCTTCTTACCCTCTGGGATTTCAACCGATCCGGTTCCACATGGACGGGCGGGCGGGCCTATGATCCGAAAAGCGGCAAGAGCTATCGCTCGTCACTGGCGCGCAACCCTGACGGATCGCTGAAGCTCACCGGCTGCGTGCTATTCATCTGTGAATCGCGACGCTGGACCCACGGCGGCTAGACCGCTTCCCACTGGAATATCCCATACCGCATCGCCCCTGTGCGTAGCGCAAGGATGAGGCGCGGAAGGCTCAATACGAAATCGCGGCTCATCGTGGCGCGGCCAATCGCAAGCCGACGGATGTCCCGGTCGCTCAACACGCTCTTCGCCAAACGACCAAGGCATATCGACCAAGTCCGGCGCACCTCCCGGCTGATGTCCCGATAATCCACCAGGCGAAATCCAGCGTCAGAGGCCAATGTCAGATAATCTTCCCGGCTTCCCATGCTGGGCAACCTGCCCTCCTTGCATATCGGCAGGAGCAAATGCCGCACCTCCCAAGCGGACGCCCCCTCCCCCTCCAGCCAGGCGCACACGACCAGACGGCCGCCCGGCCGCAATATGCGTCTTGCCTCGGTGAAGAAGCGCGGCTTATCCGTCATATGCTCGGAACTTTCGATCGCATAAGCGCGGTCGAACGACGCCGTTTCCAGGCCGTTGTCCAACCAATCCCGCACCAGACAGGTAAAGCGTGGCGAACGCTCTTGCGCAATTGCGTGCTGGGCCGCCGATAGCGTCAGGCCGACGATCGACACATCATGGCGTGTCAGGATATCGGCCGCTGCCGCCCCATATCCGCAACCAATGTCGCAAATACGGTGCCCAGCCTCTATGCCAAGCCTTTGCTCCACCGCAGCCACCAACTCGGCAGCGGCCCGCTCAGGCGTTTCGGTCCCGGTGCGCCAATATCCGTGGTGAACATGATCGCCCCAGATGCGACGATAGGCGAGGTCAAGCTCATCATAGTGAAGTGCAACGCTTCGTGAATCCGGCGCTTGATCGGGAACAATCATGCGGCTCAAGGCACCGGCCGATCCGCGTGCGTCGCGGTCAGGAAAGACGGATACATCATCGTGACGGAAGCCGCAGCGATGATGACGAGGGCCGCGATTAACGCGGCTCCGCTACTCAACCTCCCCCGATTACGCGCATAAAGCACCAGGCCGAGCAGGGCCGCAGCGATCAGGATGATGATGGCAGTAAGTCCGGTTAGCGACATCGATCAAACTCCTGAAAATGAGGAAGATCGGTCCCTCGTGCAGGGATCGCAAAGATTGCAATTACCGATGCGGCGATTCGTTCCGGGTGTCGTCCCCAACTGGTGCTGCGGTTGCAGAGGCCGGGACCGCCACATCTGACCTTCGCGATGCCGGATCGGGTGCACGCAGGCTGGTATAAGCTATCAGCGCGGCCAGAGCCAGACCCGCAGCAACGATCGCCCACAGCCATCGCTTGGCATTTCGCCGCTGCCGCCGCTCTTCATCCTTGGGCATCAGCTCACCTTTCTCCGCGCTTTAATTAATCGAACGGCGGTTGAACCAGTTCCGGCAGATAAGGACGACTATTATGAATGATCGCAATGCACATCTCGCAACTGCATGTGCGCTTAGCCGGGCGGTGGCGCGATCCGGTCGAAGCCCCCTTGCGTTCCCCCCGCGATAGGCAGAACATCGCTCCGTCAGAAGAACCGTCTTCGCCACGAAAGACGGGATGAGGAGAGCAAGGATGAGCGGCACGCAATCGCGCTCCATTGCGCTGATCGGCCCCGCCGGAGCGGGTAAAACCAGCCTCGCGGAAGCTATCATGCACATCAGCGGGGCTGTTTCGCGACAGGGATCGGTCGAAGCTGGCACCAGCGTCGGCGATGCAAGTCCGGAAGCGCGAGAGCGGGGAAGCTCCACCGAACTCAACCTCATGCAGTTCGAATGGATGGGAGATCATTTCTCCCTCGTCGATATTCCGGGCTCGCCCAGCTTTGCCGATGATGCAGCCATCGCTCTCAATGCGGTCGACCTCGCCATCGTCGTGATCGATCCCGACCCGGCCCGCGCCCCTCTGGCAGAACCCACGCTACGCAAGCTCGAACGCGCAGGCGTTCCGCACGCCCTGTTCGTCAATAAGATTGAGCAGGCGCGTGGCAGCATCCAGGATCTGCTTACGGCCGTCGCCCCGATGAGCGCCGCCGCGCTCGTCGCCCGGCAAATCCCGATCCGGTCGGGCGATCGGGTCGACGGCTTCGTCGATCTCGCGCTGGAACGGGCCTATCATTATGAGGCAGGCAAGCAATCGCAGCAGATCGCACTCGCCGAAGAGTTGAAGGCTGATGAAAGCCAGGCGCGCTTCCATATGCTGGAACAACTGGCCGATCATGACGACATCCTGCTTGAACAGCTCTTGTCGGACGAACAGCCAAGCCTTCAAACCATCTTCGCCGATCTCGCACAGGAAACCGCCAGCGGTCTCATCGTGCCGGTGCTGTTCGGTTCCGCCGCCAATGGCTTTGGTATCCGCCGCCTGCTCAAGATGCTACGGCATGACACACCTGCCCCCGCGAAAACGGCGGAGCGACTGGGCATCACCGGAGCAGCGGCACAGGTGCTGAAGATTTCCCATGCGGCAACGGTAGGCCGCCTGGCGATCGCGCGGCTGTTCGCCGGCAATTTGCACGACGGCGCCGACCTCCAGGACAATGGCGGTCAATCCCTGCGCGCGGGCGGGATATTTGCACTCCAGGGTCTTGCCACAACCAAGATCGCCGCCGCCGAACCGGGCGCGATCGTCGGCATTGCCAAGATCGACACGATAAAGGCAGGTGACCTGATCGGCATCGCGGCCAAACCCGGCGGCGACGGGCTGCTCGCTGATCGACCGGCAACCAATTGCGCGGTAGCGATCGCCGCGAAGGATCATAAGGACGAGGTGCGCCTGTCCACCGCCCTCAATCGGCTGGCGGAGGAAGATCACGCCCTCCACTGGAGCCAGGACGAAGCATCACGAGAGACCTTGCTTCACGGCGTGAGTGACGAGCATCTGAACGTCGCGCTGGCCCGTCTGAAGCGCCGCTATGGCGTGGCGGTATCGGTACAGCCGCCGACGATCGCCTACAGGGAATCGATCCGAAAAGCGGTCACGCAACGCGGGCGGCACAAAAAACAGTCCGGCGGCCATGGTCAGTTCGGCGATGTCGTGCTGGAAGTGCGCCCTCTGGAACGGGGAGAGGGCCTTCGTTTCGAGGAACGGATCACGGGGGGCGCGATACCCAAGCAGTGGATTCCCGCCGTCGAAAAAGGCGTGCATGACGCCCAGGCAAAAGGCCCTCTCGGCTTTCCCGTGGTCGATGTCGCGGCGACTTTGGTCGATGGCTCCTTTCACAGCGTCGACAGCTCCGAACTCGCTTTCCGCACCGCCGGACGGATAGCGATGAGCGACGCGCTGACCGCCGCCTCCCCCTATCTGCTGGAGCCGGTCGCGCATGTGACGATCATGACGCCAGGCACCGCATCATCCCGCATCACCTCCGCCGTGGCGAGCCGTCGCGGTCAAATGCTGCGGATGACGAGCCGCGAAGGTTGGTCGGCCTGGGATGTGATTGAAGTCCTGCTACCGGAAGCGGGACTGCAAGGGCTGGAGGCGGAAATCCGTTCGATGAGCCAGGGCATGGCTCATTTCGAAGCGCATTTCGATCATCTTGCGGAAGTCGCGCCGAAACTCGCCAGCAGCATCGTCCAGCGGGTCAAGGAGCCCGCCTGATCACGCAGGCAGATGATGCCGCGCCCAACTGACGATCGCGGCCATCGGCATAGCGCCCGGATTGCGCGCGATTTCCCGTCCCTTGTAGACGATGACCAGCGAAGGAATGCTGCGTATCGCATAGCGGGCGGCAAGATCGGCGTCCGCTTCCGTATCAATCTTCCCCAGCCGGGCATGTGGTTCCAGCTGCGCGGCGGCGGCTTCGAAGGCTGGCGCCATCTGGCGGCAGGGACCGCACCAGCTCGCCCAGAAATCGATGATGAGCGGGACGTCGCTGCTCACCGCATGCTGCGAAAAATTGGCGCTGGTCAGCGTCACCGGCCGACCCTGGAACAATGCCTGCTTGCACCGCCCGCAACGCCCCTCGCCCAACCGTTCCTTCGGCACACGGTTCAGCGTAGCGCAGGCCGGGCAACTGATCACAAGGGGTCCGTCCATGCTGTAATGGCCTTCTGTTTAGGCCGCCAGCCCGCGTGATCGAAGCAAGGCATCGACTTCTGGCGCGCGTCCGGCGAAAGCCCGAAAATTCTCGGCTGCGGAACGGCTGGCGCCCGCCGCCAATATCTCGCGGCGGAAGGCGGTGGCGCCTCCCCCCGGCAGATCGGCATGAGAGAATATCTCGAAAGCGTCGGCCGACAGAAGTTCGGCCCAAAGGTAGGAATAATAGCCCGCCGCATATCCGCCCGCAAAAATATGGCTGAACGCATGGGCAAAGCGGTTCCATTCGGGCGGATGAACAACAGCCACCGCCGCCCGCACCTGTTCCAGCGTCTGCAACACCCGCGCGCCCTGCGCCGGATCATAGTCGCGATGAAGCAGGAGGTCGAAGGTCGCAAACTCGATCTGACGCAACAATGCCAGCCCCGCCTGAAACTGCCGCGCAGCAAGCAGCCGGTCAAATAGAGGCTCAGGCAACGGCTCGCCCGTATCCACATGCCCGGACAGGCCGATCAGCGTGTCCTTTTCCCAGGCGAAATTCTCCATGAACTGGCTGGGCAGCTCGACCGCATCCCATTCGACGCCGGAAATGCCGCCGACCGACGGCAGATCGACCTCCGTCAGCAGATGGTGCAGCACATGGCCAAATTCATGGAACAGCGTCACCACATCATTATGCGTCACCAACGAGGGACGATCGCCCGCAGGCGGTGCGAAGTTGGTGGTCAGATAGGCAATCGGCCGGTGAAAGGCATCGGCATCCCGGAACCGCGCCCGGCACACATCCATCCACGCCCCACCACGCTTACCCGCCCGCGCGAACAGGTCGAGATAGACCCCCGCCACAATCTCGCCGCTCGCATCCAGCACGTCATAGAACAGGACATCGGGATGCCATGTCGAAACAGCTTCCCGTTCGATCAGGCGCACATCGAAAAGCCGCTCGATCAGTTTCTGCGTACCCGCCAGCACACGAGGCAGCGGGAAATAGGCTTTCAGCGCTTCCTGATCGACCCCATGCAACGTCCGCCGCATCGCTTCGGCGACGTAGGACAGGTGCCACGGATAAAGTTCGGTCAAAGCAAAATGCTCAGCGGCAAAGGCTCGCGCCTCCCCCAGTTCCTTCTCGCCGACCGGGCGGGCACGCTGGGCAAGGTCAGCCAGGAAGGCCAGCGCCTCGTCCGCATCCGCCGCCATCTTGGTTTCAAGCGAGTGCGCGGCGGAATCGTTGAAGCCCAATATCTGCGCCGCTTCATGCCTCAGCGCCATGATCTGGTCGATCCGCTCGCTATTATCATGGCTGCGATCATTTGACTGATCAGACGCGCGTGTATTGTGGGCGCGATAAACGCGCTCCCGCAATGCCCGATCGTCGGCGTGAAGCAGGATCGCCAGCACGCTGGGCTGGCGCAGAGTGATCAACCAACCCGGCAGGCCCTTTTCCTGCGCAAAGGCGGCAAGAATGGCCTTGTCGCTTTCCGGCACCCCGGCCAGCGCCGCCTCGTCGGTCACATGCTCGCTCCACGCTTCCGTCGCGTCCAGCACGGCATTTCCAAAGCGGGTGCTAAGGTCGCTCAACGCCACGCCAATATCAAGGAAACGCTGGCGGGCCTCGCCCTCCAAAGCCACGCCTGCCAGACGGAAGGCACGCAGCGCCAATTCGACGGCCCGCTTCTGCGCAGGACCCAAATCGGCAAAATCGGGCCGGCCGGCCACGCGCGCGACCGCATCATGATGCGCCCGGTTCTGCCCCGCCTCCATCAGATAAGCCGTCATCAAGGCCTGTGCCGAAGCGTGTGCTTCCCGCAATTCCGGGGTGTCGGCTACCCCTGCAAGATGACCGATGGGCGACCATGTGCGCGACAGGAGAAAGTCCGCCCGCTCCGCCGCCAATATGACGCTGCCGAAGTCATCGGCTTGCCCAGCCGTAATCCGCTCGATCGCCGCGCGGTGCTGGTCAATCGCTTCCTCTATGGCGGGAACCACATGGGCTGCCTCGATGGCGGCGAAATCGGGCAGGTCGGTGTCGGCAAGGAGGGGGTTGAGCGAAGTCATGGCTACTCTTGGCTTGGGCAGCCCAAACGGGCTAGGGAAGCCCCTTAATTGGGCCATGACACCCTGCTCTTCAAGCTCCTGTCGCAACCTCCCCCGCACAATCTTAGCGAGCGCCCACCCCGTTGATCGCCAGGACCGACGCGACAGGAGCCGTCGTCCCACTGCGGATAGCCGATCCGCCACGGGCACATAGAGCGGAAAATGGTTGGTGGCCGCGTGATCACCTCGCGCCGCCTTTTTTACCTGGCCAGCAATTCCACAACCTCGATCAGATGCCCCTCGGTATCGGTCACGAAGGCGACCTTCACACCATGAGCTTCCCTGACTTCAATCGGTTGGACAACTTTGCCGCCAGCCTTTTGGACCCGCTCGACAAATGCCTCAAGATCGCTCGTCTGGAATCCCAGGATCACCTCATCCTGTGCGGGGGCATCCCGATCCAGAAACTTGAACAAAACGAAGGTAGCGCCGCCTTCGCCCGTAGCATTGAACAGGATTTCATCGATCTGCCGATCGCCGACCGTATCCTGAATCCGCGCCATTTCAACCAGGCCCGCGACATCCTTGTAGAAGGCGGCGGTGCCCTCCAGGTCTTGCACCACAAGCTTTGTAAAACCAAAATGCGAGGTCATTCATCCTACTCCACGAAAGATACAAGAAAAGGGCCAGTGGATAGTCTCCACTGGCCCTCTGTGATCCTAAACGAACGACAGGATCAAGATTAGAACCGGAACATTCCGGTCAGGCCGAATTCGCGCGGATTGGTCACGTTCACGATGCGATAACCGGACTCATAGGGGATACCAGCAGCCGTGTTGATCTGGGCGGTGCCCAGGCTGATGTTGGTGATCCGCTTCTGGTTCAGCAAATTCTTCGCGAAAGCGGTCAGCTCGAACCGATCGTCTTCCGTGCGGAAGCCCGCAAAAACGTTCAGCAGGGTGCGCGAACGGTAGTCATAATCGACCTGGTCGGCATAGAAGCCCGGACGATAGTTGACGAGCGCCCGCACGAACGGGGTGAATTCACCCATCGGGAAACGGATTTCCGTATTCGCGGTGAGGGTGAAGTCCGGCGTTTGGGACAGGCGACCGTTGGTCACGCAATAGCTGACATTGCCCGGGCCAGTGATGACGGGTGAAGGAGCGTCCTGGTTGGGAACGCCCGTACCTGCGTAGTCATTGCAAGGTACGCGAGCATCTTCGAAACGCGCACGAACATAGGATGCGCTAATGCCCAAGTTCCAATTATCGTTGATGCGACCATCGATGGAAGCTTCCACGCCCTTGATCTTGGCATCGCCATTATAATTGAAGTCGAAGCCGCCGTTGGTCGGTTCTCCAGGGGCGATCGCCGTTCCATTGACACTGCAGGCCCCGTTCAATTCAGGGCAGTTATACTGGATGCCCGTGAACCGGCTCAGATAATTTTCAAGCGTCTGGTAAAACGCCGATACTGTGAAATTCACCCGATTGTCGAACAGCTTGCCCTTCAGACCGGCTTCGAAAGAATCGGTCTTTTCGGGTTGTGTACGGATCAGGTCCCGGCTCACCCCCGCGGGAACAGCGACCCCCGTGCTACCGGCCCGATAGGAGTGGCCATAGGCCAGATACACGTTGAGGCGCGGATTGAACTCATAGGAAACCGTCAGGCCGCCTGTCAGAGGCTTGTTCGTAAACCGCTGCAGATCAGCAGGAACGCCTTCCTCAAATCGTTCAAAAGCAGGTATGCCGAAACCGGCATAACCCGGAGAAGTCAGGAAGATGTCCGTCGTTTGCACATTCTTGATAATGGAATAGCGCAAACCGCCTTCGATCGAGAAGCCGTTGGAACGGTAACGCAAATTGCCGTTGAACGACCATGTCTGCGCATTCACCGGAGTGAACACCTCTGTATCGATCGGCAGATACACGCCAAACGCGACAGGAAGCGGAGTAAAGAACTGGTCAGCTCGCTGATTGGTCACAACGGTGCCAGTCTGCTTCGTGTAGAACGCACCTACACCCCAGCCGAAACCTTCCTTGTTGTTGGACGCCAGGCGCAGTTCCGCCGAGTCCACCTTATAGGGCGTGTCAATGGTAGACGTTTGCACATAATCGGGGATCGCGTTGCCCGTGTCGAGATCGCGTTCCGCCTTCAGCCTGCTGTACTGGTGAGCGCCTGCGAAGGACAAGGTGGCCGGACCAAGATCATAATCGAAGGCCAGATTGACGATGTGGCTCTCATTCTGGTTGCGGAACCGGCCGTCCGACACCGCAGCGTAATCCGCCTCAGAAAGAGCCGGCCCCGACGGGTTAAAGCCGTCCGGCACATTGCCAGCACCGACAACCTGCTGAAACTGGCTGTTGTCCGCAAACAGATACTGGTAGCTCAGGTAGGCAGTGAAGTCGCTGCTCGGCCGCCAGCCCAGCGTTACGCGCGCGCTTTCGGTGCGGCTGCGTGAGCGCTCGCCCGTCGTGATGTTGCGGACGTTGTTCAGGCGGTTGCCATCGACCAGGCCAGCGACGCGGATCGCAAGCGTGTCGTTGAAAGGCAGGGAAACGCCAGCCTGCACGTTGTAGCCATCGCGCGAGGTAGCGGTCGCCTGCGCGTAGCCCTCGATTTCGTCGAAGTTCGGGCGGCGGGTCGCGATGGTGATGGAACCAGCCGGCGAAGACAGACCGCGCAGCAAGCCCTGCGGACCACGCAGCACTTCGATCTGCTGAATGTCATAAAGAGCGGTATAGACGGTCTGCGCGTCGGTCGGGATTTCGTTGTAATAGACCTGAACCGCCGGGCTGGTGCCCTGATCGGGATCGAAGGTCACGCCACGCAGGGTGGTTGTGTTGTTGCGGCCCGAGGTGTTGGTCAGTTCAAGACCAGGTGCAAGCTGCTGCACGTCCTTCGCGTCGAAAATGTTGAACTTCTGGAGCTGTTCGCCGGTCGCGACGTTGACGGCCATCGGCACCGACTGGAGCGATCTTGACTCGCGCGTCGCAGTGACGACGATTTCAGCCGTTCCATCCGCTTCGCCGCTGGCGACATCCTGCGCCCAGGCAGCGACGGGGACGATCAGCGCTGCGCCGCACAACAACGCAGAGATTCCATTCACCTTCTTCATGACGTCCTTTCCTTGATTAGCAGGGACTTGGTCCCAACGATGTTGAGGGCCGCTAACGGTCGTGCGGCCACCCCGCAATCCGGTGAGTCATGTTTTGTAAATTTTCGCACGAACCCGTGCTTTATGGGCAACAGTGAGGTTAGGCCATTTCCCTAATTTACGTCTAAAATCTGACCTATACATACGCATACAGATGAACCGATTTTCATCTGATAGCTTTCTTCGTTGACACGATGGCTATCACCTGTCCCCGTCAGGAAGAGCATATCAACTACATCCTTGTTATTGGTACGGCAAAGTGCGATTGCATCGGTCTTGTTCGAGGGAGCCGTATGACTGACAGCCGCAAGACAATTTTCCTGACCGGGGCCACCGGCAATATGGGCCGCGAAACGGTGAAGCGCATTGCGGAAAAGGCGGACACGCTGCGCCTGCGAATATTGGTAAGGCCAGAGGAAAAGTCCCACCCCGTTGTCAAGGACGTTCAGCGCCGTGGCTTGGCCGAGGTGATATGGGGCGACCTCACCGACCCTATGTCGATCCGTAAGGGGGTCGAGGGCGCCGATGTTGTGCTCCATGTCGGCGCTCTGGTGTCACCGCTTGCGGATCGCCTTCCGGCCGAGCTTGTGACCCGTGTCAACGTCGGAGGCGCGCAGAATATCGTCGATGCGATCCACGCAGTGGGCGATCCCAAGCAGACACGGCTCATCTATATCGGCACCATCGCCGAAACCGGCAGCCGCAATGCACCTGTGCATTGGGGGCGGACGGGCGATCCAATCAAGATCAGCGCCTATGATCATTATGCCGTTACAAAGACACAGGCGGAAGCGATCGTCGCACAGAGCGGCATCACCCATTGGGCATCGGTGCGCCAAAGCGGGATGGCGCATTTCGAAATGTGGAAGATTTTCGATCCGATCATGTTCCATAATCCGCTCAATGGCGTGTTCGAATGGTCTACCGCCAATGACAGCGGCCGCTTGATGGCGGCACTATGCGGCGACAATGTGCCGGATGCATTTTGGCGCAATTTCTACAATCTTGGCGGTGGCGCGTCATCGCGCGTGGTGAATCATGAGTTCATGGAGAAATCCATGCCCAATTACCGCAAGGTGCTGAAACCGCACTGGTTTGCCACCCGCAATTTCCACGGCCAATGGTATGCTGACTCCGACCGGCTCGAAGCCTTGGTGCCCTTCCGTGAACAATCGCTCGATGAGTATTTCCGCGAAGCCCCACGGCATATGCCGTGGATCGCCCGCATTGTGCCCAAGCTGATGCCGGGCGTCGTTTCAAAACAGATCGAAAAGCTGGCCAACGGGCCGGACGGCAGCCTCAACTGGTTCGCCACCAATAATGAAGCCAAGATCCGCGCTTATTTCGGATCACGCACGGCATGGGAAGCCATTCCCCGCAATTGGGACGACTTCCGCTTCGCCCAGCCTTCGCGGGAACCGACCTTGCTCGATCATGGCTATGATGAAAGCCGTTCGCCGGAAGATTGGCGGATCGATGATTTGAAGGCAGCGGCGGAATATCGCGGCGGCAAATATCTCGGCAACTCTTTCGATGGCCCGGACGTACCCGTGGAATGGCAGTCCGCTGTAGGCCATCGCTTCACGATGACGCCACGTCTATACCTCCAGGGCGGTCATTGGTGCCCCGTCACCATGCTCGATACCGCCACCTATGAAGCGGAGGCGGCGCGCAATCCCTTCTTCACGCAGGTATGGGGCGACGCCGCCGGTTGAGCGGAACAAGATAGAAGGAGAGGTGGGATGAAAAATCAGCTGAAATGCTTGGCTATCGCATGGATCTTGGGCGCCACGGCGGCGGCTGCGCAGTTGCCCGCCCCGTCGGAATTACAGCAGGCGATACCGCTTGGCACCGGTCTCGTGCCCGGTGGCAACGGCCCTGAAATCTGGTTCGGCAAATCCGGCAACATGAGCGTCCGCAATACCAGCGAAGCCGCCTTGCTGCCCGTCCTCCCCGACCCGGCAAAAGCGACCGGCACTGCCATGGTCATTGCGCCGGGCGGCGGCTTCATGACGCTTTCCTGGGATCATGAGGGGATGGAGGTCGCTCGCCTGCTGGCCGATCAGGGCATCGCCGCCTTCGTGCTCAAATACCGGCTGGACCCGACCCCGCGCGACTGGCCAGCTTTCGGCAAGATGATGCAGGGCAGAATGACCGAATGGGTCGGCAAGCCCGGCGAAGGTCTGCGCATCGTCACACCCCCTTATGCGATCGCCGATGGGATCGCGGCACTGAAGCTCGTCCGCGCGCGCGCAGCCCAATGGCATGTCGATCCCGCCAAGGTGGGCATGATCGGCTTTTCTGCCGGAGCGCGAACGACGATCCGCGTGACCATCGACGCGTCGCCCGCCGACCGTCCAGCCTTCTCCGTCATGCTCTATCCGCCGATGGAAAAGGTGGACGTGCCCACCGACGCGCCACCCGCCTTCGTGGCGATGGCGACCGACGACCCGCTGTCAGGACGCGCGGGCTATGCGCTCATCGAAAGCTGGATCGCTGCTCGCCGCCCGATCGAGTTCCACGCCTATCAACGTGGCGGTCATGGTTTCGGCCTGGGTGACAAGGGCACGGCCACGCAAGGGTGGACGGAAGCGTTGTTCCGCTGGATCGACCTCAACGGCTTCGGCGCAAAGGAAGCCCCTAAGCGCTGAGTTCGTCAACCCGCTCAGCGCACCGGCACCTTCAGCTTGGTGGTGGCGCGGGTAAGCGGATAGCGCTTGCCATTCCACCGGAAATCGCCCGGCAACCCCGTCGGCCGGGTGATCTCGGCATTCAAGGTGCTTCCCGAAATCCGGTAGCGGACGCTGACCGGCCCCTGAGGCGTGGCAGCGGTTGCGGACAGGCTCTTGAGCGATCCCAGTGCGGGCTCAACCTTCAGCCGCGCATAGCCCGGCGCATCAGGTCCAATCCCGGCCACGATACCCAATAAATCCGCGCTGGGATGCGCACTCCATGCATGGCTGTCCGATCGCGTCGATTGGCCCTTGCCCCCCTGTCCCGCGTCGTCGCGCTCTTCCGGCCAGGTCGTATAGTGCATCGCCAGCAGATCACGCCACGTCTTGAGCATGTCGAGATAACGGTCGCTCTTGCCCGCATGGACCAGCGCCTGCGCCAGATACCAGGAGAAATAATAGCTGACGCTGGTGATCCCTTCCGGCGCGTCTATCCCTTTGCCCGGCACCATTATCCGGTCAATGATGGCCCCGGCCTCGTCGCGGCTCGCAACATTATAAAGGACAGCCAGCGCGTTCATATGCTGGCTGATTCGGTCGCCGTCAGGATTATCGGCATAAAGACCGCGCGCCGGAACCCAGCACCGGTTGCGGATCGCTGCCTTCACCGTCTCGGCACGCGCGGCATAGCGCTGCGCCTGGCTGGCGTCGCCAAAGGCTGCCTCAATCGCTGCTCCCTGCTGGAGAGCGCCGAGCCAGTTGACGCTCATCAAACAGCTTTCATCCGTCTTGCCATAGGAAGGAAAGATGGTCCGGTCGGTGGCGGACTGGCCGACCCAATCGATGAAGTTCCATTGCGGGTTCTTGCCCAATAGGCCACTCGGACGGCGGTAGGTTTCGAACCAGTCCAGAACACGGCGCATGCGCGGGATGTTACGGACGATGGGCGCGGGATCGGGCTGGCGCAATCGCCAGTCATCCAGCATGCCGACCCACATCAGCGCGAAGGGCGCGATCACATTATTGCCACGCGTCGGCCAGGCGCCCTCCATCAGCCCGCCATCGACATCGGACGCAGCAAAGGCATCGATCGCCTGCTCCGCCAGACGAGGGTCACCCGACACGGCATAGGAAATCAGCATCTGAAGGCGCGTGTCGCCCGCATATTGCAGCTGTTCCCAATAGGCTGTGTCCATATAGGTTTCATGCGCATCGACCCGCGCCGTGCGCCATCCTATATCGAAAATCCGTGCAAGTTCAGGATCATCGCTTTGGAACTTACCGACTTGTTGGAACGGATAGCCCGTCTCGTACGCGCGCAGCCCCTCCAGCACCAACGGCTGATCCTTGGTCTCGACCGTGATTTCGGCATAACGCCATGTCCGCCACCATAGCGGGGCAAAACTGCGCTTTTCTCCGTCGGCGATGAAGCTGTCCCAAATGCCGATCGGCTTGCGATCCTCGATCAGGTTGCGGTCGCCCTTGCGGCCCTGCGCATCGTACAGCGCCTCGGTCCACAGCAGCTTGATCGCCGCACCCTTGCCGCCGGACACGTCCAACTGAGGATAGGCCGACACCATCGCATCGCGCTGAATAAGCAAGGTCGCCTTGCTGTTGGCCGGGATCGTCACTGCCCGCGCGGGAAAGGCCATGGCGGCAGGCAGATCAGTCCGCACCACCTTGCCCGCTGCCACAGGCGTATAGGATTGCTGCGGCAGCCGTTCGGCCACCAGCGTCCGCTTCGCCGCATCGGGAGCGGGCACCGCGTCCTGCCAGCCCTCGCCCTTTTCCTGCGGCCCAGCGGCATCGAAATCAGCCTTCGCCGCATCGATCTTCTCGGGGTTGCCCGCGACATAATACCATCGCTTCACCTGCCCCCAGCCATTGGCGAAGCCACGGCCTTGGTCGCGCTTCACTCGCCAACCCTGCCGGTCAGTCGAAAGCTCTGCCGCCTCGCCTTCGCCGATCAGGCGAAACCCGGTCGCGACGCTCTGTTGGAACAGCGGCGCGGTATTGGTGAACAGCGAACTGCCCTGAGCCGCCGAAACCTGCGCGGGCGTGGCATTGGCGGGCAGCTTCAGTGGCTGGACACCGTTCCACACCGTCGCCGCGATGACGTTGACGCCTCGCTTCATATAGGGCGCAAGGTCGATGCTCTCCTCGCGCCAATGGGCGATGTCGCCCGTCGAAGGCCCCGCCGCCACACGTGCGCCATTCACAAATAATATGAACCTATTATCAGCCGTTACTCGTACCTTATAAGAGCTTGGTTTGCCGGGCAGGGCGAACGCACGACGGAAATGCAGGACGATCGGCCGCACCGTCGGCCCCGCCTCCGCATGACTGATCCAGCCCTCAGCGCCACCAGTCTGAGCGATAGCGGCGGGCGCAGCGCCCAACATCAGCAAAGCCGCCAGCAATGTGCGCATCGTCATCATTTTTTCTCCGGCGAAAGGGCGCGGGCCAACGCTGCATCGAGCGCGGCATTGAATTGCTGGGATATGGCCGCGCGCGGCACGATCAGCTGGAATCCGTGGAAAGCGCCCGGTATCACCAGCAATTCGGTAGGGACATCCGCATCGATCAGGCGGCGGGCAAACTCGACATCCTCGTTCACGAACAGGTCGATGGACCCGACCCCGATAAAGGTCGGCGGAAGCCCTTTGAGGTTCTTCACCCGCGCAGGCACCGCGCCTTCAGGCTGAGTGGCAGCGCCAGGCCGCCGCCCAAGCAGCGCCTGCCAGCCCTTCCGGTTCCACTCCGCCGTCCAGATCAGCTGGCCGATATGCGGCGGCACCGGACGCGAAGAACCCGTCCGATCGTCCAGCATGGGGTAGATAAGCGCCTGAAACGCGACCGGCACCTCGCCCCTGTCACGCGCCGCAATCGTCAGCATGGCAGCCAGACCGCCACCCGCGCTTTCACCCATGACGACAATCCGACCCGGATCGACGCCCAGCGCGGCGGCATTGCCGTGCAGCCATTTCAAACCCGCATAGGCATCTTCCAGAGGTCCGGGGAAATGCGTCTCCGGCGCCAACCGATATTGCACCGACACGATCACACAGTTCAGCCGCTCGGCCAGGCTCTTGAGCGCGGGCAGATTGTCCCGCGCATCGCCGCCGATGAAACCGCCACCATGAACGAAGAAGATGGCGCCGCGCGGCGCCCCCTGCTCGGCACCAGCGTTCACGACATAGACCGGCACCGGCGGATGTCCGCGCGATCCGGGTGCCTGCCGCTCCTCAACCCCTGCGGGCAGTGGGCCGGGCTTGGCAGGCTTGTACATCGCCCCGCTCCGCTGCGCCTGCATGATGCCGCGCGCGACCGGCCGCAACTCCGGATTGACCGACTTCAATCCCGCTTCTGGAGAAGTTACGACCGGCGCCGCTGCGATCAGCAGGCAGGATGCGAGCGCGGCTGCGAAACGCCGCCCTCTCACCGTTGCGCCTCCAGTTTCGCTGGCCCCAGCCATCCGGCCGGAACCGGCTTCAGCTTCTTGTAAATCGTATCCTTGGGATCGATCATCGCATTCTGGGGTGCGTTGGCGACAACAACGCTGATGTCATTCTTGCCTGCCCGCACCAGCTTCGTCACATCGACGCGAAACGGTGCGCTGAACAGGGTGGGCAGGCTTTGTCCGTTGACCGTCACCGTGGCGACGTCATGCACTTTGCCCAGATCCAGCATGACGCTCGTTCCCTTGGTCAGCCAGCCCGCATCGACATTGATCGTGCGCATGTAGGTTCCCGTCCCTGCAAAGCGCGCCAGTTCAGGCACCTGTTGCCAGTCCTTCAAACTGATAGAGGCGAAATCCTGGCTGTAGGGCTTGCGCTGGACATGACCGGTCGCCTGAAGCCGCCATCCATCCAAGGGCAGCGTCATGCTGGCCACGGTAGCGGATGCCGGAACGGTGACAGCCTGCGTCGTGGGATCGAGCATCAGCAGCGCGCTTTCCCCCGCCCCAAGGCTAAGAGGCACGTCGGTCGCCTGCCCAGCGGCGCGCGCCGACACAGGCGCAACCGTGCCGTCCATCGCATTCCACCGCGTCACGCCCCCCACTTCGGGCAGCGTCAGCGTCACCTGCCGTGTGGCTTCTCCTCTGTTGTACACAAAGGTCGCGGTACGGCCCTCGATCTTCCGCTGGACGAAGTAAAGATCGGAAGCGTCACCGGAAAAGCGCAGATTGGCCGGAATCGCCGCTGCTCGCAGCGCATCAGTCATGCCAGCGGCGGGAACGATCTTCGCTCCGGATTTCAGCGCGGCGGCGACTGCCTTCTTCACCCTCGCATCACGCTGGCGAGCCCGGGCGAGCCCTTCATCCCGGCTCGGCGCTCGATCGGTGAAGAAAACCGGCAGTCCCGCCTTGGCAAAACGCGCGATCGCCTCGGCTGTCTCTGCCTGAATGCCGTCGATCGGCGGCAACACCAGCACCGGATAGCGTTGGCCGCCCTGCGAAACGAGCTGCTTCCCTTCGATCCGCGCATGAGCGATCGAATCCGGGTTGATCCGGTCGAAATCATAGCCTCCCGCCAGGAACGCCTTTTCCGCTGCCTGCTTGCCCGCGCCGTCATCCTCGATGCCGACATAATAGCCGTAGCGGCCATAGAAATAGGCGACCGGAACCACCGCTTCACCTGCCTGCATGACAGCCTGCAATCGGCCGATATAGCCCGCCAAAGGCTTCATTGCGGGCCACACCGGGTTGGTCTCGTTCAACATGCTGGAAAAGCCGCCAGCGAAGGGGCTTGGCTGGAAAGCGTGCCAGCCGGGCCAATCGTCGGCATGGAAGCGATAATTATAACCATGCAGGATCATGGAGTTGACGCCGCCCGCCATGAAGGCATCGACCCGCCGCCGCATTTCGTCGGGCGTCACATCATAGGGGCGATTCCCCCATGCCAGACTTTCCGCCGATACAATTGGACGCCCATAAAGATGCGCACCCGACCGGGCCATGCGCATGAAAAACGGATCGCCCGCGCCCGGCAAATCCTCGGTCTCCGGTATGTCGGCCAGACCATATCCCCGGATCGTATCAAAAGCGCCGCCATGCGCCTGGAACTTGGCCTTCAGGCCATGCGCATGGTTCCACGCGACGAAGGGTTGGATGAACCCCTCGATCATCATGTCGGACACCGTGCGGCGATAGTCGGCGCGAACCCGTTCCGCCACATCGCTGTTCGCCGTGTCGAAATAGGGCGGCGACCAATGCTCGCTCCACGCCTGCATCCAACCGGGCTGGACGACGAAGGGCAGATAGGGCGTCAGGTCATAGCCGCGCCTCTTCCTGAACTGTTGCAGCAATTCAGGTCCCCACTGAATATCCTGCATCAATTCCAGGCTGTCCACGAATGTCGATCGGATTCCGACCGGGTCATTCCCCAACGGATCACCGACGCGCGCCGCATGCGCCGCAAAGGCTTGCGGGTTCATATGATCCAGTATCAGCTGCGGCCCCTGCCCGGCCGCGCCTAGCACACCGACGTCGGAGGCATATTGGCGGAACACGAAGATTTGCCAGTCGCCGGGCGGCGGCGTCCAGTCGAGCGTGCCATCATCACGCAACTTGCTGGTCAGGAGCACGCTGCTTGCCGGGTCCAGCGTGCCTGCCGTCACCACATCCCGCCACGGCGTCAATGTCATGCCCATCGCGCCCGGCACGGCAGGGTGAAGCACCGGCGCACTGCCCTTGACCGCAACGACCGCGACGGTGCGCGCCCGGCCCTCCATCCTCTTGCCCCAGTCTGCTACCTTTGGGTCCTTGACGCGCGCATCGAACATACTGAGCGCGCCCAGCCGCTTTGTGCGCTTGGGGATATTGAGCTTGATCGGACCAGCCTCGCCGCCCTTGACCTGGGTGCTGGCCATGGCGAGTTCGGTGAACGCCAGTTCCGGCGGGATGGCAAAGCCGCCGCCGGACGGCCAGGACGAACCCAGCGTATAGTCCAGCGTCAGGCCCAACGCCTTCGCCGCCTCCCCCGCGGCGCGTACATGGGCGAAGAAGGACGGCTCGGCATATTGATCGACGCGTGCCTTCTCGTCCGGCGTAAGCGTCACGAAATTGGGCGTGAACGACTGAATCTCCGCACCGGCAAATCCGGTGTCCGCCATCAGCTTCAGCTCACGCTGCAATTCCTGATCCGTCACCGCATCGCCCGGCCACCACCAACGCAGCCGGGGCCGAGCATCGACGGGCGGGCTCTGGAAATGATCGTCCAGCGGACCTGCAAAAGCCGGAGCCTCGACAAGTGCAAGCATAGCTGTTGCCGCCAGCAGGCAGTTCTTCATCAAACGCTTCGCTGTCATGGCTCAGGGCCTCCGGATCATGCGGTTCAGCCGCGCCGTGCCGGTCAGCACCGGATCAGCGGCGGATGTGCCCACCTCTACCTTGACGTCACCCGCTGGCACCACCCAACGCTGCGCCTTTGCATCGAAGTCCGCGAGCACGCGCATGTCTGCCGTAACCGTGACCTCCTTGCTTTCGCCGGGCTTGAGATTGGGCTTCGCCCATCCGATCAGCCGTTTGGCCTTGCCCGGCCGGGTGACGTAGACCTGCGGCACGTCCGCACCCTCCCGCTGACCCTCATTCACCACGGTGAAGTGCACCGTCAGCGCCTTTCCGCCCGTCACCTTCAGCCCTTCATAGCGGAACTGCGTGTAGCTAAGACCGTAGCCGAAGGGATAAAGCGGCTTCAGCCCCTTCTTGTCGAACCAGCGATAACCCGCGTCCGATCCTTCCGGATAGACGATGTCGAACGGCTTCAAACCCGCCTGAAGACCATAGACGGCGCGCGTTTCCTTATCCGCTGGCGGCGCGTCGGAGCCGGGCAGCACTGGATTGGGCAACTGATAGACAGAGGCGGGGAAGGTCACGGGCAGATGACCGGACGGGTTGACCTTTCCGGTCAGAACCCGCGCAATGGCAGCGCCGCCACGCTGGCCACCATACCATGCCGACAGGATGGCCGGGACCTTGGCCTGCCAGGGCATCAGGACAGGGTTGCCGGTTTCCAGTACGACGACGGTCTTTCCGTTCGCGCTTGCCACCGCGTCGATCAGGTCGTCCTGACCCTCGCCCAGCGACAGGTCCTTATGGTCGATGGCCTCGGTCGCGTACTTCTCCGCGAAAACGACAACGATGTCGGCCGACTTCGCTGCCTGGACAGCGGCTGGCACATCCTTGCCGTCCAGATAGCTGACGGCCGCATTCGGAAACTCGGCGCGCAGCGCATCGAGCGGAGCCGTGCCCCCATAGCCGCGACGGGCAAAGCCAGCGGCAGGGCCGCTTTCCGCGCCCTTGGAAACGCGCTTCAGTCCACCCACGGGATTGACCTGGCTCGAACCGCCGCCGCTCGGCACGCCAACATCGGCATTGCCTCCGACCACCAGGATCGTCTTCGCCGAAGCGGCCAGCGGCAAGATGCCACCCTCATTGCGCAGCAGGACGATCCCCTGTTCCGCCGCACGCTGCGCTACCTCGGCGTTGGCGTCATAATCGATCGACTGGCCCGGCTGTAGCGGCTTGTCGGCCACGCCATGGGCATAGATGGCGTAGAGCACGCGTCCGGCCGCCTTGTCGACCGCCGACTGCGGCACCTTCCCCGCCTTGACCGCTTCCACCATCAGGTCGGAAAAATAGCGCTTGCCGTCGATCTGTTCGCCTGATTGCTGGTCGAGGCCGGCGATGATGGCCTCGGTGGAATGCACCGCGCCCCAGTCCGACATCACATAACCCTTGAAGCCCCAATCACGCCGCAGCACGTCGTTCAGCAGGAAAGGGTGCTCACAAGCGAAAGTACCGCCAATGCGGTTATAGCCGCACATCACGGACCCAGGCTTGCCGCGTTCCATGCCGATCTGGAAAGCCAGCAGATCGCTCTCGCGCATCGCCTGCTCATCCATGTTCACCGATGCGATGTTGCGACCGGTTTCCTGATTGTTGAGCGCGAAATGCTTGATCGTGCCGATGATGTCGTTGGACTGCACGCCACTGATCTGACTTCCGACCAGTTCCCCAGCCAGCATCGGGTCTTCGCCCAGATATTCGAAATTGCGGCCGCCGCGCGGATCGCGCACCAGATTGACGCCGCCCACCAGCATCACGTTGAAACCCTTGGCCCGCGCCTCCGCGCCGATCATCGCACCGCCCGCGCGGGCGATTTCCGGATCCCATGTGGACGCAAGCGAAAGCCCTGAGGGCAATGCCGTCGCCACATCGCCCTTGCGCATTTCCATCAGGTTGGACACGCCAAGGCTTGCGTCGCTTTCCACCAGCATAGGAACGCCAAGGCGCTCCACTCCTTCAATATATCCCGCACCTACCGGTATTCCCTGCGGCCGCTTTGACGGACTCACCATGCCTGTAATGGGGCCGTGGATGAGCCGGACCTTCTCCTCGCCCGTCATTTTCGACAGGGTCTCAGCCGCTCTGCGCTCAGGTGAATTCCGGGTATCGCGGGCATGTCCCCCGACCGGCGTCAGCATCGTCCCCGCGGCAGCAAGCAACAGGATGGATGAGGAATTCTTCATGATGTGCAGCCTCTCCGCTGGGGGGACATTTTCCGATTGTCGGCAGTTTACATTCTTACGTTCCAGGAGCGCACACGTCAATATTCGATCGGTGTCGTTCGATTTATTTCAGAAGGCCATTGCTTCCGCCCATGGCTTGAGTCAGAGATGCGGTCATGCCAGCTACAAAGACCGAGAAAGCATTCACCCCAAAACGGGGCCGACCCGACGCGAAACAGGTCGCCGCGATCGATCGCGCCATCTTGGCCACCGCCACCCGCATGTTCCTGGACCAGGGTTATGACGGCGTGGCGATGGAAAATATCGCTGCGGCCACCGGCGTTTCCAAGGGCACGCTTTACGCCCGCTATCCCTCGAAGGAAGCGTTGTTCACGACCGTCATCCATGATCGCGTCAAGCAATGGTCGCTTATATCGGCAAGCCAGGATCATCTGCTGACCGATGACATTGCCGAACGCCTCCACCATCACGCGCAAGTCATCGCGCGGTCGCTGCTTCAGCGGGAAGTGCACGCGTTCCAGCTCTTGACGCTCGCCAATCGTGAACGCTTCCCCGAACTCGCCCGCGCCATGTATGAAGCAGGCTATCTCTACATCGTGCGCCTCATCAGCGACGACATCAGCCAAGCCGCCGTGCGCGACGGCATTCCTGCCCGCGACCCGTCCGCGATCGCTCGACAGCTTGTAGCCGCCATCACCGGGTGGGAATTGCAGGAAAGCAGCGCCGGTCCGATCGTCGAAGCCGAACTGTTAGGCGCCGCCCGGAAAACCGTCGATCTTTTGATGGCGGCCCGCAAAAGCTGGTGACTTGAATTTAGCACGACATCGTGCGATATAGGAAATATCACAAACGGAGGATCCTGTTCCATGCGATTTTTGATTCTTGCTGCCGCTGCTCTGTCGCTCGCCACTCCGGCGCTGGCGGAAACTGCTGCTACCGCCAAGTACACCTCTGCCGACACCGAACTGGGTGTCCTGCTCGACAACCCCGCTGCCAAGGCGATTGTCGAGAAGTATATTCCCGGCATGACCAGCAATGATCAGGTCGACATGGCCCGCGCCATGACGCTGAAGGCGATTCAGCAATATGCGCCTGACGATGTCACCGACGCCCGTCTGGCGGCGATCGACGCCGATCTGGCCAAGCTGCCCTAACGGCAAAAGCTCAGGCATTATTGAGGGAAAAGGGCGCGCAAGCGCCCTTTTTCTGTTGGGCACCCCTACCGCCACATAAAAGAAAGGGCCGGTTTGTGGCCGGCCCAGGTAGGTGTAGGAGAGTGCCTAAAAGGCGCACCTAATTGAACATGCATGTTCGATAAGTCAAGCGACCGGCGAGCGCCTGTCAACATTTCCATCATATGGGAAAAGGATCGTCATCCCCCGGCTGACGCGGCGTCACCAGACGCGCGGCCCTTGGCGCGATCCATCTTTCGATGCTTTCGACGATCTCATAGATCACCGGCACGAAGATCAGCGACAACGCCGTTGACGTGATGAGGCCGCCGATCACCGCCAGCGCCATCGGCTGGCGAAATTCCGCGCCTTCGCCAATGCCCAACGCCGTCGGCAGCATGCCCGCCGCCATCGCCACCGTCGTCATGACGATCGGCCGCGCACGTTCACGGCATGCATTGCGCAGCGCCTCGGTCATCGGCGTCCCCGCCCGTTCCTCCTCGATCGCAAATTCCACCAGCAGGATCGAATTCTTTGCGCATAGGCCAAGCAGCATGAGCAGGCCGATCATGGCGGGCAAATCCAGCGTCTTGCCGAACAGCGTCAGTGCAGCAAAGGCACCAAGCAGCGACAGCGGAAGCGCGGCCAGGATGACCACCGGCTTGAAGAAGCCCTTGAACAGCAGCACCAGCACCGAAAAGGTCAGCCCGATGCCCCCCACGATCGCCAGCATGAAGCCGCCAAACAGCTCGGACATCGCTTCCGAATCGCCCGTCTTCGCTTCCTGGACCCCGTTGGGCAGGTTACGCATGACTGGCAATGCGTTCACTTCCTGCAAAGCCTGACCCAATGTCCGCCCGGCGACCAGATCCGCCTCCACCGACACGCGCCGCTCCCGGTCATAGCGCACGATCTTGCCGGGTCCCGCCTTGAACCGAATATCCGCAACCGCCGACAAGGGCGTCGTCTGCCCATCGATAGTCGGCACGCGAAGATTTGCGATCGTCTCCAGATCCTGACGCGATCCTTCCGGCAGGCGGACGCGGATCGGCACGCGTTCGTCGCCATCCGAATATTTCGCCACGCTCGCATCGATGTCGCCGATAGTCGCGATGCGCAGCACCTGGGCCAGCGTCCGGCTATCGACGTTAAGGCGCGACGCCTCCTCCGGCCGGGGCGTCACGATCAACTCCGGGCCTGCGGGCGGCGGCGCAGGGCGTGGGTCGGAAATCGACCGCACGTTGCGCATTTGCCGCAACAGTTCGATTTGCGTGCGCTCCAACGCCTGCCCGTCTTCCCCGGCCAGCACGATGTTGACGCCAGCCGAACCGAACGTGCCCTGATTGGACAGGCGCACGTCCGGAATATCGCGCAATTTCGGCCTTATGATCTGCCGGAACTCGTCCGTCGTGACGTCGCGATCATGTTTCAGCACCACCGTCAGCGTGCCCGTTCGCATGTCGTCGCCCGCGCTGAAGCCGCCGGACGTTGACCCCACCTGGGCAAAAACCCGTTCCACAGCGGGCTCCGCCGACAGCATGCGGGTCGCGTCGTTGACCGCCCGCGCCATGTCGTCACGCGTCGCGCCGGGCGGACCCTGCACCGCGATGTAGAGATAGCCCGGATTGCCGACCGGCTGAAATCCCACCGGCGTAAGGCTCGCCAGCAGGAGCGACAGAAGGAAAATCCCGCCACCGATCGCCATGGTCATCCATCGGTGTGCCAAGGCCCAATCCAATATGCGGCCATAGATCGGGTTTACGGGCCGCTTTTCCCGATGCACCCGATCCTTGAGCGGCACGAGGAAATAGGCCGCCATCAGCGGGGTCAACAAACGCGCCACGACCAGGGAGAAGAGCACGGCGACAGCCACGGTCAAACCGAACTCGCGGAAAAACTGCCCCGCCTGCCCTGGAATCAACGATACCGGCGCGAACACGGCGATGATCGTCGCAGTCGTCGCGATCACGGCCAGACCGATGGCATCCGCGCCGATCAACGCGGCGCGATAGGGCGTCTCGCCGGTCTCGATCCGCTTCTCGATATTCTCGACCTCCACGATCGCGTCATCGACCAAGATGCCGATGACCAATGTCAGCGCCAGCAGCGTGATGCTGTTGAGGCTGAACCCCATGGCCGACATCAGGACGAAAGTGGGGATCAGGGATAACGGCATGGCCACCGCCGCGATGATCGTCGCGCGCCAGTTGCGCAGGAAGAGGTAGACGACGATCACCGCCAGAAAAATGCCCTCGATCAGCACATGCTGGGTCGATGCAAAGGTCCGCCGTGTCGAATCCACCGTGGACACCAGCTTGGTGAAGGTGACGCCCGGATGTTCGGCCTGAATCTGCGCTATGGCCTTCACCGCCCGGTCCTCGACACTGATGTCGCTCGCTTCGCGCGTCTTGCTGATCTGGATCGCGGTCACGGGCCTGCCGTCCAACCGCGCAAATCCTCGCTGTTCGGCCGCGCCATCGCCGATCTCGGCAATGTCGCCCAGGCGGACATAACGGCCCTGAACCGGGATCGCCAGGTCGCGCAACCTGTCGATGGTCATGGATGACCCAAGGACACGGATCGTCTGTTCGACCGCGCCCACATCGGCACGACCGCCCGGATCGTCGCTATGAAACGCGGCGAGTGCGTTGCTCACCTGCGGCGCCGTCACGCCCCGTGCCGCCATGCGCTGCGCGTCCAGCACGATGTTGATTTCCCGATCCGCGCCGCCGATGCGGTGAACCTGCGCTACGCCTTGTTGGGCCTGCAATGCGCGCGTGACCACCTTGTCGACGAAGCGCGACAATTCCGTGTTGCCCATCGCGGGCGCGCTCACCGCATAGGTCAGAATGGGCGCGGCATCAATGTCCAGTCGCTGCACCAGCGGCGGGTCGATCCCCGGTGGCAAATCGATGCGCGCGCGCTCCACGGCGGTACGGACATCGTCCGTCGCCTTCTGCATGTCGCTGTGCAGTTCGAACTCGACTGTCGTCGTGGACGATCCCAGCACGGCCGTCGAACTGATATGCTTGACCCCCGCCACGCTGCTCAACGCATTTTCGATCGGCCGGGTGATCTGGTTCTCGACTTCGCTGGGCGCCGCGCCATTTTGCGTCACCGTCACGCTGACGACAGGGAAGTTGACGTTGGGAAACTGCTTTATGGGCAGACCGATATACGCCACGATCCCCGCGATCGTCAGCAGGATGAAAAGCGAAACGACCGGAATCGGATTGCGGATGGCCCAGGCGGAAATACGCATGGTTACTTGCCCCTGCCAGCGGCGATCCGCACCCGGTCACCCTCCAGCAGAAAAGCGCCGCCGCCCAGCACCGCCCGCACGCCGGGCTTCGCGCCGCTCAATATCTCAACCATGCCGCCCGCGCGCCGCCCTGTCCGCACCGAAGCGCGATGGACCCGGTCGGCTTTGTCGAGCAACAGCATATAAGCGCCGTCGGCATCATAATGCACCGCGGCTTCAGGCGCGGCCAACACGGTGCCGCTGGCTTTGACGAACTCCGCCTTGGCAAATCCGCCGGGCCGCAATTGCGGGTTCACCGGCAAAGCGATGCGCGCGCTCGAAAGCCCTGTCTGATTATCGACGCGCGCGCCCAGCAGCCTGATCTTGCCCGACAGCTTGGTCCCCGACGCCAATGTGACCGTCGCGGGATCACCGATGGAAAGGGTTCCCATGGCGGCTTCCGCAACTTCGGCGTCCAGTTCGACCAGATCGTCGCGCGCGATGGTGAACAGCACCGTGCCCGATGCGGACGGCTCGCCCGGCCGCGCGGATCGCTGGAGAACACGGCCCGCCACGGGCGATCGGATGATCAACCGGCTCTGGCGGGTCAGCAGGTCGTCAAGCTGCGCCTTCGCAACGCCCACGGCGGCCTGCGCCGATCGCGCGGCAATGCGCCGCTGGTCTATCGCCTCCTGCGACAGCACGCCCTGATTGTCGAGGCCCGCCACACGGCCAGCATCCATTCGAGCTCGCTCATAGGCGACCTGCTGCTGGCTCAACTGCGCGCGCGCCTGGTCGATCTGCGAACGCAGCAGCGTATCGTCCAGCACTGCCAAAACCTGTCCAGCGCCTACCCTGGCATCTTCTTCCACCAGCACGCGCGCGACGCGGTAGCCCGAAAGCTCCGGCGCGACCGCCACTTCCTCACGCGGGATCAGGCGGCCCGAGGCGCTGAGGCCGCCTTCCAGCGGCCGCTGATCGACCATGGCCACCGTCACGGTCGGCGGCGGCGGCTCCTTGGCCGCTTCCTTCCCCCCACCGCAGGCGGCAAGCAGCAGGGCGAGGGGAAGCGCCATGGCAAGGGGACGCGGCTTGAAGGTCACGGCATTTCCTTGGATTGAATAGGCAGGGCGACCGGCGGCTGTTCAGGCGCCGTCGCGGGATCATCCGGGCTCCACCCGCCGCCCAGCGCACGGAACGCGCCAACGGCATTGCCCAGCGCCTGTGTCCGCGCGTTGGTGAGCGCCCGGCGTGCCGCGCGCCATGTCTGTTCCGACTGGATCAGCGTGGTAAGGTCGATCAGGCCCGCGCGATAGCCCTTGTGCCCGGCATCAAACGCAAAGCGCGCCCGTTCCTCGGCAAGGCCAAGGTCGGCGAGCCGCACCCGATCGGCGGCGACAAGAGCCAGCGCGATGTCGGCATCTCGGAAGGCCGCCTGCACCGCCGCCTCATAGCTCACCACAGCGCGTTCGCCCTGCGCCTCTGTCGCGCGCAATTGCGCCATCAGGCGCGTACGGTCCAGAATCGGCAGGCTCAATCCGGCGGCGATGGACCAGAGGCTCGAAATGCCGCCTGCCACCCCGGACGTGCGGCTGATGCTGCCATTGCCCTGAAGCGTGAAGCGGGGGAACAGCGCCAACCTGTCGACCTTGACGGCGCTCGTCGCTGCCGCAACCCGCGCCTCGGCGGCCAATATGTCCGGTCGCCGCGCCAGCAGCGACGCGGGCAGCAGCGGCGGGACCGGCGGCGCCGTGTCGAGCCGCGCCTCTATCGGCAGGCTATCGGTCGGGGCGTCCGACGTTCCGATCAGGACCAGTAATGACCGCTTGGCGTTTCGCAGCGCCGTCTCGATCCGCGTCAGCTCTGCCTGCGCCGTTGCTGCGTCGCCTTCCAGCCGAGCCGTTTCCGAAGCCGCCACCAGCCCGCGATCCCGGCCGAGCTGCGACGCCCGTTCCAATTCTCTCGCGATGCGCAGCCCCTCCTGCGCGTCGTCGCGTTGGACAGCCAATCCTCGCGCCTCGAACAGCGCGCTCGCGACATCGGCGGCCAGGCTCAACCGAGCCGCATGATAATCATAGGCCGCCGCCACATAGGTCGCCCGCGCCCCTTGCCCGATCGCGCCCAGCCTGCCGAACAGGTCGAGTTCCCAGCTGGGGCTGAAGGCCAGCGACTGGCTGTCACTGCGCGCGGTGGACCCGAACAGATCGGTTCCCGACAGCTGGCTGCCATCCTGTATCTTGGCCGATCCGCTGATGGCGCCTGTCGGCAGGCGCTGCGACAGCGATTGATCGCGAATCGCGCGCGCCTCACGCAGCCGGAAATAGGCTGACCGGGCGTCGGTATTCTGCGCCAGCGCCTGTTCCACAAATGCGGAAAGTTGCGCGTCGTTGAAACGGCTCCACCAACGGTCCAGCCTTTCCTCGGCGGCCGGGGCAGGTGCCGTTTCGAACCGCTCGGGCAACGCGATCCTGGGTCGCGCGAGTTCGATCGACGGCGCGCAGGCCGACAGCAACGCACAGAGCATAAACGAGGAACGGCGCGGGCCAGAAAGCGGCAAGCGGAATGACTCCAACCTTGATCGACAGCGACACGGATAGCGCGGCGAAAAAAAGAAACAAGATTGTTTATTTTCAACCGGAGCTTTTTTTGCCAATGCTTTCCTTCATGGTTTCCACTCCCCCCATCCGCCGCCCCGGCCGCCCCCGCCGCGAAGAAAGCGGCGACGTCGAGCAGCGCCTGGTCGATACCGCGATGCAGCTGCTCGTCGAACATGGGCCGAACCTGACGATGAACTCGATCATCGCCGCATCCGGCCTGTCGCGGAAAACCGTCTACGCCCATTATCCCAACAAATCCGCGCTATTTGCCGCAGTCGTCCGGCAAATGCTGAATTATGGTCTGGAGCCCATGATCGTCCCTCCCTGCTCAGACTGGCAGGAAAGCCTGCTCGCATTCGTGCAGGGATGCCTTGTCGAAGTGTGCGAACCCTATGCCACCGGCATGCGCCGTCTATTGATGCTAAACCCCTCCTTCATGGAAGAAGCCCGCCCTCATATCGAACAGGTCGTCGTGCGCCGCTATCTCGATCCGATGATCGCATTTCTACAGTCGCTGGTCGACCGGGGAACCATCCCCGATCAGGATGTGGCCTTCGCGGCTGAGTCTCTCACCAGCCTCATCCTCTCTGAATCCCATCGCCGCTTTTTCCAGGGCGAGGCCGAAAACCGCATCGATCCGGCCCATCTCAATGCTCATGCACGCCGTTTGACCGGCCTGTTTTGCGGCGGCATCTTGGCGCCAACGCAAAGCTGCTGACAGAAGATTAGGGTTACACTTCCCGTTCGGCCCATCCAACCGGCCAAGCAATTTTGCTCATCCGGTTCATTTCGCACGTCGCCGTTCAGAAAAGCGTTGCCAGCGTTGTCCACTCGAATATAGTGCACGAAACGGCCCAAATTAACGAGAGCCGTTTAACAGCAACACCCTCAGGGGAGGATTATCGATGCGAATTAAGCGTGTCTCACGCGCAGCGCTTCTGTGCGCTGGCGTTTCTGCTTTTGCTGTACCCGCGCTGGCTTATGCCCAGGCCGGAGCTGAAAATAGCTCAAGCGACATCATCGTAACCGCCACGCGCCGGGCGGAAAAACTTCAGGACGTGCCGATGTCGGTGAACGTCGCAACTGGCGAACAGCTTGAAAAATTCAAGATCTTCGACATCAAGGACGTCTCCCAACTCGCACCAGGCTTGGAACTGACCAACACGACCGGCCGTAACAACACCACGACCCTGCGCGGTGTCACTTTCGACCCTGATCAGGGCACCGGACCCGCAGTCCAAGTCTATTATAACGAAATTCCGGCGGATGCGCAGACAGTCTTCACTGCAATCTACGACATACAGCAGATCGAAGTGCTGCGCGGTCCTCAGGGACTGCTCCGCGGCCTGTCAGCGCCAGCGGGTTCGATAACGATCGCTACTCGCAAGCCCGTATTCGACCGCATCGAAGGGAATTTACAGGCCACCGGCACCGACCGACACGCTTACAACGTTCAAGGCGGCGTTTCTCTGCCTTTCTCCGATACACTAGCTATCCGCGTAGCGGGTGTGGTCGATGGAAACCGCCTCAATCAGGTGCGAAACGTCAATAGTGATGAATATTCGCGCAGCCGTACGGAAAGCGCACGCGTTACCCTTGGTTGGCAACCCAGCACCGACTTCACCGCTTACCTGACCTATCAATATCTGCATGCGGACAATCGAATATTTCAGCAGGTGGTCGGTAACGGCAATACCCCACTGGGCATTTACGGCACAGTATTTGGTATACCGTCAATCTTCGTGCCTCCAGCATTTGGGGGCGGCCCCTTCGCTACAGACACAAGCGTAATGTCCGGTCCACCGCTAAGCGTTTCCGATCGCGGTTCGGTGCAGGAAGGCATCTTCCGCAATCAGAACGAAACGCACCTAGTCAATCTCCAGTTCGACTATGACCTTGGGCCTGCGACACTCTCCTTCGTCGGAGCGCATCAGTATAGCAAATTGAAGATTTCCCGTGACCTGGATGTTGCCAACGCCATTCCCGGCTACGTTCAGCCTTCGGATGTAGTGACGCCTTACAAGGTCGATACCGCCGAACTGCGTTTAAGCTCGAACAATGATGAAGGTCTTGGCTGGGGTGTTGGCGCGTTCTATTCGAAGCAAACTGGCACCACAACAGTTGCCCAAGACAGCAGCCTGCTTCTCTACACCGTAGCACCTACCGCGCAAGTCAACCCGCCTTGTGCATTGGTCGGCGGGGCAGCCGCCGGTTGTCCGGGAGACTTCGCGCCCTATACAATTCCCAATCAGTTGCCGCTCACGGCTTTGGTAACTGTGCCTGTGTACGCGCAGACATGGTCATTCAGCGGCAATCTAAGATACAAGGCTGGTCCGCTAACTATCCAAGCCGGTCTACGCTATTCGATCATTAAAAATGTGCAGACGACGCAGCAAGGGCTCTCCGGCTTCATCAATTCACCGCCGGTAGAAATCATCCCGACATCACTTCAACGCACCCGGAACACTCCGATCACTGGAGGTGCGACTATCAACTATGAAGTGACGCCAGAACTGAATGTCTATGCCGCATATGGCCATTCCTTCCGTCAAGGTAGTACAAAGGTCGCGGGTCCGGCTGTTGTATCCGCCGATCTCATTCAGACGCGGCCGGAAAAGACAGACTCGGTCGAAGTGGGCTTGAAGGGAGCGCTATTTGATCGAAAGCTGAATTACACCGTTGCGGCATTCTATCAGAAACTCGATGGTTTTCTCAGCCGTTTCAACAGCATTTTCTGGTCCTCGCCCACCAATCCAGGTCAAACTACCGGCGGTTTTGACTTCAACTATAATGGCGATGCTACGATTAAGGGTATTGAGGCGTCAATCGATGCGCGCCCAACACCGAACTGGGACCTGAACGTTGCCGCAGCCTATACGAAGGCGAGATGGGATAACGCCAGATTGCCCTGCAATGACTATGCGGGTACTGGAACACCCAACACTACGGGTCTGCCAGCCGTCACTGGATCCGGCAATGTTAGTTACTGCAATATAAGCGATAGGTTAGCGAATACGCCTGACTTCAGCTTGAACGCCAACACGGAAATGCGTTTCCCTATGGATAGCGTCACGCCATTCGTGCGGGGCCTGCTCACCTATACGCCCAGCTACAACTGGTGGCAGTCGCAATACCGCTTCAAGCATCGTGAACTCGTCAACTTGTTTGTCGGCGTACGTTCAAATGACGACAAGTGGGAACTCGACATTTTCGCGAAGAATGTGCTCAACCAGAACCGGATTACCAATATCGGGCTGGGTGAAGTACAGACCAATGCTGTCGTCGCAGGCGCATTCCAGTCGGGCTACAGCGTAGTCAATGTCATGAACCCACGTGAATTTGGTGCCACCCTCAACTTCAAGTGGTAAATACAGGCTGGCCTCCATGCTCCTCGCGGAGCGTGGAGGCCTCCATCTTTAAAAAAATGTGTGGGGTCCTCGATCCGGAACCAGTCAGCATTTTCTAACACATGCCCTTCACGCCGTCTCATGGCGCTTCAAGGTAGCGCTAGCTTCAACGACCCCAGCCCTAGCCGCTATTTTGATGGCAAGCCTTATCTTGCCATAGCTTCTGGCCGAAACATGGCGGTCCCGCCTTCATGTCGATAAGCAGTCGGCGAATGACCCGTCCATGCGCGGAACGCCTGACGGAAAGCATCTGAATCGCAATAGTCGAGCCTGGCCGCTATATCCTCGATCGATATCTCTGTTCGGCGCAGTAAATGCAGCGCCAGTTCGCGGCGGCAGCTTTCGCGCACCTGGCGATAGCTTGTTCCTTCACGCGCCAGCTGGCGGCGAAGTGTAGCCTCACTTCCGCCAAGTGCGCTCACGATCTCTCCGAAGGAAGGCAGCCGCCGGTCATTGCTCAGCGCTGCCATTGCAATGCCGCGAACACGTATTCCTGTTGGCGTCCGCTCGGCTTCCTGAGGGTTGGAAACGAACAGGAGGTTACTGAGCGGTCGACGATGCTGGTCTTCCCAGTTGCGCATTACGGGATAATCCAGCAGCGACGCACTGAAATCAAAGCCGCTCCAGCCTCCGTTCAGCCGCACCGGGAAGGGCAATGATGGCAAATTCAGCACCTCGAATATTTCCGGAGCATGGTTCAACCAGGCATTGCGTGCTGGGATCGCATGATCGATCAGCCAACCAAATAGGCCATGTATTTCCATCACACCGAAAAGGTCGATCAAGCAGCCCGCTGACGTCGATCCGCCGGTTCGCATCGCTTCCAATTGAAGTTCAGCCCTGTCCCCATAGGTCCGCAGCGCCATCTTGCCACATCGCCAGTCGATGGCTTCAAAACAATCGCAGCAACGCATTATCGCTTCACGCAAGGTTCGTGCGCTCGTCAGGCTGTACATTATGACGCGCCAATCACATGGGCCTAGCCCCCGGCGTCCTATCATCACCGCGTCCCGGCGCGCCAGTTCGTTAATCGCCTGGCTGGTCATCCGCGCAAGATCGGCAACCGGCAAGGTTCTCAACGAACTTCCCCCATCGACCGACCGGCCTACATGGGCAAAAAGTGGTTCAGTGGACCCGAACGCTTCGGCATAAATGGCGAGCACGCGCTCAGCCACGCTCTCGGCAAGATGCCATTCGCCGGATTCCGTCTGTAATGGCCGCATTTATACTTCCCTTGATTTTCGATCAACCTAGTCGATCCGGCACCCAGGATAAATCTTTCTGTTTCCGGTGTTGGTGCAGAATGGATGCGCGAAATTGCCGCGCCACATGATCGATTTTGGGGTGGTGGCAAAATGCAGGAAGAGTCATGAAATCTGAAGCACCCGCCTAAAGCGGCATTAGAGAGGAATATATGAAGGGCAGATTGGGATCGACCGGCGGTCGGCCGACCAGAACATATGTGGCCCTGCCCCTGATCGCGGCGTCCCTCATCGGCGCCGACGCGCCCACCGGCGGTGAAACCGGCGTCCACGCCTTCGTACTCAGCAATGTCTATCTTGCCCAGGGTGGGGAGAAAGACAGCTGTCCCGTGCCCGATAGCGGGGACCTCGATCGATTCTATGCCATGCTGCCGCCTGCCGAGCAGACCAAATATGCCGGTAAGGAGAAACGGCAGGAACTTGAGCAGCGGATGAACGAATATTTCAAATTCCGCAGAATATTTCTTCGCGGCGATCGCTCATCTTCCGTGCATTTCCCGCCGGGCTACAATCCAAAGGCAGAGCCGACGCAGGAGCTGGCGGCGGCGATCGGCGCCCTGAACGGCTTACCCAAAGGCGCCGGACGGCTCGCCTTCCAGAAGCGCGAAGTGGTTTACAGCGCCTGCTCCAACCCCGCCGATTTCCCGGCCTTGGCGAAGAACTTCAAAACCTATGAGGGCAAGGTTGCCGCCGGTATCAACCTGGATGGCAAGGCAGGAAAGTTGGATTTCGAAGGGCCAGATGGCACGAACGGCGTCGATAACCGGCTTTGGCGTGCCGTCGGCTGCGTTTCCACCTTTCGCGAAAACGGCAAGGAAGAAGTTGCGGGTAAGACCATGATCTCGGCCCGGGCGCCTACTGTAATCGAGCTTCGCGGCATCGACAGCCTTCAGGATGACCCTGAAGTGAGCGTCACCATTCTTGCTGTCAGTGAACCGCTGACCCGCGACGGCCGTGGCGGCCCGCTCGCACGCGCCACCTTTACGCCCGACCCTGATCCCCGGCTTCGCGCCACGGTATCAGGCCGCATTACGGGCGGCATCCTGACGACCGACCCCGTCGATCTGACCATGAACTACAAAGAACAGATAGTGGATGCGCCCCGTCACATCCGGGGCGCCCGGCTGCGCGCCAAGTTCAATCCTGATGGCTCGATAGAAGGCAGCATCTTTGGCTATTACACATTGGACAGCTACTATGACTCGATTGAACAGATGACGCAGAATGGCGCCAATCTGACGCGAGTATCCTGCCCCGGCATTCGCAAGGCGATCGATCGTTTCGCCGACGGCTATCGTGATCCGCGCACGGGTCGCTTCACTGCCATATCGTCGGCCTATGATTTCGTCGGCGTCAAAGCCTTCCTTGCTCCGCCCAGCCAAGTCGCACAAAGCGAGGTGCGTCCATGAAGGTCCGCGCCCTTCCCTCGCTCGCCCTAGCTGGCGCCTGCCTCACCCTTGGCCTCAGCATCGCCCTCAATGGAGCGCGCGCCGATGAAACGCACGCGGACACACCTCCCAGCCAGATCCGGCGATTGACGGAAAGCCAGTATCGCAGCGTCATCGGCGATATTTTCGGCCCCGACATCAAGATTGTCGGCCGGTTTGAGCCAGATCTGCGCATCGACGGACTTCAGGCGGTCGGCACGAGCGCAGTCTCCGTCACGGCAGCGGGCCTTGAACAATATGAGACGTTAGCCCGCAGCATCGCGACGCAGGTGACGGACGAGCAGCACCGCGAAAAACTGATCGGTTGCGCGCCTACTCCAGCGGACAAGGATGGCTCCGCGTGTGCCCGCCAGTTTATTCAACGTGTCGGCTCGCAGCTCTATCGACGGCCCTTGAGCGAAGGCGAAGTTGCGGCTCTTACAAGGTCAGCGACAGAGGCGACCGCTACGCTCGGGAATTTCCATGCAGGTCTGGCGACAACGCTTGGCGGAATGCTGACCAGCCCCGAATTTCTCTTCCGCATAGATCGCCCTGCCCCCTCGCGCCGGAGCGTCGATGCATGGTCGAAAGCAAGCCGCCTGTCCTTCCTGTTGTGGAACAGCACGCCCGACCAAACATTGCTCGACGAAGCACGCAGCGGCGCGCTCGACACCCAGGCAGGACTTGCCAAGGCCGTCGATCGCCTGATCGCCTCGCCACGGTTCCAGGAGGGTGTTCGCGCCTTTTTCACCGATTATCTGCGCTTGGACGGAATGGACGATCTGGCGAAGGACACCCTTATCTATCCCGCCTATTCGCAGGCCGTCGGCACTTCGCTGCGAGATCAGACGCTGCGCACCATCAACTGGTTGCTGGTGGATCGGAAGGGCGACTATCGCGATCTCTTCACGACGCGGTCCATCGCAATGAACCGCACGCTCGGCCCGATCTACGACGTGCCAGTGACCAAAGCCGACTGGTACATTTATGAATTTCCGCAGGGTGATCCGCGAACCGGGCTGCTCACCCATGCCAGCCTGCTTTCGCAGCATTCGCATCCGGGCCGCACCTCACCGACACTTCGCGGGGTAGCGCTGCGCGAGATATTCCTTTGCGAAAAGATCCCTGCCCCGCCCGCCAACGTCAATTTCGCGGTGGTGCAGAATGTCGACAACCCGACGCTCAAGACGACCCGCGCCCGGCTTCAGGCGCACCTTGATGACGAGGAATGCGCCAGCTGCCACCGCCGCACCGATCCTATAGGCTTGGGGCTGGAGCAGTTTGACGGCGTCGGCCAGTTCCGAAAGGTCGAACATGACGAGGTGATCGACGTCACCGGCGATTTCGAAAAGCAGGCCTACAACGGCGCCGCTGCTCTTGGGCAACTGTTCCACGACAGCCCGCGCGTCAGCAGTTGCCTCGTCCAGTCGGCATGGCGCTACGCCAATGGACGCAATCCGGCGGAAGCAGACGGAGCCGGGATAGCGCGGCTCAGTCAGGGCTTCTCGGCGAGCGGCTATCGCTTCCCATCCCTGATGCGCGCCATCGCGCTGGACCCCGCATTTTACGCCATGCCGCGCCTGGCTCCTGAAAGTCGCGTGGCAACGGTTCGCAGATCGAAGGAGACTGGCTGATGTTGATGAATGGAACGACACGGCGCGGTTTCCTGCTGCGCGGGATATTGGGCGGCGGTGCAGTTACGTTGGGGCTGCCCCTGCTGGACGCGTTTCTGGACAATAACGGCACCGCCTTTGCCGCGACGCTGGGGGGCGGGCGCCTGCCTGTGCGCTTCGGCACATGGTTCTGGGGATGCGGGATGATCCCTGATCGCTGGCAGCCAAAGTCCATGGGGGCCGATTACGACCTGCCCCCGCAACTTGCGCCCATTGCCGCCGTGAAGCAGCATGTAAGCGTCCTGACCGGCTTCGACGTGATGCTGGATGGCAAGGGCAATCTGCCTCATCTGTCGGGCAACACCGCCGTCCGCACGGGCGCGCCAGCGGACGATTGGCTCGCCATCCGGGCACCTACGCTTGACGTCCTGATCGGCGATGCGATCGGCGGCGGCTCTTTCTTCCGTTCGCTCGATCTCTCGGCGGACGGCAATGCCCGCACCAGCTATTCATTCCGCGACGGACGCAGCATGAATGCCGCCACGCCCAGCCCGGTCGAATTCTACCGCAAGATTTTCGGCCCGGATTTCAACGATCCCAACAAGGCCGATTTCAAGCCCGATCCACGCATCATGGTGCGCCGGAGCGTATTGTCCGGGGTTACCGAACAACGCCGCGCGCTGGAAACCAGCTTGGGTGCAACCGACAAGGCCCGTCTGGACCAATATTTCACTTCCGTCCGCGAGATGGAAGGAAAGCTCGCGCTACAGCTGCAGAAGCCACCCCCGGCCGAAGCCTGTGTCGTGCCCGCAGAAGCACCGGCCATGTCAGGCGACATCACCGATGTCCAGCAGCGCAAGATCAATCACAAGCTGATGGCGCAGATGCTGGCGATGGCGTTGGCCTGCAACCAGACGCGCGTGTTCAACATGAATTTCTCGACAGCGGCGTCCGATCTGCGTCAAGCGGGTCAGACGACGGGGTATCACCAGAACACGCACGAAGAAATGATCGACCGGGCCATCGGCTATCAGCCGACCGTAGATTTCTTCGCCACCCGCAGCATGGAAGCCTGGGCGGATTTCGTGTCGGCCCTCGCCGCGATCAAGGAAGGCGACGGCACCCTGCTCGACAACACACTGGTATTTGCGCATTCGGACGTATCCTATGCCAAGAACCATGATGTTCTGGGCATTCCGGTGATGCTGGCCGGGCGCGCAGGCGGAAAGGTCAAATCCGGCATCCACGTCCATGGCAATGGAGAGTCAATAAGCCGTGTCGGCTTGACACTTCAGCAGGTTATGGGAATTTCAGTCGACTCATGGGGCATGGATGCCATGAATACGAAGCGGCCCATCGGCGAAATATTGGCGTGACGATCACAGAAAGAATGAGGCAGAATATGAAGCTTCCCTACTCCCTGGCTTTGGCAACCCTCGGTTTGGCCGCGAGCTACGCGGCCTATGCCGCCACACCTGCGGTCACCAACGCGATCAAGGCGCGCCAGGCCAGCTACAAGGAGATTGGCGGAGCTTTCAAAAGCATCAATGATGAGCTGAAGTCCGGATCGCCCGATATGAACAGCGTCCGCCCGCTGGCGCGTGATATCGCCACTCGCGCCGCCTTGTTGCCCAAATATTTCCCGAAGGGCAGCGGTTCGGAATCGGGCATCAAGACGCGCGCGAAGCCTGAAATCTGGAAGGATAACGCGGCCTTCGTGAAGCTTCAGGGCGACATGATCACGGCTGCAAAGGCCCTGGATGCCGCCGCCGCCAGCGGCAATGTCGCTGGCCTTGGCGCGGCGCGCACCAGCCTTGGCGGCACCTGCAAAAGCTGCCACGATCGTTTCCGCGCGGAACTTTGATGGTGGATGCGGAAATGAGCGGCGCGCCGGTGCGTCTGCGTATCTGGGATCTGCCGATCCGTCTATTTCACTGGACGCTGGTGCCGCTGCTGGGTTTCGCCTGGTGGACGGCTGAAGAACGCATGCTGGATTGGCATCGGCTAGCCGGTTACAGCATTTTCGCACTGCTGCTCTTCCGCCTGATCTGGGGTTTCGCGGGGAGCAGCACGGCCCGTTTCTCCAACTTCGTTGGCGGCCCATCGACCCTGCTTAACTATGTCCGCGGCCACATGTTCAATCGGGCCGCGACGCCAGCCGCTGGCCATAATCCGGTTGGCGGCTGGAGTGTGATCGCGATGATCACCATCCTCGCGGTGCAGGTGGGGCTCGGCTTCTTTTCCGTGGATATCGACGGCATGGAGTCCGGTCCCTTTTCCTATCTGGTCGATTTCGAAACTGGCCGGGTCGCGGCGGAATGGCACGCCTTCATCTTCAACGCCATTCTTGCCCTCACGGCTCTTCATGTCGTCGCCGTTCTTTTCTACCTTGTCCATCGGCGCGACAATCTTGTCGGACCAATGATCAGCGGAACGCGGAAATGGTCAGGAGATCGGCCAACGCTGCGGTTCGCATCGGCCTGGTCCGCGCTTATTCTCTTCCTGCTGATTGCGGGCGGAACGTGGTTGCTGATCGCCCAGTTCGGCCGGGCGTGACACGCAACCTACGCTAATGCGCTATAAGAAAGGCCCTCTTCGCAATCAGCGCAGAGGGCCTTCCTCCCATTTCACACAGTTCGTCTGAATATCCATCTCAAGCCTTGAGATGCTTCGCCAAATGCTTGTTCATTTCGAACATGCTGGCCTTCTTGCCTCCGAATATCTTTTCCAGCTTGTCATCGGCCAGTATCTCTCGCTTGTCCTTTGGATTTTGGAGGTCATTCGCCTTGATGTAGGCCCAGATCTTCTTGACCACTTCGCTTCGCGGAATCTTGCTATCGCCAATAATGTCGGCCAGCTCAGGAGAGGGCGTAACCGGCGCGGTGATCCCTCCTCGCGCGCCATCGGTGACCTTGCCTGTCTTTTTCACCTTGGCGACAGCCGCTTTGGTTTCCTTTTCGCCACGCTGCTCACGAGTCTGCGCCATGAACTTCTCCCTTGCTGATCGCTCGCGGGTTGATGATCATGCCAAGTCATGAGGGACGAAAAAGTTGCCTGTCATATGACAATCAAGGCTCCTTTCTCGCGGCATCGGCCACATAAGCATCCCGCTCGCCCGGCGGTTTTGGTCGACCGCCCGTGCCGCCCCGCGCCCTTTGCTTCAGTCCAGCAGCAGGTGCATGCGACCCGTCGCTATGGGCTTGTCCCGATCCGCCTGCCAGCAAATCGCATCGGCGTTCACGACCCTTCGCCCCACACGGATGAGCCGGGCCTGCGCATAGCTGTCGATCATCAGTCCTCCACGCAGGAAGTCGAACGACATGTTGATCGGCTTGGGCCAAGGCTCCCTCCGATCCTGCGCGACGGCCTCAAGACATGCGAGTTCCAGCAGACTGGCGATGACGCCACCATATAGAAACCCCGACCGTCCTTCGAGCGAAGGAGCAGCGGGCATCATCAGGACGGCCGTTTCGCCATCCAGCGCAACGCTCCGGATGCCCAGCATCTGCGCATAGGGGGTGCGAACGATCATGACTCGTCCGTAAAGAAGAAGCTGGCGGTTGCCGTGGCGATCGGCGCCTGCGGGTCACCATCATGAACGTCACAACGGGTGAAAGCGACCTTGCGCGTTAAATGATGGCAATGGGCGCGCGCATGAAGGCTGTGCCCTGCCCTTGCTGGCCGCAGATAATCGATATGCAGGTCGAGCGTAGCCATCCCCCGCCACTGGCGCGTGCGCGCGATGATGGCGGAACCTGCTGCCGCATCGACCAGCGAAATGATGGGGCCGGACGATACCAGACCCGCATCGGCATCCATCAGAAACCCGGGAGCGAAGGGACACGCCAGTTCCGCCCAGTCCGGTCCATGATCGACATTATAGATGCCCAGCAACGCATGATGCCCCCGCGGCGGCAGGTTCTTCAATCGCTCGAAGGCATCTTCCTCCTCCACCGTTCAGGCGTTCCCGCGCGGTTCACGCGGCAGGCCCAGCCCCCGCTCCGCGATCAGGTTGCGCTGAATCTGGTTGGTGCCACCGTAAATGGTGTCGGCCCGAGAGAAGAGGAACAGGTTAGGCAGCGTATCCCATTCATATTCTGCGTGATCGCTGATCTCGCCGACTTGGCCCAGCACGTCCATGGCGAGTTCCCCAAGGTCGCGGCGCCAGCTGGCCCACTGAATCTTGTAGGTCAGCGCAGCGCCATCGATCTTGGAATGATCAGTTTGCGACAACATGCGCAACGCTCCGTACCGCATCAGGCGCAGGCCCACTTCCGCTTTGGCGAGGCGCTGACGGATCAAGGGATCATTCGCTGCTCCATTGGCCTTGGCCGCCGCGATGATCTCGTCAAGTTCATTGCGGAACCCCATTTGCTGACCCAGCGTCGACACGCCCCGCTCAAAGGCCAGCAGGCCCATCGCGATCCGCCACCCATCGCCCACCGCGCCGATCAGGCTGTCGGCCGGACACCGCGCGTCAGTGAAGAAGGTTTCGTTGAACTCCGCATCACCATTGATCTGGCGGATACCGCGTATCTCGATACCCGGCTGATCGATGGGCATCATCAGGAAGGTGAGGCCCTTCGGCCCCTGCGATCCTTCCTCCGTGCGCGTCACGACGAAGATCCAATCGGAAATATGGGCGAGGCTGGTCCAGATCTTCTGGCCGTTCACCACCCATTCGCCGTCTTCAAGCCGCGCCTTCGTCCGCACGCTGGCAAGGTCCGAACCGGCATTGGGCTCGGAAAAGCCCTGGCAGAAAATGGTCTTGCCGCCCGCAATGCCGGGCAGAAAGCGCTGCTTCTGCTCCTCGGTGCCGAATGTCAGGATTGTGGGACCAGCAAGCTCGATGCCGATATGGTTGACGCGCCCCGGAACACCCGCCCGGGCATATTCCTCGGCAAAGATCACCTGCTGCGCCAATGTCGCGTTGCGCCCGCCCCATTGCGAGGGCCAACCGATGCAGGACCAGCGATGCGCGGCAAGCTGTTGCTCCCACTCCTTCCGCCGTTCCGGTCTGCCGGTCAGCTTGGTGATGCCCTTGATGTCGCGAAATTCGCCCGCCATCTGGCCATTCAGCCAGTCGGCGCACTCCTTCCGGAACAGTTCTTCTTCTGGGGAAAATCCGAGTTTCATGCCGCTTCTCCCAGAATCATCATGGCGATCTTCTCACGATGCCAGACGTTGTTGCCAAGCATCGTCTGAAGCGCACGGGCGCGCTTGAAAAACAGATGCGCGTCATGCTCCCAGGTGAAACCGATACCGCCATGCAGCTGGATCATATCACCGGCGCAGCGGAAATAGGTGTCGGTGGCAAAGGATTTGGCGGCATGAATGGCCATCTCCGCCTCCTCAGCGCCCTCATCCACGGCGCAGGCGGCCCAATATACCGCCGACCGGGCCTGCTCGATCTCCACCATCATGTCCGCCAGCCTGTGCTTATAGGCTTGGAAAGACCCGATCGGCCGACCGAACTGGATACGCTCCTTGGAATAGTCAACAGTCCGGTCGAGGCACGCCTGCGCGCCGCCCAGCGCCTCCGCAGCCGCCGCGATGAACCCAGCGCGATGGACAGCGGCCAGCGCAGCTTCCGGATCGGCAAGCCGCTCGCCCGCCACATTGTCCAGCCGCACATGAGCCAAGGGCCGGGTCTGGTCCATGCTCGTTTGGCTCGTCACCCTCACGCCGGGCGCATCCGCGCGGACAATCCAGACCTGCCGTATGTTCGTCACCACAAACATGTCCGCACAGGCGCCGTGGGCGACGAAACGCGATCCGCCCGTCAGCCGGTCGCCATCCGACTGAATGTCCGCGCCATAGAAATAACCACCGATCGCCTCTCCAGAGATCAGGCGCGGTAGCCACTGGTCCTGCTGCTCCGAGTCACCGCCAGCTGCGATGGCCTGCGCAGCCTGCGCCAAGCTGCTCAGCATAGGCAATGCCGCCACCTGAGCGCCTGCCGCCTCAGCGATGATCGCCAGCTCCACCATGCCTAGGCCCGCACCGCCCGCGCTTTCCGGAAGTCCGATGCCGGATAGCCCCAGTTCCTGACAGAAAGCCTGCCAAAGCGCCCGATCGATGCCGTCGCCCGCCATCGCCTTGCGCGTACGCTCGCTGGTGGCATTCTCCGCGAAGAAGCTGCGCGCCGTCTCCGCGATCATTTGTTGTTCGTCGGTAAATGCGAATTCCATCTCGGCCGCCTTTAAATATGCTGGCGGAGATCCTTGCCCCGACACCCAACGGTGCGAGACATCAGCCATCCAATGACGCGGCGGCTCTCTCCTGCCATTGACGATCGGCAGCCATATACTGCCAAACGCCGCTCACATCCTGCTATATGAGGTCATTTTCCTTTTCAAGCGCTCATATGCGGAATTTGAAAATATTTAAATTCCGAATTTAACTGTTCACTTGAACCTTACAAGCTGCTGACCGTCTGCGCGTCCGTGATCCGAACTACGCGGTTGCTGAACTTCACAGTCCTGACCGCCAGGGAGGTTTCGACGTGATTTACCCCCTCCATCGACAGAATCTGCCCCGACGCCATCTTGTGAAGGTTGTCAAGGTCATCATACAGGCACGTAGCCATGATGTTGCACGGCCCCAATGTGATCATCACGGCCTTGACCAGCGGTATATGCGCGATGTCACGCGCGATCTGGCGGACATGGCTGACATCCGCCTGCACCGCGACGAAAGCCACATTGGTCGCCTTCTCCAGCTTCAACCCCGTCAGGGCGGTGAAAGCGATCAGCTTTTCCTGCTGCAACCGCTTGATGCGGCCCCTGACCGTGCCCTCATTCACGCCCAGATCGGCCGCGATCTTGCGGTTGGACACGCGCGCGTCCTGCGCCAATATGTCGATCAGCTGGTGATCCAGCTCGTCGAGGTCCGGCCTCCTCATGCAAGCCTCCTGCGATCGATCGGAGCGGTATCCAGGCCATAGCGGACAATGTCGAGCCCAATCGCGGGTGTCATCGATCTTATTCCCCGCACCTTCGACAAACGATCCGTGATCAGTGAGGGAAGCTCATCAATGTCACGGAGCGTCAGGAGCAGGCTAATCTCATAATTACCCGTCACCAGATGCGCAGCGAAGACTTCAGGAAATACAGCCAGTTCTTCCGCAACGTCCAATGCCGACCGCCCACTCACCTGCACCGCCAGGTGGATCAGGACATGATAGCCATGCACCGCAAAGTCGGACACGGCTACAACGCGCAGCATGCCCGCATCCTCCATCCGCCGGATGCGCGTCGAAACGGTGGAAGCAATCAGGTTGAGGGATTCCGCGATCTGCTGATTGGTGGCCCGGCCATTTTGCCGCAGCTGTTCGACAATCTTCCGGTCCGTCTCGTCGAACGCAAACGTCTCGCTCATATACCCACTCAACCTCTTTCAACCGCTGCTCTTGCCAGCAAAGGGCCAGAAGGTCGAATCGAAAGCGCATCCTCCGGCCAGCAACATCGCGAGCGCCACCTTAGGGTTGGAAGCAGGGCGCATGCCTTCAGTCTCGCAAAAGCGATCCGCCATTCACATGCCAGAGCTGCCCGTTAACCCATTCCCCATCGTCGGACGCGAGGAACGCGACCGCGCCCGCAATATCATCGGGCTTGCCTAGGCGACGGTGAGGCAAATTCTCCAGCATATTGTCCACATAATCCTGCGTCAGATGCTGGGCCACCGCTTCGGTCAGGACGACCCCAGGGCAAATGCCATTGGCGCGGATGCCCTGCTTCCCGAACTTTCGGGCGACGTGCCGGACGAGCGCATGTAAAGCATTCTTCGTCATCGGATAGGCGACCTGCATCGGGTTTCCCGAAATCGCTGCGCCGGAGGAGGTGTAGATCATCGCGCCACCCTCACGCTCCAACAGCACTGGAAGCGCAGCCTGCGTCGCCAGGAAATGGCTCTTGGCATTGATCGCGAAGGACCGATCCAGCACCTCTTCCGAACAGTTCAGCACATCGATGTCGCCTTCGGTGCCGCCCGCCAGATTGCTGTGGTAGAAGTCGAGCCGCCCGAACTCGGACAAGGCGGCCTCAACGATCGCCGCCTGAGACGCCGCCTTCGTGCCGTCAAGCACCACGCCGATCGCCCGTCCGCCCTGCTCGCGAATGGAGCGCGCGGTCTCTTGCGCCCACTCGCCGACAATGTCGCCGATCACGACTGATGCGCCCTCAGCCACTAACCGCCGCGCCGTGGCCGCGCCGATACCGCGCCCGCCGCCTGCGACGATCCCCGCCTTGCCTTCCAATCCGCGCATCATATTCTCCAATATATTAAATCGCCGGACGCCTGTTCTTCCAGGGCGCAGCACTTTCCAGCTGCCCCGCAAGCCTGAACAGCAGCGCCTCGTCGCCATAGCGTCCCATAAACATCACCCCGATCGGCAGACCCGCCGATGACATGGCAAGTGGCACCGACATGGCAGGCTGGCCGGTCATGTTCGCAACCTGGGTAAAGGGCGAGAAGACCGCCGCGCGTTGTCCCCATGCGGCAAAATCCACATCAGGCGTCAGGTTGATCTGCCCCAGCTTCAGCGGGGGAGCGGCCAATGTCGGCGAAAGGATCACATCATAATTCGCCATGAACTGCGCCATGGTGATCGCCGCCGCCTGCAACGTATTGTTCGCGCGAGCGAAGTCCATGCCAGTCGTCTTCTGCCCGTAGCCGACAAAGCCCAGCGTAATCGGCTCCAGCACATCCGGCCCGATCGCGATGCCGGTCGCCTTCGCGCGATCCATCATGTCCGCAGCCACGGATGAGCCGATCAACACGAAACTCGCCGCCCCCATCGCCGCGATGTCCAGCTTGGGCGCCGCTTCCTCGACATGATGGCCCAAGCTCTCGCACAGCCGCGCTGCCTTGCGCGCCGCCTTCACGCATTCCGGGTCGACCGGCGATCCAGCAGGCGCATTCAGCATCAACGCTATCCGCAAACGCCCCGGCGCTTTCCCGACTTGCGACAGGAAAGTCTCGCCCGGCGTCGGCGCTGCATAGCGGCCGCCCGGCTCTGGACCCTGCGTCGCATCCAAAATAGCGGCGGAATCCCGAACGCTGCGGGTGACGGCATGATGCACTGATAGTCCACCCCAGCCTTCGGTGCGTGGCGGCCCCATCGGCACGCGCCCCCGGCTAGGCTTCAATCCGAACAGCCCACAGCAGGACGCCGGGATACGGATCGACCCGCCCCCGTCAGTCGCGTGAGCGGCGGGCAGAACCCCCGCAGCCACCGCCGCCGCCGCACCGCCCGACGATCCACCCGTAATCCGGCTCACGTCCCAGGGGTTGCGCGTGTCGCCGGTCAGCTTGTTCTCGGTCGTGCCGGTCAGGCCCAGTTCCGGCACCGTCGTCTTGCCGAAGATGACAAAGCCCGCCTTCTCAATGCGTCGCACCAGCTCGGACGTTACCTCAGGCTTGTATCCCTTGTAGAAGCGGCTCCCATTCTCAGTCGGCAGGCCCGCAATATAGGTGTTCAGGTCCTTCAACAGCCAGGGAACGCCGCTAAACGGCCCTTGCGGCAGACCCTTTGCGATTGCGGTACGGCCATAGTCATAATGTTTCTGCGCCATGAAGTTGAACCGCGGGTTCAGCACCTCCGCCTTGCCAATCGCCGCCTCCAGCAACTCGCCGGGCGATACCTGCTTCTTGGCGACAAGTTCAGCCAGACCCATGGCGTCGTGCGTGTCGAGCGGAGTGGAACGCGGCGTCGCAGCCTTGCCAATGCCCGCCAACCCCACAAGCGCCGCACCGCCTGCCACTGTTTCCCGGCGTGTCATGTCCATTTCTATCTCTCCAAGAGGTTCTTTTGGCGTGACAGTCTAGGGGATCATCTACCCCCGCCCCGTTCGCCCTGAGCCTGTCGAAGGGCCTCACTCTCTTTTTTTGAAGAAGGAAGAGGGCTTCGACAGGCTCAGCCCGAACGGGGCTGGTGGGTGTAGCCGGTCGTATCCGCGCTATGCCTCTACTGTCGCGCTCTGATCCGCATAATAGCGCGCATAATATTTGCGGAACTGCGGGATCGGGCCGTCACCATCGCAGATGATCGGGTTCGGCTCGAACTTCTGCCGGTCCCACACCACCTTGTCCTGATCAAATTGCTTGCAGATGTCGCGGATGATCGCCTTGGCAACGCCCGCCCGCTCGCCTTCAGCCTGCGCCTTGGGCTGGGTGAAGCAGAAGCGGACATGCACATGATCCAGCTCGACCGGTGCTAGGCAGGCAACCAGCAGCGTCTCTGAAATGCCGGTAAAGCGCGTCCAGCTTTGCCCCGGCCCCATCGTGTCATAGCTGATGCAGCCATCCACCTCGCCCCACGGCGTGCCCATCTTGGCCTTCACGTCCGCGCCACGGCCCCAATCGCCCCAGCGCAGTTCGCCCAACGGCACGTTGGCAGTCCCGTGAATGAACCGGAAATGCGCAACGTCGACGCCATTTTCCGCCATATTCTGGAGCGAACCCCAGACATTCCATTCATGGACCTCATAATCGGTCCATTCAGGGTCGCTCGCCTCCGGCAGTACCGCCACGTCGAACAGCGGCGCTTCATCCTGGGGATGATACCAGGCCCAGATAAAGCGGTTCGCTTCGGTGATGTGCCAGTTGCGCGTGCACTTGCGCTTCACCTGCGGCGGGATATTGCGAGCATAGGGCACGTCCTTCACCACCGCCTCGTCGCCGTCATAGCGCCAAGCGTGAAAGGGGCACTCCAGCAGATTGCCATGCACCTTGCCGCCATGGCCCATATGCGCGCCCAGATGCTTGCAATAGGCGTCCAGCATGCGGACCTTGCCATCCTCGCCGCGCCAGATCGCCAGATCCTTGGAGAAATAGCGCAGCGGCTTCACTTCGCCGACCTGCAATTCCGAGGACAAGAGGATCGGATACCAGCCAAAAGGAATGCCGATATCCAGGTTGCGCTCTTCGATTGATGCGCGGTCCTTTACTTCGGCCAGCCGCCAATCAAGCAGGTCCTGCCCCTTCAGCTTCTCAAGTATCTGCCATACGGCAACCGGCGGGGTGCGCGCGTCGGATGCGGCGGCGGTTTCAGGGTTCGACATGGAAAGGCTCCGTCAGATTATTTGAGGTCAAAGACCTTGAGGGCGTTTTCGCGCAGGAACTTCGGCCAGACTTCGTCCTTGAAGGGGACGTTCTGCATGTCGCTGAAGATCCGTTCCAGACTGAGACCCATGGGGAAGTACCCCGCATAGATGATCTTGTCCGCGCCACGCGTGTTGGCGTAGTCGATGATCGCCTTGGGATAATGTTTGGGCGCAAAGGCACTCGTCGAATAATATAGGTTCGGCCATTTGAGCATCAGCTTGACCGCCAAAGCTTCCCACGGCTCCGCGCCATGGCGCATGACGACTTTCAGGTCAGGGAAGAACCAGCACACTTCATCCAGATGCTCAACCTTCTGCGTTTCCATCGGAATACGCGGCCCCGGAATACCGGCATTGAGCAGCACGGGCAGACCCAGCTCGGCGGCAACCGTATAGAGCGGGAACATATATTTGTGGTTGATCGCCACTTGCGGCAGCGTGCCCGCCGGGAACACGCTGATCGCCGACAGGCCGACTTCGGCATGGATGCGCTTGATCCGGCGAACTTCCTCCATACCCTTGTTGGGGTCACAGGGCAGGTCGAAGAAGAAACGATCCCCGAACATTTCCTTGGCGCGATAGGATGTGGGATTGTCGTTCCACCCGACAAGCGCCTTGTCGATGCCATATTGGTCCATCTGCTCGACAGTCCAGGACACGAAATCATCGACCTTGCCTGTCTGCGGAATGTCCTTGAACATATATTGCGCCGGCATCGCGAATTGCTGGAGCGTCTGCTGATCCTTGATCAGCGGCCGGAAGGGATCGAACCAGGCGGAGCGGTCTTCCGCGTCCGGAATACCCAGCATGCAATCGATTATCTTTATGTCCTTGGGAATGCCCATGGGAACTCTCCTGTTCAGTTGTTTTCGGCCAACTCGGGCCAGAGCGCACGAAGCGCGATCTTGTTGATTTTCTGCGACTGGTTGCGCGGCAGGGGCTTGGCCGAAAAGGCGACGCGCACCGGCGCCTTATAGGGTGCAAGCCTGCCCGCCACCCAATCGATGATGCTGCGTTCATCCAGACCATCCGCCTGAACCACCGCGACCAGCGCCTCGCCCAGTCGATCGTCCGCGATCCCAAAGGTCGCGCATTCGGTGATCTGCGGCATTTCGCTGAGGACGCGCTCGACTTCGGCGCAATAGATATTCTCGCCGCCTGAAATCACCATGTCCTTGGCGCGGTCGACGATGAAGATATAGCCTTCCTCATCCTGATAGCCGATGTCGCCAGTGCGCAGCCAGCCATCGGGCGTAAGGCTCTTTGCCGTATCCTCCGGCCTGTTCCAGTAGCCATTCATGATCATGGCACTGCGCACGATGATCTCGCCGGTTTCATTCGGACCACAGACCGCGCCGTCCTCGCGCTCGATCCGCAAATCTACCAGCGGCAACACCCGTCCCGCCGAAGCACGAGCAGCCAGAAAGTCCGCTCCCACGGCCTGCGCGATCGCGCCCGATGTTTCCGTCATGCCATAGCCAACGCCAATCATCGCATGCGGGCAGAGCGCCCGCACCTCTTCCAGCAGGTTGAGCGGCAGCGCCTGCCCACCCGATCCAATGTTCCGCACGGAACTAAGGTCGGCATCTTTGCTGCGCGCGCGATGCACCATGTCCCACAACATGGTGGGGACGGTGGAAAGCTGCGTCACCCGCTCCCGCTCGATCAGGCGCACAGCCTCCTCTGCGTCCCAGCGGCGCATCACGACGATCTTGCCGCCCGACAGGAATGGCGCAAGGAAGCCAGCGCCCAACCCCGAAATGTGGAAGAGTGGATAAACCAGCAAAATCGCCTGAGGCGGCACCTGCGCTGCGATGGCCTCCACCGGAACCCCATATTCGCGCGCCATATTGTGCAGCACCATCATTCCGGTCAGTTGCGTGCCCAGCAATCCGGTAATCAGGCTGCGGTGGGAAAGCACCGCGCCCTTTACCCGCCCGGTCGTTCCCGACGTGAACAATATGGCACACGGATCGCCCGGTTCCGCAGCCGCATTGTTCGCGATCGGTGACGTCTCATCACCCAACGGCTGCGTCACGTCGATCAGACGCCCCGCATAGCCTCCGTCGCGCAGCAACGCCGCTCTTTCAGTGTCCGCCAGAACGAGGTCAGGCGTAACCTCCTCGACCATGGCATGAAGTTCGGCGGGCGACCCACGGCTGTTGAGCAATGCTGCAACGCCGCCCTGCTTCACAACCGCCAGAAACGCCACCATCCACTCCGCGCGGTTGCGCATGCAGATCGCGACCCGCTGCCCCCGCTCTATGCCCAATCGGGCTGCCAACTCATCCCGCCAAGCGAACATGTCCGCAAAGCTCAGCCGCCGCTCACCCTCTGGCCCGTCGAAATCAACGATACAGACCTGCTCTCCAAAGCGGCGCGCGCCTTCTATCAATTGATTGAGGTCCGACGGCGCGTTCACGAAAAAGCGCAGCCCATCCTGCTCGCCAATCTCAAAAGGCGTTCCTGGCGCGGTGACTGTCGCGAAAATTGGGTCGATCTTGCTCATGCTATCCTTGGGGATCACTCTACCGCCGTGGAATTTTCTCGACGGGAGTTTTCGCCGGAGCCGCAGCCCCGCTCATTCCCGACATCCTCTATCCTCGACTCGTCGCCTGCTTTTGTTGAGGCCAACTTTATTCCGTCATTCGCGTAATTCAACAATATTATTTTTCCGCACATTTCAGACAGCCGTTCATGCTGCTTCCGCAAGCGAGGAAGTCGCTGAAATACCCTGAAACCAAAATGATTTTCGCGCAATCTCGGCTTAGACAATGGCGGATCGCAGCATCATTCCGAAGCCGCCATATGTTCATTACGACGCCTCGAAACATCCATATTCGTAATTTATAGATTTACAAATTACGAATTCTGAATGATCCTGAGTCGCATCGCACCGGCTTCGGCAAGAGTGTGATTCTGTTTAGGTGAGGTTCTGGACGTCGAATGAGCGAGGATTTTCAAGGCCGCGTCGCCATCATCACGGGCGGCAGCGATGGCATCGGCCTCGCGACCGCCACCCTGTTGGCGCAGCGCGGCGCTCAGGTCGTCATTTGCGGCCGCAGGCAGGCGCTACTCGACAGCGCGCGCGACAGCATCTCTGCACAAGGCGGCCGGATCGAAGCAATCCAGCTCGACGTCACTGACACCGATGCCCTTGCGGCGATGGTCGAAGGCACCGCGCAAAAATATGGGCGCCTCGACATGCTGGTGAACAATGCCATGTCCACCCATTATGCGCCGATCAGCAAACTGACGCTGGAACATTGGCGCAAGGATTTTGCCGTCAACAGCGACGCCGCCTTCGTCAGCACCAAGGCCGCCCTGAAAGTGATGGCTCAGGCGGGCAAGGGATCGATCGTCAACATCGCCTCGACCTGCGGCATCCGCGCGACCGTGAACATGGCAAGCTATTCCGCCTCAAAGGCTGCGCTCGTCCACTTCACCGCCGCCGCCGCGATGGAGGCTGCGCCACTCGGAATCAGGATAAACGCGATCATTCCCGGCCAGGTGCAAACAGCACCAACTGAACTTTTTTCGGCACGCGCAGCGGACACTGCCACCCGTATAACAGCCGCCATACCCATGCAGCGTGGGGGCCAGCCCGAAGAATTGGCTCATGCCATCGTCTTCATGCTGTCCGACGCTGCAAGTTACATCACGGGAACAGCTCTACCCGTCGATGGCGGGAAGGCGGCTCAACTTTACATGCCCAGCTAAGGCCCCAACCAGCGGCATCCAGAACTGAATAGTCCGGCACACGCAAATAGACTTCAGCGCGGTCGCATTCGTCACAACTAAAAACCTTATTATATCTATGGGAGAGATATTGATGGCCAAGACATATACATGTGCAGCGCTAAAACTGATCATCGGGGTCAGCGGCCTGGCTCTTGCCAGCCAATCAATGGCGCAGACCACCGCGACACCTTCGGAGCCGGGCCTCGATGAAATCGTCGTCACTGCCCAGAAGCGCGCCCAGAATCTTCAGGATGTCCCCATCGCCATCAGCGCGATCAGCTCCGAAAAGGTGGAACAGCTCGGCATTCGCGATAGCCGGGACCTGAGCGGCCTTGCGCCCAACGTCGTCGTGACGCAGGGCACCACCAGCAACAGCGCGGCGGTCTTTTCCATGCGCGGCATCTCGAACGGCGGCAGCGAGAGCTTCGGCATCGATGCAGCGAACGGCCTTTACGTGGATGGCGTGTATATCGCGCGCGGCGGCGCCATGGGCCTCAACGTCATGGACATTGAACGGGTAGAGGTTCTGCGCGGGCCGCAGGGCACCCTGTTCGGCCGCAACACAACGGGCGGCGCGATCCACTTCATTTCCCGCGCGCCTTCATCCACCTTCCGGCTGAAGGCGGAGGCTGGCTACGGCAATTTCAACGCGTGGAACGGCAAGATCTCCGTCGATCCGGGTGAGATTGCAGGCATCTCGACCACCTTCTCCTACAGCCATAGCGAACGTGACGGGGTTATCGACAACATCCTGCAACCCCGCGATTCCCGCGATCCGGGTGCGCGAAAGTCCGACGCTTTTCGCGCTGGCGCCAAAATCGACCTGGGCGGGACTGGCAGCATCCAATATGTTTTCGACTGGAACCGTATCAAGGGCACGCCGCTCCCCTTCATCCTGACCCACGTGGCGGATGGTACGCCCAACGCCCCGATCACTGTCGATGGTCGGCTGGCGGTGGTGACGCAGCAGGCGCCGGTAGCCCAATATCTGGCGGGGGCAACCTTCGCGGACCCGGAATGCGCGGCACTGGCGGTCCCCTCGCGCACCTATCGTCATAAGGTCTGCAACAACATCCTCAGCAGCGCTACTGACAAGACCTGGGGTCATAATCTGCAAGTCCAGAATGATTTTGGCGGCTTCAAGGTCAAGACAACGACCGGCTATCGTTTCTGGAACAGCGATGGCATTACCGATCTAGACGGGATCGGCGCGTTTAGTGGCCCGGCCTTCTCCAACGCGACACTATTCAACGGCATGCCTGCATTCCTGCTTCAACAAATTCCCACCATACCGGCTGCCGCCATTCCGTTCATTTCCGCAGCGCCGGTGCCGACAGTCAGCCAGGATTTGTTCTTCGTAGACAATAAGCGGCGCCACAAGCAGTTCAGCCAGGAAATTGAAATTTCCGGCGACAGTAGCTCGCTGGACTGGGTCGTCGGCGGCTTCTACTTCTGGGAGAAGGGGTCCGAGAATGGTCGTCAAAATAGCGGCTTCATCCTCGACACCAATTCGGTCTTCCTCGCCAATTTCGGTCCTCTTGGACCGGGCTTCGCCGCAGCCAATCCGGCCCGTTACCGGCTCGTCCAGACGCTTGCCCGGCTTAACTACACGACATCGAGCGAGAGCACCGCGCTCTACGGCCAGTTCACCTTCTATCCGGGTGGTCGTGACAGCGGCATCCGCCTGACCGCTGGCGGCCGCTACACCTGGGACGAAAAGAAGATGATCCGTCTCCAGAACGGTGCGACGCCGCCTCCCGTCCCGGAATATGGCGCTGCCAAGTTCAGCAAGTTCACCTGGAACCTGATGGCCGGTTACGACGTCGCCGATGGCATCAACCTCTATGCGCGCGCGGCCACCGGCTATCGCTCGGGTGGCTTCAATTCTCAGGACCCCGCACTCACCGGCACGAACCAGCTGGGCAGCTTCGAACCCGAGAAGGTGACTTCCTACGAAATCGGCGCAAAGACGGAATTGTTCAACCGCCGCCTGCGCCTGAACGTCGCGGCCTATCACAACATCTACGACAACCTCGCTGTCATCGGCCCCGTTACCGACGCTCCAGCGGGCACGTTCGCCACCCGCATCATCAACGCGGGCAAGGTGGTCTATAATGGCGTGGAAGCGGAAGCGCAGGCAGTCCTTTCCGACAACTTCTCGGTCGACGGTAGCATCGGCTATATCGACATAAAATATAAGGAGTTCCTGGCCGGACAGTCGCCCGTGGCCGGGGAGCCGCCGGTCAATATCGCGTCGATCGCAACGCCCGGCTATACGTCACCGCTCACCGCCAATGTGGCACTGAACGCGCAATTCCCGCTGAACTGGGGCAGTGCCACCCTGCGCGGCCGGATCGGCTATACGCATGAAGACGGCAAATATAATTTCAGCAGCAGCCTCGGTTCGCCGTTCAACGAACAGATCAAGGGCGATAATATCGACCTGATCGACGCACAGATCAGCGTTGACGGCATTCCGCTGGGGACGGGCGAAGGCGAAGTCCGCCTGTGGGTGAAGAACCTCACCAACGCGAAGGATTTTGCTCGCGGCATCGACTTCGGCCAGCTCGGCTATGCGGGGGGATATTATGCCGAACCGCGGACCTACGGCATCACCGTCGGCGCGAAATTCTAACGCTTTCCGGGGCCATCCCGCCCTCCCATGCCCCGCCTCCTCCCGGAGGCGGGGCCTTTTTCTGCCTGACCTCGGCGATCATTTCACTTCGCATTCAGCCTCATTGCGCTAAAACAAGAAGCTGACCTATTGCGAAGGGATACGCCGAACTTGCTGAAATCATTGGCCGCCGCATCCTTTCTTGTCCTGTCTTCAGGCTTCGTTGCGACAGCCAATGCCGAAACCTATTATGTCAGTTCGACGCAGGGCGACGACAGCTTCAACGGCACCGCACCAACGCAGCCGTGGCGCTCTCTCTTCCGCCTATCGACTTTCCCGCTGCAACCGGGCGATCAGGTCAAGCTGATGGCGGGATCGGTATGGCGGGAGCCTCTTACCCTCACCCGTTCCGGAAGTGAAAAGGCACCCATCACCGTCACCTCTGACGGAACAGGCCCCCGCGCGCGCATTGACGCAGGCGGAGTGTCTCCCCATGCCGTCGGCATCATCAATGCCGATTATGTGACGGTCAGCGGCCTCGAAATCACGAACGACAGCCCGCTTCCCGCCCACCGCACCGGCCTTCTCATATCGGCGGAGAATCGCGGCATCACGCGCGGTATCCGTATTCGCGACATGTACATTCACGATGTGCGCGGGACCAACGACCGAAAGGATAATGGCGGCATAGTCTTCCGCGCCGCCGGGCAAAAGCTACCGACCCGGTTCGACGATCTCATCATCGAACGCAACATAGTCTGGCGCGTCGATCGATCCGGTATAGCCGGGATCAGCGATCAGGTGACATCCTCCAACTGGTTTCCCAGCGAAAAAGTCGTCATCCGCGACAATTATGTGGAGGATGTTGGCGGCGACGGCATCGTGCCCCGTGGCACCAATGGCGCGCTCATCGAACATAATATCGTGCGTTATGCGGGCAGCCGCGCGCCCGGCTATAATGCAGGCATCTGGCAATGGAGCACGGACAACAGCCTGATACAGCTTAACGAGGCCGCCTATACCCGAACCCGCTACGATGGTCAGGGCTTCGATTCCGATTTCAACTCCCGCCGCACCACGTTCCTCTACAACTACAGCCATGACAATGCAGGCGGCTTTCTGCTCATCTGTTCGCCCGGCCAGGACGACAGCGCCAATATCGGCAATCACGGGACAGTCGCCCGCTTCAATGTCAGCCACAATGACGGCACGCGCATATTCCAGATCGCGGGCAATGTGTCAGACGCGCTGATCGAGAAAAATGTCGTCCATGTCGGAAAGGCGATGGACGTGCAGATGGTCGTCGCGACCCAATGGGACGGCTGGGCGCGCGGCGTCCGCTTCCGCAGCAATGTGTTCAAGGTCGCGGGGACTGCCCGCTATGGCAGCGAGATTGGGCGCAACGGCCCTGACTATCTGATCAAGGCTGGCTTTGATCCAACGAAGTCCTTCCGGTTCAAGGGCAACAGCTATCTGGGCAGCCACGTCGATGCTCCCGATGACGGCGCCGCCCAGATCGAAACCACCTATGAAGAACAGCCTGCGGACTGGCAGGTGCCCGTCTTCGACCCCACCAAACCGGACGGCTTTCCCGAATATATCGCAAGCCATCGGCTCTGGATGCTGGGCATGCTGCGCCGGGAACTCGGAACTTTCGTGAAACTGAAGCAGCCCCGCCGCCTCCATGTTTCAGAAGCGCGGAGGTAGAGGATCTTGGCCACGCCACCTCTTTATGACATGCTGATCGTGGGCGGAGGAATAAACGGCGTCGGCATCGCGCGCGACGCGGCCGGGCGCGGCTACCGGCTCCTTCTGGTGGAGCAGGACGATCTGGCCAGCCAAACCTCCTCCGCCTCGACCAAGTTGATCCACGGCGGCTTGCGTTACCTGGAATATGGCGAGTTTCGGCTAGTCCGTGAATCCCTGATCGAACGGGAACGGCTATGGCGCATGGCGCCTCACATCATCTGGCCGCTTGCCTTCCTGATGCCGCAGAACCTCTCGACGCGCCCGGCATGGTTGGTGCGCCTCGGCCTCTTTATCTACGATCATCTCGGCGGCCGACGGAACCTACCCGGCACGCGGACGATCGCGCTCGATCGATCGCCCTTGGGAAATGGCCTTGCAAACCGCAAGGGACGGGGCTTCCTCTATTCGGACTGCTGGGTCGAGGACAGCCGCCTGGTAGTGCTGAACGCGATGGACGCGGCCAAACGCGGCGCGCATATCGAAACCCGCACCCGTCTGCTCCACGCCCGCCGGGACGGGTCAGTCTGGTCGGCCGCCATCGAGGATGCGCATGGCGTGAAGGAAGTGCGCGCACGCATATTGGTCAATGCCGCAGGTCCATGGGTCGCCGACATCATCGCCCGCTCCGGTCTGGAGAGTCAGCGGAAAGTCCGCCTCGTAAAGGGCAGTCATATCGTCGTGCCGCGCCTCCACGAAGGGGACCATGCCCTCACGCTCCAGCATATTGACGGCCGCATCATCTTCGCCATTCCCTATGAGCATCGCTTCACGCTGATCGGCACCACCGAGCAAGAGTGGCACGATCCACCGGGCAAGCCACAAATAAGTGAGACCGAGATCGACTATCTGCTCGACGTGGCAAACAGCTACTTCGCCCGGAAAATCGCGCGCGAAGACATCATCTGGTCCTATTCAGGCATCCGCCCGCTTTATGACGATCAGGCAGGCAACGCCTCCGCCGTCACCCGCGACTATGTCCTCGACCTCGACAGCGAAGGCGCTCCTCTTCTCAGCATCTTCGGTGGCAAGATCACCACCTACCGGAAACTGGCCGAGCAGGCGCTCGACCTCCTCGCGTCCCAAGGGGTCGAGATGCGAGGCGCCTGGACCGCGAACGCACCGCTTCCGGGCGAGGACATGCCCGACGGGGACTTCAGCGCCTTCGTGCAAGAATTGGAGCGCCAATATCCCGCCCTGCCCCATTCGCTCCTCCACCGCCTTGCCCGCGCCTACGGCACATGCGCGCTGAAGCTGCTGGGCGCAGCTGAAACGCTGGACGATCTGGGGGAGATATTCGGCGGCGACCTCAGCCGTGCCGAAGTCGACTATCTTGTCAGGGAAGAATGGGCACAGACCCCAGAGGACATTTTCTACCGCCGCAGCAAGCTCGGCCTACACTTGACGCCGGAAGCCAGCGAGGCGCTTGCCCGCTATCTCGACGGTCCTATTTCGTGTCGATCCGACGTCCGGAATGAGTGAAGCACAGCGCCCCAGGTGGGGAGATGGGTCTTTGGGACGCTGTGCTTCTCTCCCACAGTGCGACCCGAGGGAGTTGAGGCAGCGCGACATGGCGGGACTATCCCGCGCATAATCGCGGTATGTCTGTAACCGGGACCGGCAGGCTCGATCGATATCCTGCGCCAGCCCGAACGGATGACTAATTTAGCCCCGACGGCAAATTATGTAGCCAGGCGGCCCAAATTTCAGGAATGGAGAAAAAGGGATAAGCGGTTCCATCGCGTCATGTCCTGTTTCGGTAACCCCGCTGTCTCAATCAAGAGACCGGAAGCTTTGCGTCCTGCCGTCACCAGCAGTTTGCCTTTTCGTCAGATCACTCGCCGCAGCGCGCTTCTCTGCCTTGGGGATTATTTAACCGAATTATCGCGTCAGGTCAAACATTTGTGGCCAAAAAAAGATGGGGGCTGACAACTTCGCTGCCGATCTATCTGTAGTTGTTCATCTCTTCCCAACAAGCCGCAGCCCCTTCCCCGGAACGATCTGAACCGATAACAGCATCATGCGGCGCAGCGAAATAGGTGGGATAAGGAATGACGGATCAGTTGATCATCTTCGTGCAAAATGGCGTCGGCCGCATCCGCCTGAACCGGCCAAGGGCGATCCATGCGCTGACGACCGAAATGTGCGCCGCCATGATCGACGCCCTGCTCGCCTGGCGTCACGATGATGATGTGTCCGCCGTCATGCTCGATCACGCCCCATCCCCCGATGGCGACCCCAAATTGTCACGCGGCTTCTGCGCAGGCGGCGACATCGCCATGATCGCCAACAGCGCGAAAGGCGACTTTTCGGACGCGGAGCGCTTCTTCCACACCGAGTATCGGCTGAACCATCTGCTGTTCACATATGAAAAGCCCATCATCGCCTTCATCGACGGCATAGTCATGGGCGGAGGCGTCGGCATATCCGATCCGGCGCGCTTCCGCATCGCGACCGAGCGAACCGTCTACGCCATGCCCGAAACAGGCATCGGCCTTTTCCCTGACGTCGGCGGTGGCTGGTTCCTGCCGCGCATGCCTGGCCGCACCGGCACATGGCTCGCCACCACCGGAGCCCGCATCAATGGAGCGGACTGCGCAGCGATCGGCATCGCCACCCATTATATGGCCTCGGAAAAGCTCGACGCGGTCAAGGCCCGGATCATCGCCGACCCCGACGGCATCGGCGAAATCCTAGACGAGATGAGCGAACCACCGCCACCCTGCCCATGGGAAGCACAGCGGGCCAACATTGACCGGCTGTTCGCCTCCAACCACTACGAAGACATCCTCGACGCCCTGCGCACTGACGGATCGGAATGGGCGCGCGCGCAGCTGGCGGTTCTCGCCACCAAATCGCCCCAGACGATCAAGGTCGCCCTGCGGCAAATGGCAGAGGGAGCGGCCTTTACCGACTTCGCGGCCAACATGCGCAATGAATATCGCATCGCCTGCCACGTCATCCGCCGCCCCGACTTCATCGAAGGCGTGCGCGCCGTCATCTTCGACAAGGACAATGCGCCGAAATGGAACCCGGCCACTCCCGAAGAGGTGACGAATGCGCTTATCGACAGCATCTTCGCACCACTCTCACCGGACAGGGAATGGACGCCGCTTCCCGAACTCGGAGAGTGAACGGGCCTTAATCGGGGGTCCCGCTCTAAGCCCCGCCAATCAATCACACATCCCAAACGCCGCTAGCCGCCGCATCGTGCGCATATTCGGAAAAGCGTCTCGGTTTCCGGCCTAATACCCGCTCAACATCATCCGTGACATAGGCCAACTTGCCGTCGGCGATACCAGAATAGGTATAGGCATATTCTTCAGGCAAACCGTTCGACAGGATCGACTCCCGAAATGTGTCGAAGGGAATGGGGGTGAAGCTGATCTTCCGTCCCGTCGCCTTCGTCAACGCGTCGGCGGCGGCTTCAAAGCCTATCGATTCCGGCCCGGTCAGCTCATAAACCTGTCCACTATGCCGACCGTCCAATAACGCCTCTGCCGCGACAGCAGCGACATCTTCGATATCGATAAACGGTTCGGTCGCGTCACCGACCGGCAGTACGATCTCGCCCGCCAACACCGCGTCGAGGAAGAACATTTCCGAGAAATTCTGCATGAACCATGCCGGACGAACGACTGTCCAGTCCGCCGCACTTGCCCTGAATCCGCCTTCAACCGCATCCAGAAATGCCTCATCTGCTCGGCCGGAAAGCAGCACCTGCCGCTTTACCCCGCAATCCAGCGCAAGCTGTGCAAGCCGCCCAATCTGCGCGCCAGCATGGGGATGCGTATTGTCATGATGCGCGATATATAGGCCGTCCGCGCCCTCCAGCAGGGGTTTCCAGCTGGCCTCCTCTTCCCACAGAAACGGCTGCTCCGCGCTCCGTGAACCAATGCGGACAGTGTGACCAAGAGCCGTCAAACGATCGGCCAGACGACGACCCGTCTTACCGGTGCCCCCGACGATGAGAATGGTCGATTTCTGGCTCATTTCTATCCCCTCGGCTGCAATCAGCATCTCAATTACAACGATGAATGTAACCTGGCGCGCGCTTTGTCCACGAAGAGTTACTATAATGGCCCCTCTCCCGGCGACTGGCGCGTTGGCCGAGGACAGGCTATCAGCCCGTCATGAGCGAGGATATCCGCCACATTCTCGATCGCCTGCGCACGCCGCCCGACAATGTCGTGGCCCGCGCCCGTCGCATGGTTGAGGCTTATGTGCCGGAGAATCGCCGTGGCCCCGGTTGGGACCGCCACTGGCGCGAACTGGAAGCCTATATCGAATTGCCCGGCCGCTGGATCGGCGGAGAGAAAGCCGAAGATGACGTCTGACAAAATCACCGATCTTCTCGTCGCCCGCCTTGTTCGCGACCACGGCCGCAGCAAGCATCACTGGCGCAAGGTACTCGGCGCCGTTCGCCTCTACAGCCGCGCTACCCATCCGCATTGCAACTGGACGATCACGCCAACGGGCACCTTCCACGAAGTTTCGGTGATCGAAGGGCTGATGGATGACCTTAGAATGCGTTATCCGGTGATCAGCGGCTGAAGTGACGGCCCGCCATTCAGGCCAATCTCATCAACTGCCTGCTTGCGTATTAACTGGCGGTGCCAGCGGGTTGGGCTCCTTCACTTCGCCTTTTTCGATCCTTTTCTCCGCTTCGCCGCTTTCCTGATCGCCACCGGCCAGCGGTGATCCCCGTTCCGGCGGCGGTGTATCGTCCCTTCCTTCTGCCGGTTGGTCAGATGATTGGCCGCTCTTCCTGTTCTGCTGCATCGACTCTTCCTTTTGCTGCTATCCTTGATCAACGCCGCGACGGCAGCAGATATCCATGAGCGAAGCTGGCGCTAACAAGGGCATGTCGGTTAGCGGCACCCCAATGCCATCGAAGGCGTTCAGCCACCATGGCACGCGCGCTCAAGGTCTATCGCACCCCTATCGGCTTCCACGACGCCTATGTCGCTACGCCCAGTCAAAAGGCGGCGCTGGAAGCGTGGGGCGCCGACGCCAATCTTTTCGCGCGCGGTTCTGCCGAGCAAGTCACCGAAGCAGAATTAATGCGGGAACCCCTCGCCAATCCCGGCAAGGTCATCAAACGACCACGCGGCAGTGAGGCGGAACATTTGGCCTCCCTTGCCAAATCACCGCAGCAACCCGGCGGGGCGAAATCCCGTCCGGGAAAAGCGACTCCTCCCAACTCCCCGCCGAAGCGCGCATCCCCTGCAACACCACGACCCAGTCGTGAACCACTCGACAGGGCGGAAGAAGCCCTCGCCCTGCAGGAGGAAGAAGACAGGGCGGCGTTGAAAAAACTCGAAGAGAAACAGGCACAGCTTCGCGCCCAGATCGAACAGTTGCGCCAGCAGCAGCAGGTCGCCTATCGGCTGTTGGCCCGCCGCGTGGAAAACGAACGCCGCAAATATGACACCGCGCTCGAACGCTGGCGCGCGTCATGATCGATCAACCCGCCAAAAAGATAAGGATTTTTGCCGCTTTCCGCCAATAGCTTGGCACCAGATCGACTTTGCATCGTTATCGTCATTCAGGAGGGGTCTTGAATGGACACCCGTGAAGAGATTGTTGCGATAGGGCTGCTGACGCAGAACGATATTCATCGGCTTGGCGAAAGTTTTTCCCGGCTCTTCCCGCTCCCGCGCGACGGCGCCTTCGACGATCTGATAAAGGCGATCGATGAAGCCGACCGCGAAAAGGACCGCCGTCCCAAACCATGATTGGCCGCCCATTGTCCCGGCCCACACAGGGCTAAAGGAAAGTCGGGTCCGGCTGTAAAGCTTCGACCTTATAATGGTCGGGGCAACCGGACCCGGTTCCACGAAATTTGGGGATCTCGCGGAAGCCGCAGGCTCCCCGAGCACCGGCGACTGAGCAGCATTCTACAATGGTGCGCCTCTGCAAACACTGACGCTTAATGCTGCCAGTCCGGCGATTTGGGACGACGCCAAATCTCCTTTAGGAGAGTTGACGGAAAGCCACGCTATCCCCATGGAATCGCGCCTGACTATCCCGATATCAGCAGGGCTTGAGCAGGCCGCCGCTGTGCCGTTATGACGCAACCATGCGATCCTCCCTTTTGCCGCTCCTGCCTGCCCTGTTCATCGCTGGGTGCGCTTCGTACCAGCCCGTATCGGACACGCCGGTTCGTGTCGGGCCGCCCTATACGGTGCGCGGCGTCACCTATGTTCCCGCCCAACAACCGGGCTATGATGAAGTCGGCTATGCCAGCTGGTATGGAACTGAATCAGGCAACCGTACAGCGCGCGGAGAGAAGTTCCGGCCGGGCGGGATCAGCGCGGCCCATCCCACCTTGCCGCTGCCTTCCTATGTAGAGGTGACGGAGCTTGGCAGCGGCCGAACCGTACTGGTTCGGGTCAACGATCGGGGTCCCTTCACGCGCGGGCGGATCATCGACCTTTCCCGAGGAGCGGCGGAAGCACTCGGAATACGCAATCAGGGGCAAAGCGCCGTGCGCGTCAGGCTTGCCGAGCCCCGCGAGAAGGATCGCCAGCGCCTGCGCAAAGGCAAGGGAGCGAGCGAACGGCCGCCGCTCACCGGCGAAGCCCTTGCCGCGCAACGCCGCCGCCTTCTTGCACCGCGCTGAATTTGGCCTCGCCTTGACCGCCAACCGCTGTATAGCGGCATATATACCTTAAGCGTCAGGCGTCGCATGCATCGGTTCCTTGTTCTGCTCCTTCTGCTCATTACCGGCTTTGCGGTTGAACCCGCTGAAGCGCGCGAACGCGGGCCTTTGATATTGGCCGCCGCCAGCCTCCAGGAATCGCTGACCGCCGCAGCCGATGCCTGGACGGCGCAGGGGCATGACCGGCCAGTCCTGTCCTTCGCCGCGTCTTCCGCTCTCGCCCGGCAAATAGAGGCCGGGGCGCCTGCCGACCTGTTCTTGTCGGCGGATGAACCCTGGATGGATGCCATCGCCGCGAAAGGACTCGTCCGCCGTGGAACCCGTGTTCCGCTGCTTACCAACCGCCTCGTCCTGATCGCTCCAGCGGGCAGCGGCACGAAAATGGCGATCCGCCGTGGATTCCCTCTCGCCCGTGCGATCGGCACTGGCCGCCTCGCAATGGCTGACCCGGACAGCGTTCCTGCCGGAAAATATGGCAAGGCGGCGCTTGTGGCACTCGGCGTTTGGCCAGCGCTATCTGGTAAAGTGGCGGCGGCGGAAAACGTCCGGGCGGCTCTTGCAATGGTGGAGCGGCGGCAGGCGCCCTATGGCATCGTCTATGAAACCGATGCGCGGGCCACGACCGCCGTCCGTATAGTGGGCATCTTTCCTGCGGCCAATCACCCGAAAATCACCTATCCGCTGGCACTGCTAAGCCGCTCCACCCATCCGGAAGCGGCAGGATTTCACCGCTTTCTCCTGTCTCCACGCGGCAAGGCGATCTTCCGCCGCTACGGTTTTGGAACGCGTTGACGGTGACCGTCTTGAGCCCGGAAGAATGGGAGATCGTCCAGCTGTCCTTGAAGGTCAGCTTCGCGGCCATGCTCTTCGCTCTCCCCTTGGCCTTCGCCCTCGCCTGGGTCCTCGCGCGCTGGCGCTTTCCCGGCAAGCTGCTGCTCGACGCGGCGGTTCACCTCCCGCTTGTCCTGCCGCCGGTAGTGATCGGTTGGCTGCTTCTCCTGACCCTCGGACCTGCCGGCCCCGTAGGAAGCATAATGGAACGCTGGTTCGGTGTGACCGTCATGTTCCGCTGGACCGGCGCCGCCATCGCTGCCGGCATCATGGCGCTTCCCCTAATGGTGCGCGCGATCCGCCTGTCGATCGAAGCTGTAGATCATCGTCTGGAAGAAGCCGCCCAAACCCTCGGCGCCAGCCCCGCCTGGTGCTTCCTGACGATCCTCCTCCCCCTGTCTCTACCCGGATTAGCTGCGGCATTCATTCTTGGTTTTGCGCGATCGCTCGGCGAATTCGGCGCGACCATCAGTTTTGTATCAAACATTCCGGGAGAAACCCGCACCCTGTCGCTCGCGATCTACAGCGCCCTCCAAATCCCCGGCGCCGACGCCGTCGTATGGCGGCTCGCCGTGATTTCGATCTGCTTGTCGCTAGGCGCACTGTTGCTTTCAGAAGCGCTCAGCCGCCGGATATCGGCGGATAGGTCCAGCCATGTCCTTTAACATCGACGTCCGCAAGGTTCTCGGCCCCACCCTCGTTACGGCGCGCTTTGCAGCATCAGATGGCATCACCCTGCTCTGGGGACCCTCCGGCGTAGGGAAGACATCGATCCTCAACATGATCGCTGGTCTGCTGCGCCCGGATCAGGGTCATATCAGCGTCGATGGAGAAATATTGTTCGATGCCGATGCCGCCATCGATTTGCCCTCCTATCGTCGTCGCATCGGATATGTTTTCCAGGATGGCCGCCTTTTCCCCCATCTTCGGGTGCGGGCGAACCTGCTCTATGGCTATCGGCTTGCGACGCCGCAGGACAGATGGATGTCTCTACAAGCGGTCGTCGATTTTCTCGGGATTGAACATCTGCTCAGCCGCTGGCCACGCACATTGTCGGGCGGCGAAGCACAACGCGTTGCCATTGGCCGCGCTCTGCTGTCTGGCGCCCGAGCCTTGCTCATGGACGAGCCTCTCGCCTCCATAGACCCCGCTCGCCGGGAAGACATCATGGATGTTGTCCTGCGCATACGGGACGAGCTTCGGCTCCCGATAATCTATGTCACCCATAATCCAGACGAAGCCGACCGTCTGGCAACGCGAAAGATCGAACTTACGCCTTCATTTCGATAAGGGCGACCAGCCCGCCATCGTCCGCATTCATCAGCCGGACGGACGCGTCGAAGGTGAGCGCCAGTGACCGCGCTATAGTCAGACCGATGCCCGTGCCGGGCCGCCCGCCCGGCTGCCCTGAAGCACCGCGAGTGAAGGGCTCAAACATCTGATCTAGCTGTTCCGCCGGTATGCCCGGCCCTTTGTCCCGGATGTGTATGACAAGTCGGCATCCCTGGCGGAAACATCCGATTTCGGCCTCGCCACCATATTTGAGGGCGTTACTGACCAGATTAGTGATGCATCGGCTCAGTGCATTGGGCTTGGCCCGGATCGTCCCGCCACACCCTCCCGCGAACCGCAATGGAGCGCCCAGATCCTGCGCATCCTCGACCATGCTTTCCAGCATGGAATCGATATCAATGACTGACCATTCTTCCTGCGTCTCGGTACTGGCGGCGAGATCCAGTCCCTCTTTTACCAAGGTTTGCATCGCCTGATGGTCCTGCAATAGCCGCGCACGCAACTCCTCATTTTCGACGAGTTCAAGCCGTAACCTCAGCCGGGTAAGCGGCGTCTGCAAATCGTGGCTGATGGCCGCCAGCAATTGCGTACGCTCGGCAAAACCAGCACGCGCGCGCCGTTGCATGAGGTTGAAGGTCGATAGCGCCGCACGCACTTCTTCAGGCCCGTTTTCAGGAATTTCCTCCGGGTCGAGCGACAGGGAGAAGGACTCCGCCGCGTGCTCAAGGCGCCGCAATGGTTGGGTTACGATCCGGGACACGATGATAGCAAGACCAGCAGATGCGGCGATGATCAGGAGCATATAGAGCGGGTTGGCCATCATACTGGGCGGACGCTCCATGCGCGGCAGGTTGAGCGCCATGGATCGTCGAGCACCAGTGCTATCGGTAAATCGTACGATCCAGCATGACGGGCGCGGCGCGTTGACCACCCCAGCGGCGCCCGCCGATGGATCATAACGCAGGCGCGGAAAGCAAAATCCTGCAGGAACCTGACTAGCCTCCGGGTTCGACCCGGGGCCGAACCGCGCCCTGAGCGCTTTTGCAAGCTCAGCATCCGGTTCAGCCACCGCAATGCCCTCCGGTGCCAACGCCGCGCCCATGATTTGCTGGGCCGCCAGCATGGCCTCGACCCGCTTGGGATCACGCTGAAGGCGATGACCGATGTCCTCGGCGCTCGCCACCACCCGCTGCATGCGCCATTGCTGAAAGTCATGGCTCCTGCTTTGTTCAGCGATCAGCAAAGCCAGCATCGCGGCCAACGACATGCCAATCGTCAGCAGCAGGAATATCTGTCCTGCCAGCGAGCGCAAAAAGCCTCGAACACGGCTCCAAAGACGCTCAATCATTCGTAGGACACCGGACTGGCGAGTACATACCCTTCGCCCCGCACCGTCAGAATGAGTTCCTCACCCCCCGGCATGGTCGCCAGTTTCTGCCTCAATCGGCTCACCTGTAGATCGGTCGAGCGGTCGAATGCAGCAGTCGCTCGACGTTCAGGCACAAGGCTTTCCCGTGAGAGGACCACATTGGGCTCCTCGATAAACCGGGACAGCAAACGGAACTCCGCAGACGAAAGCATCACCAGTCGGCCATCTTCAGCGATCAGCCTGCGCTGGAAGAGGTCGAGACGCCAGGGACCGAAGCTGGCGATGCGCACGCCTTTGTCGCGCTGCCGGTCGGGTTCGTCAGCATGGGACCGGCGTAACAGGTTGCGTATGCGAACGAGCAATTCGCGTGGCTCGAACGGCTTTGTGAGATAGTCATCCGCTCCCAGTTCCAGCCCGAGCACCCGGTCGATCGCACTGCCTCTGGCGGACACCATGATGATAGGGACGTCATTTCCTTCGGCCCGCAACTCCCGGCACAGGGTGAGCCCGTCACCGTCCGGGAGGTTGAGATCAAGCACGATGAGGTCGGCCGCATGCACCGAAAGGGCCTGATAAAGCTCTCCCAAGCTGCCTGCGGCTACCACCTCATAATGTTCCTGCCGCAACTGCTGAACAATCAAATCCCGAATATCGGGGTCATCATCGACTACGATCAGGCGTGCTTGGCGGCTGTTCATCTGGTCTGGCATCGCCGCCTTTTACGGTGTTCAGCATTAAAAGTCTGCCTTCGTCAGAGCCCCTGATACGCGCTGATACATTTCGACATATTGCGATGCACAATGGCACATGTTCGGCCTTTTCAAACCCCTGCCAAGACGCGAATAGGGGGCGTCGGAGCCGGTCAGATAGCTGGCCCGTCCTTCACCCGGCGCTCCCCCTCCCCCTGCGCCGGGTGAAGTTTCCCCACTGCTGGACTCCCCACTGGATAACCTGCCGCCATGCCGCTGCGCTCTGCACTCTCTTCATCCCGCTACGCTCAATTAGGCGCGGCCATTTGTTTGCTCGCCACCGCATGCAGCCAAAGCAAACCGCCTGAGAAAAAGCAGGTCGAAGTGGGCGTAGTCACGCTTCAGGCGCAGGACGTTACCGTATCGACAGAGCTACCCGGACGCACCGCGTCGACGCTGATGTCTGAGGTGCGGCCTCAAGTTGCTGGCGTCGTTCAAAAGCGCCTCTTTACCGAAGGCTCCTATGTGCATGCGGGCCAGCCATTATATCAGATTGATCCGTCCCTCTACCGCGCCTCTCGCGATGAAGCGCAAGCTTCGCTAGCCAATGCGCAGGCGACAGCGGTCGCGGCGCAAGCCAAGGCGCGCCGCTATCAGGCGCTCGGGCAGACAGAGGCCGTGAGCGCGCAGGAGCGGGACGACGTGGTGGCATCTTCGCGGCAAGCAAGCGCCGCCATTCAACAAGCGCGCGCGTCGCTTCAGACTGCCAGCATAAACCTGCGCTTCACCGAAGTTCGGGCACCGATCAGCGGGCGCATTGGCCGTTCTTCGGTTACGCCGGGCGCATTGGTCACAGCTAGTCAAGCTGCCCCGCTTGCCACAATCCAGCAGCTTGACCCCATCTTTGTCGACATTACGCAGTCCAGCGCGCAGCTCCTGGCGCTGCGCCGCAATCTGGCCGCGGGTAAAGCACTACCTGCCAGTGCCACCATCCGGCTGAAACTGGACGACGGCAGCGACTATCCGCTTGAAGGCCGTATAGAATTTGCCGAGCCTATCGTGGACCCCAATAGCGGCACCATTACCCTGCGCGCGCGCTTCCCCAATCCTGACAGCCTCCTCCTTCCCGGGATGTTCGTGCGCGTGGTGGCCCCGCAGGCCGTCGTGCCCAACGGCATACTCGCGCCCCAGCAGGGGATCAGCCGTGATCCCAAGGGCAATGCCACCGCACTTGTCGTCAATCGGGCAAACAAGGTGGAGCAGCGCACCGTCACTACGGCGCAGGCGATAGGGGACAAATGGCTTGTGACCGCAGGCCTCAAGTCCGGTGATCGGCTGATCGTCGAAGGAACTGACAAGGTGAAACCGGGCGATACCGTCCGCTCCGCAACCGTCGGCCAAGGGAGCTAGGTCCTCCGATGCTCAGCCGCTTTTTCATCGATCGGCCAATCTTCGCCTGGGTGATCGCGATCGGCATCATGCTGGCTGGACTTGGCGCCATGCTGTCGCTGCCTATTGCTCAGTATCCAGATATCGCGCCGCCTGCGGTCAACATCAGAGCAAATTATCCAGGCGCTTCGGCCGATACTGTAGAGACAAGCGTCACGCAGGTCATCGAGCAGCAACTGACTGGCATCGATGGCCTGATGTATTTCTCCTCGACATCCACCGCCAATGGCCAGTCGCGTATCACTGTCACCTTTGACAAAGGCACCGACCCCGATACTGCGCAGGTCCAGGTTCAAAATAAGGTGCAGCAGGCGTTAAGCCGGTTGCCCAATGCAGTTCAGCAGCAGGGCCTGACCGTCACTAAATCGCAGACCGATTTCCTGATGCTGGTTGCGCTGTACGATCGTACCGATCGAGCCACCCAGACTGATATCTCCGATTACCTGGTCAATAATTTTCAGGACCCCATCTCCCGCTTGGAAGGTATCGGCGACGTTCAGATTTTTGGATCCCAATATGCCATGCGCATATGGCTGGATCCCTACAAACTCGCCACCGTCAAGCTCATGCCGTCGGACGTCGAAAACGCGATCCGGTCGCAGAATGTCGAGGTTTCCGCCGGTCAGATCGGCGCTGATCCGGCGCCCGCCGGACAGCAACTGAATGCCACCGTTCGCGCGCGTGCACGCCTCCAGACTCCCGAAGAATTTCGCAACATCATAGTGAAAACTCAAAGCGATGGGTCCGTCGTTCACCTCTCCGATGTTGCTCGGGTCGAACTTGGGAATGAAAGTTACACCTTTTCAGCCGCGCTGAACGGACATCCTGGATCGGGCATCGCACTCCAACTCGCTCCCGGCGCCGACGCTCTGAAGACCGCCGAACTCGTCAAGGCAAAGGTCGCAGAGCTGTCCACGAACCTGCCCCACGGGTACAGCATCGCATTCCCGCGCGATACGACACCCTTCATCCGGCTTTCCGTGGATGAGGTCATCAAGACACTTATCGAAGCCGTCGGGCTGGTCGTCGTGGTCATGTTCGTCTTTCTGCAAAGCTGGCGCGCGACGCTGATCCCTGCGGTGGCGGTTCCGGTCGTCCTGCTCGGGACCTTCGGCGTGCTAGCCCTTTTCGGCTATTCCATCAACACGCTCACACTGTTCGGCATGGTGTTGTCCATCGGCCTTCTGGTCGATGACGCGATCGTAGTCGTCGAGAATGTCGAACGGCTGATGCACGATGAGGGGCTTGACGCGCGCGCCGCCACAATCAAATCGATGGAAGAGATAGGCAGTGCGCTGGTCGGCATAGCCCTTGTCCTTTCGGCCGTTCTCCTGCCCATGGCCTTCTTCGGCGGTTCGACGGGGGTTATTTACCGGCAGTTCTCCATCACCATTGTGTCCTCCATGCTTCTGTCCGTGGTGGTTGCGCTCATCCTGTCGCCCGCCCTGTGCGCCACATTGTTGAAATCGGCCAGTGAGGAGCGCCGTCACCAGGGATGGGCGGGCCGGTTCAACCGCTGGTTTGGGCGCGTGACCGGCGGCTATATGCGGCGGCTTGAGGCAATCATGCATCGGCGCGCCCTCTTCTGGACGATCTATCTGCTGATATTGGGCGTCCTTGCGCTGATCTTTGTCCGCTTGCCGACCAGCTTCCTCCCCGTAGAGGATCAGGGCCAGGTCATGGTGCAGATGACCCTTCCCGCTGGCGCCAAGTCCACGCGAACCGCGCAAGTGGTCGAGAGTGTTCGCAGCTACTTCCAAAGCGAAGAAGGAAATAACGTCGGCAACATATTCATTGCCCAAGGTTTCAGTTTTGCAGGACAGGGCGAAAATACCGCGCAGGGTTTCATCAATCTCAATCCTTGGGAAGACCGGAAGGGTAAGGCGAATAGCGCGACCGAGATCGCGAACCGCGCTACAAAGCAGCTCGCAGCCGTACGTGATGCGAAAATTCTGGCCATGACGCCGCCCGCCATCCGTGGCCTGGGCCAGTCGAACGGCTTTACCTTCGAGCTGCTCAACACAGGCGGCCTCAGCCGAGACAAGTTCCTGGCCGTGCGCAACCAGCTGCTCGCTGCAGCTTCGCAAAGCCCTCTGCTCGCGGGTGTGCGTGCCGCTACGCTTGAGGACACGCCCCAGTTGAAGGTCGATATCGATAATGAAAAGCTTGCTGTGCTTGGACTTACACAAAATGATGTGGACGATGTTCTAAGTTCCGCCTGGGGAAGCAGCTATATCAACGACTTCATTGATCGCGGACGCGTAAAACGCGTCTTTATGCAGGCAGACGCGCCTTATCGAGCTTTGCCGACCGACATTGAAAACTGGCAAGTGCGCTCTGCCGCCACGGGCGAAATGGTTCCATTCTCCGCTTTCGCCACCACCCATTGGGAAATGGGTCCGACAACAGTGTCGCGCTTCAACGGCCAATCCTCCTATGAAATACAGGGACAGGCCGCACCCGGCGCGAGTTCGGGAGAGGCCATGGATGAAATGGTGCGTTTGCAGCAGCAATTGCCGACCGGAACCAGTTATGCTTGGAGCGGCCTTTCCTATCAGGAACAATTGTCCGGCGGACAGGCGCCCTTGCTTTATTCTCTCTCCGTACTGGTCGTCTTTCTCTGCCTCGCGGCACTTTATGAAAGCTGGTCGGTACCACTCGCAGTATTGTTCGTAATCCCGCTGGGCCTGATCGGGGCAGTCGTCGCCGTTTGGGCGCGCGGGCTGGAGAATAATGTATTCTTCCAGGTAGGGCTCCTCACCACGATGGGGCTGGCGGCCAAGAACGCAATCCTCATCGTTGAATTCGCCGAGTTTGCCTATCGCGATGGCAAGGACGCGATGAGCGCGGCGATCGAAGCGGCCAGGCTCCGTTTCCGACCGATCATAATGACCTCGCTCGCCTTCATTGCGGGCGTTATGCCGCTGGCGCTCGCTCATGGCGCTGGCGCACAAAGCCGCATCGCCATCGGCACGGCGGTTGCTGGCGGCATGCTGACCGGAACCTTGCTTGCCATCTTTTATGTGCCGCTGTTTTTCTTCACGATCATGCGGCTTTTCAGACGCAAGGACCATTCATCTGTCACCGGATCGGAGGTGCCCGCATGAGGCGCTTGCTCCCCCTCGGCCTGTCCGTGACGCTGACCGCCTGCAATCTGGCGCCCGCATATGAGCGGCCCACCGCGCCCGTTCCGCCCGCTTGGCCAAATGGATCCGCATATTCAACCGCCCTTCCTACAGAAGTGGCAGGTTTGCCCTGGACGGCTTTGGTCGGCGACGAACGGCTGCGTACGATCATTGATCGGGCGCTGATCAACAATCGGGATCTTCGCGTAACTCTGGCCAACCTTCTCGCGGCGCGCGCCCAATATCGCATTCAGCGGGCCGCGCAGATGCCTACGGTTACGGCGGATGCCAACGCGACGCTCACGCACCGGAATGACCAGCGTCAGGACAATTACAGCGCGGACATCGGTTTTAGCGCTTTCGAAATCGATCTGTTCGGCCGCCTGCGCAATTTGAGTGAATCCGCCCTTCAATCCTATCTCGCAAGCCAGGAGGGCGCGCGCGCCGCGCGCATCGCGCTCGTCGCGGAAACGGCCAGCGCCTATGCAACGCTTGCTGCGGACCAGCAATTGCTCGCCGTAGCTCGCGATACGCTCAGCAGCGCCGAACGGACGCTCGCGCTTACACGATCGCTCAACGGCGTCGGTCTTTCCGGCAAGCTCGACGTCCATCAGGCGGAAACGATCGTCGAACAGGCGAGGTCCGATGTCGCGGCCGCAGTTACGCAGGTAGCGCAGGATCGCAACGCGCTGGATCTGCTCGCCGGGGCGCCGGTAGAAGAAGTTCTACTCCCGCTGTCACTCTCCACTCTGATCGGCTCGACTGCGCAAGTCCCTGCCGGAATTTCATCAGATGTCCTGCTCCAGCGGCCAGATGTGCTGCAGGCCGAACACCGTTTACAGGCTGCAAATGCGAATATCGGCGCCGCAAGGGCCGCGATGTTCCCGAAGATCAGTCTGACGTCGGCGATCGGTGTCGCCAGTTCAGCACTGTCGTCGCTTTTCACGGGCGGCGCATTCAGTTGGACAGCAGCTCCTTCGGCGAGCCTTCCCATTTTCGGCGGCGGAGTAAAAGGCAATGTCGAATATAGCAAGGCGCAGCAACAGGCTGCTCTAGCCAGCTATGAGAACGCCATCCAGAGCGCCTTTCGTGAAGTCGCCGATGCCTTGGCACGCGCAGGCACCATAGGTGAACAGCAGCAGGCTCAGCGAGCTCTGGTCGTCTCGAATGAGAATGCCTATGCCTTGTCCGAACAGCGTTATCGTGCGGGAATCGATCCGTTCCTGACCACACTTGTGAACCAACGCTCGCTCTATTCCGCCCGGCGGAGCGCGATTGCGACAGACCTTGAACTGTTGCTAAACCGTATATCCCTCTATCGCGCAATCGGTGCCGATTTTTAGGAGTTTACTCGGTTCAGCCCTAACGGTGACGAACCGTATGGCGGGAAGCGCCGCCACCGCCCGCTCCACCAAGTTCGGTCAAACCGGGACGACTGACTTTAGGCGCGACAGTTTCCTTGCAGTTCGCTTTGACGAAATGAGCTTCGAACCACGCCGCGTTGTGCGCGGCATGGCTCGATCCTCACTCAACAGGCATTGGCAGTCCTCAGTTTTGATTATCAGGCGCTGACCTGAACTTCGCTGATAAGGGCCAATAACTGCTGAGCATGTTCTTTTCTGCAAATGAGCAGGTCAGGCAGATACACATTTGCCTGATTGTAGATCAGCGGGCTGCCATCAATTCGCGAGCAGTGCAGGCCATGCGCCTTCGCCACGGCGACGGGTGCCATACTGTCCCATTCATATTGGCCGCCGGAATGCAGGTAAATGTCTGCCTGTCCCAATATCACCGCCATCGCCTTGGCGCCGGCCGAGCCCATCGGAACAAGTTCGGCGCCCAGCTTTTCCGCAACCGCGACAGCTTCGGCTGCCGGGCGGGTGCGGCTGACCACCATGCGCAGCTTTTCGGGTGCAGGCGGGATCGGCTGCGGCTGATCCGACCGAACTATTGTACCCTGCCCTGTTCCGGTCAGGTCAAGGCCCGGCAGCGCTACAGCGCCGATCTCCGGCTGCCCATCGATCGCCAGACCGACATGGACCGCCCAATCGGATCGCTCCTCGCCATATTCGCGGGTGCCATCGACAGGATCCACGATCCAGACGCGGCTTTGGCTCAGCCGCTCGGCATTGTCCTTCTCTTCCTCAGACAGCAACCCGTCCTCGCCCCGTTGTTCACGCAGGGCGTGAACAAGGAACTGGTTGGCCGTTTGATCGCCCGCCTTGCCCAGCGCCTTGGCGCTGAACATGCCGCTGGCGCGCACCTCAAGCAGGATGCGCCCGGCGGTTTCGGCAAGATGCGCCGCAAGGTCGGCATCGCTCATCCCGCCGCTCATGGGATCAGCCTGGCTACGATGGCGTCGGCCGCTTCCTCGGCGGTCATGGCCGTTGTGTCGATGCGGATTTCCGGATCCTCTGGCGGCTCATAGGGGCTGTCAATGCCGGTGAAGTTCTTGAGATCCCCGGCACGCGCCTTCTTGTAGAGGCCCTTGACGTCCCGTGCCTCTGCTTCAGCAAGCGGCGTATCGATGTGCACCTCGATGAACTCGCCCGGCTGCATCATCTGCCGCACCATTTCGCGCTCCGACCGGAAGGGCGAGATGAAGGCGGTAATGACGATCAGGCCCGCGTCGGTCATCAGCTTGGCAACCTCGCCCACGCGACGGATATTCTCCACGCGGTCGGCATCGGTGAAGCCCAGATCCTTGTTCAGGCCGTGGCGTACATTGTCGCCATCCAGCAGGAAAGTGTGCCGGTTCATCCGCGCCAGTCTCTTTTCCACCAGATTGGCGATGGTCGACTTGCCCGCGCCAGAAAGCCCGGTGAACCACAGCACGGCAGGCTTCTGGTTCTTGAGGCCCGCATGGAACTCACGGGTAACGTCGGTCGCCTGCCAGTGGACATTCTGCGCCCGCCGCAGCGAGAAGTGCAGCATGCCCGCCGCCACGGTGGCGTTCGTGATCTTGTCGATCAGGATGAAGCCGCCCAGCGTCCGGTTCTGCTCATAGGACTCGAACACGATCTGCTTATCGGTGGACAGATTAGCGACACCGATGGCGTTGAGGTCCAGCGTCTTGGCCGCCAGATGCTCCATCGTGTTAACGTTCACCTGATATTTCGGGTGCTGCACCGTCGCGGTGACGGTCTGCGTCCCGATCTTCAGCCAATAAGGACGGCCCGGCAGCATTTCCTCGTCAGCCATCCACACGATGGTGGCTTCGAACTGGTCGGCAGCCTGCGGAGGATTGTCGGCCAGCGCGATGACGTCGCCGCGCGAGCAGTCGATCTCGTCAGCGAAGCAGATCGTCACCGACTGCCCCGCGACAGCCTGATCCAGATCGCCGTCCAGCGTCACAATACGCGTCACCGTGCTGGTCTTGCCCGAAGGCAGCACGCGGATCGCATCGCCCGGCTTCACGGTGCCGGTGGCAATCAGGCCGGAAAAGCCGCGGAAGTCGAGGTTCGGGCGGTTGACCCATTGCACGGGCATGCGGAACGGCTTTTCCGCGTCGGTCGCGCTGTTGACTTCGACGGTTTCCAGATGCTCGATCAGCGCCGGACCCTTGTACCAGGGCGTGTTCTCCGAAGGGCCAGTGATATTGTCGCCCTTGAAGCCGGAAATCGGCATCGGCACGAAATGCTGAATGCCGATCGAGCGCGCGAATTCGGTGTAATCCTTGACGATACCGTCATAGACCGCCTGGTCATAATCGACCAAGTCCATCTTGTTCACCGCCAGCACGATATTCTTGATGCCGATCAGGTGCGCCAGATAGCTGTGGCGCTTCGTCTGCGTCAGCACGCCCTTGCGCGCATCGATCAGGATGACGGCGAGGTCAGCGGTGGACGCGCCGGTCACCATGTTGCGCGTATATTGTTCGTGGCCGGGCGTGTCGGCGACAATGAACTTGCGCTTTTCGGTCCCGAAGAAGCGATAAGCCACGTCGATCGTGATGCCCTGCTCGCGCTCGGCGGCGAGGCCATCGACCAGCAGCGCGAAGTCGATTTCCTGGCCCTGCGTGCCGACCTTCTTGGAGTCCGCCTCCAGTGCCGCCAGCTGATCCTCGAAGATCATCTTGCTGTCATAAAGCAGGCGGCCAATCAGGGTGGACTTGCCATCGTCCACCGACCCGCAGGTGATGAAGCGCAGCATCGTCTTGTGCTCATGCACCTTCAGATATTCGTCGATGTCCTCTGAGATGAGGGCGTCGGTCTTGTAAATGGGTTCGTCGAGAGTGTCGGTCATGTCATCTGTCCCGTCATCCCAGCGCAAGCTGGGATCTCGTTGATCTGGGGAAGGGCCGAGCCTCAAATGGTCTACCAGGAGGCCCGAGACCCCAGCCTGCGCTGGGGCTGACGCTTCGGAACGCTTGCGCATCCCGTGGCGCGTCAGAAATACCCTTCCTGTTTCTTCTTCTCCATGCCCGCGCCGCCTGCATCCTTGTCGATGGCGCGGCCCTGGCGTTCGGACGTGGTGGTCAGCAGCGTTTCCTGGATGACCTCGGGCAGCGTCTTGGCCTCGCTCTCCACTGCGCCGGTCAGCGGGTAGCAGCCCAGCGTGCGGAAGCGGATCGAGCGCATTACCGGCGCTTCGCCTTCCTTCAACGGGAAGCGTTCGTCGTCCACCATCAGCAGCATGCCGTCGCGCTCAACGGTCGGGCGCTGCTCGGCGAAATAGAGCGGCACGATCGGCACATTGTTGAGGTGGATATACTGCCAGATGTCCAGCTCGGTCCAGTTGCTGATCGGGAAGACGCGGATGCTCTCACCCTTGTTCTTCTTGGCGTTGTAGAGGTTCCACAGTTCCGGCCGCTGGTTCTTCGGGTCCCAGCCATGCGAGGCGGTACGGAAGGAGAAGATGCGCTCCTTGGCGCGGCTCTTTTCCTCGTCACGGCGTGCGCCGCCAAAGGCTGCGTCGAAGCCATAAAGGTCGAGCGCCTGCTTCAGACCTTCGGTCTTCCACATGTCGGTGTGCAGCGCGCCGTGGTCGAACGGGTTGATCCCGCGCTCCTGCGCTTCCGGATTGTGATAGACCAGCAGCTCCATGCCGCTTTCCTTGGCCATGCGATCGCGCAGCTTGTACATTTCCTGGAACTTCCACGTCGTATCGACGTGCAGCAGGGGAAATGGCGGCGGCGAGGGATAGAATGCCTTGCGAGCCAGGTGCAGCATCACCGCGCTGTCCTTGCCCACGCTGTATAACATGACTGGCTTTTCAGCCTCGGCCACAACCTCTCTCAGAATATGTATGCTCTCCGCTTCCAGGCGCGCCAGGTGGGTGAGCGTTTTTGTATCTGTCATCGTCTTGTCCAGCCTTTCGCAGACCCAGATGACAGAAGGCGCGAATCATCAAACCTCCCAGATGGGAGAGAGATATTTCTTCCATTACCGCACGACGAAAATTTAATCAGCGGCAAGAGCGCGAGCCGACTTTTCAGGCATTTTGAGGCGACGCTTCGTCTTCACCCAACCTCAGTTCCACCTCATAGCCAGAGATGATCCGCTCCAGTGTTGTGCAATAATCGCCAAGGATTTCCGGTAGCGGTCCCCAATTTTCAGTCTCGTACTCAGGGAGTTGGATCAGCACCTCCCTCCGCATCATGCTGATCGCAGCACCGATCACGACCTGATTAATCTCGATATAAACGTTCAGGGCCACAGCGGGAGGAAGCCCCCTCGCCTCCAGCATCGTGAGCACCCTCTGCGAATAGTCGAACGAATGCTGTTCGGGTTCTTTTCCAATCAGATTGGTGATGAGGTGAGGCAGGGACCGGAAGAGACGATAGGTAACTGTCGCATGTTCGCGCAATATATCCTGCCAACTCTGTCCTTCATCCTTGATCAGCGCTTGCCCTACTAGACGCTGTGCCACGAGTTGCAGCAGATGTTCCCGCCCCCGCACATAGCCATATAGCGTGGCAACACCGGTATTCAGCCTTTCGGCAACCAGACTCATCTCCAGCTTGGCGATGCCGACCTCGCAGGCGGCATCGACAATCATTTCCAGCGTCAGCCTTCGGGGACGCCCTACCGTCCGTTTCGCCTGCCTCGGCATTCCGCTCTCCAAATTCGATTTCAACGCGATTCTAGCGCGCCTATTTATATTGACAACGATTGCTTGCGCTCCTGCACGAACCGATTGTTCTAAGGGTAGATTATATCGATCGCCTCGTCTCGGCGGTCAGGCGTGTCCGCCCGCCACCGCACCGATCCGGTCGGCCGTTCGAGGCGCCGCCGTACCCGCCCCTCGCCGCTCCCCATGTGGAAGGCATTAGCGGCGTCCTCGATCTGGCGGTCGCTCATCGTCATACGATCGCGCTGGTGCAGATAATCTCCCCAGGTCGGACAATGATAATGTTCGGTCCAGAGTTCGGGATCTGCGATGTCGCGTGCCACGGACCAGCCAAAGGCACCACTTCGGAGGCGGGCGCTGCGCACCTTCTGCATCGCGGCATAGAAGTCGCGCGCCTTGTCAGTATCTACCCGATAATCGATTTCCACGACTATGGGACCACTGCGCGAGGTCAGTGCAAGGCCAACCTGCGGCTGATGACTGAGAATGCTTTGTTCCAATCCATCGGGGAGCGATCGCGCCAACGGAAAGACGAGACCGAGAATGGTGCTGAACACCATCGCTGCCCCCGACATCATCATCGCTTCACCTGTTCCTAGAGCGGTGGCGATCGAGCCCCACAGCCACGCACCCAGAGCGAGCCCACCCGTCAACGCCGAGCCATAGCAGGCAAGCGCGCGCGCCGTGACCCAACGCGGTGCTGACATTTGCACAGCGACGTTGAACTGTGCGACCAGGATCATCCAGGCAAAGCCCGCGACCAGCAGTGCCCCGCAAGTCAGAACGGTGTAGCTGCTGATCCCGGCGAGGATGATCATTGCGCCCAGCAATATCGACAACAATCCCGCAGCCTGCTCCGGCCGCAGACGCCGACGCACCAGATCAAGCCCGGTGGCGCCCAGCACCGCGCCCACGCCATAGGCGCCCAATAACAAGCCATAGGTGCTTGCCGACCCGTGCAGCAGGTCCTTTGCGATCAAAGGTGTGAGTGCGGACACTGATGCCCCCGCCAGACCCACGACATGTGTGCGGATAAGCACGACCCGGATTGGGGGCGAATGCACCGCATAGCGCACGCCCGAGACGATCGCCCGATCGATCCTTTCCGGGGGCAAGCGCGAAGGCTTATGTTCCCGCTGCCACATCAGGAAGGCAAGGATCAGCGGCAGATAGAAGAAAGCGTTGGCTGCAAAGGCCGCCATTGCGCCCAGCGAGGCAACGATGATGCCGCCGATCGCGGGGCCGAAGCTGCGCGCCACATTGTAGCTGATCGTGCCGAGGGCGATCGCGGCAGGCAGATGCTCGCCGCTTACCTGCTCACCGATCGAGGCTTGCCAGGCAGGCCCATATAAGGCGACCCCCGTGCCGATCAGGAAGCAGAAGAGCAGCAATGTCCAAGGAGAGAGCAGTTCCGCACCGGCAAGCAGCGTGAGGCAGATCGCCATCAGTGATGCGAAGACAAGGCCAGCCAGCGCCACCTTGCGCCGGTCGATCATGTCCGCGATCGCCCCAGCGGGCAACGCGACGAGCATCAACGGCAGCATGAGGGCCGTTTGGACCAGCGCCACCATCTGCGGCGACGAACTCAGCCGCGTCATAAGCCAAGCCGCACCGACGCCTTGTATAAGTTGCCCGAAGTTCGAAAAAAGGCTGGCGATCCAGATTGTGCGGTAGGTCCGCTGGCGCAATGGCTCCAAAAGGGCGAAGCGGCCCGCCCCTGAAGTCGCGGTTTCAGCTGTGGTTACGGCCTTGTCGCTCATCTGCCTTGGTCTCGTTTCACGCTGAACACTTGTCTTGTGCGGCACAGGGACAGAATATTGCTGAACGTCCTGGAGTTTTCCAGCAAGGGTTTCGATTTAAATAGACTTATGGCTATCAGGCAGCCGGGGGCTCACGCCAAGTTCAATCGCGACGGAATATAGGGGCGCGCTTTTCGAAGAAGGCAGCGAAGGCTTCCTGAGCCTCTTCGGATTCCAGCATCTGTTCAAAAAGCCGCGCCTCCTCTTCGATCCTGTCGAGCAGCGCGGCGGGATCGCCCTTTAGCAGCCGCCGGGTGGCCGCCAGTGCCTTGGGCGGCTTCTTCATGAGGGTGGCCGCCTTCGCCCGAGCGTGACCAAGTAGTTCTTCGGTGGGCAGGATTGCGGTCACCAGACCTGACCGGTCAGCGGTTTGGGCGTCCATTGGCTCGCCCAGCAACAGCATCGCCGCTGCTTTTGCATGGCCCAGCGTCGCGGGCGCGAGCAGGCTTGAGCCAGCTTCCGGCACGATGCCCAGATTGACGAAGGGCATGATGAATCGCGCGTCGGGCGCCGCATAGACAAGGTCGCAATGGAACAGCATCGTCGTGCCCACGCCCACGGCCAGGCCCTGGACGGCAGCGATCAGCGGCTTGTCGAAGTCTGCAATGGCGCGGATGAATGCGAATGCAGCCGCGCCACCCTGCGGTCCTTGAGTGAAGTCCTTAAGGTCATTGCCTGCGCAGAAGGCGTCACCCTTTCCTGCGATCAGGACAGCGCCGATGTCGCTCCGCGCCGACGCCTCGGCAAGGGCTGCGGTCATGCTGTCGTACATGGCTGCGGTAAGCGCGTTCTTCTTATCGGGGCGATCGATGTGGATTTCCAGGACGCCGCCCTGTTCGATGATTTCGATCCCGTTGGTCATGACCGCCTCCGTTTCCTAAGCCCCCACTAATGTGTCGATCGGCCGGGCGTCTATCCTTTTTCCGTTAGACTGCCTACAGCCCTGGCATGAGCCGTCTACGGGAAATCGCCGACCCCTTCCTGCTGCTGCTGATCGCCATGGTAGCGCTGGCCTCCGTCCTTCCCGCGCGGGGCGAGGGTGCGCATATCGTTGGCATCCTTGCGGACGCTGGCATCGTGCTGCTGTTCTTCCTGCATGGGGCGAAGCTATCGCGCGAAGCGATCTGGGGCGGGGCGATGGCGTGGAAGCTGCATCTGGCGACGCTGGGAACGACATTCGCGCTGTTTCCGCTGATCGGTCTGGCGACGCAGCAGGTGGAAGCGATCCCCGGACAGATGCGAGCGGGGTTGCTGTTCCTGACGCTGTTGCCATCGACGGTGCAGTCGTCGATCGCCTTCACGGCGATAGCGCGGGGCAATGTCGCGGCGGCGGTGGTGAGTGCGTCCTTTTCCAACTTGCTGGGGATCGTTCTGACGCCGTTGCTGGTGGCGCTGCTGATGCAGAAGAGCCTCGGGGGGACCGGCGGTCTGATCTCCCTGTCGGCAGTGGAGGGGATTGTGTTGCAGTTGCTGCTGCCTTTCCTGCTGGGGCATCTGGCGCGGCCGTGGATTGGTGGATTTGTGTCGCGGCACAAGGCGATGTTGGGGCGAGTGGATCGGGGTTCGATCCTGCTGATCGTCTATTCCGCGTTCAGCGCGGCGGTGGTCGAGGGGCTTTGGCATAAGGTGTCGCGGGAAGAACTGTTGTTGCTGGCGCTGTTGTCGATTGCGATTTTGGTGGTGGTGCTGCTGTTTACATGGGGCCTGGGGCGCTTGCTGGGATTGTCGCGGGAAGATGCGGTGGTGCTGCAATTTTGTGGGTCGAAGAAGAGTTTGGCGACGGGGGTGCCGATTGCCGGGGTTTTGTTTCCAGCAAGTGCGGTGGGACCGATATTGTTGCCGTTGATGTTGTTTCACCAGATTCAGTTGATGGTTTGTGCCGGACTGGCGCGGCGTTATGGAAGTCGTGAAGGAAATGGCGAATAGAACGGGATTTTCCGAAGGCCCGTGAGTTGTTGTACATATGTATAAGTATGACGCGGTCATTATCGGGGGCGGGCATAATGGGCTGGTGTGCGCATTTTATCTGGCGCGCGCGGGTTACCGGGTCCGCATATTGGAGCGGCGGCACGTCGTAGGCGGCGCGGCGGTGACGGAGGAGTTCCATCCCGGTTTCCGCAATTCGGTCGCCAGCTATACTGTAAGCCTGCTGCATCCCAAGGTCATCGCGGACATGGCGCTGGCCGACCATGGCTATCGCGTGATCGAGCGGCCGATCGCCAATTTCCTGCCGCAGCCGGACGGACGCTATCTGAAAGTGGGCGGCGGCATCGAAAAGACGCAGGCGGAGTTCGCCAGGTTCAGCGCGAAAGATGCGGCTGCCCTGCCCCATTATCAGGACGGGCTGGAGGCGATAGCGGATCTGCTGCGCGACATGATGCTGAAGGCACCGCCCAATGTCGGCGACGGGCTGTCGATGCTGACAGCGGCATTGTCGCAGGGACGGCGCGTCGGCGCATTGTCGCTGGACGAGCAGCGCGACATGCTGGACCTGTTCCTGAAATCGGCGCGCGCCTTTCTGGACGGCTGGTTCGAGAGCGAGGCGGTGAAGGCGGCCTTCGCCTTTGACGCGGTGGTCGGCAATTATGCGTCGCCCGATACGCCCGGCAGCGCCTATGTCCTGTTGCACCACGTCATGGGACAGGTGAACGGCAAGAAGGGCGCATGGGGCCATTGCGTTGGCGGCATGGGCGCGATCACGCAGATCATGGCGAAGGTCGTCCGCGCGATGGGCGTGGAGATCAGCGTGGAAGCGCCGGTCGAGCGAGTGCTGGTGGACGGCGGACGGGCCGTCGGCGTCAGGCTGGAAAGCGGGGAGGAGGTCATGGCGGCGGCGGTGATAGCCAATGTCGGTCCCAAGCTGCTGTACGAACGGATGATGGACTCGGCCGACCTGCCGCCCGATTTCCGCAAGCGCATCCGGGGTTTCAGGACGGCGTCGGGCAGTTTCCGCATGAATGTCGCGCTGTCGGCGCTGCCGGACTTTGCCTGCCTGCCGGGACCGGGCGAGCATTTGCAGGCCGGGATCATCATCGCGCCGGACATGGACTATATGGACCGCGCCTTTACCGATGCGAAGGCCAGGGGCTGGTCATCCGCCCCGATCGTCGAAATGCTGATCCCGTCGATCATCGACGACAGCCTGGCGCCGCCGGGATGCCATGTGGCGAGCCTGTTCTGCCAACAGTTCGCGCCGCAGCTACCCGATGGCCGAAGCTGGGACGAGGCGCGGGGGCAAGCGGCGGACGACGTGATCGCGACGGTGGACGCTTATGCGCCGGGCTTTGCTGCGTCCGTGATCGCGCGGGACATATTGTCGCCGCTGGACCTTGAACGGAAGTTCGGGATGGTGGGTGGCGACATCATGCATGGCGCGATGACGCTGGACCAATTGTGGGCGGCAAGGCCGGTGCTGGGCCATGCCGGTTATCGCGGACCTGCCGAGGGGCTCTATATGTGCGGCGCGGGCGCCCATCCGGGCGGCGGAGTGACGGGCGCGCCGGGGCATAATGCCGCGCGTGTCGTAATGAAGGACATGGCGCTGGGCGGACGACTGTGGCGGCGGAAGCGTGCCGATTGAGGCTGTCGGTAGGGGCCTCGAGTCTGCGGCATGAAGGCGCGCGGAGAGAGATTCGCGCGGCACGAGCAGGCGCATGGACCTCGCCAACCCCCAAAATATCTCGAATCCGGCACGAAAATATCGGTTAATGGGCAAAAACACCCCTAGTTGCGGGCGATGAGACAGGTTAAGACCCGTCGTCCACGAAAGGGAGACGATCGATGAACAATACCGAACTCGCCGAAGCAGTTGCAGCCGAGCATGGCCTGACCAAGGCCGACGCCCGCAAATATGTGGACGGCGTGTTTGCCGCTATCGCTGGCGCCGCTGCCAAGGGTGACGAAGTTTCGCTGAGCGGCTTTGGGAAGTTCAAGGTCAAGGATCAGCCGGCACGTGAAGGCCGCAATCCGTCGACCGGCGCAACCATCCAGATCGCAGCATCGAAGAAGCTGACCTTCACGCCCGCAAAGGCGGTCAAGGATCAGCTGAACGGCTAACAGGCCGGGCGCCCCTTCCGGCAAGGAACGGGGCGTCGCGAATGTTACGATTGCATGACGTGCAATCGACATGCCGATCTAAACAATTGTCAGGAGAGGGTCGCGGCGGCAAATGCCGCCCTGCCTTTCAGGCATCCTCTCCTAAAACTCATTAGGCCGGTCCTTTTTGGACCGGCCCTTTTTTTGGCCCGCAGCGCGACGGCCGGTTACTTTCGGCGATGGCGGCGTATTTTGGATGCGTATTCCGCGGTCCTCTCCTGGCGACAATATATAAGATGGTTACGGCCCAAATTGTGGGTAGAGCCGCATTCAATCAACATCTTCACCCATCATGTCGATAATGAGCCGGGACAAGATCAGCCCTCTACTACGGGCGCCACAGCAGCGGAACATCAGAAGCGTCCATCATAGGGACAGATATCGCCACACTAAAGAAGTGAAGGTGATTTACATTTGAGTTGAAAGCGCGCAGAAGGTCGCCACAGTTATTCAGTGCGGAGAAGCGTGCCAATGTCTGAAAATTCGCAGCCCGACATCACGACGCTCACAGTTCAGCTTTTGAGTGCGTTTGTCTCCAACAATTCGGTTACGAGCGAGGGGCTCGCCGAGCTTATCCGGACAACCCGGATCGCCTTGACTGAAGATCCGGCGGCGGAGTCTGCCGATGCGCAGGCAGCGACTTACACACCGGCCGTTTCCGTTCGCAAAAGCCTGTCGTCACCCGACCACATCCTGAGCATGATCGACGGCAAGCCGTACAAGACGCTGAAGCGCCATTTGGCGACGAATGGCCTTTCGCCGGACGAATATCGCCAGCGCTACAATCTGCCCAAATCCTATCCGCTGGTTGCTCCCAGCTATTCCGAAGCGCGCCGCGCCGTTGCCACGCGCCTTGGCCTGGGACGCAAACCCGCGACAGCGAACGGCGTGAAGGCAGCCGCACCCCAGCAGGCGAATACAGGCGACAAGGCCGCGCCGAAAGCACCCGGTGCCGCTGCAAGTGCCAAGGCGCCCGCGGGCAAGGCGGCGAAGGCTGCAAAGCCCGCCAAGGCAGCGGCGAAGCCCGCCGCAAAGCCTGCCGCCGCTTCGGCAAAGGCGGCTGACGGCGCGCAGCCCAAGGCGGCCAAGGCAGCACGCAAGCCTCGCGCAAAGGCGGCACCGGCCGGGGCCGAAGCCAAGAGCTGACGCTTCCTTCCTTTTCGAGATAATGGACGGGCCGTTGCGGTTGGCGCAATGGCCCGTTCTTCGTCAGTCGATGGTCATTCGTCAGCAGCGGTTACGCGTACCGGTACATGGCCCACCCGCTTGGCGAGTTCAGCCGCATCGGTCAGTTGCAGACGTCCCGATCGCAGGATGACATCGCCACGCCGCCGCATCTGTTGCAGGGTGCGGTTGACGTGAACGGACGTCAGGCCGAGGGCATCGGCAAGGGCGTTCTGCGTCAGCGGCCATGCAAAGCTGCCCTCGCTCACCAGACCGCACAGCGCCAGACGGTCGCGCAATTCCAGCATGAGATCCGCGATCCGTTCCTCCGCGCTAAGGCGGCCGAGGCGCGTGATCTGGGCAAGCAGATAGGCTTCGTCGAGGGCGTGGCTTATTCGATAGGCCTGCTGAAGCGCCGGGGAGCCGATGGACGGCGCGGCGCAGACCGTCAGCTGGCTTAGCGCGACGACGGTCGATACCGACAAGGGGCGGTCATGATGGCAATTGCCGATGAGGTCGCCGGGCAGGATTATGCTCATGATCTGCCGCCGTCCATCGGGCAGGAAGCGCGTTCGAGCGGCCCAGCCATTGAGGATCAGCAGCGGGTTCGAAATAGGCGCGCCCTCCGCGATCAGTTCGCGCGCGGGCTTCAATATGCGGCTGCGCAGGGCGGCATCGGCCAGCGCTGCCTCCGCGTCCTGATCGAGAGCGGCAAGCGCGGAGAGCCTGCGGATAGCGGGACGCGCGGGAGCGGACAGGCGGGTGATGACGGTCATGGCTGGACGACCGGGTTGATGACAGCGCGTTTGCCGATCAACCGCGCCATCGCGAACGGCTTTCTGAACCGGGGCGCATCAATGGACCGCAAGCCGCTTTTAATTGTCATGGATAGCGGCAAGTACTTCATTGGGAATGCCTGTCCCATTTCACCGACCTCCAGAAGCATCGATTTTGCCTGCAAAGGTTAATATGAACGGATGGGAAACGATGTTGGAGGCGAAAGGGTCCACATGTGGTGGTCAACCTGAACCGGTTCGTCTTAAGCCAGGCGAGCAAGTTTTGTCTTTCGCCCGGTGGCGATGGAGCATTGCCCGCGTCAGCATATGCGCGTCATTGGGGGGCTGACAAAGGAGCGTCGAACGCGGGGAATTAGAGCGTCGCGCCTTTTATCTGGATCACTCAACCCCGTTCGGGCTGAGCTTGTCGAAGCCCTTACCTTTCTAAAAAGAAGGAAAGCCTTTCGACAAGCTCAGGGCGAACGGTAACAGAGGAAGATTCTGATTTAAGGCACGATGCTCTAAGCAGAGTATCGACGGACGCCGTGGGCCTGTTCCATCGGTGGTGCGGTCGGGGCGGTCAGAGACCAAGTTCTCCCTGCCGCGGGCGCACTGGCGTGGATATTGGCGGGGAAGGCGGCGGCTGTATGGGCGGCATGGCGGCGGATGCTATCAGAATGCGAGCGAGGCCGGTCAGCGTATAGACGGCCTGCCGCTGTGCGCCGCGATTATGGTGATCGACGCGGTAGCCCTGATAATGACGGCGCAGCAGTCCCGCCGCGACCATTTCCGATACGGCGCGGCTAAGGTTGGTCTTGCCCGAGGCTCGGACGCGCAGCTTCACCTCCTCTTCGACCGCGAAGCTGGCGGCGTCCGGATCGGCGGGAAGGCGCCCCTGTACGGCCAGTTCGGCGCGCACGCGCGCGGTCAGCGCCATGCGGCGGGGATCGCGGCCCCCCATCGGGGTCAGCGCGTCGCACAGCCAGTCGCGCAGGGGCCGCAAGCCGCCCTCTTTCGCCACTAACGGCCCGGCGCTGCCGTCCGGGCGCGCCGCTTCGGCAATCAGGGTCAGCAGCATGAAGGCGTAACGTGGCCGCGTGCTGACATGGGCAAGCCGGTCCAGCAGGGCGGAAAGATCGCCACTGGCCGAAGAAGGAGGCTTGATCGAACCGTGAAACATAACGGGGATGAATCAAGCACAGGTGGAGGCCAATGTGAATCCCTTGCGTTGGGAATTGGTCGCTTTTGTCGCGAATGACACTTTGCCCGAGGGTAAAGTGTCATTGTTGGCACTTTGGTCGGTGGGGTAGTTGAGGGAAAGTGGATGGCGTTCAGTGGAGGCCTGAGCCGCCGCCCGCCAGTTCCTTGGCGATGGAGCCGACCATGTCCTTGGCATCGCCGAACAGCATCTGGGTGTTGCTGTTATAGTAGATCGGATTGTCAATCCCGGCGAAGCCCGCGTTCATCGAGCGTTTGATCACGAACACAGACTTGGCCCTGTCCGCCTCGATGATCGGCATGCCCGCGATCGCGCTATTGGGATCGTCGCGCGCCGACGGGTTCACCGTGTCGTTCGCGCCGATGATCACCGCAACGTCCGCCTGCGGCAGTTCGGGGTTGATGTCGTCAAGATCGACCAGTTGCTCATAGGGAACGTTGGCTTCGGCCAGCAGCACGTTCATGTGGCCGGGCATGCGGCCCGCCACCGGATGGATCGCGAACTTGACGTCCACGCCCTTCTTGGTGAGCGCCTGATACAGCTCGCTAACCTTGTGCTGCGCCTGCGCGACCGCCATGCCGTAGCCGGGGATGATGACGACGCTGCTGGCATTTTCCAGCTGCATCGCGGCTTCCTCGGCCGAGGCGGAGCGGACCACTCGGTCGTCCTTGCCGCCCGCAACGCCCGCGACCACCTTGCCAAAGCCGCCGAACATCACGTTGGCAAAGCTGCGGTTCATCGCCTTGCACATCACCAGCGCCAGGATGAAGCCCGATGCGCCATCGAGCGCGCCCGCCACGATCAGCAGCTTGTTGCCCAGCGCAAAGCCCATCGCGGATGCTGCAAGACCCGCATAGCTGTTCAAGAGCGCGATGACCGTCGGCATGTCCGCGCCGCCGATCGGGATGACCAGCAGGATGCCGAAGAGCAGCGCCAGGCCCGCGAACAGCGGGAACAGCCAGGTCTGCGTCGGGTCAAGCGCCAGCGTCACGCCGATCGCCACCGTCGCCAGCGCCACCGCGCCATTGACGATGCGCTGACCGGGGAAGGACACCGGACGGCTGCCCATCAGTTCCTGCAGCTTGGCAAAGGCGATGATCGAGGCCGTGCAGGTCAGGAAACCCAGCAGCATCTCGAACATCAGCGCCCACAGGATGAAGCCGCCCGCATATTCCGCATGGGCATGCTTGTAATATTCAGCGGCACCGATCAGGCCGACGGCGAGCGCGCCGAATGCGTGGGAGATGGCGGTTCGCTGCGGGATCGCCGTCATCGGCATCAGCAGCGCCATCGGAATGCCCGCCGCCGCGCCCGCGACCATCGCGATGATGATCAGGTTGTAATCCACCACCTCATGCTGGACGAGGGCGCCGATGATGGCGATGACCATGCCAATCTCGCCCGCGCGCACGCCGCGCCGGGCGGTCGAGGGATGGCTCATCCACATCAGCGACAGGATGAACAAAGCGGACGCGACAATCGCCGCGAAGGGTACGAAAGCGTTCATCTCTTACTTCCCCCGCGGCTTGAACATCTTGAGCATGCGATCGGTGATCATGAAACCGCTCACAAGGTTCACCGTCGCGCAGAACACCGCGATGAAGCCCAGCGTCTTCGCCAGAGGCGTCGCGCCTGCCTCACCTGTAATCGTGATCGCCCCCACGATGACCACAGCCGCAATCGCATTGGTCAGCGACATCAGCGGCGAGTGCAAAAGCGGCGATACCTTCTTGATTAGCTGAAAACCCAAAAAGGCCGCCAATATGAAGACGAACAGATAATCTGCATTGAAAGCGTTCACTGACTTATCCCCTGTGTTCAGGCCGCCGCTGCCTGCACGAAGCGCGGGTGGACGATCTCGCCATGGCGGGTCAGCGTTACCGCTTCGATCAGCGCGTCGTCGGCGGGCATCGTCAACCTCTTTTCCGCCTTGTCCCAATAGGCTTCGATGAAATTATAGCAGTTGCGCGCGAACAGGTTCGACGCGTCCACGGCGACCCTCGCCGCTCCATCGACAAGCCCGATGAGCTTGACGCCATGACGCAGCACCATTTCCCCGGCGATGACACCTTCGACATTGCCGCCGTTTTCGGCGGCCAGATCGACGATCACGCTGCCCGGTTTCATGCTTGCGATCTGCGCGTCGCTGATCAGGCGCGGAGCGGGCCGTCCGGGGATGAGGGCGGTCGTGACGACCATGTCCTGCCCGGCGATATGCCCGCTGACCAAGGCCGCCTGACGCTGCCGATAGGCTTCGCTCATTTCCCCGGCATAGCCGCCCACCGCTGCGGTCAACTGGTCGCCGTCCTGAATCTCTTCGAATATGGGCTTGGCGCCCAGAGACATGATCTGCTCGCGCGTTTCGGGCCGCACATCGGTGGCGGAGACGACCGCGCCCAGTCGCCGCGCGGTCGCGATCGCCTGAAGGCCCGCGACGCCCACGCCCATGACGAACGCCTTGGCCGCCGCGATCGAGCCTGCGGCCGTCGTCATCATCGGCAGGCAGCGATTGAGTTCGGTCGTGGCCCGCGCAACGGCATGATAGCCAGCGAGATTGGCCTGGCTGGACAATATATCCATTGCCTGCGCGCGGGTCGTGCGCGGGAGCAGTTCAAGCGCCATCGCTTCGACCCCCAGATCGGCATAGGCGGCGATCCTGCCCGGATCTGCAAAGGGTGCCAAGCCACCGACTAGCTTCGTTCCCCGACGAACCCCGAGCAGTTCAGCGGCAGCCGGAGGACGCACCGTGACCACGACATCCGCCTGCGCCAGCGCTTCCTTGCGATCCACGATCAGGGCACCCTGCGCGGCATAGGCGTCATCGGAGAAACCCGCCGCAAGACCTGCACCGCTTTCGACCAGCGTCGACAGGCCGAGCTTTGCATATCGGGCGACAATCGAAGGCGTCATGGCTACACGATGTTCACCAGCCACCTGTCCGGCCAGGACGGAAATATTTACCATCGATCCTCTCTCTGCCTCAGTCAGCCGGACAACGATCACCGCAGCTGATATGCCTCGCTATGGGGGAGTAGCCCGATTCAGCCTTCGCGGGCCGCGCCAGTGATACATGTTATCTGACATATGTCAATTATCGATGCAGCCCACGCAGGTGTGTGTGCAGCGGGCCGTCATGGAGCAGGCGCCGTCATGAAGACTGGCGCCTGCCAAAGGTTCAAAGCGAAATGCCGCCATCCACGCAGGTGATCTGGCCGGTGACATAGGACGCCTGTTCAGACGAAAGGTAGAGCACCATGCTGGCAAGCTCCTCGCCCCGACCCGGCCGATTGCCCAGACGAATGCGGCTGGTCATCCATTCCAGCGCTTCGGCCCCAGCGTCGCCGCCGGTCATGGCACGACCCGGATCATCGAGCGAAGCCTCCGTCTTGTCGATCGCACCCATGCCGAAGTTGAACCAGCCCAGGCGGACGACATTCGCGCGCACTCCATAGACAGCCTCTTCCGCCGCCAGATAAAGCGCCATGCTTTCCAGACCCGCCTTTGGCACCGCCGACTGACCGTCGCGATCGAAGCGACGGGCGTTGCCGAAGCTGGTGCAAACAGTGATGACGCCCTTGTTGGCGCGCATCTGTTCCTTGGTGGCGCTGATCACGTTGAAGAAGCCGAACAGTTCGGTCTTGACGAGAAACTCCATGAAGCTGGGCTTCACGTCGGCCAGTTGCAAAGTGTTGTCCCACATCGGACCGGACGCATAGATGACCGTGTGGATATGGCCGAAACGCTTCACCACGCCGCTGATACATTGTTCGACAGCCTGCAAGTCGGTTATGTCCAGCTTGCTGGCTGATGCCGTTATGCCTTCGCTTTCCAGTTCATTCACCAACGCATTCGCCTTGGTTTCATTGCTGTTGTAGGTGAAGGCGATATTGGCGCCAGTCTTTGCAAAGGCGCGCACGATCGCCGACCCCGCGCCGCCGGTTCCGCCGATGATGAACACGGCACCTTCGCGCCGCACCGTCAAATTATAGGTCATTTTTCCTCTCCATAGGTCCGCGTTGCAAGCACCCAATCCGCCAGCGAACGCCCGTCAGCGCCAAAGGTGTTGGCATATTACCTGACGGTTGTCGTTCATTTAGTCAATGACCAATGCGCTGCCCCGCCACCCAAAGGGCCGCCTCCCCCGCCCCATTCAGTCGACGCCGCCATTTATCAATTTGACGAATGGAGGCATATTCGTTAGCAGACATTTGTCGTTTGTCGAGAAATCAGCGACGGAGGAGCAGGGCATGAGCCGCTCCGGGTAGAGGATGAATGATCATCAAAAGGTCACCAAAAGCGCTGCATAGCGGAGGGCCAGCTCGCTCAAGGGCCAGGAAATACGCTGGTTTTCGGACCTGCGGCATGTCCTTGGGCACCGGCGGCCGACATGGTCCAATGCCGTCGGCGAAGATCGGATCCCTCGCGCGATTACCCTCATCATCGAATCAATCATCTGACAATTGTCTTTGAAGGAAGCAACGCCATGAGTGATTTTATCTTCACACCCGCCCTCGCGATCACGCAGATCGCTTTTGTGGTGCCAGACGCCATCGAAGCGGCCCGTGCCCATTCCCGCCGTTATGGATCGGGGCCGTTTTGGGCAGTCGAACATTATCCGCTTCACGTGCATCGCTATCGCGGCAAGGACAGCGTCATCGACGTCACCTCCGTCTATGGTCAGTGGGGCAATATCACCGCCGAATTCGTGCAGCAGCATGATGATGAACCGTCCGCCTATCGCGACCTGGTGAAGAAGGGCGAGTCGCGGATTCATCATTTCGCCATGTTCGTCGATGATCTGGACAAGCGGATGGCTCAATATGAAGCTGAAGGCTGCGAGGCTGCTCTTTATGGCGAAACCTTCCCTAATGGTATGGGCCGCTACGCCATCATGGATACGTCGAAACAACTTGGCGTGATGACTGAACTTTATGAAGAAGAGGGCACCCGTCCCTTCTATGATCATATGAAGAAGTCCGCGGAAGGATTTGATGGAACCGATCCGATCCGCCGGATGCAGTTCACCGACCTTTAAGACGAGGTAGAGCCGCCCCGGCAGCTGACAGGTCGGGGCGGCTATCACGTGTAGCAAAGGGGTTGTTCAGGCGGTGCCAACTCGGCACTGTCCGCGACAGGCCGGGATCGAAATGCTGCCAGCAGCGAAATAGGGAGGGTAGCCAGCGCTACCCTCCCTTTCTGCATTCCCTGCGCGTTTGCGGACGGAAGCGATGCTCCCGCCCGCACCGCTGTGTCGTTGTCAGCTGCTCAGATGCGCCGTGGCACGCGCGGCCACCTCGCCCAGTTCGGACAGGATCGGGTTGCGGCGGAGCGTGAGCCCGCCATTTACCTGAAGATTCTGGCCGGTCATGAAACATTCGTCGGATGCCAGCCACACAACGGCAGCCGCAATGTCTTCGCGCGTGCCAAGGCGGCCGAGCGGATATTCCTTTGCAAAGGCGTCGATCAGTTCCTTCACGCTGAAGCTGTCGCCAGCCATCGGCGTTTCGGTGAGGCCCGGCGAAATGGAGTTCGCCCGGATGCCCCGCGCGCCATATTCGTTCGCCACGGTACGGATCACATGGTCGATTCCGGCCTTGGTGCCCATATAGGCGGCGTGATTTTCCAGCATGATGGTCGCCGTTGCGGAGGAAATCTGAATGATCGATCCGCCCTGCCCCATTACCCGCAACATCGCCTGGATGAAGAAGAAGGGGCCTTTGAACTGGATGTCCATGATCTTGTCGAGATCAGCTTCCGTCGTTTCATGGGTCGGCTTCATCAGGCCCCAGCCAGTCGCGTTCACCGCGACGTCCAGTTTGCCATAGGTTTTGACGGCAAAGTCAGCGGCGGCATCGACATCGGCCTTGCTGGTGATGTCCATCAATATGTAGCTGCCGCCGATCTCTGCCGCGAGCTTGCGCAACGGCTCTTCGTGACGACCGGTCACGACGACCTTCGCGCCTTCCTGGGCGAGGCGCTCGGCGATCTTCTGGGCCATGTTCTGTTCGCCCGCGGCGCCGGTGACCAGTGCTACTTTTCCTTCAAGCCTCATATTCAACTCCTGGGATTTTCGGTGCCCCGCCGCAGCCTGATGAAAAGCGAAAAAGGCCGGGCCGCCTCGCCAGGCTGACGAGGCGGCCCGCCATGTCGTGTCAGAAGCGCGCGGTCAGCGACGCGCCCCAGGTCCGGCCCGGCGACGGGTTGGCCCAGTCGATGAAGGTGAATACCGCCTCGCCCGACGTGTAACCGTCGTACGTGGTGTTGTCGGTCACGTTCTTGACGAAGCCCGAGACCTCGAGCGTGGTGTTGCCGCTCACCGGGAATTCGTAGCGTACACCGAGGTCGATCTTCGTCACCGGCGGGATCGACGCACGCGGGTCGTTGATCACGTCCGTTTGGTAGCTCGACGTATGGAACAGGGCCGCGTTCAGGCCGATGGTCCCCGGACCGGCGTTGAAGCTGTAGTCCGAAATCAGACCACCGGTCCATTTCGGGGTGCGCCGCAGCTTCAATCCGGAAAGGTCTGTCGTTCCCTGCCCCAGATTACCGATGAAGTTCAGATACTTCGCTTCAAGATAGCCGAGCGATCCGGAGATCGTCCACCCCCGCATCGGCGCAACGGCCAATTCGGCTTCGAGGCCCTGATAGCGAGCCTTGGCGGCGTTCAGGGTGTTGGTGACGTTCGTGGTTCCGACGACCTGCAGGATATTTTCCTGCTTGTCGCTCAGCGTGTTGTGGAACGCGGAAAGGTTCAGGCGAACCCGGTTATTGAGGAATTCGGTCTTGAGGCCGACCTCGAACGCATCCATCGTTTCGGGCAAATAGGCCTGTGTTGCGGTAACCAGGTTGCCAGGACGACCGTTGAAGCCGCCGGTGTTGTAACCACGGCTGTATTGGGCATAGGCCATGACGTCGGGCGTAAACTTGTATTGCAGGTTCACCTTCGGCGTAAACTTTTTGAACTTGGCGCGCCCTGCAACGCTTCCGACCAGCGGCCCGATAACATCATTGTCCCGCACGGTAGAAAATACGGGGTCCCACAAACTATAGGCAGTCGTCTTCCTGTCCCAGGTCTGACGGGCACCAACCGACAACTGCAGTTTTTCGGTGATGTCATAGTCCGCCTGGAAGAACAAGGCGAAGGTCTTGTTGGTCTGATGCGTATCGTAGCGGTTGAGTGAATTGAGGAAGCCTACGCCCGGCGGAGTCGAGAAAGTCGGCAAGCCGTTCGTGAGGATCGGACTCCCCGTGGTGAGAAACCCGTCGGGCAGCATCGACACGTCAAGCGACGGATCTTGCACCTCCGTATAGGAGTAGTTCATGTAAAATGCGCCGGCAACGACGTTGAACGGCCCCTCGAACGACGTTGCGAAGCGGGCCTCCTGCGAGAACTGCTTGGCATCGACCCGGGCCTTGTCGCGGAACAGCGCAAAGCGGGTTGCGTCGAAATCGCTGGTCTGCCGTTCGTGGAACTCGCGATAGCCGGTCAGCGAAACGAATTTGACCTGATCGGTCAAATCGTACGACACTTCACCGGTCACCGCAGTCATGCGCAGAGATGCGGGAAGCTGGGTCGTTTCGACGACATTCTTGCCCTTGTCGAGATTGGCAAGCGGGCCGCAGACGATGCTCGTCGCCGGATTGTAACAGGTCGCGTTTGCGCCACCGACATAGCCCGGCAACGGATAAGGGATGAAATCGGGGACGTTAAGGGGCGTATAAGGCGGAATCTGGCTGTCGTTTTCCAGCCGGTCGAATGCCAAATAGATGTTCAGGCGATCGGTGGGGGTTGCAACAGCGGCGAGCGAGTATTGCCGGACATCACGATCGCCCTCCCGTCCGCCGGTCACGATGTTGCGGAACTGGCCATTATCCTTGCGCACCGAAACGGTCGCCTTGACCGCAAGCACGTCCTTGATCACCGGGGCCATAATGTAGCCTTCGTAGTCGTTCTGGCCGAAGCTGCCCACCGTGACGCGCGCCTTGCCCGTCGTGTCCGCCGACGGGTCGGGCCGGAGGCGGATCACGTTGATCACCCCGCCGGTCGTGTTCTTGCCGTTCAGAACGCCCTGCGGGCCGCGCAGAACCTCCACGCGCTGGACATCGTACGCATCGATGAGCGCGCCGCGCTGGAACGCGATCGGAATGCCATCTAGCGTGATGCCGATACCGGCCTCGACGCTGGGCAGGACGTCCTGAATGGAAATGCCGCGCAAGCTGATCTGGGGCACGTCGACGGCTGCGCCTGAACGCGTGACGGTCATGCCCGGCACGAGGCCGCGAAGGCCGGTCAGGCCGTCGACGCGGGCCTTTTGAAGCGTGTCATTGCTGAACGCGGAAACGGAGACAGGCACACTTTGAAGTGGCTCAGCACGCTTTTGCGCGGTTACGATGATGTCCGAAAGTCCTTCGGATTGCTGCGGCTGATTGGCTGCGGTCGCGTCCGGCGCTTGCTGCGGCTCCGCGGCCAATGCCGCCTGAAAGCCGCCCAACGCAGTTGCGATCGCTATCGCCGACGAAAATGCCAGGCCTCGCATATGCCCTCCCCATTCAACGCTGATTTTTAATCCGATGTGGCCGCGACTCTTTCTGAATCGACTTGTCGCTACACAAGTGTGCTAGCTAACTGCTTTTCGCCGGAGGGTCAACAGTGAAGCATGCGCAGCAAGCGCTTGTGAGCATTTTTATCTGACATATGACGGTTATTTTTTCATTTCGTGGCGGGTTAAGCGGCTATCCCTGTCACGCGAGCGACCAGTCTTTGATGCGTCATGTCGTCGCTTGAATATCAGACGTTCGTCATTTATCGTACGAATGTGCGGTGAGAGCCAGGCTCCGGCCGCGATCGCAAGGAGTGGATATCAGATGAGCGTTTATCTTCAGGCAACGTTGGAACTCGATTATGAGACGCTTCCCGTCTTTTTGAACATAGTTCCTGAGATGAAGCGCATCGCCGAAGGCGCGGGTTGGGAGATGATCGCCGGGCTCGTCACCAAGATCGGGCGGGCCAATACCGTCATCCATCTTTGGAAATTGCCCGACATGAATGCTTTCGATGCCGGCATCCAGGCCATGGCGAGCGCGCCTGAAGGTGGCAAAATCTATCAGGAAATCTGCCGGAGCGGTGCGAAGGAAACGCTAATCTTCGCTGATGCAGCGCCCTATTCACCGGCGCATTGACGCAGAGCTGAAAATGAAACGGCGGGAGGCTTAGAGCTTCCCGCCGTTTCATAGCGCCGCTCCCGGCCGCAGTGACCGGGGACCGTCGTTAATTAAAGCTGATCCAGCTCGGCCATTATGTCTTGCGGCAAGACTGTCATGCAGGCCTGCGCATTGGCGTAAACCTGTTCGGGCTTTGTCGCCCCGGCGATCACGGATGAGACGAAGGGCTTTGCGGCGAGCCAGCCGAGGGCCAGCTTCACCATCGGAATGCTCGATTTGCGGGAAATCTCCCCGAGACGGCTGACTTTCTCAAACCTTTCCGGCGTCAGGAACTTGTCGAAGAAAGGTATCTGCTTGAGGGTTTCCAGACGGCCCGAACTGTCGTCGCCACCCAGATATTTGCCCGTCAGCAACCCGTTGGCGAGGGGGAAATAAGGGAGAAACCCGACACCATTGGCGACCATCAAGGGCGCAAGTTCGCTTTCGACATCGCGTGCCAGCAGGCTGTATTCGGATTGGCATGATATGAAAGCCGCACGATTGCTGGCTCCGGCTGCGTCCAGTGCTTCGGCCAGCTGGGCGGCACTGTGGTTCGCACAGCCGACATAGCGCACCTTGCCCTCCTGAATCAGCTGGTCGAATGCGGCCAGCGTTTCGCTGATGGGCACCTTCGGATCGGGATAATGCAGTTGGTAGAGATCGACATAATCAGTGCCCAAATTGGCAAGGCTCTCTTCCAGAGCCTGCCGCACATAGGCAGGGGCCGCACCCTGATTATCGTCGCTGTCGCCAACCTTGTCGCCGACTTTCGTGGCGATGATCACGGAATCCCGGCGACCGCGAAAAGCTTCGCCGAGAATGCGTTCCGATTCTCCGGGAGGAAAACCATAGTTGTTGGCGGTGTCGAAGAAGTTGATCCCGGCGTCCAGTGCAGCCGAGATCACCTCAAGGGATTTTTCCTTGTCCAGAAACCAGCCGAAATTATTGCAGCCAAGACCGGCAATAGAGACTTTAAGGTCGGATTTCCCGAGATTACGCTTTTCCATGTCGAGAATATCCCCTTCAGGGTTGGCCATATATGTAGCGGATGGGATCGGACCCGTCCCAGCCTTCGGCGGCATCGCGCACCATCTTGTAAAAGTCGCTGACAACGGCCTCTTCATAGAATTCGGTCAGCATGCCGAACTCCTTGCGCGTGTCCATCATCGCATAGGGGCTGGGTTTGGAGTCGCCGAGCGGTGACACGACGGAATAAAGGATATTATCAAAGCCCTTGCTTTCATAATCCTTGATCGCCGCGTGAATGTCGTCAACGAACACCGTCATATGGTGCAGGCCGGGACCACCCGTCGGATAAAGTTCGCTGTAGGCCGATGGCGTGTCACAATGCTGTTCCACCAGTTCGACCATCACATCGCCCCACTGGCCGACGACACCTGTCGTATCGAGGTCGATTTCCTTGCCGCGATAGGTTTGCAGGTCATGGGGAAGGTGCGCGAGCACAAAGAAGGGGCCAGAGCCGAAGCGGGCCATGTGTCGGCGCGCCCATTCGATCGCGTCCGGTACGACGAATGCGATCTGCCGCACCTTCTTGAGTTGGCCTGAAACAGGGTCCAGGAACATCGAGCCTCTCCTTTTAATCGGCAATCGTCGGTTCGCCGCCCGATGATGCGGGCGCAGGTTTTTACATTTCGGCAACCGCTGACCGAAGCTGCCACGCCTATCGGCGCTGCGGACGCGTACGCCCGCAGCGCCGTTCGTCATTCAGCGGCGATGGACATCCCATTTTCGGCGATCAGTTGATCGATGCGGTCGTGATAATGGGAAATCCGCTTTTCCTGACCAGCCAGTTCCGCGCCATTCCACCCGCGCGAATGCATGCCGCGCTGCTGCGCCTCCATGATGCCCGCATCGCCATCGAGCGTGATGCCAAGGCTTCCTTCGCCGAAGTTGCGCCATTCGCGTTCTACAGGCGCACGCACGGTGTCGGCAACGCCGCCCGCCGAGGTCAGCATCTTGGTAAAGAAATCCTCTGAACCCGTCGCATAGAACCAGGTGTCGAAGGTGCATTTTTCCGGGTCGGTCGGATGCGGCCAAGCGCGCAGGAACAGCATGCCGTCCGAAAAACAGGTCAGCGTCAGGTTGGGGAAGATCGAATAGAGGAAGGTATCCGTCAGCTGCGCGTCTTCCATCCGATCATAATGGCTATGGCCGCGCTCGACGCCCAGCTTCCGCTTTTGCGCGATGATCGCTTCCCGGATCGCCAGCGGCTTGTCCTTGAAATCTTCCGGCTGCAATTCCCAGGTCTTGAGATCCTGGATCAGATACTCGTCGATCGCCAGCTTGCCATCGGGCAGATAGCGCGAAGGCTGGCTGCCCGGCGTCACAAGGCGCGCATGGCCGTTCTTGAGCGTTTCGATGACCGCTGTCACATAATAGGGCTCGTTCACATACAACCCCTCCGGATGCGCGGTGGGGATGTGATATGTTTCGCGGAAATTGTCCGAAATGATTTTCCAGTTGCAGGGCATCCGCACTGATATGGCCTGGGTACAGTGCATCTGCTCAAAGGGATAGCGCGCCAATGGCTCGTACAGTTCGCCCAGATACTCCTTGAGAGGCATCGGGTTGGCGTCCATGTTCACCCAGACGAAGCTGGCGAAGGTCTCGCTGTTGATCTCGGCAAGCCGCTTGCGTCCGCATGGGGAGCCTGCGGAGAAGTCCTCCGGGTCCTGCGCGCCGATGCATTCGCCTTCCAGTGACCATTTCCAGCTATGATAGGCGCAGGTGAAGGATGGCATGGACCCTTCCGCCACGGACACCAGCTTGTTCCCCCGATGCTGGCAGACATTGTAGAAAGCCTTGATGCCACCATCTTCCTGACGCACCACAAGGATGGATTCCGTGCCAACCTCTTCCACCAGGAAGTCACCCGGCTCAGGAATCTGGTCTTCGCGGCACACCACGAGCCAGCTCTTGGTCCAGACTGCGTCCCACTCCCGCCCCGCGAAGTCGCGGTCGAAATAGCGCCAACCCTGAAGTTTCGAAGAACGTCCGGCTCCTGCCTCGGCGACCAGATTTTCCGTCATTTCCATCTCCTGTCGATTCAATCCAGGCGCATCCCGGCGCGCTGACCCTGTTTCCAATCGTCCAGCTACATCCAACGGCCCGCTTTACGCGTAGGCAAACGGCGGCCAGGTTCCGGACGATCATGCATAACGGACATTTGTCCGTCAATAGCGGAGTATCATTCCCTCGCGGAGTCCACGCCTTTACGGCAGACCCCGCGAAAGATTTATGCCTGTGACGGCTTGTCCACCGCCTGAGCAATCTTCATCGCCAGATCTTCAGCAACCGGCTTCAGCATTGGTCCCAACAGCAGGTTGAGAACCGGCCCGGTGGCTCCGCCCGCCTGAACGTTCAGCCGGAAAGTGATCTGCGTGTTCGGATCGCCCGCATCTGCCACGGGCGCTGCCGCTTGCACATCGACACTGTTGGTGACGCGCCGCAGCAACCAGCGGGACAGGCGTTCCCACAATCTGCTCAGCCAGCCGCCGGAAGGAGAATGCGCGGGGACGGCAGCGGGTGGCGCGGCATTCGCCATGCCGCCGCCCAGGTCGATCGCCAGAAACTCGCCCGATCCGGTGACAGGCTCCTGCAAACCCTGCATCACGAAGGTGACGCGGCTAGGCTCGTTCCATTCCGTGACCTGAACCTTGAACTCCGCGCTGCGGGTCAGGCCGCCCAGTTCGCCCTTCACAACCCAGATGGATTCATCGCGGTTGATCTTCTCGTGGCGCTGATAGCCTGTGAGGAACGGCGCCCAATTGTCCATGTCCTCGACGAAATTCCAGACCTGAGGCAGGGAGGCGGTGACCGTTGTGGTATGTTCGACTTCGGGCAATATCGCCTCCTTTTCAGAACCTGTTGACGCTGGACGCCGCCTCGCGTCCGGCGATGTGGCCGAAAACCAGGCCCGGCCCGATCGTGGCCCCGGCGCCCGGATAGGCCATGCCGGTGAAGCCGCCGGAGACGTTGCCCGCCGCGTAAAGGCCGGGGATGCGGCCGCCCCTGACGTTCACCACTTCGGACTTGGCGTTGATCTTCGGACCGCCCTTTGTGCCGAGAACGCCGGAATAGACACGGCAGGCGTAGAAGGGGCCTTGCTGGATCGGCCCCAGCGATTGGAGTGCTCCTTCGCGTGACGGGTCGCCATAATGACGATCATATTTGCTCCGGCCACGGTGGAAGTCGGGGTCCTCACCCCGTTCGACATTCGCGTTGAAGCGTGTGACCGTGTCTTCAAGGCCATCGGGATTTACGCCGATTTTCTCGGCCAGTTCGCGCAGCGTCGGCGCGGATTCGAGCCATGCCGGAATCGGATCGCCCGGATAACGCGTGCCGAACGGATATTTGTCGAGGAAAGTCGAATCGAGGATGATCCAGGCGGGCAGGTTCGGATAGTCGAACGCCACTGGGTCGAAGTTGCGGAAGGAGCGGCCAACGTCATTATAATTGTGGGCTTCGTTGACGAAGCGCTTGCCCGCGCGGTTTACCATGATCGAACCGGGCGAGGCTCTTTCGCCGACCACCATGCGGTTGAGCTGCTGCCCTTCATATTCGTCACCGGGGATGCGGATCATCGGCATCCACCAGGCTTCATGGGCGTTGGCCATGCTCGCCTGCGCCTCGGCCGCCATGATGAGGCCATCGCCCTCATTGAAAGGCGGGCTGAGCGGACCTTCGATGGGAGCGCCCATCAGGTCGGTCGCCATGTCCTTGTTCCATTCAAAGCCCCCGCTTGCCAGAATGACGGCGCGGCGGGCGCCGATCCTGACCATGCGGCCATCCTGTTCGACCTCAATACCGACAATCGCGCCATCGTCGATCACCAGGCGGCGGCCACGGGCGTTGCGGCGAAACTCCACGCCCTTGTCCACCGCGCCCTTGATGAGGCCAGCCATCAGCGCCATGCCGGTGCCCACCATGCCCTTGGCAAGGCGGTCGCCGATGATCTCGGGGTCCAGCATATTGGTTCCGTCATCAATGTCGGTCATCGCGACAGGCAGCGGGAAGCAGGGGGCCGAACGCAGATGCGCGCGCAGTTCACCCAACTCGCCCGCCGGGAACAGGCCGGGGCTTACGGAGCGACCGAAGGTGCCGCCGGGATGTTCTGGGTGATAGTCAGGCGTCTTGAGCGCCCGGAACGCCAGCTGGGTCTCTTGCTCAAGGTAACGCAACACGCCTGGCGCTTCATCGACATAGGTTTCGGCCAGTTCGATGTCCATTTTGCCGAGCGAAAGGCTGCGAAGATAGGTGAGCGCCTGTTCGCGCGAGTCGGTCGTTCCAACCTCGTGCATGTGGTGATTGTTGGGGATCCACGGCACGCCGCCCGACACGGCGCTCGTCCCGCCCAGCTTGTCGCTGCGCTCCAGCACCAGCGTCTTGCAACCGCGATGCTGTGCCGCGATCGCCGCCGACACGCCCGCCGCGCCGGAGCCCATGACCACCACGTCGAAAACCTCATCCCATACCGGCATTATAGCTCTCCAGTCGCTCGCGGTTCGCGCCGCTTCCTATGTCGTTCGCACTTGTCACGCATGGCTGCGTCCCTTGATCAGGTCCGCCGCCTTTTCGCCAATCATGATGGCGGGCATGTTCGTATTTCCGCCGACGAGCGTCGGCATCACAGACGTGTCGGCGACCCGTAGCCCGCCAATGCCCCGGACCCGCAGGCGGGCATCGACGACGCTATCATCGTCCGATCCCATCTTGCACGTACCGGCCGTGTGATAATCCGCACTTGCGTTGGCACGGATGAAGGCGTCGATCTGGCTGTCGGTCTGTACGGACGCGCCCGGCGACAATTCATCGCCGCGATAGGGATCGAAGGCGGCCTGTCCGAAAATCTGGCGGCACACGCGGATGCCGTTGCGGAAGTCGACCATGTCGCGGGCATCGCTGAGGTAGCGGTGATCCACGACCGGCGCGGCATGCGGGTCGGGCGAGGCCAGCGTCACATGGCCACGGCTGTGGGGCCGGACGACGCAGACATGCGCCATGAAGCCATGACGCGGCATCAGGCCTGTCAGCGTGTCATTCATCAGCGCCAGCACGAGCGACAGCTTTATGTCCGGCTCAGCGAGGTCCGGTTGCGATCGCACATAGGCGACCGCTTCCATGCCGGTGCTGGCGAGCGGCCCCGTGCGGAAAGCCAGATATTGCGCAAAGGCCAGCGCCCCCTTCAGCGGGCTGACATATTGATAGTGGGACACCGGCTGCGTCACCGCCTGCTTCACATAGGTGGACAGATGGTCCTGAAGATTTTGACCGACGCCGGGCAGGTTATGGACCGGGTTCACGCCGACCTGCGACAGGGCCGAAGCGTCACCGATGCCGGACAGCATCAGAAGCTGGGGCGAATTGATGCCGCCACCGCAGAGGATCACCTCGCCGCCCGCACGGAGGTCAAGCTCCTGCCCTTTTTCCCGGATGCGAACGCCGACGGCGCGGCCATTTTCGACCAATATCTTGAGCACTTGCGCGCCCAGACGCACCTCCAGGTTCGAGCGCGAGCGGAACGGCTTTATGTAGGCGGTCGCCGCGCTCCACCGGCGGCCCCGGCTGACGAACATGTCGACGGGACCGGCGCCATCGCGAACCGCGCCGTTGGTGTCGTCATTATAAGGGTAGCCAGCTTCTTCGCAGGCTTGCAGGAACGCCTTGGCGAGTGGATTGTGGACGCCGGGGCGGCTGATCCTGACCGGCCCGGAGTGACCGTGCCACCGCGCATCGCCGCCCGGCTCGTAACTTTCGGCCCGCTTGAAATAGGGTAGCACGTCCTCATAGGACCAGCCGGAATTGCCCAGCGCCGCCCACCGATCGTAATCGCTCGGCGTGCCTCGATCATAGATCATGCCGTTGATCGAGCTGCCGCCGCCCAGAACCTTGCCACGGGGGAGGAAAAGGACGCGGTCGTTCAGCTCCTCCTGCGGCGCGCTCCTGTAGTTCCAGCTATGCTTGCCCGACGTCAAAAGCGGCATCAGCCCGCCGGGCGCATGGATGAGGGGATCACGGTCAGTGCCCCCCGCCTCAAGCAGGATTACCTTGTGGCGACTGTCTTCCGACAGACGGTTGGCGACGGCGCAGCCCGCCGCTCCCGCGCCAACAACGATATAGTCCGCGTTCAATGCGCGTACTCCGGCAACGAGGTCCGTCCATCGTTAAGGGGAGCCGCGCCGCAACAGCCGACCAGCGCACAGTGGCGGAAATGCAAATGACCTTGCAACGATCCTACTCCTCCAGGACGCATTTCGCCCCAATTTTTCCCCGGACGCCGTGATGCGCCCCGATCCACTTTATGCGACCCTTGTCACATTACGCAATGGCGGCCGACCGCAGCTGTCTCAACTTACCTCCGCAGGCACCGCGACCTCTACCTGGCCATCCACGACACGTGTTTCGAACGTGCGGAGCGGCTTGTCCGTCAGCTGACCCTTGGGATTTCCGGTTCGCAGGTCGAAGGGCATGCCATGTTCGGGGCACAGCACCATGCAGCGCCTGATGCGTCCGGCTGCCAGGGAAAAAGCGCGATGCGTGCATTCATTCTGCACACAGAAAAACTCTCCGTCCGCATGACACAGCAGAAGGTCCAAGCCGTTCACTGTTATCGGCTTGCTGCTGTTGTTCGGCAGATCGGCGGCCGCAGCGACGGGAAGGAAGTCGGCGCTCATGCTATGGTCAAGCCTCCATCAACGACAAATTCGGCACCCGTCACATAGGACGCCTCTTGCGATGCCAGGAACAGGGACATGTTCGCGACATCTTCCGGTCGGCCCAAGCGACCGAGCGGGATCGGCGCAGTGGCGGCGTCGATAGCGGCCGGATCGCCCTGAAGCAATTGATCGACCATCGGCGTTTCGATCGTACCGGGGTGCACCGAATTGCACCGGATGCCATAGGGCGCTTCATCGAGCGCGACACTTTTGGTCAGCGCACGAACTGCCCCCTTGGTAGCGGCATAGGCAGCGCTTCTGTGAACGCCCGTCAATGCGGCAATGGACGAGATATTGACGATGGAACCGCCGCCATTGGCGCGCATGTGCGGGATCACCGCCTGGCAACCCAGGAACGTGCCCCGCAAATTGATTTCGAAAAGGCGGTCAAGCATGGCGACGGGTGTGTCAGAAACATATGCCGCATGATAGATGCCCGCATTGTTCACGAGAATGTCGATGTGCCCGAACCGTTTGAGGGCATCGGCGGCGAGTTCCTGCCATCCCTCTTCCTGACGGACATCCTGCGATCGGGACAACGCAATGCCGCCTTCCTGCGTGATGGATGCCGCGACCGCCGCAGCACCCGCTTCGTCAAGGTCCGTCAGGATCACCGACGCACCTTCCCGAGCGAACAGGCGGGCAGTTGCCGCGCCCATGCCGTGCATCGAGCCAGCGCCTGTGATAATTGCCGTCTTGCCAGACAGTCGACTGCCCAACGCACCTCTCCCTACAGTCCGCTCCATACCCGGCGTGGTCGACCACCACAGCCTTTCAGAGACAGACAAATGTCATATAAGGACCATCTATCGCGCCAGCGGAAAGCTGTAAAGCGATATCGTGCGCTAGGATACTATTTTTGCAACATCGGAGTTGACAGCTGTTTTCGAACCGACTTCACTTGAAACCTCACCCCGCTATGATATGGTTCAATGATGAAAAAACAGGGACTGGCGCCGCTCAAAGGTAAAGCGGAGAAAATATCGGCGAAGATCAAACCTCACAGTTTGAAAACAGATTCCGAGCCCAATACCCTTCAGTTTCTTCAAAGCGAGTTGCTTTCCGAACGGGAGAAGCTGGGGCAGCGCGCGCCGGGCAGAGCCCGCGTCGACCGGATCATCGAAGCGACGATTGAACTGCTCAAGGCGCATAAGCCAGCTGACATCTCCATCGCCATGATCGCCGACCATGGCGGCATCACCCGGACATCCATCTATTCCCACTTCGCCAGCGTCGAGGAGATATTGGGCCAGATCGCGATCCGGTTTGTCCAGCAGACTGGCGTCGAAGTGGAACGCTATGTTCGGCGGCGCAAGCCGGAAAGCCTGGAGCAATTGGTCACGTTGATGATCAAGGGAATCCAGGATTATTTCAACCAACCAAGTCCAGCAAAGCCAGGCGCGCTGGCCCGTCACATTCCGTTCGAATCCCGCCATTTGGTGCGGGATTTCGACAAGGTTGCTGCCCTGCCCTACCATACTTTGTGGCATACGGGCTGGGCGATCGAACCGCTGTCGGAAGAAGACCCGTTTCGTACCCTTGTCATCATCCAGTCAGCCATTTTCGAAGCCAGCATCCAGCAGCAGGGCAAGATAACGGATCTGGCGGTAAAGCAGGCGACAGAAGTCGCGCTGGATTTTCTCGCCCGGGCCGAAGCGCGTTACGGTGCGGCGCCGGAAGAAACCACGACCGCAGAGCCCACGCCGGAAGACAGAATAATGGCGGCCGCCCGAACCCTGGCCGCGCACGACGACCCGGCACTCATTGAGATGGCCACGGCGCAGATCGAATTGCTCGCGTCCACGGTCACCAAATTGGCGGCCAAGCCCGCAGCGAGGCGTCGCAAGAAAGCCTGAATTGAGCAATGCCGACGCTGTGTCGGCACTTTCGCTGAAGTTCCCCGGCGCTGAAGTTCCCCGGCCCAGCGTACACGACTGCTGGGCGGGTGGCGGTGAAGGACGAGTCGTTCGCCTTCCCATCACCGCCACATCTCCGTAACCCGGCATCTGTCCGATTACGGCATTGTTCCGCGCCGACGCGGTGAGCGGCGGCGCGGCTCCCTTGCCCCCCTTTGCCCTTACTTTTCAACGTCCGACAAGCGTCAGATATTGGTCGGCGATCACCGGCTTGGTCCTACGGCCTATTATCCAACTTTCCATTATGTCCGGAATGGGTTTTCATATGATCCGTGGCTGTCCCAGGACGAGCCATCGGTAATCAGATTTATAGTCGCGCGAAAAATGACGCGACAAACGGAAAACCGACAACAGACATAAATGGAGGGGATAACATGCGGACCTTTACAGGAACTTCGCTATTGGCGCTCAGTTTGGGCGTAATGGCACCCGGTAGCGCCTTGGCGCAAGCTTCGGCGGACTCGAAACAGTCCTCGTCGGCTGAGCTGGCGGACATCATCGTCACCGCCCAGAAACGGGCCGTGCCGTTGCAGGATGTCCCCGTCGCCGTGACGGCTTTCACCGGCGAGGCTATGCGCGCGTCCAACCTGGATGCGTTGACCGGGCTGCGCGGCATGGTGCCGGGCATGACGATCTCGCGCTCCGGCGCTGCGCTCAACACGCCGCAGATCAGCCTGCGCGGCATCTCGCTTCAAGATCCCAACCGCGCCGTTGAATCCGGCATCGGTTTCACCATCGACGGCATTCCGCTGGCATTTCAACGCGGTACGCTGCTCGACGCGTTCGACATCGAACGACTGGAGATTTTGCGTGGTCCGCAGGGCCTGCTGTTTGGTCGCAACACGACGGGCGGAACGGTGAACGTCATCCGCTCCCGTCCCGATCCCGACGCTCCTACAAGCGGCAGGCTGCGCGCGACGGTGGGCAGTTTCGGACGAACGGACTTTGAAGGTGTCGTGATGGCGCCGATCATCCCCGGCCTGTTGGCGGTCAAGGGCGCGATCGCGATCAAGAAGCATAATGGCGAGTTCCGCAACAGCATCACCGGCGATCGCGAAGGCAAACGCGATATGCGGGATTATATGCTGTCGCTGGTCGCTACCCCTTCAGATCGGACCAGCATCTACCTTTCGCTCGAGCGGATGGAGGATGATAGCGAAGTGCCGCCCTATGTGCCGGTCCTGACCCCCGACCTTATTCCGCTGACCGGCCCCAAGCTGCTGACGGCCAATGGTCTGGGCACGCTGGGATATCCGACTTATGTCACCGGGCAGAATATACAATGTCTCAATCCTGCGACCTCGATCGTTTGCAGGCCGCTCAGCAAGAAGCGTAATGATGTCGAGACGACTCAGTTTCCGGCCTATTACAATCTTAATGCAGTGACGCTGGAGGTCGCGCACGAACTTGATGGCGTCAAGTTGGTCAGCCTGTCGGGTTATCGCGAGGACGAAGAAGATCAGCTTGGTGACTTTGACGCGACCCGTTTTGCGATACAGCGTAACGACAAGCGAGAAAGCTCCTGGCAGTTTTCGCAGGAGTTGCGTGCGGAAACGCAGTTCGACGGCCCGATCAACTTCGTGGCTGGTGCATTCTTCATCGAATATGCGTTCACCGCGCGGCAGTTCCCGTCGGTCGATTTTGCCGGGCTGTCGGCGACTACAGCGCCGGGCACGGCCTACTTCAACTCGCTCAACGCCTATCGCATCCGGCAAAAGAGCCGTTCCTTCGCGGTCTTCTTTCAGGGTGACTGGGACATTACGGACAAGCTGCGCCTGACGGCAGGTGCGCGGCAGACATGGGATCGCAAGCAGACGAACTTCACGCTGTGGGGAAGGCTACAGCAGCCGATCCGCGATCAGTTCGTGCTTGGCCCGCAGCAAGGGCCGGTGAGCGCCTCGGTCAAGTTCGACGAGCTGACGCCGCGCATCGGGCTGCAATATAAGATCCAGCCCGACCTGCTGGTCTACGCCAACTGGAGCCGGGGCTATAATGCGGGCGGGTTCAACGGCCGCGCGGGAAGCATCGTCAACGCCGTCATTCCCTATCGTCCTGAAATCATGGATGCCTATGAAGTCGGCTTCAAGAGCGAAGGGTTCAACCATCGGGTTCGCCTGAACGTCGCGGCATTCCACAACACGCTGAAGGACAAGCAGGAAGATGTCCTGACGGTCGCACCGGGCGGCGGCATTGTCACCGCGACGGTGAATGCTGCCAAGGCCCGATACAAGGGCGTGGAAGCCGAACTGGCGGTGGTCCCTGTCGCCGGATGGACGATCACCGGATCGGGGGGCTATCTGGACGCGAAATATCTGAGTTTCGTCGGGAACCTTGCGGGTCAGGGCCTTGCGGACCTCTCGGACCTGAAGCTGCGCCGTACGCCTAAATGGACTGCGGGCCTGATCTCCGACTATGCTTTCGATCTGGGGGCAGGCCGAGCGGGACTTAATGCCGCGCTCTATCATACGTCGCGTTATGAGACGAGCGTTCTCAACGATCCACGCGGGTCCATTCCCCCGGTGACCAAGGTCGATCTGGCCATGCGTTACCAGTTCCCGGTGCATGACAAACTCGACCTGACGCTGACTGGCTTCGTCAAGAATGTGACGAACAACACCACTTATGACGGATTCACGTCCAGCAACACGATCGGGTCGTTCATTGACTTTGCGATTCCGTCGGTCGGCAGGACCTGGGGCGTGTCTCTGGCGGCAGACTTCTGATGGGATTGGAAGAACTCATCCCGCGCAATGAGAGGATGGCTCTGTTGCAGAATTGCTGGGTCGTGCCGGACCTGGACGATGCGATGGAGCGGTGGCTGTCCATGGGGGTCGGGCCGTTTTTCCGGCGCGACTCCGACTATCCTGACGCATTGTATCGCGGGCGGCCCGAGCCGCTCGCTTTCAAGGCGGCGCTGGCGCAGGCGGGGCCGGTTCAGATCGAACTGATCCAGCAGACGAGCAAGGGGCCGTCCGCCTATCGCGACATGGTTCCCGAAGGCCAGATCGGCTTTCATCACATGTGCCGGATAGTTCACAATGTCGGCGAAGAAATCGGGCGCCTGAGAGCGCGAGGCATAGAGATGGCGAGCGAGTTCCGGTCGGTCGGCGGGGCGCAGGTCGCCTATGCCGACACCCGCAATGAACTGGGCTGCATGCTGGAACTGGTGCCCGCAGAGCCGGTGTTGATCAACCTGTTCCGCGACGTGGCGCAAGCCGCGCAAGATTGGGACGGGACTGATCCCGTCCGCATGCTGGAACTCAAAGACGGCCCGGCCGCACAAGTGGGAGGATCACAGTGAAGACAGAGGCAGCCAAGACGCTGGACGAAGTTACGTTCGCGACGACGGCGGATGTTGTAATCGCGGGGCTGGGAGGGGCTGGCGCTTCCGCCGCGATCGCCGCGGCCGAAGCGGGCGCAGAGGTTCTGGTCATTGAAAGGACCTCTGGCGGGGGAGGCTCCACCGCCATGTCCGGTGGGTTCATCTATCTGGGCGGCGGCACGCCTCCGCAAAAGGCCAATGGCTTTGCCGACACGCCGGAGAATATGGCCCGGTTTTTAAAGGCCACTCAGCCGAAGGCGGCCGTGGACAAGATCGAGGCCTATTGCGAGGGTAGCGTCGGCCATTATGACTGGCTGATGTCGCTGGGCGTCACGTTCAACGAACGCTATTTCGACGGCAAGCATTTCCACCCCCATAGCGATGAAACGCTGGTGTGGACGGGAAGCGAAGCATGCTGGCCCCTGTCTGAAGCGGCAGAGCCTTTCCCGCGTGGTCACAAGCCGGGGGGCGGATTTGTCGGACATTTGTTGTTCGACCGGTTGCTCCAGCGCCTGCATGAACTCAAGGTGCGTGTGATCTACGATGCAGCGGTCAACGCGCTGGTCCGGGACGACGCAGGCGCGGTCGTTGGCGTCCAGTATCGGCAGGAAGGCCGCAACATGGCGGTGGCGGCGCGCAAGGGCGTGGTGCTGGCGACCGGCGGTTGCGAGTGGGACCGGGAACTCGGCCTTGCCCATGGATCGAAAGCTGGGCGGGAGGGCATCGCTCCGCTGGGCGTGCCGACTGCCGACGGATCAGGCATAGCGCTGGGCCAGAGCATGGACGCGGCGACCGTCGGGCTGGATCAGAGCATGATTACATCGCCCTTCTATCCGCCCGCCAGCCTGGTCAAAGGCATATTGGTGAACAGCGCGGGCCGCCGCTTCGTGGCGGAGGACGTCTATCACGCCTGGTCCACCGACGCGATTTTGAACCAGCCCGAGGGCAAGGCTTACCTGATCTGCGACAATGTCAATTTCGGCAGGCCGGAGCTTGGCGACATCCGATCCGAGCGCAAGCATGAGGTCGTCGATGCCTGGGACAATATACCGGAAATGGAAGCCGACCTTGGCATGCCTGAAGGGTCGCTGGTGGAGACGATCGGCAATTATAATCGCTATGCCGCGACAGGATATGATGAGGAATTCCGCAAGAATCCCAAGTGGCTCGCCCCGATTTCGGAGATACCCTATGCCGCGATCGATTGTTCGGTGGGTTCGGCCTATTTCTGTTGCATCAGCCTGGGCGGCGTTGACACTGACGTCGATGGGCGGGCGCTGAAAGCCGATGGCACGCCTGTTCCCGGCCTTTACGCGGTCGGTCAGGTGGCCCCCAATCTCTCGGTGGAAGGCTGGGGCTATGCGAGCGGTCTGCTGATCGGCGGCGCGACCTTCTTCGGACGCAGGGCGGGCAAGGCCGCCGCCGCCGAACCCCTCCGCCACGCTCTCGATCCCGGGTCGAAGCGCCCCGAATTACCGGCAGATGTCGCCTGATCACGCGCGAACGATCGGCCGCCCCTCATATACCTATCATTTCAGGAGCATTTCATGACATCCACCCCGACGGCCAATCTCTACGAAAGATTGGAAGAAGATCCCTGGCGCTTCCTGGAGCTTAGCCAGGAGGAACTGTTCGACCTGGATTATGCCGAAGTCGAAAAGATTCAGCTCGCCCTGTTCCAGCGGCGGTTCCGCGATTTGAAGCCCAAATTGCGCGCGCTCCAGCGTCTGGCCGAGGAAGTCGGACTAGAGGAAATCAGCGGGTTCGATGACCTCACGCGCCTAGCGATGCCGCACACCATGTTCAAATCCTATTCCGCGCTGGACGTGCAGAAAGCGCGCTTCGACAAGCTGACCCGCTGGCTTCAGGCGCTTACCACGCACGACCTGTCGGGGGTGCATGCCGAACATTGCGAGTCGATCGAACAATGGTTGCTGGAAGTCGAGCGCTCGACGCCCCTGCGGCCCGTCACCTCATCGGGAACGAGTGGCAAGATTTCGCTCTTCCCCCTCAGTACCGTCGAAGAAACCCTGTTCGTTGACAAGAACACCTATATCGTCGAGCCATATCGCGACGAACCGGGTATTTACGCAAAGAGCGGCGAATATGTTTTCGTCTGTCCCTGGCCTTCGCGTTACGGCCGTCACAACATCCCGCTCATCATGCGTGTCCTGAAGGAAAATTGCTACGACGGCCGGGAGGACATGTTCATCACGCTGGATGATGGCACGCTGACCGCTGACGAGATGTGGCTGAACGGACGGCTGCAACGGGCACAGGCGCTGGGCGAGGAATTGGAGCTGAGTCCGGCCGAGCAGGCAATCGCCAGTGCGCTCGCAACCCGTGCGTCCAATGCGGATGAACGATGGACCCGCTTCATCGAACATGCCGTGGTTGACCTGAAAGGCCAGAAGGTCATGTTTTACGGGGCTCTCATGAACCTCTACCTCATGGCCGAGGCGTGCCGGAAGATGGACATCTTCGTCGAATGGCATCCCGATTCCATGATCATGACCGGCGGCGGGAGCAAAGGGTTCAACTTCCCCGAAGGGTGGCGCGATGTCGTCGCCGAGCGGTTCCCGCATCATGTGCCGGGGCGCGTCAAGGAAGTCTATGGCATGACCGAATCCAGCTCGACGGCGGTCTGTTGCCCCCATGACAAGCTGCATCCCCTGCCCTGGGGCATCACGCACCTGATGGACCCGGCAACCGGTCAATCGCTACCGCGCACCGGCACGCAGACCGGACGCATGGTCGTGTTCGATCCCATGCCCACCACCTTCTGGGCCGGGGTCATCACGGGCGATCAGGTGACGGTCCATTTCGACGGCGGATGCGCATGCGGGCGCAAGGGTCCGTTCATGGACAATGACATCAACCGCATTTCGGAACTGAATGGCGGCGACGACAAGATCGTGTGCGCCCGCACGCCGCAGGCCTTCCAGAGCCTGGAAGATTTCCTGGCCAAGGCGTCCTGACCCAATCTGTCTCGGAGTATCGAAGATGAAAGAATATACTATCCCGCTCATCATCCGGGGCCGCATCATAGAAGATGACCTGGTCCGCTTTGAAGGACGCCGGGGCGAAATCGCGTTCCTGACCCCCGACGTGAACAAATATCTGGACCAGATCGTCCTGCGCAATGGCGCCGATCTTCAGGATTATTATTCCGTCAGCCTGGACAATATTCTCGACTTCCTGGAGGAATTGGGCCGCAGGCTGCACCCGGACACGAATCCCGACATTCGATTGGCGCTGGAAATGAACATGCAGTCGTCGGGCCAGTCGCCCGACATATTGCGCACCGCCTATGTCTCCTTTGCCGCCAATCTGCGCCGGACCATCGTCGAGGAAGCCGTCGATCAGAATATCGGCCGCGACTATCTGGAAGGCTGGAAGGCGAGACCACTGCACGATCGCGACGCGATGGTGCGCGCCTTTGGATCGCGCATCGTTCACCTGAACGCAGGCAACGCACCCAATGTGGCGTTGCACGCGGTGATCAACGGGGCCGTGCTGCGGTGTGACAATATCGTCAAAAGCCCGTCGAACGACCCTTTCACCGCCGTCGCCATCGCGAAGACGATGATCGCGATGGACCCCGACCACCCAATCACCCGCCACATGACCGTCGCCTATTGGAAGGGCGGGGACCTCGGCTTTGAGAAGAAGCTGTATGACACGCGCAACATCGACAAGATCGTTGCCTGGGGCGGCCCTGCGTCGATGAACCACATCCGCCAGCATCTGACCTCCGGCCTCGACCTGATCGCGCTCGATCCCAAGGTCAGCGCCTCGATCATAGGCGCGGAAGCGTTGGAATCAGAGGAGCAGATGGGCTGGGTCGCGCAGCAGCTGGCCAAGGATTTCGGCTATTTCAATCAGGAAGGCTGCGGCAACAGCCGCCTCGCCTATGTCGTGTGCGGCAGTGATGATGCGTCGCTCGACCGGCTGAACCGCTTTGGCCGGTTGGTGCATGAGGCGTTGCAGGCGCTGCCCGCCGCCTACAGCTCCCCCCACCCCGCGTTCGACCCGGTGTTGCGCGACGAGATAGAGGGCATCCGCTATTCCGACGATTATCGCGTGTTCGGCGTCAAGGCGAATGAGGGCGGCGTTATCGTGTCGCAGCAGGCAGAGGCGGTTGAGTTCAGCGACCGGATCGGCGGGCGCGTCATCAATATCATTCCCGTGCCGGACCTGGATGCCGCAGTGGCCGCCGTTACCATTCACACCCAGACGATCGGCATCTATCCCAATGCGGCGCAAGCGGAAATTGCCGACCGATGCATGTTGCGAGGGGCGCAACGCCTCTCACCACTGGGCTGCATCGCTTATGAAGGGCTGGGCTATCCGCATGATGCCATGGAAATCATGCGCAGGCTCGCCCGCTGGGGTGTTCGCGAGCAATTTGACGAAGCCGTTGCGGAGGCAGGCGCCGGGATGATGTGCGCCGCCTGACGAGGCGGGGCACATTTTGAAGGGGAGCGGGATCATGGATTCTCCGATTGGCCGCTCAATATTACGATCTTCCCCGATCGGGCGGCTCCGGTCAAAGCTCCCCTTCCTTTTTAACGCACGATTAAAGCACCGCCGTCAAATTTGGCGGTATCGCTCGTCGATAAGCTGGACGGCCTCTTCTTCCCAATTGTCCAATATGTGACTGATCTGGTGGCCGATCTCCGACATGATCTGCCCCACCAGCATCGGTGAAAGGACAATGGAGATGATGGAAAAGGCCGCAACTTGCGGGTCGGTGTCCGCCCGATAATATCCCTGGCTCACCAATGTCCGGATCAATTCCTGCATCCGGATGAAGCTGCCTTGTGATTTCTTCTGCCGGTAGGAATGCCACACGGTCGAATAGGGGCGGAAACTTTCGATCAGGACCACGCTGGCCGTGCCCCGGTGAGTTTCCAGCACCTTCATCCAGGCACTGACAATCTTGCGCGTGGCGTCCTGGCAGTCGGTCAGGAACAAGCTGTTGAGGTCATTGAGTATCTGCGCGATGTCGCTGCTCAGATTGTCCAGCGCCGCGTCGATCAGGCCGTTCTTGCCGTGATAATAATAGTGGATCATGCCGGCATTGGTCCCGGCGGCGGACGCGATCTCCCGCGTCGTCAGATCCAGATGACTCTTGTTCCGCAAGCCATGCTCCATTGCATGGAGCAGTTCGTTCGACACTTCGCGGTTGTCGGAGACCGTAGGCCGACCACGCGCGGAACATGCGCCAGGGCGGGCGTCGCCTGCGTTTGTCATGGGTACCTCTCCATCACTTTATCGATGCAGTCACTCCCGCCGACATTGTCCCATGAAAGGAAGAGAGGCGCAACCGCTACCGAAGGTGGCAGCGCTGCGCCTCGCTCATGGGTCGATTGATCTTACTGCGGAAGCTGGTGCAGCGCGCAGAGCTTGTTACCGTCCGGGTCGCGCAGATAGGCAAGGTACAGAGCGCCCATCGGCCCTTCGCGCACGCCCGGGGCATCCTCAATGGAAACGCCGCCATTGGCTACCCCAGCCGCATGCCACGCGTCCGCTTGCTCAGGACCCTGAACGGCGAAACCGATTGTGCCGCCATTGGCATGCGTTGCGGGCTGGCCGTCAATGGGCTTGGTGATCAGCAGCGACAGGCCGTTGTGCATGTAGATCAGCCGTCCGTTATCATCGACGAAGGCCTGTGCGCCGCCCAGCGCCCCAAGCGTCGCGTCATAGAAGCGCTTTGATTTCTCTATGTCATTGCTGCCAAGCACGATGTGCGAAAACATGAAACTCTCTCCATAAAATATCACCCTTGCGGGCGGGAATGTGCAGATGGGAGCTGGGTATATTTCGAAGTAACCGACATCTGTCAATAACAGCATAGACTGTAGATTGACAGATGTTAGTCAATCCGCTGTTCAGGCGGGAGCGAGCGCGTCCTGCTCCGCCTCGCGCAGGCAGGACTGAGCAGCCCTGCGGCCTGTGAACACGCAATCCGCGAGGGAAAGGCCGCTAATGTAGGTGCGCGATGGTATGCTTCCGGTGGCCCGCCCCGCAGCATAAAGGCCCGCTATGATACTGCCATCGGCGCGTCGCACAGCGCCTGTCGCCTCTTCGAGCGCCAACCCTCCCAAAGTATGGAAGGTGATGAAGCTGTAGCGGTTGGCAAGGGACACATTCATGGCGACATAAGGACCGTTGCCGAGCGACTTCAGATGATCCTTCAGCTTTGAAAAGTCGTCGTCATGCCGGTTGCGGACCATGTCTTCATAGCGACGTACAGTCTGGCGCAGACGATTGGGATTGATGCCGCATTTTTCCGCAAGCACGTCCAGGTCCCTCGCGCGCTTAGTGCCGCCGAGCATGAGGTTCAGCATGGCGGGAGCGCCAAAACGCATGAATGCGTCCAGGCCGTCCGTCGCCACCTGGCGCATCGCCTTGCGAATGTCTTTGGTGGACATGATCAGCCACGCCTTGCCCTCCGGCTGATCGGCAATGGCTCGGCCCAGCGTGCCGACATAGACGGCTTCGTTGGCAAACCGCTCCCCTGCCTGATTGACGAGAATGCCATCCAGCAACGCCGCCGGAGGAGATTGGACCCGGCCGACGAACATCGCGTCCATGCCCACGGTATCCGCGCCCAGCGCCGTGCCCAGCTGCACGGCCGTGCCATCGTCACCCAGAGTGCCGAGGCGCATCATGGTCTTGTAATGCTTGCTCAACATGGGCGCATGTTGGCCGAGCATGTCGAGATTGAAGACGAAACCGCCCGTCGAAAGGATAACGCCAGTCTTCGCTCTGATATAGCGCAACTGGCCATGTTCGCGCTCCATGACGCGTGCCGCCTTGCTCGCAGCCTCGGCCTTGCTCTCCTTGAACGGAGCGGTAGGTGGGAACTTGTCGTAATATTTCTGATGCTCGGCATGCTTGGCGGTGGGAAGCTCAAGCGCAGCGACGCCGACGACGCGCCCATCACCATCGATCACGAGGCTCTGGACGATCGTATGCAGCTTCTTGCGAATGGCTGACCGATCCGCGGTCTCGCGCAAGGCGCGATACAGCTTGTTTCCGGTAAAGCCGCGCCCCAGCGTCCGGTGCCCTCGCGGTGCGGGCCGGGCGTCGCGGCAATAGGCCTCCACCTTCTCATTGCCGGAATATTGCAGGAAATAGCCTTCCGGCGGATAGGTCGTCTTTCCGGTGTAAAGTTTGGTCCCGAACACGACGCCATGCGACTGCAACCATTGCAGATTGCCTGCGCTTTGATCGCAAAAGCGTTTCAGTGTCTCCGGCTGAACGACATCGCCGACCTCCAGCCGAAGATATTTCAGCATGTTGTCGGGATCATCCTCAACGCCGTTTTGCCGTTGAATGTCGGTCCCTGCGGCATAAACGACGCCGCCGCTGAAGGCCGTTGCGCCGCCGCCATTGAAGCGGTCTATGGCAATCACGCTGGCGCCGTTTTCCACCAGTTCGAGCGCTGCACAAATTCCCGCACCGCCATAGCCGACCACGACGACGTCAGCCGTGTCGTCCCATTGGAACATGTCCGCATTGTCGATGGAAATCACCGGCTGACCATCTTGGGAAATCATTTCATCTCTCACGCCATCATTTCCTTCGAAGATATTTCCGCGCCGTAGTTCATCATCGATCCGCACAATCCGCTTTTCCGCCAGCGTCCGATTACAACCTCATGCCGCCGCTCGCCTGAATGATCTGTCCGGTGAGCCAGCCCGAGGCCGGGGATGCGAGGAACAGAACGATCTGCGCAATGTCGTCGGCGGTGCCGATACGGCCCAGCGCGGCCATGCTTTTGAACATGCGCATTGCCTCCTCACTGTCCCGATAGCCGTTGATGAGGTCGGTATCGACCGGTCCAGGGGCGACAGCATTGACGCGAATATTGCGCGGCGCAAGCTCTACCGCCATCGAAACCGTGAACGAATTCACCGCCGCTTTGCTCATGGCATAGGCGAAGCCGGGGGGCTGCGCCATCAGCCCGCTCATCGACGAGATATTGACGATCGCGCCACCATCATTGAACCGCTTCAACGCCTGTTGGGTGACCAGTATCGGCGACTTGAAGTTGACCCGATACATGCTGTCGATTTCTTCTTCATCGATCGTGGTGATTGGAGAGGTTCGTCCCGCGCCAGCATTATTGACCAGAATATCAAGCTGCCCTCCAGCCTGTTCGTCAAACTGCTGGAACAGCTGCCTCACCCCTTCGGAATGGCTGAGGTCCGCCTGCACAATCACCGCATCGCCGCCTGCTTCGCGCACTTCGGCCGCCGTCCGTTCGGCGCCTTCACGGCGAGAAGAATAGTGCGCGACGATCCGCGCGCCGCTTCGCGCCAGGGCAACGGCGATCTGCCGCCCGATGCCTCCCGAGGCGCCGGTCACCAGCGCAACCTTCCCGTCCAATACAGCCATCTCACACCTCTCCCAATCAATTGCCCGACGCTTGAGGCCGGGCCAGCCGTCTTCACAAGACGGCGTCTTACGGTGTCATTACGTGACTAATGTCTGACAAACTGTCAATACTGCCCGCATATGTCCTTGATATGCGGTCGGGCTGACAGATAGGGAAAGGCCATTGTGTCTGCCAATCCGCCGTGTCATAGAAGCGTATATAAGACGAATGTCATTTAATTTCTGGAGAGGTCATGACTGAGGAGTTCGACTTCATCATTGTGGGCGCGGGCAGCGCCGGTTGCGTACTTGCAAACAAGCTTTCCGAAAATTCATCGAATCGGGTGCTGCTTCTGGAGGCCGGTGGCGAGAACAAGCACATGTTCGTTCGCATGCCAAAGGGCGTGGCGAAGCTGGTCGGCGACCCGACATTCGCACAATATTTCCCTGTCCAGCAGCCGCGTGAAGAAGGACTGGACGCAAGCGAGATCTGGCTGCGGGGCAGAGGACTGGGCGGATCTTCCGCCATTAACGGCATGATCTATATCCGGGGCCAGCCTGAAGATTACGAGCAGTGGGAAGAGCGCGGCGCGAAGGGATGGGGTTGGAACACCATGCTGCGGTCCTTCAACGCCATTGAAGATCATGAGCTTGGCGCATCCAACGAGCATGGCGTCGGTGGTCCTGTGCATGTCTCGACCTCCAAGTTCCATTATCCGCTTGCAGATCGGATGATCGAGGCGGGCAAGCAAATGGGCTTGCCACGCAACGACGATTTCAACGCCGGGAGCCGGGAAGGCGTCGGCTATTATCATTATAATATCAAGAACGGGCGCAGGCAGAGCGCGGCGGTCGCTTTTCTGGACCCGATACGCCATCGGCCCAATCTGGTGATCCGGACGGGCGTACAGGTTGACCGCATCATCATCGAACAGCGCCGGGCCAAAGGCGTCATGTGCAGGCTCGGCGGGCGCAAGACGGAGTTCCGGTGCCGGGGCGAAGTCATCGTGTCGGCAGGCGCGATCGCATCCCCCAAGCTGCTCCAGCTTTCGGGGATCGGACCAGCCGAGGATTTGAAAGCCGCAGGCGTCGATGTCATCGTGGACAGCCCGGACGTAGGCCGACGGATGCAGGAGCATCCCATCTACGGCATCAACTACGACTTGCAGGGCGAGAAGGGCCTGAACCATCGCTATCGCGGCCTGGGTCTGGCCCGCAGCCTGGCCGAATATTTCCTGTTCAAGGGCGGTCCGATGGCGACGGTCCCGCAGGAAGTCGGCATCTTTGCCCGCAGCCGTCCGAGCGTAGCCCGTCCGGACATTCAGTGCTTCGTTGGTGGCGTCACCCTGGCGCAGGGCGAGGCGGATGTTGCGGTTCCGACCAACGGCGTCAACAAGACGCCTGGCATGATGATCGCCACGGCGATGCTGCGGGCCACCAGCGAGGGTTGTCTTACCATTACGTCGCCCAATGCCGACGATCCTTTGCGCATCCATCCCAACTGGCTGACGACGCAGGAGGATTGCGAGACGGCGGTTGCGATGGTGCGTTTCGTGCGCAAGTTGATGACGCAGCCCGCCATCGCGCCCTTCGTGACTCGCGAGATCGCGCCGGGGCTGAACGGTAATGACAGCGATGACCAGATACTGACGGCGGTGCGCCGCCATCTGAGCTGCGGCACCCATGCCGTGGCAACGTGCCGGATGGGCAGCGATGATGAATCCGTGGTCGATCCACGCACACGCGTTCGCGGAGTGGACGGCCTGCGGGTGATCGACTGTTCGATCATGCCCAACCTGACATCGGGCAACACCAATGCACCGGTAATGGCGATGGCCTGGCATGCGTCATCGCTGATCCTCGAAGACGCACGCTGAAGGCGACGTAGGGCAGCCGCGCGCAAGACCCGCAAAGGGCGTGCGCGGCCAGCCAAAGGATAGAATGCAGGAGAGATAATCGTGACGACCCAATGGGATGAGGAAACAGACGTTCTGGTGGTAGGCTCCGGCGCGGCCGGTTGCTCTGCGGCGCTGGCGGCCCGGACGGCTGGTGCCGAAGTGCTGCTGGTCGAACGCACGGACAAGCTGGGCGGCACGAGCGCGGTTTCAGGCGGCGTGCCGTGGATCCCCAACAACCATCATATGCAGGAGATCGGGCGCAGCGATTCCCGCGAGCAGGCCCTCACCTATCTTCGCCGCATTTCGCTGGGCAAGATGGACGACGTCATGATCGAAACCTTTGTGGACACGGCGCCGCAGGTGCTGCTGTTCCTCGAAAAGGAGACCGATCTTCGCTTCCGCGCGCTCCAGATGCCGGACTATCATCCTGAATTTCCCGGCGGCAATATCGGCCGTTCGGTGACTGCGGGGATTTTCCCCGCTGGGCAGCTTGGCGAATTGCGGCCCGCGCTGCGGGCCAGCGCGCATTTCCCTATCCCCATTTCCATCGCCGATGTGGAGGACGGCATCAACGTGCTGGATTCCGAGATTATCGGCGGGCGCCTCAACGAAGATATGGTCGGCATGGGCGGCGCGTTGATGGCGGGCCTGCTCAAGGGGGCCATGGACCATGGCGTCCGGATCAGGCGCGATGTCCGCGTCCTGCGGCTTGTGCAGGAAGGCGATGTCGTGGTCGGCATAGAGGCGGACAATGACGGCAAGCCCCTGCGTATCGGCGCGAGGAAAGGGGTGATCCTGGCCTGCGGCGGGTATGAGTGGAACGAGGACATGACCCGGCAGTTCCTGCGCGGCCCGATGCATGGCCCCCACAGCCCGCCCTGGAACGAAGGCGATGGGCTGAAGATGGCGATCCAGGCAGGCGCGTCGCTCGGCAACATGTCGGAGGCATGGTGGCAGCCATCAGTGACGATACCGGGCGAAGAATATGACGGGCGGCCGCTCGTCCGGCTGACCGGCATCGAACGCTGCGGTCCCGGATCGATCATCGTCAACCGGACCGGCCGCCGCTTCGTCAACGAAGCCTGCAACTACAATGATATCGGGCGCGTGTTCCAAGCCTTCGATCCTGTGAACTTCGACTATCCCAACCTGCCCGCCTGGCACATCGTCAGCCAGGATTATATGGATCGCTTCCCCTTCCTGACGCGCTATCCGGGCGATCCGGTGCCATCCTGGATGGCAAGCGCCAACACACTGGCCGAACTGGCGGGCAAGATCGGGGTTGATCCCGCCGGGCTGGAGGCAGAGGTAGCGCGCTTTAACGATAATGCCCGCAAGGGCGTCGATCCCGACTTCCATCGCGGTGAAAGCGTCTATGAACTGTATTGGGGCGATGCTCAGGCAGAGGGCGCCGCGAAGACGCTGGGGCCACTCGAACGCGGTCCCTATTATGCGGTCGAAACCAAGATCGGAACGATCGGGACGAAAGGCGGCCCGCGCACCAACGAGCGGGCCGAAGTGCTGAGCCTTTCGGGCGGCATCGTCCCCGGCCTTTACGCGGCGGGCAACGCCATGGCGAGCATCATGGGCATGGCGTATCCAGGGGGCGGTGCGACGCTCGGCCCCGCGCTGACCTTCGGCCACATTGCTGGCCGTGAAGCCGCGTGCGGATCAAACCGCTTCTGAACACCCTGTCGCGCGGAAGCGGCCACGCCCTTCCCGCGATGCTGACGAAGGAATTTCATCATGAATGATCCGAAAATTGTCGCGACCTATTACACGATCGCGGGCGATGCTTATCCCGGCGCGCCGGTCGCCAGCCCTTTTCCGCTGGAACGGCGCGCCGCTGCTGCGGTTGCTGCGGGCTATTACGGCATGGGCCTGTCAGGCGATGATCTGGCCGCGAATGTTGCCTTGCATGGCACGGCGGGCATTCGCCGCATCCTGGACGATGCCGGTGTCCAGTTTCTGGAAATTGAGTGCCTGACGGACTGGTTCGCGCAGGGCGAAGCGCGGGCCGCTTCTGACAAGATGCGTCGCCTATGGCTGGATACCGCCGTCGAGATCGGGACCAAGCATATCAAGATCGTCGGAGACATCAGCGATAGCGGCGTGTCGATGGAGACCATGGCCGCCGACTTCCGGCTGCTCTGCGACCAGGCTGCGGAGGTGGGCGCCCATGTATCGATCGAGGTCTTTCCCCTGGCGAATATTCGGGACCTCAAGTCGGGGCGGCAACTTATCGAAATGGCCGGGACCGATAATGGCGGGCTGTTGATCGACATCTGGCACATGACGCGTCCGGGCATACCCTATGAAGAGGTGGCCGCCCTTCCCGCCAGCTATATCAAGCATGTCGAGCTGGACGACGCGGCGGCTGAAGTCGTTGGCGGTCTTTTCGATGACTCGACCGACAATCGCCTGCTGCCGGGCGAAGGCAGCTTCGATGTACCGGCATTTCTGCGAGCCATCGCGGCGACCGGCTATGACGGCTGCTACGGGATCGAGATATTGTCGCACGAATTCCGCGCGCTTGAGCCGGAGGAAGCAGCGAAGCGATCCTTCGACGCCGTCGCGCGCCAGTTCGCGCTGGCACGGGAAAATGCCTGATCGGCCGTGGCGGTGTCCTCAAACGGGCGCTGCTGCAAGGACCATATGACAGTTTCAGGAGGACAGGGTGCCCGAGCAGGATGGGATTGAAGAGACCGACGTCATCGTGATCGGCTCGGGCGCTGCGGGGCTAGCAGCTGCCCTGAGCGCGCGCCACGCGGGAGCAGATGTCGTCATTCTGGAACGTTCGGAAAAACTGGGCGGGACCACGGCGATGTCGGGGGGCGTCCCCTGGATTCCATGCAACCACCATATGCATGAAGTCGGGACCAGCGACAGCCGCGAGGCGGCGCTCACCTACATGCGCCGTCAGTCCTTGGGCCGCATGGATGACGAGATGATCGAAACCTATGTCGATCAGGGCGCAGACGTCATCAAATTCATCGAAGCACTGACGGACATTCGATTTAGGGCGCTCAAATGGCCCGATTATCATCCCGAGCTGCCCGGCGGGACATTCGGACGGTCCCTGTCGGCGGGGTTGTTTCCCGGTAACAGGTTGGGGGAATTACGGTCGAGATTGCGGAGCAGCCTGACCTTTCCCATTCCGGTGTCGAGCAACGACCTTGAGGACGGCGTCGATATCTTCGACCCTGCCATAATCGGCGACCGGCTGGAAAAGGGGCTGGTGGGCGTCGGCAACGCGCTTGTGGCGGGGCTAACCGCCAGCGTGGTTGAGAAAGGCGTGCGCATCCTGTTCGGCATGCGGGCGCAAAGCTTGGTCATGCATGAAGGCGCGGTCACGGGCGTTGCCGGCAGCAAGGACGGCGAACCTTTCGAGATGCGTGCGCGGCGTGGCGTCATAATCGCCAGCGGTGGCTTTGAGTGGAATGCCGGTCTGGTGAAGGACCTGCTGCGCGGTCCACATGAGGGAGCGGCGAGTCCGCCGGACAATGAGGGCGATGGCCTGTTGATGGCGGCGGAGGCCGGGGCTGCCCTGGCGAACACCGATGAGGCATGGTGGATGCCGATCATGAAGATTCCGGGCGAGGAATATGATGGCAATCCCGCAATCCGTTTCGCGGTAACCGAACTTACAAAGCCAGGGTCGATCATGGTGAACCGCAAAGGGCAGCGGTTCGTGAATGAAGCATGCAATTATAATGATCTTGGCCGCTCCTTTTTCCAGTTCGACGCTCAGACGTTCGACTATCCCAATCGGGAGGCGTGGATCATTTTCCATCAGGCCTATCTGGACAAATACCCAGTGCTCACGCGTTATCCGGGCGATCCCTTGCCGAATTGGATGATACAGGCGGCGTCGCTGCGCGCCCTTGCCGAGCAGATCTGTGTGGACGCCGATGGGCTGGAACATACGGTCGAGCAGTTCAACAGATCAGCTCGTGAGGGGAGCGACCCCGCCTTTCACCGGGGCGAGAGCCAATATGATCGATACCATGGGGATTGGTCGCTGGACGGCGCATTGCAAACCGTCGGGCCGCTGGATCAGGCGCCCTATTATGCCTGCCGGGTGTATCCCGGCGTTCTGGGAACGAAGGGCGGCCCGAAAATCAGCGTCAGAGCGGAAGTGCAGAATTTGCGGGGAGGTAACATCCCTGGCCTCTATGCGGCTGGCAATGCCGCCGCGAGCATTACCGGCATGGCTTATCCCGGAGCGGGCGGAACGATCGGCCCGGCACTGGTCTTCGGCCATATCGCTGGCCGAGAGGCTGCGGTCAGGACGAACCGCAGATAGGCATCCCAAAAATAGATACATATATTTATCGTTCGCATGTTTACTTACTTGACAGCCGTCGTTGATGGTGCTGGAATGCGCTGCCTGATAGAGGTGCAGCAATTAGCACCCAATGCGAAGCGGCCGGAAATGGTACTACTTCATAACAAGGCCAGACAAAGAAAACATAATATTCGCCTTGCCACAATTTCGGTCGAATAACTTATAATTATAATATTTAGTCGAGGGGAAGATCAATGAAGAAGAAGGCATTTTCGATCGTTGGTTTGTTATTGGCGAGCGTGGCCCCCGTGCCCCTGCTTGCCCAGACGGATGCAGCCCCACAAGGTGACGCAGCGTCGACGTCCTCGCCAGTAGGTCTTCAGGAGATCATCGTCACGGCTCAGCGCCGTAGTCAGAATTTGCAGGATGTCCCCGTCGCGGTAACGGCGTTTACGGGAGAAGCTCTGGAAACAAAGGGCATTTTCCGCGTGTCGGACCTCCAACAGGCCGACTCTTCACTGTTCGTCTCACAGATGTCCGGCGTTGTTGTGCCATTCCTGCGCGGCGTCGGAAATCCCGGTGCATCGACACCGGGTAATGAGGCAAGTGTTCCTGTATATATTGACGACGTCTATTATTCACGTCTTGCGAGCGCCTATCTTGAACTGGCGAACATCGAGCGCGTTGAAGTTCTAAAAGGCCCGCAAGGCACGTTGTTCGGCCGCAATTCAACTGGCGGCCTGATGCAGGTATTCACGCGCGATCCCGGCGACACCACTGATCTTTCGGCAACGCTGGGCTATGCAAATTACGACACGATCAGCGGCAAGCTTTATGCGGCGACGCCATTGGGCGAAGGCGTGGCAGCCGGAATCTCCTTCAGCGGTTTGAACCAGGGCGATGGATGGGGCAAAAACCTGTTCACCGGCAAGGATACGTACCGCCGCAAATTCTATAATATCCGATCGAAGGTCGTGTTTGAACCGAGCGACACGACAAAGATCCGCCTGAGCGGCTTTTATACCTATCAGCGGCAGAATCAGGGCAATTCGGTCCGTATCTATCCGGGAACGACCCGTGGCTATCCTCTGGGCTCACCACTTGAGGGCACCCAATATTTCGATCCGCCGGGCTTTTACGATATCAACGAGAATACCGAGATTTTCCATCGTCTGCGCGGTTGGGGTGGTGCGCTCAAAATCGACCAGGAACTGGGCTTTGCGGATTTCACCAGCATCACTTCCTACCGGAAAGCCAAGGAATTACTGAATTATGAGGGCGATCATACCGAATTGAACTGGCTGGCATTTCCGATCAAGATCGGAGACCGGCAGATTACCCAGGAACTTCAGTTGAAGTCTTTGCCTTCATCGAAGATCAGCTGGATATTGGGCCTTTTCTACATGAATTCGCGCACCGACGTGAATATCGCTCTCAATGGTGACGCCCTCACTCTGAACGGTCTTGCCAGCCAGAATATTGGTAGCCAGCAAAGGATCGAGTCTCTGGCTCCCTTCGCACAAGCGACCTTCCCCGTCGTGGATGACAAGACGAATGTCACGCTTGGCCTGCGCTACACGAAAGATCGCGTGGAAGGGAACGGCCGTGTTTCGCTGACACCGCTAGTTGGGGCCGACATTCCAGCTGGAAGCTATCATCAGGTCGCCAACTTCGACAAATGGACCTACAAAGTTTCAGTCGATCACAAATTTACCGACGATATCATGGCGTATGCGACATGGAGTCGCGGCTACAAGTCGGGTACGTTCAATACCATTCCGCTGGCCGCCCCGCCGACCAATCCGGAAACGGTGACGTCCTACGAGGCGGGTTTGAAGATGACCCTGTTCGATCGCAGGGTGCGCGCTAACTTTGCCGCGTTCCGCAACGACATCAAGGACCCACAGGTCCAGCTCGTCCAGCTCGTGGACACGCCAGCTGGGCCAACACCCTTCGTCGCCTTTGCCAATGCAGAAAAGGCGCGGACCAAAGGTTTCGAATTCGACACGACATTTCTGGTGACCGAGCGGCTGACGCTCGACCTGGCGGGGCAGTATCTCTGGGCGAAATTCCTCAGCTTTGACAGTGCGCCGATCAACGTTCCCGTCTTCGCCTCGCCTTGGGGCGTCGCCCTGGCAGTCGGCGATGTGGGTGGAAACCGGCTCTCTCAGACCCCGAAGTGGAAGATCAACGCTGGTTTCAACTATGACCTGCCAACCTCTGTCGGTCAGTTCAGCTTTGCCGGTCAAATGTCCTATCGTTCCAGCCTGAAGTGGGATCCCGACAACATATTGACGGAACCGAAGCTGACCCTGTTCAACGGCAGCATCTCGTTCAAGCCGGAATTCAATGACAAGCTGACCTTCCGCTTGTGGGGCGCGAACCTCACCAATGAGAAATATTTCAACAACGAAATTCCGCAGACCGATACGCCCGCCGGTGATCTGGGCGGCGTTGGTGATCCGCGGACGTACGGGGTCGAAGTCCGCTTCGATCTCTGATCACGGGCGCCTGCATGGTTGCTGAAAAATAAAAGGATGACCCGCGCCAGGTTAAACTGGCGCGGGTCATGAACATAGCCGGTATCGCCATATCTATGGTCGACAGGGTGCCTTTGCGCCCTTTTCCCGCTTTTTGGAGGCGATTATGCTCCTACACGAAGATTACCCCCACACAGTTCCAGCCCGAGCCTGGTTGCGTTGGAAAGAAAATTACTTCTGGGTCTTCATGGACCCCGATCGCGACCTATGCTGCCTTGCGCATAGTACGGCAGAGCCGACCTTTGACCGGGCTTTTGCCTCCTTTACCGTGCTGCATAAGGATGTGAAGGTTAGCCATAGCGGCGAGGTTCCTCTGCCCCAGCCGTTCGAACATCAGAAGCTGCTGCGCTACGGCAATCAGACGGTGCATTTCCTGAAGCCGCAGGAAGAGTTTCTTGTTGAATATGAGGACGAGAATGTTGCGGCATCACTGCGGTTTACCCGGCGCATGCATTTGTTCGACTTCCTCGCCTGCGCGGACGTCAATCCTGACCAGTTCTCCATTTCGGAGAATACCGCGCTCGATAAATCCGGCTTTCGCCATCAGGGTCAATGCATGAATGCAACCGGCAAGGTGACCTTCAAGACAGGAGAGCTTGCGGGTGTGTCTGTTGACGTCGATGGATCGGGCTATCGCGACCACAGCTGGGGCATGCGCAATGACCAGATTGTGATGGATCACAATTGGTCCTTCTTCAATTTCCCTTCCATGGGCTTCCACCTTTTCACGGTGCGTAACATCGTTCGTCCTGAGAATATGACGGCGGAAGGCTATATCGCGCGGCCGGAGGGGAATGAGGTCATCAAGACGCTCAGGATCGAGAATGTCGGCGAAGGGCCGGAAGGGATGCCCGACAAGGTCATATTCCACACCATGACGCTTGGCGGCGAGACATTCACCCTGACCGCTGATGTCGGCAACGCCTTCGCCCGCCTGCCGCTGCATTCGCAGAAGCCCGGTGCCAAGGTCTATTATAATGTCGAAAATATGTGCCGGGTGAGGTGTGAAGAGACCGGCGAGGAAGGTCTGGCCAATGTCGAGATCGGCACATTGAAGGACGTATGAAGCGCTGACACGCCCTCCGGCTGGAAATATATGCCGGATGGCGCGTCCCTCTAAGCCTCCCGAATATGAGCGCCGGGGATCGTCCGTTCGTAGCAGCCATAGCCCTTCACCGTCCCGTTGAGAAGGAGGCTGACGGACTGCTCGTCAACCACGCGCGTTGGACCCGGATCGGTAGGATAGACGCCGACATATGTGTCGTTGGGCGAGGCGAGCGACAGGTAGGAGCTGCCGTGGAATGCGGCCGTGTCGATGACCAGCGTGCCGTTCTCATAACTCAGCACCGTCCGGATCAGCTTTTGGTCGTCACCCACATGGTTGCATCGTTCGATCTGTTCGATCCTGGCTTCGAAGCTCTTGCCATCCTCGTAGATGACGGCCTCTGAAAACACGACCTGTTCACCCGGATCGATTTCCGCATCGAAGAGCAGGAAGGACAAGCCGTTTTCAAAATAGCCCTGAAACCACTGATGGCTGTGCAGATTGCGGTTGTCGCGCCCGCCAAGGCTATGATCCCGGTTCGCCATCGCGTTGAAGGTGAACTGCTCGCTGCCGACGCGGATTGATCCTGAAAGAAGACCGGGCTGTTCGATGTGGCCAGCGGGGAGAAATTCCTGCAACGCGCCCACCTTATGGAGATCCCAGATGTCGGCGGTCGATGTGAAGGTCAGGTCGAACGAAGCAGGCGTGCGTCGTCCGTCTCCCACCAGCCCGTCGAGCATCTGCGCGGCGGGAACACGCATCACGCCACCGTTGAAGCGGTAGGTCAGCTTGCGTCCAGGCTCCACGATCCGCACCGCCAGATGAGGGCCGCCCGGCCCGTCCTCAGCGGCATGCGCATTGCCGATCGCTCGATGGGCGATCACCGTGTTGTCGGGCAAGCGGATGATGACGACCTCACGAAAGAGGGTTAGGTCATGATGCCAACGGCCGATGTGGAACCAGAGGCCCACGCCCGATTGCGGATCGAACCCGGCGAGGCAGAAATTCTCGCTCCAATTGTCGATATCGGGAAAGGCGCCCTCCCAAGGCGTTTCCTTCAGCGGGATGTGCATGATCTTCTCCAACGCAGGGGGAGCGCCCACGCCTTTAGCGGACGGAGGGAAACACCGGCGCGCGCTTTTCGAGAAAGGCTGTCACGCCCTCTTCGAAATCAGCGTCGCCGACGCAGGCGACGATGCCGTCTGTTTCTGCATCAAGGACCTGCGCAAGGCTGCGCGCGGCCGCTTCATTGACCAGCTTTTTCGCGGCCACGACGGCGCGCTGCGGCGCCTGCGCGAGGCGGCGGGCGATCTTCATCGCTTCCCCTTCCAGCGCTTCTGCTTCAACGATCTTGTGGAGCATGCCCAAGCGGTGCGCTTCAGCGGCATCGACCTTTGCCCCCGTCAGCAGCAGCATGCGGGCCATGCGCGTTCCCACCACCTGCGGAAGCACCGCTGTCACGCCGCCATCGGGACTGAGTCCGACACGCTGGTGGGCGAAGACGAAAGTCGCGCTTTCGTCGCCAATCGCATAGTCGGCGATCAGGGGGTAGAACAGTCCCGCGCCCGCGACCGCTCCCCGTACCGAGACAAGGATTGGCCGATCGAACGCGACGACGGCCTCCACCAAGTGTCGGGCCAAGGGCAGGCGGCGCGCGAAGTCCGCCTGCCGCATCTCCACCTCCTGCTTGATCGACTCTGCAAAGCTTGCGACGTCGCCGCCCGCCGAAAAAACCTTGCCCTCGCCCCGGACCAGGATGCAGCGCACGGTTCGATCCGCCTGCGCCGCGCGGAAAAGTTCAGTCAGCAGCGGCACCATCGCCTTGGGAATGGCGTTGCCCTGTTGCGGCCGGTTGAATGACAGACGCAGGACGCCATCTTCCAAATCGACCAGATAGCTTTCGTCCGGCGCCGATTGAAGCATGCCCGATATTCCTTCCCTGCTGATCAGGCCAGCGCTTTGCGAACGGCGGCCTGGATCGTATCGGCGCTGGGCGCGAACGCCTGCTCCAGCGGTTTGGAAAATGGCACGGCGCAATAGGCTGCCCCCACCCGCTGGACCGGGCCTTTAAGCGTGCCCCACAGTTCCTCGGAGATGACCGATGCGATTTCGGCGCCGATGCCGAACTGCTTCACCGCCTCATGCACGACAACCGCCCGGCCGGTCTTGCGCACGGAGGCAAGCACGGTTTCGCGATCCCAGGGCGAGATGGTGCGCAGGTCGATGACCTCGACCGAGATTCCCTCCGCTGCCAGTGCGTCCGCCACGGCCAGGCTGAGCGTCACCATCAGAGAATGCGCGATGATCGTCACATTGGCGCCTTCGCGAGCGATGCGCGCCTTGCCGATCGGCACCAGCTGCTTGGTCACCGGCGCGGGGGTCCAGTAGCTTGGCATATTCTCGATGAACAGCACCGGATCGGGGTCGTCGATCGCCGCCCGCATCAGGCCATAGGCATCGTCAGGGGTCGAGGGGGCGACCACCTTTATGCCTGCCGTATGGGCGAACCATGCCTCAAGATAGTCACTATGCTGGCCGCCGGTCGAGAAGCCCGACCCCGTCATTGTGCGGATGACCATGGGCACGCCGGTCTGGCCGCCCGACATGAAGCGAAGCTTTGCCGCATGGTTGAAGATCATGTCCATCGGGACCGCGATGAAGTTCATCAGCATGATCTCGGCCACCGGCTTGTACCCGCCCACGGCCGCGCCGATCGCCGCGCCGATGATCGCCTGTTCGGATATGGGCGTGGATTTGACGCGCTCTTCGCCGAAGCGGGTGGATAGACCCTTGGTCACGCCCATGACGCCGCCATCCTGCGGATCGGCGACATCCTCGCCAAGGACGATCACCTTGGAATCGGCCTCCATGGCATCGTGAAGCGCCAGGTTGATGGCTTCCACCATCGTCATCTTCTTGGGTTCGGTGTCCTGCGACGCGGGTGAAGCCTGCGCGGCGGATGCAGTGATTGTGTCGGTCATTGCCATTACCTCAAGCGATTTCTTCAGCGAACACGTCACGCTTCAGTTCGGCGACGTCGGGGAAGTCTGCCGCCATGGCGGCTTCGATCGCGGCCACGATCCGGCTGTCCGCGTCCTTTTCGATCTCAGCCAGGTCCGCTTCCGTGGCGATGCCTTCCGACAGCAGCCGGGCGCGCAGGACTGGCATCGGGTCCTTGGTCTGCGCCTCGGCATAGATGGCCTTGTCCATATAATGGCCCGCCTCCCCGAGGATATGACCATTGAAGCGGAAGGTCATGGCCTCGATCAGCGTCGGCCCCTCCCCTGCCCGGGCGCGTTCGATTGCAACCTTGGCAGCGCCGTACATCTCATCCGGATCGTTCCCGTCCACGGTCACACCGGGCATGCCGTAAGCCGCAGCCCGATCCGAAATGCGGTCGATCGCCCGCGAATATTCGGGAGCCGTATGTTCGGCATAATGGTTGTTCTGGCACAGGAAAATGACGGGCAGCTTCCACACGGCCGCCATGTTCATCGATTCATGGAAGGCGCCGATGTTGGTAGCCCCGTCGCCAAAGTTCGCGACGGAAACCCGGTTGCGGCCGTCGAGCTTCGCTGCCCAGCCAAGGCCGGTGGCGATCGGCATGGACGATCCCACGATGCCGGTCGTCACCATCATGCCCTTTCCAGGGCAGGTCAGGTGCATCGGCCCACCCTTGCCCTTGCACGTGCCGGTTACCTTGCCTGCAAGTTCCGCCCATAGCTCATCCAGAGGAAAACCCTTGGCGAGCATGTCGTGGATGCCGCGATAGATGGTGCAGATATAATCGTCATCATCCAGGCTGACGGAAATCGCCGAGGGGATGATTTCCTGCCCGCGTGGGCTGTAATAGGGCATCACCAGCTTGCCCGCCATCATCTGCTTGATGACATGTTCGTCATTCTGCTTGATGAGCGTTGCCTTGCGATAGATTTCCAGGAGCGTTGCCGCGTCTGGTTTTGGCCAATTGGACATGTCATCCACTCCAGCTGATTTTCTTAATAGGACTTCGGCAGATCCAGAACTTTTTCGGCGATGAAGCTCAGGATCAGTTGCTCGGTGATCGGCGCGATCCGCATCAGGATCGACTCGCGGAACAGCCTTTCCACCTGATATTCGGTCGAATAGCCCATGCCGCCATGCGTCATGACGGCGCGAGTGCAAGCGTCAAAGGCAGCGCGGCCGCCCAGGAACTTGCCCGCATTGGCCTCCGCGCCGCAGGATTTACCCGTGTCATACAGGTGCGCCGCCCGCATGATCATCCAGTAGGCGGATTCCAGATAGGTCCAGTTTTCCGCCAGCGGATGTTGGATGCCCTGATTCTGGCCGATATAGCGGCCGAACACCTTCCGCTCGCCGGCATATTTGGCCGCTCGCGCCAATGCTCCCCGGCCCAGCCCGACCGCTTCGATGCCAACGAGTATGCGTTCGGGATTGAGGCTGTGCAGGATGTAATGGAACCCCTTGCCCTCTTCACCGATCCTGTCCTCATCCGGCACGAAATAATCATCGATGAAGGTGGCGTTGGAATCCACCGCGTTCCGGCCCATCTTGGGGATACGGCGCACCTCAATCTGACTCTTGTCGAGGTCGGTGTAGAACAGCGTCATGCCGTCGGTCGGCTTCTTGCATTGTTCCTTGGGCGTCGTGCGGGTCAGCAGCAGGATTTTGTTCGCGACCTGCCCGGACGATGTCCAGATTTTGCGGCCAGTGACGCGATATCCGCCCGGCACCTTCGTCGCGAAGGTCTTGATGCTTGTGGTGTCGAGCCCGGCGTCCGGCTCCGTCACGCCGAAGCAGGCGCGATCCGTGCCCGCGATCAGCGGTTCGAGCATCCGCTTCTTCTGCTCGGCCGTGCCGTGAACCACCACGGCATGGGGGCCGAAGATGTTGAGGTGGATCGTGCTCGCCGCCGAATAGCCGCCTGCGCTTGCCGACACTTCGTGCATCATGATGGCGGCTTCGGTTACGCCCAGATTGGCGCCGCCAAATTCCTCCGGCATGGTGATGCCCAACCATCCGGCATCAGCCATCGCCTTGTGGAATTCGGATGGGAAGGTCTTTTCATCTTCGCAGCGGGACCAATAATCGTCGCCGAACTGGTCGCACACCTTCCGGACACTGTCACGGATGGCTTCCTGTTCTTCTGATAAGCTTATATCCACTGCACTGCTCTCTTTGCGCGGGGCTTGCCGATTCAAGCGCGCCTAAACATTGGTACGCGATATTACTATATGCTCCACTCCCTATGTCAAGCGCGCTGAGGGGTGGCGCGGAAAAGGATGGATTTTGACCTCCTGCAATGCGTCTGTTGATTAATATGTCATCGTACCATATGCATGCGCTCTAAAGAGGAAGCCAATGACAAACGCACGTCATATTTGGGCCGTGGCCGAAGCCTTGCAGCGAGAGGTCCGCCCCTTCGTCACCGACAGCGATGCACGCGCCACGCTGGACAATGGCATACGAGTCCTGACCGCTACGGCCAATGGATTGGAAATGGGGCCTTCTGCCTTCATGGACTCGCCCAGTCCGGTGCAGCTCGTTGACACAGACCGATTAGGAGGCCCCGCTGAAAACGCCGCCGCCTATCGAACGACGGGCGCGGTCATCACAGACGTGGCCGGATGTCTGGACCGGGGCGATCAACTTACCGCTTTCAGGGACGCGATAGCCGGTGAGCGCGGACTTCTGGAGTCAGCCGTCGCGCGCATGGACGATGTCGAGCGCGCCGCGCCCCGGCAGGTGGGAGCAGATAAGGACTCCATCGACCCCAAAAGATTGGAAGCCTATCTCCGGCAGCGAACCGGACGCGAAGGATTGCGCGTCGATTCGTTCAAGCTGGTCGTCGGCGGCAGGTCGCGCCAGACGGCGCTCCTTGGCCTAACAGATATGGGTGATCTGCCTGCCCGGCTGGTCATCCAGCGCGGCATCCCCAATCTTGCCACCGATGACAGCTTCCTGGACGAGCTGACACAGTTCAATTTGCTGGACCTGCTGCATAAGGCGGGCATGCGCGTGCCAGCCCCGGTTATGGTCGAAACGGACCCCGCGTGGCTCGATGCCCCCTTCATGCTGGTCGAGCATGCTCCGGGCACGACAGCGCAACCGGAATATTGGCTGCCAGTCGCTGACCGCAATGTAGTGCTGGATCTGGCCAGGCAGATGGCGATCCTGCACAAGCAGCCGGTCGAAGAGGTGGGACAGGGCCTGCGCCCTTCGCGCAGTTCATTCGACACTGAAAGCTGGCAGGCGGAACTGACAGAGATGGCGAGCGAATGGCACGCCCTTGCCCGCTGGCCTTCCATTACCATGTCGGCCGCCATTTCCTGGCTGCGCGCCAATGTCGACTGCCTGGATGACCGGCGATCGATCGTCCACAATGACATGATTTTTCATAATGTCCTGGCCGAGAACGGCAACATCACCGCGGTTCTTGACTGGGAGCAGGCGGCGATCGGTCATCCGGGTGAGGACCTCGGCTATTGTTACCCGGTCGTAATCGCGGCGACTGACTGGGAAAGTTTCATGGACGCGTATCGCTCTGCGGGCGGCCTCGACATTCCGCAGAGGCAGATCGATTATTTCGCTCTACGTGCCGGATTACGGCTCATGAATCTGGTGCTCAAGGGCGGGCGCGATACCTTTGAGAAGGGTCTGAGCGACGACATATTGGTTGCAAGCGCAGGGGCGCATTTCACCCAGCGGCTGATGCACCGCATCGCCCTGGTGTTGCATTCCGTGCTGAAGCGTTCGTGATGCGCCTCGTAGAACCGTTCGCGCTTCACGTTCCGCAGGAGCAGCTTGACGATCTGGGCCAGCGACTGGAGCGGACGCGCTGGCCGGACGAGGAGCCTGTATCAGGCTGGGAACAGGGCGTGCCATCAGCCCGGCTGCGGGCCTTGGCCGACCATTGGCGGACAAATTACGATTGGCGGAAATGCGAGGCGCTGCTCAACAGCCTTGGCCAATTCCGGACGCGTATCGACGGGTTGGACATCCATTTCCTCCACATCCGTTCGGCCGAGCCGGACGCGATGCCGCTCCTGCTGACACATGGCTGGCCTGGTTCGGTGCTGGAGTTCCGCAACGTCATCGGCCCGCTGACCGATCCGCTTTCCCATGGCGGGAAGGCTTCAGACGCATTCCACCTCATCATACCCTCTCTCCCCGGTTATGGGTTTTCCGAAAAGCCTCCCGTCACTGGATGGGGGGTGGAACGGATCGCCAAAGCCTGGGGCGAGTTGATGCGGCGGTTAGGTTATGACCGTTATGTGGCGCAGGGCGGGGATTGGGGTTCGTTGGTGACGATGTGCCTAGCTGTCGATGAGCCTGCGGAGTTGGCGGCCGTCCACTTCAACATGCTCTCCATCGTGCCGCCCGATCTGGGGGGCTCTCTCGATCCTGAAGCGCAGACAGCGCTGGAATCGATGCGGCAGTTTAATGACGTGGAATCCGCCTATGCCCGGCTTCAGGCAACCAAGCCGCAAACGATCGGCTTTGCGCTGGCGGACTCCCCGATCGGCCAGGCAGCGTGGATTTATGAAAAGCTGCAACGCTGGTCCGATTGCGACGGCGTACCCGAAAGCGTCTTTTCTCTGGACGAGATGCTGGACAACATCACCCTTTATTGGCTGACCAACAGCGGCGCGTCGTCCGCGCGGCTTTATTGGGAAAGCATGAGCGGCTTCCGGCCCAGAAATGTCCGGGTGCCGCTGGGTTACAGCCACTTTCCGCGGGAGATCATCTGGCCTGCCCGCGCATGGGCGGACCGTTACTTTGAAAACATCATTCACTGGAACAATGTCGATAAGGGCGGCCACTTCGCCGCCTGGGAACAACCCGACATCTTCGTGCGCGAACTCCGCGACTGCTTCCGGGCGCTCCGCGGCTGACAGCATGTGCGGCGAAGTGCGATCCAATCACTGATATTGAGGGCATATAATGGCGTCTGAGAACATACTCCCGCTGACGGGCATCAGGGGAATCATCGCGCAGAAGATGAGTGAAAGTCTGCAAAAGACCGCCCAGCTCAGCTTCTTCTGCGACATTGACGCATCCGCGCTTGTCGCTGCCCGCAATAGCTGGAAAGCGGCCGACACGAAATTGGGCTATGAAGATCTGATCATCGCCGCCCTGACATCCATCCTGCGCGATTTTCCCCTGTTCAATGCGGTGGAGACGGATCGTGGCGTGGAGCCGCAGGAGCAGATTCACGTCGGCTGCGCGATCGCGCTGCCCGGCGCGCTGGTCGCACCCGCCATTTTCGATGCAGGCAACCTTTCCCTGCCCGACATTGCGGAGCGACGCGCGGACCTGGTGGCGCGGGCAAGGGTGAACAAGCTCACCATCGCCGAACTCACAGGTGCCACAGTAACCGTCACCAATCTGGGCCTCACCCGCGTCGAGCATTTCACACCGATCCTCAGCTATCCTCAGCAAGCGATCATCGGTCTGGGGCGCATGACGGCCAAGCCCTGGGTAGCGGAAGATGGCGAGACGATCGTGGTGAGGCCGGTTATGGGCTTGTCGCTGACCGTCGATCACCGGATCATTGATGGCGCTCCTGCGGGCGATTTCCTCACCCGCCTGGCGCAGGAACTGGAAAGCGGCGCTGCCTTCTCTCCTCCTACGATCTGACCCGCAGCTGACAAGACAGGGGCCGCGTATCATCCGATGCGCGGCCCCTTTGGCCTTACCATGCCATTTCTGGCGAAATACCGTGGCTCAGCCCCCCTTTTTGCCTTCAAGATAGAGATCCAGCTCAGCATAGAAATGCTGGATCCGGCGCTCCTGCTCGGAAAAGACGATGGTGCCGTTCAGTCCCTTTGATCGCATGCCGCGCTGCATCGTCACCATGTTGGCGATGTCCTGCTCGACCACTTCACCTGCCATGGGGTTTTCGTGGGTGGAACGACGGATCGGGGGGCGAACCTTGCCCGAAACGTCGACATCGTCCTCCACGCCCATATAGGCTGGCGGCCGCCGACCTTCCGCCAGCTTGGCAGACAAGACGAAGACATCCTGATATCCGCGTTCCGGGTCGGTCGGATGAGGCCGGAACCGCTGGAGCAATATGCCTTCGGGATGCATGTTCATCGTCACGTTCGGGAACAGCGACGGGTTCCAGTCATCGGTCAGCTGATTGTCGGTATAGCCGGAATAATCGACGCCAAAGGGATTATTCTCGCTGCGCTTGGCCTGCTGCAACGCCCGGCGGACATGCCGCGCGTCGCCTTTAAGGGCCGACATCTTCACGCCCGCTTCCTGAAGAAAATAGGCGAGACCGACATTGACGAAGCGATTGTCCGGCCAGCGAGGGCTGACAGAGCCTACCGAGAACAGATTGCGATTATGCCCGTTACGGTAGAAGTCGTACTGGACATAATGGTCATCAACATAAGGTTTGATCTGGGGATGCGTCGCGTGCGCGTGATAGGTCTCATTGAACGCCGAGTACATCGTCTTCCAGTTGGCGGGGATATCGACCGTCAAATGCTTGACGACGAACATCTCCTCAATCTTGTAGGAAGCCAGCATCGGGAGAAGATCGGCGTAATATTCCTCAAACGGCATCGGATCGGGATTCATGCTGACGAACACCAATCCGCCCCATTCCCTGACATGGACCGGGGTCAGGTCCAGGTTCTGGCACAGCGCCTCCTCACGGAATGTCTCCCGGTCGGTCACGCGTACATTCTTACCGTTCAGGTTGAACCGCCAACTGTGCACGATGCAGGTAAAGGACGTGGCGCCGTGGCCGAAATCATCCTGTACCAGTTCGTTTCCGCGATGTTTGCATACATTGTAGAAGGCCGCCACGCCTTCCTTGTTGCGGACAATGATCATGGACTGCTTGCCGACGTCGAACCGAAACCAGTCGCCGACATTGGGAATATCGCTGGAAACCCCCGCCAGCAGCCAGACCTTGCTCCACAACCGCTCCTCCTCGGCCGCCATCACCGCCGGATCGATGGACCTGCTGGTTTTGACGGTACGATAATCGGCGATATTAGGGTGGAGGTCTTCCAGACGCCAAGGCGACTTTTTTTCAAAGTCGGCGGTGACTTCCCCCGGCTCCAGGATAAAGCTTTCCGGATCAGACAGTTGTTCTTTAATCGGACGGTCGTTGAACCGGATTTCCGCGTAGCGAGCATTGGCCGCCATTTATCTTACTCCTGAGTACCCCCGGATCAGAACTGGACACGCTTCGTAAAGCCGCCGTCGATGACCAGATTGGCTCCTGTAACGTAGTCGGCCGCCGGGCTGGCGAGGAATACGATCGACTTCGCAACCTCCTCCGGTGATCCCAGCCGCCCCATGGGGATCTGGGCAACGATGCCGTTATAGAGGTCCGGCATGAGCGCCTTGGCCCCTTCCCAGTTCCCGCCCGGATAGCTGATCGGGCCAGGCGTCACCATGTTCACACGCACGCCCTTCGCCGCCCAAACCTGCGACAGCTGTTTGCCGTAGGTGATCAGCGCCGCCTTGATGGCGTTGAACGCCTGGGGCATCAGGAATGTCTCGATTGCAGCCGTGCTCGACATGAAGATGACCGAGCCAGCTTGCGACTTTTCAAGATATGGCTCGAGTGCTTCGCATGCATCGACCGCGCCCAGCATATCGATACGATAGCTTTCGTCCCAGTCCATGGCGCCTTGCGCACCCGATGAACTGATCGAATGGATGAATATGTCGCACCCGCCAAGTTCTTCGGCGAGGCCCGTCAGCATCGCCTTATAACCTTCGCGATCCTCCAGCGTGAACTCCCGCGTGACGGCCTTGCCGCCCAACTCGCTGTTAAATTCCTCCAGCGCGTCTCCGTTGCGCGAGAAGAGGCCCAACTGCGCGCCTTCCGCAGCGAACAGTTCGGCAGCGGCGCGGCTGATCCCGCGGGTCGCGCCGCCCATGATGACCTTCAATCCTGACAAGCCCAGATCCATGAACCCTCTCCCATTTTTGGATAATGACTGGCAAAGCCGAACGACCGGCCTCCGCGCCCCATCATCATTACTATGCTAGCATACTATTTTCAATAGCCGACATTAGTCATTTTTCCAGTAAAGTTGATCCATGCCTTCGCCAGCGTCGAAGCGCGCCTGAATCGCCTTCATGCTGGCCACGCTGTCGGGGTGCGCGAACAGCCCCTGGCTGATCAGCTGGTCGTTCTCAATGCCTTGGCTCTGGTTGAGATCTTCCGCTTCGCCCAGCATCTTCTTCATCCCGGCGACCGACTGCGGCGGGAGCGATGCGATATGCCGGGCGAGCGCAAGCGCCTCTTCAACCGCTTTGCCTTTGGGAACCACGCGATTAAGGCCGCCAAGCTCATATAGCCGTTGCGCGGTCAGGGGGCGCCCTGTCAGGACGACTTCGGCAGTGGCCGTCCGTCCTATCAGACGCATCAGACGGGACGTTCCTCCGATCCCGGTGCCTGCGCCAATGGCTACTTCCGGCTGGCTGAAGCGCGCCTGCTCCTCGGCAACCCGCAGGTCGCATCCCCAGCCCAGCTCACAACCGCCGCCCGATGTGTCACCGTTGATCGCGGCAATCGTGACCGCAGGCCCACGGTTGAGAAGCTGGAGCGAGCGGAACCACCCGGCGGGATCGCCGGTGGCCGCCTTCCCTTCGACCAGATTCACGATGTCGCTCAGATAGGCATGTTCGAGCCAGTGCCCCTCCATGGATGACGCGAGCACGATGACGCGGGCCTTTTGCTCAATCGCCGCCTCTAACGCGTCCGCAAGCAGGCTCACCGTGGCGCAGGTGGTAAGGCTTCCCGATACGCCGCCATCGCCCACCGTGATCAATGCGATGCCATCAGCAGGCCATTGCGTGTCCACATTTCCCTTCACGTGCTTCTCTCCTGATTCTGGCAGATCGCGTTTGAGTATCGCTCAACGCTCCTTGACAATCGTCACTACAATATGGCGCATAAACATACAAATGTCATTTATTGATGCAGGCAGGGCCATGATGCAAGATGATGGGACAAGGTCACCGCCAAACGTCGGCATGATTCGCAGCGGCATCCGGCACGGAACAAGGGGGGATGAGGGTGGCGAGAAGCAGTGACAAGATGAAGCGGGCGGAAAAGTCGGATAACGACGCGCAACAATGCTCATTCCCGATGTTCAAGAAGACATTGGCATATCAGGCGCAATTGCTGGCCCGTATCACGCAAGCGGATTATCTTGAGAGAATCAGGATGACAGGAATAGCGCCCGCGCAAGCCTATGTTCTTGGAGAATTATGGCTGGAAGAACCTCTCTCTCAGGTAGAATTGTCGCGAAGACTCGAGATTGGCAAAGCCACAATCGGACAGACGCTTCAGAGGCTTGAGAAAGCAGGCATAATAGAGCGGCGGCGGGTCGCGGCCGATCGGCGACTGGTAATGGTCCATCTGACCGCCAAAGGGCAGACATTGCACCAGCCGTTGAAGATCGGCGCGGTGGAGCAGGACGAGCTGCTTTCGCGAAAGCTGGGGTTCGAACGAATCGCTATGCTGACGGACCTTCTGGAGGAGTCAAACCGACTCCTGTCAGGCAGCTTGCCGATCGACGCGGGCGGAACGGAGGTATTGGACTGAGGCAAATTCCGCGCCGTTCGCATATTTTTGCGGTCGATAGTATGCTAGCGTTCTAAGTTCTGCTATCTGTTGTTACAAGGTCGAGCGAACCCAAGCATCACTGGGAGAGGACATGAAGTTCGAGCATTATGAAACCCTGGCTTTCGAGCGTGAAGGACGGATTCTGACCATAAGGATGAACCGCCCAGACGTGCTGAACGCCGTCAGTTCGGCTCTCCACGAGGAAATGGCACGCGTCTTCTTCGACGCTGCGGACGACGCCGAGAGCGACATCATCGTCCTGACCGGATCAGGCAACGCCTTTTCCGCAGGCGGCGACCTGGAGTGGCTGGAAGACCAGGCCGCAGGCCGCCGTGAACCATTCGTCAATGATGCAAAGAGCATGCGGCGCATCGTCATGGGCCTGCTCGACTGCCCCAAGCCGGTGATCGCCAAAGTGAATGGCGACGCGATCGGATTCGGCGCGTCTATTGCCCTGTTGTGCGACATCGTCATCGCCGCCGATCATGCCCGCTTCGCCGACCCCCACGTTAAGCTGGGCCTTGTGGCCGGTGACGGGGGCGCTCTGATCTGGCCGCAACTGATCGGTTTCGGCAAGGCGAAGCATTATCTGCTGACCGGCGAAGCAATCGGCGCGGTGGAAGCGGAAAGATGCAATCTGATCAGCTTCGTGGTTCCGGCGGCCGAACTGGACGGCTATGTCGCCAAATATGCGGAACGCCTCGCTCGCGGCGCGCAATCGGCAATACGTTACACCAAATCGGTCACCAACATCGCCCTGCGGCAGTTGTTCAGTTCCGTGTTCGAAGCTGGCGTCGCTTATGAAGGACTGGCGACCTACACCGCCGATTTCGGCGAAGCGTTGCGTGCGGTTCGCGAAAAGCGGCACCCGTCCTTCACTGGCCGTTGATGGCGGCTCGAAGGATTGGGCGCTTTCCATCTTGCGTTCCCCTGCATGACGTATGTATGCATATGGTATTGATACACACTATATAGGGCTAGGTTGAGCCGATGGATCCCGCCTACAGTGAAGAGGATAAGGCGTTCAGAGCTGAAATCCGTGTGTTTGTGGAAGCCAACCTTCCAGCGGAGCTCGCCCGGCGCGGCCGCCACGACTTTCATCCCCACCGCGAGGATCAGGCGGCATGGACGCGCATTCTCGCCGAGCGGGGATGGTCGATGCCGCACTGGCCCGCCGCCCATGGCGGTCCCGGCTGGAGCGCGGTTCAGCGGTTCATCTTCGAGGATGAGACGCGCCGCGCCTATGCGCCAACCGCAGACCGGATCGGTGCCGAACTGGTCGCGCCTGTCATCTACACCTTTGGTTCCGAAGAGCAGCGGCAGGCCTATCTTCCCGGCATAAGGCTGGGCGAGACATTCTGGGCGCAGGGATTTTCGGAGCCGGGCGCGGGCTCCGATCTGTCCTCGCTGCGCACGCGCGCGGTGAGGGATGGCGACCATTATATCGTCAACGGGCAAAAGACCTGGACCACCGAAGGGCATCATGCCGACATGATGTTCATGCTGGTGCGGTCCAACCCTGACGTCAAGCCGCAGGCTGGTATATCGTCGCTGGTCGTGGACCTGAAGACGCCCGGCATCACCCGCCGCCCGATCTGGACATTGGACGAGGGATTGACGGTCAACGAATTCTTCTTCGACGATGTGCGCGTGCCGGTGGAAAACCTCATCGGAGAGGAAGGACAGGGCTGGACCCACGCCAAGTTCCTGCTGGGGAATGAGCGCACCAACAGCGCCGAAGTCCCGCACACCCGGCGTGACATCGCGCAGCTTCGCGAAATCGCTCGGATCGAGAGGAAGAACGGGCGTCCGTTGATCGAAGACCCGCTCTTTCGCGCAAAGCTGGCCCGTATCGAGATCGACACGAAATCGCTGGAAATCGCGGTGCTGCGCGCACTGACCTCCGACAATCACGGCAGCGCGTCCGTCGCGTCTTTGGTCAAGGTTCGCGGGTCGGAACTGCGCCAGCGCGTGGCCGACCTCGCCGCCGAAGCCTTGGGCGATTATGGCATAGTCGTCAGTACCGATGGCGACGCGGAATATCGCCTGTACGATCAGGACCATTGCGCCAGCCCCACGCCGGAACATGGCATCGGCGTTGCGGCCAAGGCGATGTTCCGCCGCGCCACCACCATTTATGGCGGGGCGAACGAGATTCAGCGCACACTGATCGCCAAGACCGTCCTGGAGCTGTGACATCATGGATTTCAACTATACAGCCGAGCAGGACGCTCTGCGGGACAGCGTCCGGCGCTTCGTCGAACGGGAATATGACTGGGAAAAGCGGTTCGCCATCATCCGATCGGCGGACGGAGCCGCGCCGGATCATTGGGGAGCCTTCGCTGAACTGGGCTGGCTTGGCGCGGGACTGACGGAAGAGGCGGGCGGTTTTGGCGGCGGCGTCACAGAAAATGCGCTAATAGCCGAGGAACTGGGGCGCGGTCTGGTGACCGAACCTTTTATCGGCCATGTCCTCGCCACCCAATTGCTGGCGGCTATTGGATCGGACAGGGCAGGCGCCCTACTCGCGGACCTGATCATGGGCGAGAAGCGCGCCGCTGTCGCCTTGCAGGAGCCTCAAGGGCGTGGCGACTGGCGGATTGTCGAAACGCGCGCGGAAGGTTCGGGGTCCTCGCGGCTCCTCACCGGGGTGAAATCTCTGGTCGAGGGCGCGAACCACGCAGACTGGCTCCTCGTGACCGCCCGGCATGACGATCAGGTCGGCATTTATCTCGTTAAACAGGGTCAGGCTGGTGTCGATTTGCGCCGCTATCGTACCCTGGACAATCGGCGGGTCTGCGACATCCATCTGGAGGGTGCGTCGGCCGAATTGCTCATGGAGGGCGCTGAGGCCGAACGTGCCGTCGCGCTGGCCGTTGATCATGCCATCCTTGCCGTTTGCGGCGAAGCGCTGGGCATCATGGACGCTGCACTCTGGGCGACGCGTGACTATCTCAAGGTCCGCAAGCAGTTCGGCACGACCATCAGCAATTTCCAGGCTCTTCAGCATCGCATGGCAGACATGCTGATAGAGGTGGAGATGACGCGCTCCGCGCTGTTCAATGCGCTGGGGGCGATGGAGGAGGAAGAGGCGATCAGGACTGCCGCCGTGTCAGCGGCCAAGGTTCAGGCGTCTACGGGAGGGCTGTTCGTCGGACAGCAGGCGATCCAGCTTCACGGCGGGATCGGCGTGACCGAGGAACTGAACATCAGCCACCATTATCGCCGCCTCTTCGTCATCGCGCGGCAGTTTGGCGACGCCGATATGCATCTTGCTCGCTTCGCTCAAGCGACGGACGAGGTAGAAGGTCGTTAGGATTGGGCGACATCGCGAAACAGGGCAACGTCCTGATTCCCCGCTTCACGCAGCGTAACAAGGCCCATTTCTTCGATCAGCCACTCTCCGTCTGCCAACCTGAAGCCATAAGATAGCAGGCCCCAAAGCTCATGAAGCGGCGGCGTCAACTCTTCGCAGCTGGCCCAGCCGTAGCGTTTTGCCCGCAGGGTCGCATGTTCGGCCGTCACGGAAACGATCGGGTTGAGCAACATGTGGCAGGACGTCTTGGCGGGAGGATTGAGCGACGCGATCCCTGCCACCAACTCGTCCACAGGCACGACCGCAGCCTCATCGCCTACCAGAACCCCTATCCTCACAATGACCATGGGCGTGAAACTGCGTCTTACGCGCCGCCAATCTTTCGCATCAACGGCTTCGTCGAGAATATATGCGGCCTTCAATACCGCTTCGGTAGTGTTGGGATGGGTCATGGCGCGCTAACCGACATGCGCGCACCCCAGCGGATCGCCCGCCGGATGACCTCCATATAGACGGGACTGTCCCACGGCCCCACCTGCGGCTCAATCTCCGCGATAAAGGGCTGCATATCATATCGTCCACAGCTGTGGCCCGGCGCCAGGAACAGCGCCTCGCCCGCGCCGTGACGATGCAGCACCGCTTGCGGACGCGGCGCATCCTCTAGCCATGGCCCCTTCACATAGCCGGGGGCATCGCCAGTATAGCGGGACTCGAGCAGGATTTCGCTCTCCCCTCGCAGTTCCAGAATATAGGGTTCGTCCACCACCTCGAAAGGCGGCAGGCCCGCTACGATCGGGTGGTCGGATACGGAGCGCACGGTAAAGGGCTGGGGCGCGAGGTGGGAGAGAAAGCGGCAGCCCAAAAGATCCATATAGGCCGGATGCCGGTCTGGCGTGTCCGTAAGGCCGGGCAGTTTTATGCCGCCAATCTCCACCGCTGGGCCGGAAAACTCGATGTACGCCGCGCTGCCATGGACGGCGAGCCACCTTCCGCCGCGCGCCAGGAATTGCTCCAATTCTGACAGCGCTTCGCCAGTGGGGAAGATGTTCGTCGTGTAGGTCACCAGAAAATCAGCGGTCCTCAGCGCGTCCAGATCATGAAAATCGTTGGTGCATGTCGTCCTGATGCGCTCATGCTCCCCCAACCGCTCCAGCAAGCGGCGGCGCACCATGTCGAAATCATGAAAGTTTCCACCAATTACGAGCAACGCCCGCACGATGCCGCTTGCCGGTTCATCCTTCATTGCTTTTCCCTTGCCATCGCTTCAGTTCCAGTTCGCCTGACCGCCATCCACCGGGATCGTCGCGCCGGTGATGTAGGCGGCATCTTCGCTCGCGAGGAAAAGGACCGCGCGTCCGATATCGGACTGGGGATCACCGATCCGCCGCATGGGGATGGTGGACAGATAGGCGTCCGGTCCCTCCGGCTTGGCGTCCAGCCAGGCGAGCATGGCGGGCGACCCGGCAAGTGGCGCAATATTGTTCACGCGGATGCCGTCTGGTCCCCATTCGGATGCCGCCGCCCGCGTGATCGCGCTGATGGCCTGCTTCGCGGCCGAATAAGCGGCGGTCCCGCTCGTGTCCCAGTTGATGGCGGTCGAAGAGACGATGTTGATGATCGCTCCGCCACCGCGCCGCTTCATATGGGGGTGAACCGCCTTCATCATGCGGAACGCCGCGAACGGTCCGCTCTCGAAGGTCAGCAAAAGCCCCTCATCATCGATGTCGAGCAGCGGCGCCAGCACCGCCTGCTGTGCATTGTTGACCAGGATATCGACGCCGCCATGGCGATCGACGGCATAGGCGAAGAGAGCCTCTATCTCCGCCGCGTTCCGGACGTCGGCGGGCGGAGCCACGTCCGATTGGCCACCCGCAGCCGCTATCTCGGCTTGCACGGCGTCCAGCTTGGCCTTTGTGCGGCCTGCTAATATCACAATCGCTCCGCCCGCCGCCAAAGCCAGGGCGATACCCCGCCCTACACCCTGCCCCGCTCCCGTGACGAGCGCGATCTTGCCGGTGATATTCATACGACTAACCTTTCTCTTCCCCCATCAATATTGCGCAGACTGACCACCATCGATCGGGATGACAGCGCCGTTCACGAATGATGAGTCGGCGGACAGCAGGAAGGCCACGACCGACGCGACCTCGTCTGGAGCGCCCATGCGGCGCATCGGATTATGCGCGACGAACTGCGCGGCGGCTTCCTGCCAGTCATCGGGATTTATTTGGCGCAGCGATGCTTCGACCAATGGCGTCAGGATAGCGCCCGGAGCAACCGCGTTGATGCCGATGCCCATCGCGCCATATTCCAGCGCTGCGTTGCGGGTCAGGCCCACGATCGCATGTTTGCTGGCGGTGTAACCGGCCTGCCGCCCCGAGCCGCGAATACCCAGCGCGGAGGCAGTATTGACGATCCGGCCATGTCCCTGCCTCGCCATCACTTTCAGCACATGCTTCAGGCCCAGCAGGACGCCTTTGGCGTTGACCGCCATGATGCGATCGAAAAATTCAACATCGACATCCTCGGTAGCCACCTGCCGGTCTTCGATGCCCGCATTGTTGAAGAAACCGTCGATCGTGCCGAAGCGGGTCACGGTCTTTTCCACATAGGCGCGCACCTGATCTTCCTGCGACACATCAGCTTGCGCCAGGAGAATTTCTGCCTCCGGACAAAGCTCCAGGATGGCGCCGTTCGTTTCTTCCAGACCCTTGGCGTTCACGTCGACCAACGCCAACTGCGCGCCATCCTGCGCACAGCGGATTGCTGCCGCCCGGCCAAGGCCCGAACCCGCGCCCGTGATGATGATGACCTTCCGTTCCAACCTTCCCATTGCCGCCTCTCCCACCGGGCCTTCCCCTGTCTGCTGAACATTGCCGCAGCCACCAATACACGACATATGTCACTTTTATTCCTGTGACACCGCCCTCGGTGCTGACAGATGTTGCATAAACGATCTAAAGCATATAGTACGCATACGGATTAGATGCGTAAAGAGGCAAGGACGGGCTAGGCGTACGCGACGCTCGTTCGGCCACCGCGCACAAACATATTTCCTAGGTAAGCAAGGAAGAGGGCATGAGTTTTCTAGAAGGCAGAGTGGCGATCGTTACGGGCGGCGGGCGTGGTGTCGGCCGCACCTATGCGCTCAAGCTTGCACAGCATGGGGCGAAGGTCGTGGTCAACGATCTGGGCGGCGACGCAGCGGGCAGCGGCGGCGAAGACCTGACCCCCGCGCAAGAGGTCGTCAACGAGATCAAGGCTCTGGGCGGCGAGGCCATCGTCAATGGCGGTGATGTTTCCAACTGGGACAATGCCCGGGAGATGGTCAGCCAGGCCGTCGAAACCTTCGGCCGCCTCGACATCCTCATCAACAATGCGGGCATCCTGCGCGACCGCATGCTGGTCAACATGACCGAAGAGGAATGGGACATCGTGGTCAAGGTGCATCTGAAGGGCACCTTCGCACCGACGCACCACGCCGCCAATTACTGGCGCACGGAAAGCAAGGCGGGGCGCCAGCCGGACGCTCGTGTCATCAACACGACGTCGCACTCGGCCCTGTTCGCCAATATCGGCCAGGCGAACTATGCCGCAGCCAAGGGCGGCATTGCGAGCTTCAGCCAGGTCGCCGCACGCGAGTTGCAGCGGATCGGCGTCACCGTAAATGCTATCGCGCCGCGTGCCGAAACGCGCATGACGGCGGGGTTGCGCGAATGGACGCCCGAGCAGCTGGAACGCCGCGACCCCGAATGGATTGCGGGATTCGTCGCCTGGCTCGCCAGCGCCGAGGCAAGCCAGGTGAGTGGCCGCGTGTTCGAAGTTTGGGGATACGGCATCACTGTCGCGGAAAGCTGGCAGCATGGTCCGAGCTGCGAAGCGTCGAAGGACCCGACGGTGCTCGGCGAACGCGTCTCCAAGATCTTGAAATTCGCTCGTTCGAACGCCGGGATCAACCCGGGCGAATGGCTCGATCCCTAATAGCAGCGTGACGGCGGCGGGCCGTCGAACGTCCGCCGCCTCTTTGGATGGGTAAGCTCGCAGGAATATCGCAATGTCTCTGGACGCTTTATTTGAACCACTGACGATCGGGTCGCTGGACATTCCCAACCGGGTGGTCATGGCGCCCCTGACCCGTGCCCGTGCGGACGACCGGCACGTGCCCACCCCGCTTCAAGGCGAATATTATGCGCAGCGGGCGGATGCAGGCCTCATCATTTCGGAGGCGACTGCGGTCGATCCGCTAGGCATGGGCTGGTATCGCGCTCCGGGTATTTGGTCGGACGAGATGACGACGGCCTGGAAAGCCGTCATGCAGCGTGTCCATGCGGCGGGCGGGCGCATCTATTGCCAGCTTTGGCACATGGGCCGATTGGTGTTGCCGGATTATATCGGTGGGCAGCAGCCGATCGCTCCATCGCCCATTGCCGGCGAAGGTGAAACGATGGCTCCGCCTCCTGAAGACTATCAGGGCGGTTTCCTGCCGATGAAGGCCTATGTAGTACCGCGCGAAATGACGCAGGCGGATATCGGCCAGCTTGTCGCCGCCTATGGCCGGGGAGCAAGAAACGCAAAGCGCGCGGGCTTCGATGGCGTCGAAATCCACGGCGCCAATGGCTATGTCATCGACCAGTTCCTGCAATCAAAAAGCAACCATCGGCAGGATGGCTATGGCGGCAGTGTGGAAAACCGCGTCAGGCTGTTGCGTGAGGTCATCGATGCGGTGACGGCCGAGGTCGATCCCGCCCGAGTGGGCCTTCGCGTCAGCCCTACCAGCGAGCGCAAGGGCATGGGCGATGCGGACCCGGGCGCTTTGACCGAGGCGATCGGCCGCCTCGCGCAGCAGAGCGGGCTTGCCTATATTCACCTGATCGAGCCCATCGCCTCGGGCTTCATGGAAAAGCCCGATTACCCGGTCATCGAACGGTTGCGCGCCGTCTTTTCAGGAACAATCATTCAGAATGGCAGCTTCGACGGCCCCGCTGCGGGCGACGCCATTGCCAAGGGCAAGGCGGACGCCATTTCCTTTGGCCGTCCCTACATCGCCAACCCTGACCTCGTCGCCCGGATAAGGAGCAGCCTTCCGCTTGCGGAGGCGAATTTCGACTATGCCTATGTCGGAGAGGAACGAGGTTACACGGACTATCCTGCTTTCAGCGCATCGGGGTGTTCCGTCTGAGAGACAAATATCATGGCGATGGACGCGGACGTCGTTCATTCGCCACCACGCTAAATCGATCATCTTCGGCGTCACGGTAGCGCCGCCCAAGGAGAAAATATCATGTCGACTGAAATCCTGCTGCCCAAGCTCGGCTTTTCGATGAATGAAGGGCTGCTGTCCGAATGGCTCGTGGCCGATGGTGGGGCAGTAACGGCCGGAGAGCCGCTATTCGCTCTGGAAAGCGACAAGTCCACGCAGGAAGTGGAAGCACCTGCATCGGGCACGCTGAAGATTTTCAAGGAAATCGGGGAAACCTATCCCGTGGGCACCGTGCTGGGCGAGATTATCTGACGAATTATTGATAAGAACTGTCATCTCTGGAGAGGCGGCGCAAAGCCGAAAATCATATGAAACGCACCGACAAGGTCATCATTACCTGCGCCGTCACGGGGTCGATCCATACGCCGAGCATGAGCCCCCATCTGCCGATCACTGCTGACCAGATCGCCGCTGAGGCGATCGCGGCGGCAGAGGCAGGAGCCGCGATGGTTCATCTGCACGCCCGCAATCCCGAAACCGGGCAGCCATCACAAGATCCCGAACTCTTCCGGCAGTTCCTCCCGCGGATCAAGCAGTCCACAGACGCCATCGTCAACATCACCACCGGCGGCGGTCTGGGCATGAGCCTGGCTGACCGGCTGGCGCCCGCAAAGATGTTCCGGCCCGAAGTCTGTTCGATGAACATGGGATCGGTGAACTTCAATATTTCCGGGGCCGGGGCCAAGATTTCGGATTGGCAGTATGATTGGGAACTGCCCTATCTGGAAATGACCAAAGACTTTATCCTGTCGAATACCTTTGCCCAGATCGAGCAGGCGATGACGCAATTGTCGGACCAGGGCACGCGGTTCGAGTTCGAATGCTATGACGTCGCGCATCTTTACAATCTTGCCCATTTCGTCGACCGCAAGATGGTGGAGCCGCCCTTCTTCATTCAGGGCGTGTTCGGCATATTGGGCGGCATTGGCCCCGATCCTGAAAATGTCATGCACATGAAGACGACGGCGGACAGGCTGTTCGGCGAGGACTTCATCTTTTCCGCGCTTGCCGCAGGAAAGCACCAGATGCGGCTCGTCACCTTGTCCGCGCTGCTGGGTGGATCGGTGCGCGTGGGTCTGGAAGACAGCCTTTATGCGGGCAGGGGCAAGCTGGCGACGTCCAACGCCGAACAGGTGGCGAAAATCCGCCGCGTGCTGGAAGAACTCAGCCTGACCGTGGCCACGGCGGACGAAGCCCGCGCCCTGATGCAGACAAAGGGTGGAGACGATGTCGCATTCTGACGGTGAAGCGATCGGCGGGCTGCTGTCGCAGGGTCTGGCGCTCGCGGAAGGGGCGCCGCTCGATGACAGCGGCCTCATCCTGCCGTCCGATTATCCCAATGTCGCTGCCGCCGCCACGCCCGACAAGCCAGCCATCCTATTCGGCGATCATAGCTGGACTTATGCTCAGCTGGACCGGGGCTGCGATGCTGTCGTCACATTGCTCGGCGAGCATGGCGTCGGACAGGGTGGCCGCTTCGCTTATCTCGGCAAGAATAACGACCTTTTCTTCCTCATCTTGATCGGGGCCATTCGTGCTGGCGCCGTTCTCGTGCCAATCAACTGGCGCAATACGGCTCCGGAAACGGCCTATGTGCTGGAGGATAGCGAGGTCAGCCTCGTCATTGCGGATAGCGAGTTCCTTCCGCTGCTCAGGGAAGCGGACAAGCGAGGCCTTCCGACGCTGGTCGTGGATGATGAAGGGCCGCAAGGTCTTCGCAGCCGGATCGCAGCGGCACAGCCAACGCCTCGCAAGCCACTGGACCCGCACGCACCCTGCCTGCAACTCTACACCAGTGGCACCACCGGGCGCCCCAAGGGCGTCGTCACATCCCAATATGCATTCGGCATCCACCGCCATGTCGAGAATGTGTCCGGCTATTTCGCCGACTGGGGCGATGACGAGGTTTTGCTTTCCCCCCTCCCCACCTTTCACATCGGCGGAATGTCATGGGTATGCACAGCCCTGGTGCGCGGTGCGACCGTTCACATCATCGCCGACACAGCGCCTGCGACCATCCTGGACGCCTGCCTGGAATTTGGCGTTACCCGCACTTTCATCGTGCCGACGCTGGTGCGCGGGCTGATAGCGGAGATGGACGCACGCAATGTACGCGTACCGACACTGCGTGGCATCCACTATGGCGCCGCGTCGATGGACCCCGGTCTGTTGGAACGATCGGTCGATCGCTTCTCCTGCCACTTCCTGCAATATTACGGCATGACCGAAAACACCGGGACGATGTCGATCCTTGGGCCGCAAGAACATGACATCCATCGCGCTCATCTGCTCCGGTCGGTGGGGCGGCCGTTGCCCGGTTTCAGCATTGCGATCCGCGATGCGCAGGGCCAACTTTTGCCCGTGGACCAGCCAGGCGAAATCTGGGTCAGGTCGCCCAGCCTGCTGATCGAATATTGGAACAACCCGAAGGCCACGTCGGAAGCGCTGATCGACGGCTGGTATCGATCGGGTGACGGGGGAAGGCTGGACAAGGACGGTTATCTGTTCCTGACCGACCGGATCAAGGACATGATCGTTTCGGGCGGGGAGAATGTGTATCCGGCCGAGGTCGAGGCTGTGCTGCGCGATCATCCGGCGGTGATGGACTGCGCCGTGTTCGGATTGCCGCATCCCAAATGGGGCGAAGGAGTGACGGCGGCGGTGGAAGTTCGTCCGGGTCATGCGCTTGATACGGAAGAACTCATCGCCTTCGCGCGGCAGTCGCTGGCCGCCTACAAAATTCCGCGCCGGATCGAACTAGGCGTTGCGCTTCCCCGCACAGCGTCGGGGAAGGTCCAGCGCGGGCTGATCCGCAAGCAATTCCTGAGCGGGGAATAAGCCGGGCGTCGGCGCGCACGGAGCTAATCCGTGCGCGCCGCTCCTGCCCCTAAGCCTCGCTCACCTGCGCCGAGCAGCGGTCGAGTACCACCACATCCCGTTCCGCCGCGACGGCGCGGAAACGCAGCTGGCCGCCGCCCTGCTCGTAAAATTCAAAGCGGATCGTCTCGCCCGGCATGACCGGCTTGCTGAAGCGGACGAACATGCCCTTGAAGCGCGCCACGTCATTGTCGCAATAATGCGCCAGCACCGCGCGATTGGCCAAGCCCTTGGTACACAGGCCATGCAGGATCGGCCGGTCGAACCCCGCCTTTCGTGCAATCGCCGGCTCTGCATGCAACGGATTCCAGTCCCCGCTCAAACGATAGATCAGGGCCTGTCCCGGACGGGTGGCAATTTCCACCACCGCATCGGGCTTTCCTTCCGGCACCGGATCAGCGGCCGGGATGGCATTGCCGAAACCGCCCTCCCCACCATTGCCGCGCATGAACAGCGTCGATCGCACGGTCGCCAGATGATCCCCCGTGGCCGTATCATACAGCGCCTTCTCCTGATGGAGCAGCGCCCCGCGCCCTTCACCTTTGTCCTCGACCCCCGCCACGCGATATTCGCCCCTTATGGTGCCCGTCGGGGGCAGTGGCTTGTGCATCGTCAGATGCTGCTCAGCGTGCAGAATTTTCACCCAGTCGATGCCGAATTCCGGCCGTTGCGCCCAAAAGCCGGGATGACACAGAATGTTCGCGAAGCAGGGCAAGGAACGCAGGTCTTTTTCATAGACGAACGGCAGCTCTGCCTCATCAAGCGGGTCCAGACCATAGCCCAGCCCCAGCGCATGGAGGATCGTGTCGCGTTTGTCATAGGATTGGACGATGGGCTCAATCGTCAGGTTCCTGATTTTCTCAATGTCCAAGCGTCATCCCTCCAATGGCGTTTCAAGACCACTCAACAGCCCAGTGGCGTTATATGGTGCGTTATAGTACCATACGCATTATATCTGATTTGACAACCTTTGGCACGGGGATATAGATTGCAGGGATACCAGTTATTGACGCCTGATATGGAGCTTGCGTGCCGGACTTTATTCCTCCGTTCAGCACCCGCCTGACGAACCGGCAGGTCATCCTTGCACGCCGTCCGGCGGCCAGCCCCGTCGCTGTCGATTTCGCCCGGAAAGACGTCAGCATTGCATCGCCCGAAGAGGGCCAATTTCTGGTGCGCAACCTCTATCTTGCGGCGGACCCGGTCCAGCGCGGTTGGGCGGCCAACGAGGCCCTCACGCCACTGGGTGAGCCGATGCGTTCCCTTGCTGTCGGCGTGGTCGTGGAAAGCCGCGATGATGGAATCCGATCAGGCGATGTGGTCTACGGCTTTTTTGGTTGGCAGGATTACAAGGTCGCGACACGCGGCGACCTGTTGTCGCACATCCCCCATCCGCGCGCACCGCTTTCCGCCTATGCCGGGGTGCTTGGCATGCCCGGCGTGACGGCATGGCTCGCCTTGCAAGACATCGCTCCACCCTATGAGGGCGCGGCCATGCTTGTCTCAACGGCGGCAGGTACGGTGGGCAGTGTCGTGGGCCAGATCGGACAGCGCGCCGGCGCCTTCGTCGTCGGCCTGACCGGCAGCGATGAGAAGGTGGAAAGCTGCGTTCGCGACTATGGCTATGACGTCGCCTATAATTACAAGTCGGTCGATCTGGCGGCCACCCTCGCGGAGGCTCGCCCCGGCGGCTTCAACATCTATTTCGACAATACCGGAGGCCCGATCCTGGACACGGCGATCCGCGCCATGGCGAGGCACGGACGGATCGTGCATTGCGGCACCGCCGCCACGCCCAGTTGGAATCCTCCGCCGACCGGCCTTCGAAACGAGCGCGAGATATTGATGCGCGCGCTTCTTTGCGGTGGGTTCGTCATCTTCGATCATGTCGCCCGTTTTCCCGAAGCCGTGGAAAAGCTGAGCGACATGGTGCTGAACGGCGAACTCAAATTTCACGACCATGTCGAACCCGGCATCGACCGGGTCAGTGGCGCCCTTGAAGCGCTTTTTGCTGATAGCAACGCGCCCAAGACACTGGTCTATATTGGCGAGGATTAGCGGCTTCTGGAACTGCGCTCGCGTTCAGTCGGGCCGCCACTCGCCTATGGCAGGCCGCACCGGCTGAACGACGAAATCGCCCGTGAACACGCCTTCCTTGGTGAAGGGGTCGCCCGCGAGCAGCGCGCGGACTGCGGCCTCATCTTCGGCCTCCAAAAGGAAGGAACTGCCTTGAGGGCTTGAGTCCGGCTTGTCTCCATCCAGCATCGCGCCAGCGACTTTCACCGCAGCACCCTGTTCCAGCCAATAATCCAGATGGCGCTGCCGATGCTCCAGCCGAAGCGGCAGGGCGCCGGGCTTATCGGCGGCCAGAACGATGAAAAACATGATCTTCCCGCCTTCCCGTCGCTGATTTTTAGTCTTCGCCCTCGATCAGGCTCGAACCACCCTGCTCTCGCAGGACATCCTTCAAATTCTGCTTCACCTGCAACAGCACTTCCTCGCACACTCCCCTGTCGGCGTCCGACACGCCTTCCAGGATACGGCGGTTCATCGTCGCGGCCAGTTCGATCATGAGGCCGATCACATCGAACCCCTTTTCCGTGATGAACACGCGCTTGGCCCGGCGATCATTGGCATCTGCCCGGCGTTCGACATGGCCCGACGCTTCAAGCCGATCTATCAACCCGCCGACGGTCACCTTGCCCACTTCCATCAGCCGGGCGAGATCGACCTGCATCATCCCGTCATTGCCTGCTCGCGACAAAGTGCTCAGCACCGACCATTGCGACCGGGTGATCCCGTAAGGCCGCATCAGCAAGTCCATCACGGTGCGCCGGATACGCGATACGTCATGAACCAGATAGCCGAACGTGAACTGTTTCGCAGAGGGCCGTTTCGGCGTCTTCTTTTTCGGTGCGGCAGCTTTCAGCGTGTTCGTCATTCTCACCATCCAGTTAAAGGCAATTCAGTGCATCAGCTTCACCTGATGCTCTATAATTCGCCCACTATTGCAATAGCGTATGATAGCGAACCCGATGATCAGCAGGCGTATGATGTCTCATAGCCTCTCTATGCTGACCAACCATGATCTGGCAACCGCCTTCATTTGCCGAACAGGTCGCGGCCGATGATCTGCTTCATGACCTCCGCCGCGCCGCCCGCGATGCGCACGATACGGGCGTCGATATAGGCCCGCGCGATCGGATATTCGGTCATATAGCCATAGCCGCCGAAAAATTGCAGACATTGGTCCACGACCTTAACATGCAGGTTGGTGACCACCAGCTTCACCTTCGCCGCTTCGACGCCTGTCAACTCTCCCGCAAGGAAGCGCTTGATGCACCAATCGGTAAAGGTCCGCGCCGACAGGATTTCGGCCGACAGTTCGGCGAGCACGAATTGGGTGTTCTGGAAATCAGCCAGGGTCTGACCGAACATCTTGCGTTCGGCGGTATAGGCGACCGTCCATTCCAGCGCGGCTTCCGCCACGCAGATGCTACGCACCGCCTGCGTCAGCCTTTCCTGCGCCAGCTTGCCCATCATGATCCCGAAGCCGCCACCCTCGCGGCCCAGAAGCCTCCAGGATTCCGCGCGCGCGTCCTCCAGGAAAATTTCCGACGTATCCTGTGCTTTCAGGCCAATCTTCTCAAGATTGCGGCCGCGCTTGAAGCCCGCTTGATGCGTGTCGATCGCGATCAGGCTGACGCCCTTGGCGCCCGCCGCCGGGTCGGTCTTGCACGCGCAGACCATTATGTCGGCCAGCTGGCCGTTGGAAATATAGACCTTCTGCCCGTTCAGTACATAATCATCGCCCTCGCGAATGGCGCGGGTGCGGACTTCCTTTACGTCCGAACCAGCACCCGGCTCGGTCAACCCAAGCGCGCCGATATATTCGCCCGCGACCATGCGGGGCAGGACCTCGCGTTTCAGCTCCTCAGTGCCTGCCGTCAGGATATAGGGCGCGACCATTTCCGAATGCACCATGAAGCCGGGGCCGGTGATCCCCTTCTTCGCCAGTTCCTCGATGACGACGACATTGTAGAGCCAATCCGCGCCAAAGCCGCCATATTCCTCAGGGATGTTGGGGCAAAGGATGCCCACCTCGCCCGCCCGCTTCCAAACCTCGCGGGGGACGACCTCATCCTTTTCCCACTGATGATGGTTGGGAACCAGTTCCTCATCCACGAACCGGGCCACCGTTTCGCGAAATTGTTCATGCTCGGCGGAAAAGATGCCGCGTCCGCCTTCGCTGGGGTGCTGCGCTTCAACCACGGCGCGCCTCATGCATTGCCAATGTTCTTTCCGCCTGTTTCAGATGAGGGATGTCCAACATCTTGCCGTCGAGTCCCAAGGTTCCGGAATCCGGGTTGGCGGCGAACAGGTCGACCACTCGCCGGGCGAAATCCACCTCATCAGCGGAGGGCGAGAAGCTTTCGTTGATGATGTCCACCTGCGCGGGATGTATCGCCACGCGGCCTGAAAAGCCTTCTGCCCGCGCGGCCTTGCATGAAGCGCGCAGACCTTCGGGATCACGAAAATCGACGTAAAGCGTGTCCACCGCTTCGCCGCCAGCAGCATGCGCGCCGAGCAGGCAGAGCGAACGCACCATCTTGTAGGTGTGCGTCCATTCGCCATTCGCGTCGGTGTTGCCGCTCGCGCCGATCGCTGAACTCAGATCCTCCGCGCCCCATGTCAGCCCGTAAAGCCGGTCCAGACCCGCCGCCGCATAATCGCCCAGCCGGAAGGGGGAGACTGCGGTTTCGGTCGCCACCGGCAGGATGCGGATCGAACCCTGTTTGACACCGGATGCGGCTTCCAGCGCGCTCAGATAATGGCTAACCTGAGCCACATCCTCCGGCCCGTTGACCTTGGGCAGCATGATGCCGTCGGGCGCGACAGGCACGATCGCGGCCAAGTCTTCCAGAGTCCAGGGCGTGTCCAGCGGATTGACGCGCACCCATAGCTGCGACTTTCGTGCAGCGCGCGGACGTTCCTTGATAAAGGCCGGAACCATCTCCCGCGCCACTGGCTTGCGCGCGACGGCGACGGCATCTTCCAGGTCCAGGATGAAGGCATCGGCAGCGACGCCATCGACCTTGCCCAGCTTCTTCTCGCTGTCGCCGGGGATGAAGAGGAAGGAACGGATCGGCAACGTCATGACGCGGGCCTCTTGAGCTGGAGGCCGGATCGCTTGCACGACGCCACCAGTTCATCTTTCTGATTATAGGCTTTGTGAAAGAATTTGACGATCCCAGCTTCGGGTCGCGACCTTGACTCGCGCAGGTCGATGACCTCGCTCGTGACGTGGATGGTGTCGCCATGGAACAGCGGGTTCGGGAAGCGCACCTCGTCCCAGCCAAGGTTCGCGACCGCAGTACCCAGCGTCGTGTCCCCGACAGAAATGCCCACCATAAGGCCAAGCGTGAAGGCCGAATTGACCAGCCGCTGCCCGAAGGGCGTGCCCTTCATATATTCCTCATCCAGGTGCAGCAGCGCCGGATTATGGGTCATGCAGGAAAACAGAACATTGTCTGTTTCGGTGATGGTGCGGCGGATGGGATGCTCGAACAGCATGCCGATTTCAAGCTCGTCAAACCAGACTCCAGGCATCACGCAAGTCCCAGGATAGAGATGGCGGCGATGCCCTGATAGGGAACACCGCCCAGATTGTGCGTCAGTCCGATGGACGGGTTCGACAATTGCCGCTCCCCTGCCCGGCCCAGCAACTGGCTGTAGACCTCATAGGCCATGCGCAGACCCGAAGCGCCGATCGGGTGCCCGAAACATTTGAGACCCCCGTCGATCTGGCAGGGCATCGCCCCATCCCGGTCGTAGCGCCCGTCCAATATGTCGAAAACCGCCCGGCCATCGTCGGAAAAGCCAAGGTCTTCCATCGTCACCAGTTCGGTGATGGAGAAACAGTCATGCACTTCGCTGAGGTTCACCTGGCGCTTGGGATCGGTGATCCCTGCTTCCTTATACGCCCGCGCCGCCGCGTTGCGGGTGGTGGCGACATAGCTGCCGTCCCACTCATTGGTCTGGGTCTCGCGGCCGGAACTGGTCGACAATTGCAATGCCTTGATCGTCACCAGGTCCGTCTTGCCCAGAGCCCGCGCGATTTCCGGCGTGGTCACAATCGCGCAGGCCGACCCGTCCGACACGCCCGAACAGTCAAACAGGCCCAGCGGATCGGAGATCATCGGCGCGTTCATGATGGTTTCCATCGGCACCGCCTTCTGGAAATGCGCCTTGGGACTGTGAACGCCGTTCTGGTGGCTCTTCCAAGACACATGGCTGATGGCGCGCTTCAAGTCCTCCTTGGTCGTGCCGTATTTTGCCCGGTAATAGGGCGCGAGCTGAGCAAAGCCGGCTGGTGCGGAGCCCATCGGCATCCACAGGTCGTTGAAGGTCCCTTTGAAGGCAGGAGGCAGGCCGCCAAAGCCCGTGTCCTTCAGCTTTTCCGACCCGATCGCCAGCGCGATATCCACCGCGCCCGACGCCACAGCATAAGCGGCTCCGCGCAGCGCTTCGGTTCCGGTCGCGCACATATTTTCGACGCGGCTCACGGGAATGCCTTCAAGCCGCAGCGCCATCGCGGCGGGAATGGAGCTGTTGCCGACATTGACGCTATCGCCCCAGCATCCGAACCATGCCGCCTCGATCTGGTTGCGCGCGATCCCCGCATCGGCGAGCGCTTCCTCGAACGCTTCCTTCATCAGGTCAGCCGACCCCATGTCCCATCGTTCGCCGAATTTCGAGCAGCCCATCCCCAGAAGGGCCACCTTATCCTTGATACCCGTCGCCATGTCGCGAACTCCTCAGGCCGCGCTCAGCGGCGTCGATTTCCAGAAGTAGCGGTTATATCCCCGCTGGCGGTCCTTCTCCTTGATGCGGAAGACCATGCGAACCTGATCGCCCGTGTCGATCCCGTCAGGGCCGATATCCACCATCTCCATCAGGACCCGCGCGCCATTGTCGAACTTGACGAAGCCGACCCACAGCGGTGGTGAAGGATGATAGGACAACCAATCAGCGGTCGATGTCAGGACTTCCGCAGTCTTGTTCCGCAAGGGAACGTCGGTGAACTGCTCCCCCGGTGCATGACATTGCACGCAATATTGCATCTGGGGGAACTGAACCGCGCCGCAATTGCCGCACTTACCGGCATTGAAACCTTCGAGTTGGGCGGCGGAGCGATACTGCTCGGTCAGAGCCGTCTTGGCGCTCTTCTCCGAACGCATGCCCCATTCATTGTCGATCCCGCCGTAGAATGACAGCATCCGCAGATAGCTGTCCGTCCGCAAGGCATCCGCGATGGAACCCGCGACGCCCCGCGCCGGGCGGACTGACGCGATGGCCTCTGTCGCCTGGAATATAAGGACATCGGCGCCCTGACCGAAACCGACCAGCAAAATCCGGTCGCCCGGCTGCGCCTTTTCCAGCGTCGCCGAGAACATCAGCAGCGCATGGGCCGCGCCCGCATAACCTACGCCGTCGTCCAACGCCCCGGCTACAGCGCCTCCAAACTTCAGCGCCTTGGCCACCATGTCCGCCGCACCCTTCAGATAGGAGGGCATAACGAAATGCTGAATGTCGCCGATGGAGAGTTGCGCCTGATCCAGCGCCGCCCTGACAGCTTGGGGCACGATCTTCGCGTAACCTTCGTCGCGGACCCACCGTTCTTCCCAGCCATAATCGCTCTGGGCGTTCGCCGACCGGAAATGATCGACGAAAACTTCGGTGAGAGACGCTGATCCGATTAACCGCGCCACCACGTCATGATCGGAAATCACAAAGGCGGCCGCCCCTGCGCCAAAGCTCATTTCCTGCGCACTGGCAGGCTTTGCAAAGGGATTGTCGGATGCGACCACAAGCGTTGCTTCCGCGCCCTTGAGCGCCTGCAGCAAGGCGGATGTTCCTGCCCGCTGTGAGCCAGCCGCATCCGACGTAGCGACACTCGCCGGAGCACCGATCGCCCGTGCCATGATCGCCGCATTCTGAAGGTCAGCATAAGGCAGGCTGGTCGATGCCAGCCGTACGGCCTTTACGTTATCAAGGCTGGTATCAGCCAGGGCATCGCGGGCAGCTTCGACGCCCATAGTGATGGCGTCCTCATCCCAACTGGTGAACGCCCTGCTGCCTTTCGCCTGCCCACGCAGGCCCGGCGCCATCCAACCATGCGCTTCCGCTATCAAGGAACGATCCAGCCGAAGCCGGGGAATATAAGCGCCGTAGCGCGAAATGCCGAGTTGAGTCATTCACCTCACCTGCTCAAGGACGCGGCACCCTGCCGCCTGCCGTCGCTCACCGTGACGGCCAAATTCAGCCGAAGACTCATTTAGTTCGCTAGATTACGTTACGCAAGGGTCTTATTCGATACAGTCGGCTTTACGACCGGATATTCGTGTTATATATGACCGTATGCTTGCATACTTATGGAGGGATGCATGAAGATTCTTGTGCCCGTGAAGCGGGTCATTGACTATAATGTGAAGCCGCGTGTGAAGGCGGATGGGACGGGCGTTGATCTGGCGAACGTCAAGATGAGCATGAACCCGTTCGACGAGATCGCGGTCGAGGAAGCCATCCGCCTGAAGGAAAAGGGCGTGGCGACCGAGGTCGTCGCCGTGTCGATCGGCGTTGCGAAGGCGCAAGAGACGCTGCGTACCGCGCTCGCCAGGGGCGCGGATCGTGCGATCCTGATCCAGACGGATGACGAAGTCGAACCGCTGGGCGTCGCCAAGCTGCTCGCCAAGGTGCAGGAAGAGGAAGGCGCTGGCCTGATCATCCTGGGCAAGCAGGCGATCGACGATGACAGCAACCAGACCGGCCAGATGCTGGCCGCGCTGCTTAATCTGCCGCAGGGCACCTTCGCATCGAAGGTCGAGGTTGAGGGCGACAAGGTCAGCGTGACCCGCGAAGTCGATGGCGGTTTGGAGACGGTGAAGCTCAACGTCCCCGCGATCGTCACCACCGACCTGCGTCTCAATGAGCCGCGCTATGCTTCGTTGCCCAACATCATGAAGGCAAAGAGCAAGCCCCTCGCGGCCAAGACGCCTGCTGACTATGGCGTGGACATCAGCGCCCGTCTGGAGACGCTGAAGGTCACCGAGCCCGCCAAGCGTTCGGCTGGCGTCAAGGTGGCCGATGTCGATGAACTGGTCGCGAAGCTGAAAGCTTTGGGCGTCGCCGCCTGACCATCATTCCAAGCCCGTTCGGGCTGAGCCTGTCGAAGCCTGCTTCCTTCTTTGAAGAGAAGAAAGGCCCTTCGACAAGCTCAGGCGAACGGGGATAGAGGATCGAGATTATGAAGACTCTGGTATGGGTTGAACATGAGGGCGGCGCCGTCAAGGACGCGACCCTTTCCGCCGTCACCGCTGCTGGCAAGCTGGGTGAAGTGCATCTGCTGGTCGCTGGCGCTGGCGTTGGCGGCGTGGGTGAAGCTGCCGCGAAGATCGCGGGCGTGGGCAAGGTCCATGTCGCCGATGACGCGGCTTTCGGTCATGCGTTGGCAGAGAATGTCGCGCCGCTGGTCGTTGAACTGATGGGCAGCCATGACGCCTTCGTCGCGCCCGCCACCAGCAATGGCAAGAATATCGCACCGCGCGTCGCGGCTCTGCTGGACGTGATGCAGATCAGCGACATCCTGTCGGTTGAGAGCGAAGACACGTTCACGCGCCCGATCTATGCGGGCAACGCGATCGCGACCGTCAAGTCGAAGGATGCGAAGAAGGTCATCACCGTGCGTGGCACCGCTTTCGAGAAGGCGGCTCGTGAGGGCGGTTCGGGCGCGGTGGAAGCCGTTGCTTCGACCGGCGACAAGGGTCTGTCGAGCTTTTTCGGTGCTGAGATCGCCAAGCAGGAGCGTCCGGAGCTGACTTCGGCCAAGATCATCGTGTCGGGTGGCCGTGCGCTGAAGGATGGTGAGACGTTCGAGCAGGTGATCTTCCCGCTGGCGGACAAGCTGGGTGCGGCGGTTGGTGCTTCGCGCGCCGCTGTTGATGCGGGCTACGTGCCGAACGACTATCAGGTTGGGCAGACCGGTAAGATCGTGGCTCCTGAAGTCTATATCGCTGTTGGTATCTCCGGGGCGATCCAGCATCTGGCGGGGATGAAGGACAGCAAGACCATCATCGCCATCAACAAGGACGAGGATGCGCCGATCTTCCAGGTCGCCGACATCGGTCTGGTGGGCGACCTGTTCAAGGTCGTGCCGGAGCTGAACCAGAAGCTTTGAAGCTCCTTTCTACACCTCGCCGATGAGCCCTCGGTCCTACGCCGAGGGCTCCCATCCTGCCATCGGGGGCAAGCATCGAAACGACTGTCTTGCCTTAGGGCCGATCGACATTCAGGAGATGGCGAGCCGAGCCGAAGGCCACCGAAGGTAAAATGGTGGTTTTCCGTGAGCCTTGAAACGAGTCACGCGCCTCGCTTCAACGCAGCGTACTCAAAGTACGTGAGCACCGGAAGCGCGGAGAACCGCCATTTGCAGGCCGCCAGAACTGAATGTCGATCGGCCCTAGCTTTGCCCCTCAAATTCCTCCACCATCGCCTGACGGATCAGATACTTCTGCACCTTTCCTGTCACCGTGGTCGGAAACGCGTCAACGATCCGTATGAACCGGGGTATTTTATAGTGGGATATCTGGTTCACACAAAATGCCCTGACCTCATCTTCGGCCAGTTTTTCGTCGGCGCGCAATGTTATCCACGCACAGACTTCCTCCCCCATATGATCGTCCGGCACGCCCACGACGGAGACATCCTCGACGGCGGGGTGCATCCGCAGAAAATCCTCGATCTCACGGGGATATATATTCTCCCCCCCACGAATGATCATGTCCTTTATCCGGCCTACGATGCTTCCATAGCCAGCGTCGTCCAGGACGGCCAGATCGCCGCTGTGCATCCATCCGTCTGAATCGATGGCTGCCGCCGTCTGCACGGGATCGTTCCAATATCCCATCATGACGGAATAGCCTCTCGTACATAATTCTCCCGGCGTTCCACGCGGGACGATCGCGCCGTCGGCATCGACGATCTTGCATTCGAGGTGTGGTTGGACCTGGCCGATGGTGGTGGTTCGACGTTCGATCGAATCTCCGGGCACGGTCTGGAAACTGACGGGGCTGGTCTCCGTCATCCCGTAGGCGATCGTCACATTTCGCATGTTGAGGCGATCCACAACGTCCCGCATCAATGGCTCCGGACAAAGCGCCCCAGCCATGCATCCCGTACGCAATGACGATGTATCGGTGGCATCCGCATCGAGCCGCGCCAGGACCGCAATGAACATCGTCGGAACGCCATAGAGAGCAGTACAGCGTTCTTCCGCCACCGTACGCAGCACCGCCGCAGGATCGAACGCGCTCGACGGATAGATCATGGCCGATCCATGCGTGATGGCGGCAAGGTTGCCCATTACCATCCCGAAACAATGGTACAGCGGCACAGGTATGCAAATGCGGTCGCCGGGGGTCAGGCCCATGGCGCTGCCGACAAAATAACCATTGTTAAGGATGCCACGATGGCTGAGCGTAGCGCCCTTCGGCAAACCTGTAGTGCCGCTGGTGAACTGAATGTTCACCGCGTCCTCCGCCCGAATTTGCGGCTCGATTGAACGCAGATGATCCAGAGACGGAGCCGACGATAGCAGGTCGTCAAACCGCAGCCAGCCCGGACGCGGCTGTTCACTGATAAGGATGGCCGCTTTGAGCGTCGGCAGCCGCTTTGCTTCCAATTGCCCCGGTACGCAGCCGGGCAGCTCCGGAGCCAGCGTCTCGATCATATCGGCATAGGCACTGGTCTTGAACCGTTCGGCTGCAATCAGCGCACGCAGGCCGACATTGTTGATCGTATATTCGACTTCCGACAATCGATAGGCGGGGTTTATCGTTACCAGGATCAAACCGGCTCGGGCGGCTGCGAACTGCGTCAAGGTCCACTCCGCGCAGTTAGGCGACCAGATGCCGATACGATCCCCAGGCTGCAAGCCGAGTTTCAAGAGACCGGCAGCCAGCTTATCGGCAAGAGCAAGTAGATCGTCATAGGTCCAGCGGATATTCTGTTCCACCGAAACCAAAGCATCGCGATCACCCCACCGAGCGGCAGCGTCCGCCAGAGCCTGTCCTATCGTCAAATCCAGCAGCGGGGGATCCATTCTACCCCGGACGTAGCTGAGAGCGCTCACTTTCCACATCCCCTCAGGGCCACTGGCATACTCCTCTCGAATATTGGCTGCGGTTCCGCAGCGACAAATTGCATAAGCAACCTGATTGTCGCGGACAGGGTCGCCTCTTCAAGTATGCTACTGTTAGGCACTTGCCTGTGAGCCGCCTCACCTTTCCGTTGCTTTGCGACTAAAGTCAGGCAATGTTCCTGAGCCGGGCAAGGATCGATAAACCGACAAATGACGGAGAGGCACGGTGACAATGAGGCGATCATCCATTGACGCGCGCAGCGTTCCTCCTCCTGGCGAACAGGAGATGCAGGCGCATTTAAACAAAGTGCTGATGAGCCCCGTCTTTGAACGCAGCCCCCGTATGCAGCGATTTTTGCGCTATCTCTGCGAGGAGATGTTCGCGGGGCGCGGATCACTCCTGAAGGAATATAGTATTGCGCTTGGGGTTTTTGACAAGCCTCAGGATTTCGATCCCGGCACCAGCGCGACTGTCCGGGTGGAGGCAGGACGCCTGCGCCGCCTGCTGACAAGCTATCAGATCAACCATGGCCAATCCGACACCATTCAGATTGTCATTCCTAAAGGAGGATATGTCCCGAGTTTCCAACGCAAGACGGAACAATCGGAAATTGTTGAGCGAGACGATGACGCTCCTGCAAAGGCTGCGAACCCGGATTTACCTTCGCATATGGAACTGCGCAGGGTAACGGTATTATCCTGCTCTTTCCGGTTAAGAGGCATTTCCCAACTGACGGCCGAGTTCCTTGAAGAATTCGACCGCTTCCACGCATATTTTTCCTCGACCATGACGCAATTGGGCGGTGTCATGGAGAAGGGGGCAACGGCCCGGCTGACCGTTTATTTCGGCTGGCCCACCTCGCTGGAAGATGCTTCGGGACGGGCCATGACAGCGGCAACGGAAATCATTGCCTATGCGCGGCGTGAACATGGAGATAATTGTGAGGTCCGTGTAGCCATTGATACAGGCAAGGTTCTCTCACGACCTTGTCTGGAACAGCCGCTGATATTAGGTGACGTACCCACCATTGCCCTACAGATAATCGATCACACGCCATCTAACGCCATTCTCGTTTCGGAAGAGACCCGCCAACATTCACGCACCGCATTTGAAACCATTCCGGCTGGAGCAATAGAAGGCGAGGATGGGCACCAGATTCTTCTTTGGCGGCTGCTGAGCCCCAGATCGACAACATGCTTTCTAGCCAAGCAAGATGCTCCGTCGGCCGACATCATCGGCCGGGGCGCTGAATTGGACCTGCTACGCAACCGTTGGCTCCTGGCTTCCGCTGGAGAGGGGCAATCCGTCATCGTCGAAGGTGAAGCAGGTATCGGCAAATCCTGTTTGTCCGAAGCATTGATCAAACGGCTGCGGCCCAGGGGCTATCAAATCCGCCTGCAATGCTCTGCGCACCACAGCAACAGCGCACTTTATCCCGTTATCCAAATCCTCCGCCGGTTGATGGCAGGGAACGATCCATCAAACGCCGTGCTGGGTCGATTTCTTGAGCGAGTCGGTTTGGACGGGCCGATCAACAGGGCACTTCTTCAAACATTGCTCGCTCAGGCGGATGTGGACGAAAATATGGAGGGCATCCTTCCGTCGGCGAGCGAAAAGAAAGAGAAGACGCTTCAGCTTCTGATCGCCATCCTTTCTGCCTTATGTAACCGCAGACCAGTTATCCTTCTTGTCGAAGACATACATTGGGCGGACCCCACGACGCTGGAGCTGATTGGATTTGCCGCGTCGGCATGCCAGGATTTACGGCTCTACCTGCTGATGACGGGCAGGTCAGGGTGCGCGGCGCTCTTTGGACCGGGACAACCGGTTACTGTTCTTCGTCTCACCCGATTATCCCGCCAGGATTGCAGCCGGATAATTGACGGCATTGCGGGGGATGCGGCGTTGCCAATCCCGGCGCGGGACACGATTATCGACAAAGCCGACGGGGTGCCGCTCTATCTGGAGGAACTGACGAAGCTCCTGCTCGCCCAGAATGTTGGGAAGGGCGATCTGTCGACAGTGCCCGATAGCCTGAACGACTTGCTGGCATCTCAGCTCGGCTGCATGGGCTTTGCACGCCGGGTTGCGCAGGTGGCTTCCATAATAGGACGGGACTTCCCTGGCGAGATATTGAAGGCTCTGGTCGGCGATGAAGATCAGCGGGTGGCCGCTGCGATCGACCAGCTGCTGGCCGCCGGCATTCTGACGCGCGGTCGCTCCAACGGCAAAGGTCGATATGCCTTTCGGCACGCGTTGCTCCGCGACGCGGCCTACACGTCGATGATGGACGCAGATCGTCAGGACCTGCATTCTCGAACTGCCGACATCCTGGTTGACTATTTCCCGGAAATCGCAGCCGATCACCCCGAAATAATCGCTGGACATATGCGCCATGCGGGGCGTTTCGACGAAGCGGTATCCTTCTGGCTTGATGCTGGCCGCAAAGCGGCACAAAGATATGCCCTCGCCGAAGCAAGCGCGAACTATCGCGCGGCTATCGAAACCCTTGCATCGATTTCGCCAAGTATCGGACGAAGCGAACGTGAACTCGACGCTCTGTTGGAGTTGGGGGCAACTGTTCGGGAAGCGGAAGGCTATTACGCCCCGGACTTGAAGCAAATTTACCAGCGCGCGCACCTGCTGGCGGAGGAGGTCGGACGGCCTGAAGCGCTGGCCGCTAGCCTGCATGGGCTTTGGACCGTGGCGGCGGGCCGTGGGCGCTGGAAGCATGCCGACCTGTTGGCAATTGAGTTCGACCAGTTCATTCATTCACTGCGACCAAATGCCCGCCTGGAAGCGGAAGGAGGGCGCCTGCTGGGCGCTGGCGCGGCATTCCGGGGAGACTTTGCCGCAGCCCGAACGCACTTCGAGCGCGTGGTCGCTGTCTATGATCCCGCGCAACACGGCCGCAGCTTCGGCTATAATCCCGGTGCGGCCTCTACGGCCTATCTTTCCTGGGTGCATTGGCACACCGGCAATCCTGAACAGGGGAGGCGAGAGGCTGAGCGCGCCTTGGCCATGGCGGAAACCCTTGGCCACCCGGCAACTTTGTCACTGGTGCTGGTATGGCTGCTCTTCCACGCGGTTTGCGAAAGGGATTACGGCCGTATCCACTCCTATAATGAACGGCTTCAAGAGCTATGCTCGCAGCAGCTTTGCCGGTTCTGGCAACCGTTCGGACGAGCATGTCTGTCATGGGCGTCGTTCCATTCGACGCGTGATCCGTCACATCTGGATCAGCTCCTGGCCCATACGAAGGCCTTCTCTGAGCATTATCTCACATCCTGCCTGCACCTGCTCGCCGCTGATATCTGCGACGAAATGGGCCATTACGAAAAAGGCCTGCACCATACCGGTTTGTCCGCGACGTTCATGGCCCAGCATGACGAGCGGATATGGGAAGCGGAATATTGGCGCTTGACCGGACAGTTGCACGCACGCTGGGGGCCGGACAAAAGCGAGGCGCGCCGTTGCCTGGAACAGGCGCTGACCATCGCGCGTCAGCAAAACGCGGTCATGCTGGAACAGCGGGCCATCGTCGGCCTGCAAGCTCTGTCGGGTACGGATATCGGCCTCGTTGCCTGAGCTGCCGACGCTGACCACGAGATGATGCCCGATGATCTGGGAAGCCCGCCTAGCTGCGGGATGATCCCCGGTCAGCCATAGGGTAGCCGAGACAATGGCATCTCTACAGGCGGCGCCTCCTCAACCGGAATGGGCCGGGTGTAAAATCGGCCGGTCTCGCCCGAGGGGAAAGGCGTGTCTATCCATTGCCTCGGCCGATCGGCAGGCACCACAGGCAACTCGATCGCCGATGGCCGTGCGGCATCGTGATGGATCGTCTGGCGCGCGATCCGATAATCTTTTGGAGCAGCGGTGGAAAGGTCGATGAAATCCTGGGGGTTCACCTCGCTGTTCGGATAATCGCTGCTCGAAATGACGATGCGAACGCGGTGCCCCTTTTTGAACTGGTTGCTGGTTGGCGCCAGCTCGATCTCATATTTCTCGACGGCATCCGGCATCAGCCCTTCCGGAGCCGTGCGCGATTTACGATAGCGCGCCCGCACCATGCCGCTCGCCAGATTGCAGGAACGGCCGTCCGGAAACAGGTCGATCAGCTTCACAAACCAGTCGCAGTCCGTTGCCGACGATTGCGCATGGAGGATGACCCGGATCGCGCCCGTCACCTCCATATCCTCTTCCAGCGTCGCCGTCGTATAGACAAGAATATCCGGCCGATGGTCATTCGGCCGTTGATCCGCAGGCCCACCGTGCAACGAATGCCCGCCCAGCGAAGGCACGGGATTAGCAGGATCGCTGACATAATGGTCAGCGGGTTCATCCGCGCTCGGAGCGGCCTGAGACAGCAGCCCGCCGCCCTCTGCGCCGTTCGCGTTACCATCGCTGTGCAAGTAGAACAGCGTCGGCCGAGCATCGGGAAGCGGCCAATCCTGCTCGGCCCGCCAACGATTTTCGCCCATCACGTACAGCATAACCCGATGGTCGTCCCCTTCCCCCGCGCCCCCCAGAAGGTGGCGGTCCATCCACGCCCCCATCATGGCGACGTCATCGACCAGCGCATTGGGGAAATGACACAACATCCCGTTCGCGACGTGACCCCATGGCCCTATGATCAGCCGCTGACCCTGACGCGCTGCTTCAGTAGCACCATGGCGAGAGATATTGACGAACGCGTCCAGCGAATTGCGGTTGAACAGATCGTACCACCCGGTGAAATGCAGAACCGGCACTTTCACCCGGTCAAACCGCGAGGCTGCGTCATTCGGGGCGAAGAATTCCGGATTATCCCTGTTGTCGAGCCAAGCGTTCCAGAATGGCATATGCCGGTTAATCGGGACGTCCTTCAGCGCGTGCCCGCGCGCGATCTCGAATGCCAGGTCTGGAGATGCCATTAACATTTGCGGAGCCGCAAAGCCGCTGGGCAAGCCGGCCGCCCGAGCGTCGGCCTTGATCGCTGCGGTCACCTCTTCGCCCATCCGTGCCGCGGCGGTGAACGCCATGCCCATGGTCCAGCACAAGGCCGTGCTATCCATCACGCCCCCTTTATAGACCCAGCCATTGTTGAACTGGTTGACGGCCGGAACCTGAACGAACGCGGCGCCGATCTCATTATCTTCGGCCTGGAGGTGCAGCAGCTGCGTCCCGCCCATATAGGACTGGCCAGTAGTGCCGACCTTCCCGTTGCACCAACCTTGCTGCTTGATCCAGCGGACAGTATCGATGCCGTCCTGCCGTTCGCCCCACCCCTCATTCATCATCGGGTCGAACACGCCACCCGATCCGTTCGTACCGCGCACATCCTGAACCAGAACAGCGTAGCCTCGCCGGGTCAGATAAGCGGGTGTGCCGAACGAACCCTGCACAAACAGCTTGTTATAAGGCGTACGGATAACAACCACGGGATAACCGACATCCGGATCCACCTGTCCCGACGCCATCGGCAGGTAGAGGTCGGCGGCCAGATCAACGCCATCGCGCATTGGCACGTCAAGGTTCCGGAAAACAGCTGTTTGCGCGGTTGTCAGATCCGATGGCACAATGGTCACTCCACTGATTGAAGGGCGCAGCGGGCCGTTTTCCAACCGATCGCTGTGTTTCCCCCGATATACTCTTCCCAGACGCCGTTGGAACATATCAGTTCGCTATCTAACCGTATGCTACTATCATCAAATGGCGCATTGGGAGAGCATTTCCGAAAGGCTCGAATGAGGCCTGAAGAATATGTCGGAAAATGCATTGGAGGGGAATTGAATATGTCTGTCAGGAAGTGGGCGCTATTGGCCTCTGCGCCGCTGTTTCCGGCCATGGCCCACGCGCAAACCCCGCAGTCGGAGGACCAGCCTTCAGGCGCGGGAATGCTGCAAGATATTATCGTCACGGCCCAAAAACGTGCCGAGCCACTGCAATCGGTGCCTGTTGCTGTTTCCGCTTTCAACAGCGAAACATTGGAGCATGCGCGTCTGGATAACCTGACCGGACTGCGCGGACTGGTGCCGGGGTTGACGATCAACCGATCCGGCGCGTCCGTGGACGTTCCCCAGCTTAGCTTGCGCGGCATGTCCATTCAGGACGTGCTGCCCAGCCTTGAATCCAGCATCGGCTTTACAGTTGACGGCATCCCGATCGCCTTCCAGCGCGGATCGCTCATGGACGCCTATGATATTGAGCGGATCGAAGTGCTTCGCGGCCCGCAGGGTGTCTTGAATGGCAAGAACACGACGGGCGGCACCATCAACGTCATCCGCTCACGGCCCGACCCGGCAGCCGACGCAACCGGCAAGGTTCGCTTCACCATCGGCAGCTTTGGCGAAAATGATTATGAAGGCGTCATAATGGCGCCGATCGTCAATGACCTGTTGGCGGTCAAGGGCTCGATCACGGTACGAAAGAATAACGGCCAGTTCAGAAATATCGTGACGGGTGGACGCAATGGAGATCGGGACGTCCGCACGTTCGGATTGGCGTTCGTCGCTACGCCAACGGACAAGCTCAACCTGTATCTCGCGCTGGATCGGGTGGAAAATGACAGCGACTTGCCGCCCTATTCCCAATTGCTGACGCCAAATCTGATCACCTACAAGGTGCCGGGTTATTTCGGCGGCGCCAACTCGCCTTGCCTCAATCCCTATACGGCTTCGATCTGCACGCCTCTCACCAAAGACAAGAATGTTGTCGAATCGAGGCCGTTCCCCGGCTCCCTGCGGCTTAATGCCCTGACCGGCGAAATTTCATATCAGGCAACAGATGATGTTCGGCTCGTCAGCCTGACCGGCCTTCGCGAGTTCAAGGAATATACGCTCGGAGACTATGACTCCACACGCTTCGCCCTGGCGCGCAATGAGAGCAATTTGAAGGCACATCAATTTTCCGAGGAACTAAGGTTCGAAACGTCTTTCAATGGCCCCTTCAATCTCGTCGGCGGCTTCTTCTACATGAACTATGAATATACCCAGAAAACCAACTTGTCGGTGGACCTCGCCGCCTTGCCTCCCATCGCCACGGGATTGCCCGATTGGCTGCCGCCGGGTTTTGCCTACCTCAATTCGGTGGATGCCTATGTCACCAACCAACATAACCGGTCGACCGCGCTATTCTTTCAGGCCGATTATGACCTGACGGACCAGCTTCGCCTGACTGTCGGTGGGCGCCAGACCTGGGACCGCAAGAAAACGCATTATGTCCTCTATTCGGCCGTGCCGGGAACGGTGCGGGACATGAGCGTTCTGGGACCGCTGGTGGGCGACGTCTCTGCTGGGGTGAGCTTTCAGAAGTTCACGCCAAAGGTCAACGTCCAGTATAAGTTCAATCCCGACATACTAGCCTATGCGAGCTATAGCCGAGGTTACAATACGGGAGGTTTCAGCGGCCGCACGGGTAACATTGTAACAGCCGTTCAGCCCTATGACCCCGAAGTAATGGATGCATTTGAAATCGGGTTCAAAAGTGAGCTCTTCGATCATCGTGTCCGCTTCAACATCGCGGCATTCCATAATATTCTCGACAACAAGCAAGAGAATGTTCTCCAGGTTGATGGATCGCGTCTCTTGTCCAGCACCTTAAATGTCGCGAAGGCGAAATATACGGGGGTCGAGGCAGAGTTGACCCTCGTGCCCACTCGGAACTGGACGATACTCGCGACAGGCGGCTATCTGCACGCCAAATATTCAGAGTTCAGGGGTAACCTTGGGCAGGGGGACGCTGACCTGTCGGTACTCCGCCTACGTCGCACGCCCAAATGGACCGCTGGCCTCGTTTCCGACTATACAGTTGACGCCGGAACCGGGACATTCGGTCTGAACGCTGCGCTATACTATACTTCACGATATGAGACGGACGCATTGAACGATCCGCGAGGATCGATCCCGCCTGTTGCCCGAATGGATGTAGGCATCCGTTACCAACTGCCGGTCAGTGATGCCACCAAGTTGGAAATTTCCGGTTTCGTGAAGAACGTCACCGACAACACCACTTACGATGGCATAACGTCGGGTGAGAGTCCGGGTTCATTGGTCGAGTTCGCGAACCCCATCACGGGCCGGACATGGGGCGTTTCCCTGTCCGCGCGCTTCTAAAGCGGTTCTATCCGGAAGCTCGTGCCTGTCGCACCAAATTGCGGCTGGCACGAGCCAAGGAATTCTCCAACAAACAAGCCAGCGACTGATCGCCTGATCAGCGACCGCGCCACACCCCCGCGCGCTTCTCCACAAAAGCGCTCATGCCTTCTGCCCTGTCCTCGGTAGCGGTAAGGATCTGGAAAAGACGCCGCTCGGTCAGGATGCCTTGAGCCAGCCCCGTTTCAAAGGCGATGTTCACCATCTCCTTGTTCACCATTGCTGCCATTGGCGGCATCGAGGCGATGGCGGCGGCGGTTTTGAGCGCCTCTTCCAACAGCTGCGCAGCAGGCACGATGCGACTTACCAATCCGGAACGCTCCGCTTCGGCGGCATCCATCATGCGGCCGGTCAGGCACATCTCCATCGCCTTCGCCTTGCCCACGGCGCGGGTCAGGCGCTGGGAACCGCCCATGCCAGGGGCGACGCCCAACTTGATTTCGGGCTGGCCGAACTTTGCCGTGTCGCCTGCGATGATGAAATCCGCCATCATCGCCAATTCGCAACCGCCGCCCAGCGCAAAGCCCTGCACAGCCGCGATCCACGGCTTGCGCGTTGCCACCACGCCAGTTTGCCAGCCAGAAAAGAAATCCTCCAGGAAGAAGTCCGCCGCCTGCTTCTCGACCATCTCCTTGATGTCGGCGCCTGCCGCAAAGGCCTTCTCACCGCTTCCGGTCAGCACCGCGCACCGTTGTGCCGGATCGGCGTCATAGGCGGCGAATGCAGCGCTCAGATCCTTGAGCACCTGGCTATTGAGTGCATTGAGCGCTTGCGGCCGGTTGAGCGTGATTAGTGTAACGGCGTCATGCTGTTCGACGATAATGGTTTCAAAGGTCATGAGAGATTTCCGTTTGAGGCAGAGGGGTCCATTCCTTGTCCTGCGGCAGAGGCGCGAAGAGACTATCTATCAAGGTGCCATCGACCTCCTCGGGCGTCGCCGGGGACCATTTCGGAGCATTGTCCTTGTCAAAGATCACCGCGCGCACACCCTCGATGAAATCGGGACGGCGAATGATGTGGCAGGCCAGGCGATATTCGTTCCGCATATTGTCCGCAAAGTCGGTGAAGCCAGCGCCTTCCACCAGTTGGCGCAGGGCGACCTTGACCGCTTGTGGCGATTTGGTTGCGAGCACCGCCAACTGCTTGTCCGCCCATTCCGACCCGTCCGCCTGGAGGGCAGCAAGGATATCCTCCAGGGCATCGCTCGCGAAAAGGCGATCAATCCCGTCCCGCTGCGCCATCAACCGGGACTCCGGAGCAAGTTCATTTGCCTGATCGAGGATGGTCGCAACATCGGAGGGATACGTAAGGATTTCCGCCTTGAGCGCATCCAGCCTGTCAGATCCGACATAATGGGTCGCAATCCCGATCGCGACGCAATCCGCGCCATCCAGACGTGCTCCAGTCGCGGCAAGCCATGTACCGATCCGTCCCGGCAGCCGAGGCAGAAACCAGCCTCCGCCCACATCTGGAAAAAGGCCAATTCCGGTTTCAGGCATCGCGAAGGTCGTACGCTCCGTCGCGACACGATATCGGCAAGGCAGTGAGAGACCGACGCCGCCGCCCATCACAATCCCATCGATGAAGGCAACGATGGGCTTATCGTAGACGAACAGCAGATGGTTCATTCGATATTCGACGCGGAAGAAATGCTCGGCCGCTGCGCAGTCCGTTTTTGCGCTATTGGCAATAAGCGCGATGTCACCTCCGGCACAGAATCCGCGCCCTTCGGCATGGTCGATCATGACCATGAGTACCGCCGGGTCGTCGCGCCAGTCCAGCAGCACCTGATTGATTGCCTCGCACATCTCCGGGGTCAGCGCGTGGATAGCCTTGGGACGGTTCAGCCGGATGCGGCCCACGCCATTTTCGACCGAGAGGATCAGCTGGTCAGTCATATCTTTTCCCTGCACGCGCGGAGCGTCTCCGATGATGATCCCGCGCGTGATCTGGCCGTGTTTCCCAGCACCGATATTCCAAAAAGCACAGCAGTCGTGCCAATCGCCATGGAGCTGTGCTGTCCATGCGCGGGCGCGATTGTGCAATCAACATCTCATATTCGCAAATTGGGTCTGCATTTTTGCAGTAATTTACATGCTCGTAGACGACGCATCGCTCGACTGAGCAGCCGCTAGCGCAATGCTTCTCCCACAGGCTGCGGGCGAACCCCCATGACAAAAGCCCGCTACTTGGGGGCAGCGGGCTTCTGTATCTTGGCGCTATTCGGGCCGATCAGTGGAGGCCTGAGCCGCCGCCGCTGAGTTCCTTGGCGATGGAGCCGACCATGTCCTTGGCGTCGCCGAACAGCATCTGGGTGTTGCTGTTATAATAGATCGGATTGTCGATCCCGGCAAAGCCCGCGTTCATCGAGCGTTTGATCACGAACACCGACTTGGCGCGGTCCGCCTCGATGATCGGCATGCCCGCGATCGCGCTCTGCGGATCGTCGCGCGCCGATGGGTTCACGGTGTCGTTCGCGCCGATGATCACCGCAACGTCCGCCTGCGGCAGTTCAGGGTTGATGTCGTCCAGGTCGACCAGCTGTTCATAGGGAACGTTGGCTTCGGCCAGCAGCACATTCATGTGGCCGGGCATGCGGCCCGCCACCGGATGGATCGCGAACTTGACGTCCACGCCCTTCTTGGTGAGCGCCTGGTAAAGCTCGCTAACCTTGTGCTGCGCCTGCGCGACCGCCATGCCATAGCCGGGAATGATGACCACGCTGCTGGCATTTTCCAGCTGCATCGCGGCTTCCTCGGCAGAGGCGGAGCGCACCACCCGGTCGTCCTTGCCGCCCGCAACGCCCGCGACCACCTTGCCGAAGCCGCCGAACATGACGTTGGCAAAGCTGCGGTTCATCGCCTTGCACATCACCAGCGCCAGGATGAAGCCCGATGCGCCATCGAGCGCGCCTGCGACGATCAGCAGCTTGTTGCCCAGCGCAAAGCCCATCGCGGATGCGGCAAGACCCGCATAGCTGTTCAAGAGCGCGATGACGGTCGGCATGTCCGCGCCGCCGATCGGGATCACCAGCAGGATGCCGAAGAGCAGCGCAAGGCCTGCGAACAGCGGGAACAGCCAGGTCTGCGTCGGGTCAAGCGCCAGCGTCACGCCGATCGCCACCGTCGCCAGCGCCACCGCGCCATTGACGATGCGCTGACCGGGGAAGGACACCGGGCGGCTGCCCATCAGTTCCTGAAGCTTGGCAAAGGCGATGATCGAGGCGGTGCAGGTCAGGAAACCCAGCAGCATCTCGAACATCAGCGCCCACAGGATGAAGCCGCCCGCATATTCCGCATGGGCATGCTTGTAATATTCCGCGGCGCCGATCAGGCCGACGGCCAGCGCGCCAAAAGCGTGGGAGATGGCGGTTCGCTGCGGGATCGCCGTCATCGGCATCAGCAGCGCCATCGGAATGCCCGCCGCCGCGCCCGCGACCATCGCGATGATGATCAGGTTATAATCCACCACCTCATGCTGGACGAGGGCGCCGATGATGGCGATGACCATGCCGATCTCGCCCGCGCGCACGCCGCGACGGGCGGTCGATGGATGGCTCATCCACATCAGCGACAGGATGAACAAAGCGGACGCGACAATCGCCGCGAAGGGTACGAAAGCGTTCATCTCTTACTTCCCCCGCGGCTTGAACATCTTGAGCATGCGATCGGTGATCATGAACCCGCTGACCAGGTTCACCGTCGCGCAGAACACCGCGATGAAGCCCAGCGTCTTCGCTAGAGGCGTCGCCCCCGCCTCACCCGTAATCGTGATCGCCCCCACAATCACCACCGCCGCAATCGCATTGGTCAGCGACATCAATGGCGAGTGCAAAAGCGGCGATACCTTCTTGATCAGCTGAAAACCCAAAAAGGCCGCCAATATGAAGACGAACAGATAATCTGCATTGAAAGCGTTCACTGACTTATCCCCTGTCCAGAAACCGCGATCCTATCAAGAAACCCTGGCGATCTTCCAATTTCGCACGGGTTCGGAGCTTATTGCCCCTGCCATGATCGCTGGCTCCTATAAAATCCCTCCACGCACTATTAAGCGTGCCATATTGATCCAATACATCGCAGGCAAGCCGGTCAGAGCAATTTATCACATAGTCGATTCGCGCAACGAATTTATTCAACCTCTACGACAAGTAGGGCTGCGGGCATCAGCGATTTTCAAAATCGCTTGCAGCCGCGCTCTTCTTCATCCGCCTTGCTTGAGTGTCAGGGGCAGGCCAGCAGCGACAAATACCACACTGTCGCAAGCGGCCGCCACATGCTGACTAAGCAGGCCCGCTTCGTCTCTGAAACGGCGGGCAAGTGCATTTTCCGGGACGATGGAGAGGCCGACCTCATTGGCGACCAGCACAATGGGAACGGTGCAGCCGGTGATGGCGGCGATCAGTTCTTCGCTCCACCGGGCAATGTCTTCGCCAGCCAGCAGCAGGTTGGACAACCACAGGGTAAGGCAATCGACAAGGATCGGGCCAGATGGCGTACGCGCGTGGGCATTCCGGATCGCGGCGGGCAGTTCGATTGGGGCTTCGATCGTTCGCCAGCGCGCGTTGCGGCGGGCGCGATGCGTGGCAATCCGTTCGTGCATTTCAGCATCATACGCCTCAGCCGTGGCGATGTAGGTCATGACGCCGGGCAGGGCTTCGCACTGCGCTTCGGCATGGCGGCTCTTGCCCGAACGGGCGCCGCCTAGCACGAGCAGCTTCTGGAAAGCGGTCATCGCCCGATCCCTCCGATCAGCGTCGTCGCGAGCCAGAGCAGGGCACAGGCCCGGACGTAGAGCGCCAACGCGGCGCGGGCGAAAGCGGGCGTGGCTTCGTCCCCTTCCCCGCCGATCCATGGCTTGGCATGATATTGGCCTTCATAGGCGACCGGCCCGGCAAGGCGGATGTCCAGTGCGCCTGCCATCGCCGCCTCCGGCCAACCTGCATTGGGCGATGCGTGACGGCCATGGTCGCGCCAGAGGATGCGCCAGCCGCCCATGCCCGCGACGCAGATCAGGAAGCCGGACAGCCGCGCGGGAATCAGGTTCAGCAGGTCATCGAAGCGAGCGGCGGCCCAGCCGAAAGCCGCGAACGGCTCCTCCCGGTGGCCGATCAGGCTGTCGGCGGTGTTGACCGCCTTATAGGCCCAGATTCCGGGCAGGCCGCCGACGAGCAGCCAGAAGAGCGGCGCGACGACGCCATCGCAAAAGCTTTCAGCAAGGCTTTCTATGGCGGCTCGTGCAACGCCTGCTTCATCAAGAGTGGCGGTATCGCGTCCGACGATCTGGCTGACCGCGCGGCGGGCAGCGAAGAGATTGCCTGCTTCTAGAGCCTGAACGACGGGCAGGACATGGTCGTACAGACTGCGCTGCGCAAGTGCTGGCCAAGCGGCAAGCGCAAGCCCTGCCCAAGCCCAGGAGCCGAGCAAGTGGCGGATGATGAATTCTGCGGCCCAGCCCGCTGCGATGGTGGTCGTGAGGAGGAGTAGCAGCGTGACGATACCGCCGAAACGGCGACGCGCTGTGCCGAAGTGGCGCTGGTTCAAACGGCGCTCGCAAGCGGTGATGATCCCGGCGAAGGCTCCGACCGGGTGGCCGATACGGGCGTGCAACCGGGCTGGCCAGCCTAGCGCCGCGTCAAGGATCAGCGCGGCCAGCTCAACCAAGCGCTTCGTCCAGCCGGGCCATCGCCGCATCATCGGCGGGCAGACCGAAGCGGAGCCAGTTCGGCCGGTCCTCGAACGGACGGGTGAGAATGGCGTGGCACGCGAGGCGGTCGAACAGGGCGGCGGCGTTCGGCGTGTCGATCAGGCGGAATAGCGGGCAATCGCCGCGCGGGATGAAGCCGTGGCGGATAAGTAGCGCATCGAGGCTGGCGGCGCGGGCGGGGAGGGTCGCGATCGTCTCGTCAATCCAGCGCTGGTCTCGACAGGCGGCGCGGCCAAAGTCGATCGCGGCTGCGGAAAGGGGCCAGTCTCCCAGCAGCCTGCGGCAGGCGGCAATGATGGAGGCCGGGCCGAGGAGGAAGCCGAGGCGGACACCAGCGAGCCCGAAGAATTTGCCGAAGGAACGGAAGATGAGCAGGCGGCGGGAATCCGCGACTTCGACCGCCATGCTGGCGCCGGGCAGGCAGTCAGCAAAGGCCTCATCGACGACCAGCCAGCCGCCTTCCCTTTCCTGTTGAGTTAGAAGCTGCTGCATTTGCGCCTGCGTATAGAGGCGGCCATCGGGATTGTTAGGATTGGCGAGCAGGAGCGCGGTGCCCGGTGGCGCGTCTTCGGGTCGCTGCAACGGGCGCGAATTCGGGAAAACCTGCGCATGGGTGCGGTAAGACGGCAGGATATGGCAGGCGGGCGTATCGATCAGGTGGCCAAGCAGGCGCAGGCCGGTTTCGCTGCCCGGCAGTGCGCAGATGTGATCGGGGGACACGCCGAAATATGTGGCGGCAGCCTGTTCGAGATCGGCAAGTGCCGCGGGATCGGGGAGGGATTGCCAGTCCGGGTTGATCGTGGCGGTGCCGGGCCAGGCGAGCGGATTTATGCCGGTGGAAAGATCAATCCAGGGAAGGCGCGTCTCATAATGCTGACGCGCCGCAGCCAGACGACCACCATGCCAATGGAAGATACCACTCATCGTGCCAGCACCAGTGCGGCTAGCAGGCCGCTTTCGATGAGTTCGATCCCGGCACCATGACCATCGCCAGAAATGCCGCCGATCCGGCTACGCAGCCACCATCCCCAAAGCGGGACGAGGATAGCGGCGGACAGGAGGGCGGGAATGATCAGGCAGAAAGCTAGGGCCAGCATCGTCCAGCCGAGCAGATGCGCCGGGCTGATGCTTTCACGGAAGCGGCTGGCCAAGCCCTCATGGAGCGGCGGGAGCCAGAGGGTCCATGCCAGCGGGCCGATCCGCGCGACGAAGGGCACGGCGATGATGGCGATCGGCGCGACATGTTCCGCGCAGAGACGCAGCAGGACGAGCTTCGCCAGCAGTTGCAGGACGATCGCGACGACGCCGAAGCTCCCGATATGCGGGTCGGCAAGAACGGCGGACAGCTTTGCCGGGTCGCCATGGGCTGCCCCTACCCCGTCAGCGATGTCGCCAAGACCGTCGAGATGAAGCGCCCCGGTGATGGCGACCCAGGCGATCAGGCCGAGCAAGGCGGCCATCCAGGGATCGACGATCAGGCCGATCGTCATGGCGGCGGCGACGGCAAGGCCGACGATGATGCCGGTCGCGGGAAACCAGCGGATCGCGGCGGCGAAGTCCTCCTCCTCCGCCCGCACTTGCGGGAACGGCAGGCGGGTCATGAGTTGCAGCGCGAGGATGAGGCGGGTCATGTTACAAGCCCGGTGATCTGCGCGCTGGGATTGTCTCCCGGCCAGATACGCAGGCTGAGCAAGGCGCCATAGGGAAGGTCGATTGCCCAGGCCTGCTGGTAAGTGAAGCCGCACAGGGTAGTCAGCGCGCCACGGATCGCACCGGCATGGGTGAGGACCAGCGAGGGTCGGTCGATTTCGCCAAGTGCCGCCTTTACGCGCAGGCAAAGGCTGGACCAGCCTTCCCCTCCCGGCGGAGGATGGTCTTCCGGGGATGACCAGAAGCGACCAATTTCCTCGGTAGGGAGAGTTGCGGGATCGGTGCCTTCCCACGCGCCGAAGTGCAGCTCCCGCCAGCGCGCGTCGACGTCGTGCGGCACTTGCCTGTTGGTTGCGATCAGGGCGGCCGGAGCGTGGGCGCGATTGAGGTCGGAGCTGATCAAGCGGTCGAATACAAGCGCGCGGGATCGTTCGATGCATAGCTGCATGGCGGCCGGGTCGGGGGGCATATCCATGTGACCGAGCAGGAGGCCGGGCGTTTGTGGCGCTGCGTGGCGCATCAGGTGGAGCGTGAGCGGGCTCATAGCGCGTTAGCCACGGCGGCTTCGGCGAAGGTTGCCATCTGGTCGTGCGCGGCGAGGGCCGAGCGGATGAGTTGCGCCGCGACGGCTGCGCCGCTGCCTTCGCCGAGGCGCATGTCGAGGTGAAGCAAGGGGTTCAGGCCGAGCTTTTCGAGCAGCCGGGCATGGCCTGCTTCGGCGGAGCAGTGGGCGGCGAGGCAGTGGGCGGTGATGGCGGGATTGTCGTGCGCCAGAGGGGCGATGGCCGCGCCGCAGATAAAGCCGTCGAGCAGCACCGGCACGCGCATCATGCGCGCGGCGAGGATGGCGCCTGCCATCGCCGCGATCTCTCGCCCGCCGAGACGGCGGAGGGTTTCGAAGGCGTCGGTGCAATGGGGACCGTGCAGCGTATGCGCGATCTGGACGGCCTGCGTCTTGCGAGTGAGGGCGGCTGCGTCGATGCCGGTGCCCCTCCCCGTCCAGTCCTGCGCCTCGCCATCAAAGGATTCAAGGCACAGTGCGGCGGCAGAAGTGGTGTTGGCGATGCCCATTTCACCTGCGAAGAACAGGTCGCAATCTTGCACGACGGCGGCGGCGCCCGCGTTCAGGGCGTCGAGGCACTCCGCTTCCGTCATCGCGGAGGCTTCGCATATGTCGGCGGTGGGATTGTCGAGGGCGAGCGGGACAATGACCAGCTCGGCTCGGCAGGCGCCCGCAAGCGCGTTGATCGCCGCGCCGCCCGTCTGGAAGTTCGCGACCATCTGCGCGGTGACGGAAGGCGGGAAGGCACTGACGCCACGCGCGGCGACGCCATGATTGCCCGCGAAGATGGCGGCGCGGATGCGATCGGCGCGCGGGCGTTCGCGACCTTGCCAGCCTGCCATGAAGAGGGCGATCTCCTCCAGCCGGCCGAGCGATCCGGCGGGTTTCGTCAAAGATGCCTGCCGCGCCGCTGCGGCTTCGATCGCCGCCGCATGAGGTTCGGGGAGATTGGCGAGCGCGGCCTGAAAAGCAGCGCGATCCTGAAAGCGGATCATGTGCAAACAAAGCCTTCGGGCGGCGTACGGACGATGAAATGGCCCTTCACCCCCTGCGGCCATTCGGCGTAGCGCACGACGCCTTCTTCGCTGGCGGCGTGGCGCAGGGCGTAATCGAGGATCGCGCGGGCGGCCTCTGCGTCCGGGGTAAAATCGCCCAGCACATAGCCGACCTTGCCGGGACCACGCACATGGACGGTGCAATGACGCTGGCAGGCGAAGAGGCATGGCATGTCCTGCACGGCAACCGCTTCATAGGCAGGCTCGGCCGCCTGAAGATCGCGCATGGCCTCAACCAGCAGCGCGCCGCCGCGTCGTCCTGCTCCATCTTCCCGCTGATCGGCGGACAGGCGGCAGGTCGAGCAGACCACCACCGAAGCTCTATTTTCGACCGCGCACAACATCAACGGCGCGCTTCCATAACCATGTGAACATGAAAGACCGTCATCATGGTCCTCCCCGCAAAATCGAACCGCAAACAGCCCTGCCCGGCCGTATGGCGAGCAAGGCGGTGGCTGTCGTCCGCGAGGGGAACCCCGTTCGTCCGGCACACCCTGTCCGGTCGAAGAACGACTGCGGCAGGCAGGTCTCCTGGCTCACGGGTCGCTGCGCACCGGCCGCCTTCTCGGGGGAAAGTTCCTCCAATGGCTGCGTGGCCGGTCCACTCACCGCTTACAGTTGCAGGGGCAGCGCGGGCATTACACCCGACTTCCCTTTTGATCCCCGAGGGGAACCTGTCGCGGGGCTGCTGATAAAGAGGCAACGGCGCCTCCGCAAGCGGTAGATGGAGCGGCGCTTCGTCAGTCGGGCAGGTCGCCCGCCGCGAGCACGGCATCGGGCCGGGCAAGCACGACGATCGGCAATCCGGCGCTGGCCGCACGCTCGGCTGCGAGACGGGTCGGGGCGGAGATGGTGACGAGCAGCGGGCAATTGGCGAGCGCCGCCTTTTCCACCAGCTCAAAGGAACAGCGGGAAGACAGCAGCGCGAAGCCGCCATCCCAGGACATTTGCCGCCGCCGCATGGCCCCGATCAGCTTGTCGAAGGCATTGTGGCGGCCCACATCCTCATAGGCGAGGCGGATCGCACCATCCGCCCCGGCCAGCGCAGCAACATGGACCGCGCCGGTTTGCCGGTTGAGCGGCTGATGCGCGGCAAGATCGTGCAGCGCGCCGAAGATCGCTTCCCGGCTCGCTTTCGATCGGGCGGTCACGACAGGCAAGGGCCGCATCGCCTGCTCCAGATTTTCAACGCCGCACAGACCACAGGAAGAATCGGAGACGCGATGACGGACCCGGCCCAGCAGCCCCTCGACGCGGTCTTCCGGCAGCGTAGCCCGTGCGACCAAGCCCTGCTCCGTAGCATGGACATCGACGTCGAGCGGCGCGTCGGATGGGATGACCAGCCGCTCGGCCAGCGCGAACCCCTGCACCAGTTCCGCAACATTGGTCGGCGTCGCCATCAACACGGCATAGCCAACGCCGTTGAACTCGATCGCGACGGGCACTTCCTCCGCCAACTCGCGCGTCACGGGCGACGCCTCGCCGTCGGGCGTGATGCGGGTAAAGGAAAAAGGCGAAGTCATAAGGCCGGTCTAGGCGGGCAATGTGCGCCCGGCAATATGGTGTGGGAGGCAAATGGACGCGGTCATGCAACTGCCGCTTCCCTTTGGCGGCCAAGCCATCTATGCACGGCCTCGATCGCGCCGGTGCCCGAAAGGGCTTTAAAGGGAATGCGGTGCGGGCTGCTCACAAGGCGCCCAAATCCGCGGCTGTCCCTGCAACTGTAAGCGGTGAGTGAGATGCATAGCGACCTTCCGTCCCGATCGGAGGGTCAGCCACTGGGCCGGACGCTAAATCATGCGAGGCCTGGGAAGGCCATGTGTCGAGCGATGACCCGCAAGCCAGGAGACCTGTCGGCGTCTGGTCGCTCTTGCTTTGGCCCAGGGGATGGCCGGGGCACGGTATTCCGTCTGAGCGACGCGTGCGGCGGGACCGCACCGGCTTCATGTGCCGGACGCTTCATCGCGTCCGTCCGGCGTGTGATGTCGGCCGCTTAGCGGAGGTCCCGTCCAGTCTCGCTGACGCTGACGGGAGCCATGTCTCCAATGGTTATGCAATTTCCGGCGCTTCGTCGCCGTGCCACGTTCATGTTCAGCGCGCTGATCGCCGCCAACATCGCGTTATGGCTGTGCGCCTTGCTGATCTTTGCGGGCGACACGATGATGCTGGGCACGGCCCTGCTCGCCTGGAGCCTGGGGCTGCGCCATGCGGTCGATGCAGACCATATCGCTGCGATCGACAATGTGACCCGCAAGCTGATGCAGGAAGGTCAGCGGCCGCTGACCGTCGGCCTCTGGTTCGCGATCGGCCATAGCGGAATCGTGCTGATCGCCGCCGTCGGAATCGCTTTCGCCGCCAGCGCGCTGAGCAGCGTAGAGGCGGCGGGCGATATCGGCGGGACGATCGCGACGATCATATCCGCCACTTTCCTCTTTGCCATTGCCGCGATGAACCTGATCATCCTGAGATCGGTCCTGAAGACGTTTAACCATGTTCGCAGCGGCGGCACCTATGTCGATGAAGACATGGACATATTGCTGGGCAACCGCGGCATGCTGGCGCGTCTGTTCCGGCCATTGTTCCGCTTGGTCACGCGCAGTTGGCACATGGCGCCGCTGGGCTTTCTGTTCGGCCTGGGCTTCGACACAGCGACCGAAGTCGCCATCCTCGGCCTGTCCGCGGGGCAAGCGGCGAGCGGCCTTTCGATCGCCACCGTGCTCATCTTCCCCCTGCTGTTCGCGGCGGGCATGGCGCTGATCGACACGGCAGACGGTGCATTGATGATGGGCGCCTATCAATGGGCGTTCGTGAAGCCGATCCGCAAGCTCTACTACAACATTACCATCACATCGGTGTCCGCGCTGGTCGCAATCGTCATCGGCGGGATCGAGGCGGCGGCGCTGCTGGGCGACAAGCTGGGCCTGACGGGCGGCGTCTGGTCGGTGGCCGCCAATCTGGGCGAGCATTTCAACAGCCTGGGCTTCTTCATCATCGGCCTGTTCGCCGCCTGCTGGCTGGTGAGCTGGATCATCTACCGCTGGAAGCGCTTCGACGAGATCGAGGTGCTCCTCTCCAATCAAGGACAGACTTTATGAGCAAGGTTCCCGCCACCGTCATCACGGGATTTCTGGGCGCCGGTAAGACGACGCTGATCCGCCACCTGATCGAAAATGCGGGTGGGCGGCGGCTTGCCCTCATCATCAACGAATTTGGCGATGTCGGCGTCGATGGATCGCTGGTGAAGGGGTGCGGCGATGAGGCTTGCCCGGATGAGGATATTATCGAGCTGGCCAATGGCTGCATCTGCTGCACCGTGGCGGACGATTTCCTGCCGACGATGCAGCGGCTGCTCGACCGGGATGTGCCGCCCGATCATATCATTATCGAGACTTCGGGCCTTGCCCTGCCAAAGCCGCTGGTGAAGGCGTTTCAGTGGCCCGATATCCGGACACGGGCGACGGTGGACGGGGTGATTGCACTCATCGATGCCGATGCACTGGCGGCGGGCCGCTTCGCCCATGACGAGGAAGCGCTGGCTGCCGCTCGTGCGGCTGATCCGACGCTGGACCATGACAGCCCGATCGAGGAGCTTTTCGAGGATCAGCTGGCCTGTGCCGACCTTGTGCTGCTGAACAAGACAGACCTGGTCGCGCCGGAAAGGCTTGCGGAACTGGAGCGGGATCTGGCGGCGGAAATCCGGCCGGGCGTGCGTATCGTCCGCACCGCGCGGGGGGAGATCGACCCGGCGGTCCTGCTCGGCCTTGATGCCGGGGTCGAGGACCAGATTGACGCCCGCCCCTCCCACCATGACGAGGAGGAGGATCATGATCATGAGGATTTCGACAGCTTCGTCATGGAGTTGGGGGAATTGGGCAATCCTGCGCCGCTGCTGGATGCTCTGAAGCAGGTCATAGCCGATCACGACATATTGCGGGTGAAGGGCTTCGTCGCCATTGCGGGCCGTCCGGCAAGGCTGGTCATTCAGGCGGTCGGGCCACGCATCCAGCATCATTATGACCGGCACTGGCAGGTGCATGAGGAGCGCCGATCGCGACTGGTGGTGATCGGGCAGGCGGGGCTGGACCGGGCGGCGATCGAACGGGCATTCATCCAGCAGATGGCGGTCGCCTGATGCATTTGCTGACCGCCACGCCCGGCACCGTCTCCAACGGGGACGAAGCGATCGACCTTGGCCAATCGCCGGGCGACATCGTGCTGCTGACCGTGGCGGACAGCGACCTTGCCTGCTTTGCGAGCGCCGCCGCCATTCTGGGGGAAGGCGGGCCGTCGATCAGGCTGGCCAATCTCCTTCAGCTCAAGCATCCCTATTCGGTCGATCTCTATGTCGAGAATGTGATTTCCCACGCGAAATTCGTCTGCGTGGTACTGTTGGGGGGTAAGAGCTATTGGCCCTATGGCATTGAAGAAATCGCCAATGTCGCGCGCGACAGGGGCATTGCTTTCGCCGCCATCGCGGACGGGCGGGAGGATGATCCCGAACTGCGGATGGCGTCCACCCTGCCCCCGGAAATATGCGACCGGCTGCGCGATTATCTGCGGCAGGGCGGCGTTGCCAATGCCACGGCTTTTTTAAGGACCGCCGCGCGGATTGCAGGGTTGGACGCGGGCGCGCCTGACGCGCCGGTTCCGGTCGCCGACGCGGGCCTGTATCTTCCCGGTGTCGAACGCCCAACGCTGGAACAGGTGAAGGCCGGTTGGACATCCGGCCAGCCGACAGCGCTGTTCCTTTTCTACCGCGCCTTGTTGATCGCCGGAACGCTGGAGGCGGTGGACGCGATGATCGCGGGATTGCGGGCTGCGGGGCTTAATGTCCTGCCGGTCCATGTACGGGCGTTGCGGGAACCCTTTGCGCGCGACTTTCTGGAAGGAGTGATCGGGGTAGCTCGACCGGACGTCATTCTGAACGCCACCGCCTTTGCCGCATCGGCGCCCGGCGAACCGCGCACGCCATCCATATTGGAGCAGGCCGATTGCCCGATTCTTCAGACCTTGTTCGCCAGCGCCGAACAGGCGGCGTGGCAGGATAGCGCGCGGGGGCTGGGTCCGCGCGACTTGGCGATGCATATTGCCTTGCCCGAAGTGGATGGGCGCATCTTCACCCGCGCGGTCGCTTTCAAGGCCGCCGCCCGCTTCGATACGCGGACGGAATGCAGCATCGTGGTGCCGCAGCTTCTGGCTGATCGTGTGCACTTTGTTTCCCAACTGGCTGCAAACTGGGCCAGATTAGGCCGGACGCCGGTTAAGGGTCGGCATGTGGCGCTGGTCCTTGCCAATTATCCGAACCGGGATGGACGGATCGGCAATGGCGTGGGCCTCGACACGCCGGAAAGCGCGGCGGCGATCCTGCGCGCGCTGGCGGAGGCTGGCTATCGGACGGGCGACGCGCCGACCGATGGTGCGGCGTTGATGGGGCATATGACCGGAGGGGACGCCCCCTGCTCGCTCGCGCTGGCCGACTATCGTGCGGCATTTGATGACTTTCCCGAAAGCGTTCGTACAGCCGTTATCGAGCGATGGGGCGAGCCGGAGGATGATCCCTTCTGTCAGGGTGAGGCCTTCTCCCTTCGGGTGCATCGCTTCGGTCAGGTCGCCGTCGCGGTGCAGCCTTCGCGCGGCTATGATGTCGATCCGAAGAGCAGCTATCATGATCCGGCGCTGCCGCCGCCGCATGCCTATCTCGCCTTCCATATCTGGCTGGCGCGCGCATTCGCCGCGCATGCGGTGGTGCATGTGGGCAAGCATGGCAATCTGGAGTGGCTGCCGGGCAAGGCGATCGCGCTGTCGGAGAGCTGCTTTCCCGAAATATGCGCCGGGCCGATCCCGCAAATCTATCCGTTCATCGTCAACGATCCGGGCGAAGGCACGCAGGCGAAACGCCGGATCGGGGCATGCATCATCGACCATCTGACGCCCCCCCTCACCCGAGCCGAGACCTATGGGCCGCTCAAGGAACTGGAGGCGCTGGTCGATGAATATTATCTGGCGGCGGGGATGGACCCGCGCAGGCTGGAAACGTTGCGCCGGGACATATTGGCATTGGCGGCAAGCCAGGGACTGGACAAGGATGCGGGCGCGGAAGGCAGCGGGGACGATGCCTTAGCCGCGATCGACAACTATCTCTGTGAACTGAAAGAAATGCAGATTCGTGACGGACTGCATATCTTTACCCGGTCGCCAGAAGGGACGTTGCGGCGAGACCTGCTGATCTCCCTTGCCCGGTGCCCGAGAGGTTTGGAGGAGGATCAGCAATCGCTGCTGCGGGCTCTGGCGGACGATCTGGATTTGGGTTTCGATCCGCTCGACTGCGGCATGGGTAAGCCTTGGGATGGGCCGCGCCCGGACGTGCTGGCAGGCGTGGCGCAGGATGCATGGCGCAGCACCGGCGATACGGTGGAGCGGCTGGAGCTCTATGCCATGCAGCTGCTCGACACGGGCGAGGCCGCGCCGGGGCCGTCGAGCGGGCGCGTTCTGGAGGTGATACGCAGCGACCTTGGTCCCCGCGTGGATGCTTGCGGAGAGGCAGAGAAGGCTGCGCTGCTTCAGGCGCTCGACGGTAAGTTCGTGCTGCCCGGCCCGTCCGGCGCGCCGACGCGGGGGCGGCCCGATGTGCTGCCGACCGGGCGGAACTTCTATTCGGTCGATACGCGCGCGGTGCCGACCGTGGCCGCCTGGAATTTGGGCCAGCGATCCGCCGACCTCATCGTGCAGGATTATCTTCAGCGGGAGGGCGATTATCCGCGCGCCATCGCTCTGTCAGCCTGGGGCACGGCGAACATGCGGACGGGCGGCGACGACATCGCGCAGGCGCTGGCGTTGATGGGCGTGCGGCCGCGATGGGAGTGGGCTTCGGGTCGGGTCGTGGGCTTTGAGGTGATGACGATCGCCGAGCTGAACCGGCCGCGCGTGGATGTGACGCTACGCGTGTCGGGCTTCTTCCGCGACGCCTTCCCGGAACAGATCGACCTGATCGACAGCGCCGCGCGCGCCGTTATGGCGCTGGATGAGCCGGACGAAGATAATCCCGCCGCCGCGCGTCATCGGGCGGAGGCCGCTGCGCTGATCGCGGAAGGGACGCCTGAGAAGGCGGCGATGCGGCGCGCGGGGGCGCGCGTCTTTGGGTCGAAGCCCGGCGCTTATGGCGCGGGTTTGCAGGCGATGATCGACGAGCGGCTGTGGCATGATCGATCGGACTTGGCGAAGATCTATCTGGATTGGGGCGGCTATGCCTATGGCGGCGGGGTCGAGGGTGATACAGAGCGCGACCTCTTCGCCCAGCGGCTGACTGAAGCCGACGCGCTGATCCAAAATCAGGATAACCGCGAGCATGACCTGCTCGACAGCGACGATTATTATCAGTTCGAAGGTGGCATCGCCGCCGCCGTCGAGCATTTGTCGGGCCGCCAGCCGCTAAGCTATCACAACGACCATAGCAGGCCCGAGCGGCCCGTCGTCCGCACGCTGGAGGATGAGATCGGCCGGGTGGTGCGGGCGCGCGTCACCAACCCCAAATGGATCACGGGCATGATGCGCCACGGCTATAAGGGCGCGTTCGAGATTGCCGCTTCGGTCGATTATCTGTTCGCCTTCGCCGCCACGACCCATGGCGTGAAGGACCATCATTTCGATGCCGTCCACGCCGCTTTCATCGAGGATAAAGCGGTGCGCGCCTTCATGGCCGACGCCAATCCCGCCGCGCTGCGCGAGACCGCCGCGCGCCTCCACGAAGCGCTGGACCGGGGGCTGTGGCGGCCACGGTCGAACAGCGCCGCCATGCTCCTCGCCCAACTGAAGGACCCATCATGATCGAACGCACGCCCGAACAACATGCCGAGAAGATGAAGAAGAAGCAGGCCGCCCATGACAAGATCATGGCGACCAAGACGCAGGAGAAGGGCCTGCTGATCGTCCATACCGGCAAGGGCAAGGGCAAGACGACCGCTGCGCTGGGCATGGTCGTGCGCGCCATCGGTCATGGCAAGAAGGTCGGCGTGGTCCAGTTCGTGAAGGGCGCGATGACCACCGGAGAAAAAGTGGTGTTCGATGCGTTTCCCGACAATGTCATATTCAAGCCGATGGGCGAAGGCTTTACCTGGAACACGCAGGACAAGACCCGCGACATCGCCCTCGCCCGTGAAGCCTGGGACGAGGTAAAGCGGATGATCGCCGATCCCGCCTATGATATGGTGCTGGCAGATGAGCTTAATATCGTCCTGCGCTACGACTATCTGCCCGTTGATGAGGTGCTTGAGGCCGTGGCGAGCAGGGACGAGATGAAGCATGTCATCATCACTGGCCGCAACGCGCCCGAGGCTCTGGTCGAGGCGGCGAACCTTGTGACGGAAATGACGCTAATCAAACACCCCTTCCGCAGCGGCGTGAAGGCGCAGGCAGGGATCGAATTTTGATGAGCGGACCCGCTATTACCCCGATCGACAGCGCGCAGTTCGAGGCGCTGGTGCGGGCGCGGCGGGACATTCGCCATTTCAGGACCGACCCGATCGACGAAGCGGATGTCGAATGGCTGTTGAGCATGGCGCATCGCGCGCCGTCCGTCGGCCTGTCTCAGCCTTGGCGTTTCGTGCGGATCGAGACGGCGGAGTTGCGCGAGGGGCTGGCGTGCCATGTCGACCGCCAAGTCAGGGAAGCGGGCAAGGAATATGACGGGGATCAGGACCGGCTCTATCGCAGCCTGAAACTTCATGGGCTGCGTGAGGCGCCGGTGCTGTTCGCCGTCTATTGCGACGATGGGACGGAGACCGGCCATCATCTGGGCGCGGTCACCATGCCTGAGGCGCGGCGCTATAGTTGCGTGATGGCGGTCCATACGCTGTGGCTGGCGGCGCAGACGCGGCGGATCGGCATGGGGTGGGTGTCGATCATGGAGCCCGAAGGCGTGGACGCGATGCTGGATATTCCGGAGGGCTGGGATTGTCTGGGGCTGCTGTGCCTTGGCCGACCGGTGAGCGAGGAGGATGTGCCGGAGCTGGAACGGCGGGGATGGGAAGAGCGCACGGATTGGCATTCGGTGGTGGTGCGGCGGTAACGAGTCCGGCCCTCCTCCGTTCGCCCTGAGCTTGTCGAAGGGCTCCACTTCTTCGAGATAAAGTGAAGGGCTTCGACAAGCTCAGCCCGAACGGGGAAAAGGTAACTCTCTCACCCCCGCAAGAAATCCAGCGCTAGTGTTTCAAACCGGTCCTTGTGTTCGATCATCGTCCAATGGCCGCAGCGCGGAAATACATGCAACTCCGCATTGGGGATGATGCGCATGGGCAACAGCGCGCCGTCGAGCGGGCTGACCTTGTCATCGCGGCCCCACATGATCAGCGTGGGCGCCTGAATCCTGCCCAGATAATCGATACGCTGAGATACGCCCGGCCCGCTCATCGACTGGGCGATGAAGCCTAGTGCCGCGCGCGTGTACATTTTGCGGCTGCTTTCCATCGTCACCGGCTCCAGCGCCGCCTTGTAACGCATGTCGATCAGTTCGTCGGTGATGATCGATTTGTCGTAGACCATGGATTCCAGCCAGGCGATGATGTTTTCCCGCGTCGGGTCCTCGATGAAATCGACGAGACGGGTCAGCCCTTCATTAGGGAAGGTGGAGGTAATGTTGAAACCGATCCCGCCAATCGTGATGTAGCGCAGCACGCGGTCAGGATGGGACGCCGCCAGATGCCCGCCCACGATCCCGCCATAGCTGTTGCCGACCACATGGGCGCGGTCGATGCCAAGGCCGTCCATCAGGGCGACAACAGCGTCGCGCGCCACGCCCACCGGATCGCCATCAACGGGATCGCTTTTCCCATAACCGGGCGCGTCCAGGATGATGGTGCGGAAATGCTGGGAGAAGAAGGGCAGGTTACCCTGAAAATTCGCCCAGCCAGTAACACCGGGGCCTGAGCCGTGAAGCAACAGCAGCGCGGGACCTGATCCGGCTTCATGATAATGGAGCCGCCCCTTGTCCGTTTCCAGGAAGCGGCTGGTCGCTTCGAAGTTGAAATCGCTCATTTTTTCCTCTCCATTCTACAATCGTTGATGAAGGCGTAGCGGTGACATTGGGTTGACGCAAGGAAGCGGCCCTTGGCCACTTCCCTTTCGCCTGCATCCCCCCTATGAAGCGCGTCGAGCCGGGTTCGTCCCGGTTCATCGATCGCGCCGGTGCCCCGCAAGGGGCTTAAATGGGAACGCGGTGCGGGAGGATTTCCTCCCTAATCCGTGGCTGTCCCTGCAACTGTGAGCGGCGAGCGAGGCATGGACCGGCCGACCCTGAGAATGGGGCGGCCAGCCACTGGAGCGATCCGGGAAGGCCCCATGCCAAGCTGTGACCCGCAAGCCAGGAGACCTGCCGGAGCAAAGGTCGCTCTTGCCATGATCCAGGGGATGGTCACGGCTCGGTTCTCCGTTTGAGCGACGAATTTCGTGCGGCTACGGCCGTGCAGGCGTGCGGCCTGTCCGCCTGCCTGTGCGTGCCGTCCGCGTGTCGTGGCGCTGGTGCGGGGAGTGCAGGAGCAATGCTGGAGCAGGCGCAACGTGCCGACGCTGTTTCACGCCCGGCCCATGGCGTGCGCGGCTGGTGCCCGACGGCATGGCGGCCGATGATGGCCGGCGACGGGCTGCTGGTCCGGGTGCGCCCGCCGCTAGGCCGGATGACCCGCGCGCAGGTTGTGGGGTTGTGCGAGGCATCTCTCGCGCTGGGCAATGGCCATATTGACATCACCAATCGCGCCGCCTTGCAAATCAGGGGCGTGCCGCAAGCGAGCCATGGCACGCTGATGGAGAGGCTCGTCGCGATTGAGTTGGCGGATGCCGATGCGGATCGGGACAGGCAGATTCCTGTCCTGATCAGCCCCGACTGGCTGCCGGGCGATGACAGTTCGGTCATAGCCGCCGCCTTGATCGAGCGCATGGCCGAGCTGCCCGATCTGCCCGCAAAGGTCGGCTTTGCGATCGATGCGGGGCCTGCGCCGGTGCTGAGCGATGTTCCGGCTGATTTCCGGATCGAAAGAGGGACGAGCGGCGGGCTTATCCTGCGCTCCGACGGGCGCGCGCATGGCGTGGGCGTGAGTGCAGAGGACGCAGCCGAGGGGTTGATCCGTCATGCCCATTGGTACGTAGCCAGCGGTGGCGCGCAGGCGGGGCGCATGGCGCGGCATTCGGCCCCGCTGCCTGATGTAGCGACTGAGGCCCCTGCCCCCGCCCGGCCTCGCGCTGCTGCCCTGGCCGCTGCGCCCGGCCCTTTCCATGCAGCGCCCTTTGGCAGGATCGAGGCGCCTGCGCTGCTTGCCGTGATGGCGGACTGCGTGGAGGCGGTGCGGCTCACCCCTTGGCGGGGACTGGTGCTGGAAGGCAGCGACGCGCCTGCCGATGACCCAACCGATCCGCGCCTTTCGACCGATTGCTGCCCCGGTGCGCCAGCCTGCCCGCAGGCGAGCGTCACGACGCGTGATCTGGCCGCTCGGCTGGCGCCGCATGTTCGCGGGCTGCATGTGTCCGGTTGCGCCAAGGGGTGCGCACAGCCTTCGCAGGCGGCGCTGGTCCTCACCGGGCGGGAGGGCCGTTTCGACCTTGCCCACAATGCGTGCGCGGGTGCGCCGCCGCTGCAAACGGGCCTGTCGCCCGATCAGATACTCGCCCTTTTCGGAGCCAATTGATGCCGCATCTCTATGAAACCGACGGCGCGGAAATCTATCGCCAATCCTTCCGCATGATCCGGGCGGAGGCGGTGCTCGACCGCTTTGCGGCAGAGGAAGAGCGGGTTGCCGTCCGCATGATCCATGCCGCTGGAATGGTCGGCCTTGCGCCGCATGTCCGCTTTTCGCCCGGATTTGCCAAAGCCGCGACCACCGCGCTGGAAGCAGGCGCCCCGATCCTGTGTGACGCTCGAATGGTGTCAGAAGGGATCACGCGTGCGCGCCTGCCCGCTGGCAATGCGATCATCTGCACCTTGAATAACAGCCAAGTTGATCTTGCCCGGACTATGGCAAACACGCGATCGGCGGCGGCATTGGAGCTGTGGCGGCCCCATCTCGCGGGAGCAGTGGTCGCAATCGGCAACGCCCCGACCGCGCTGTTCCACCTGCTCAACATGCTGGAAGACCCGGCATGCCCACGCCCGGCGGCGATCATCGGCTGCCCGGTCGGCTTCGTCGGCGCGGCGGAATCGAAGGAGGCACTGTGGCAGGCGCAGCCGGTGCCTTGCTGCATCGTCGAAGGGCGGCTGGGCGGCAGCGCGATCACCGTCGCGGCCGTCAACGCGCTGGCGAGTGCAGCCGAATGAGCGGCACGATCCATGGCGTGGGCCTTGGCCCCGGCGCGCAGGACCTGATGAGCGTGCGCGCCGACCGACTGATCCGCGACGCACGCCACATCGCCTATTTCCGCAAGCCCGGCCGCGCGGGTCATGCGCGCAAGATCGTCGATGGGCTGCTGCGTCCCGATGCCGTCGAATATGCGATGGAATATCCGGTAACGACCGAAATTCCTGTCACCAATCCTCGATACAACCAGCGCCTCTCCGCCTTTTATGCCGAGTGCACCGCACATCTGCATGGACTGGCATTGGCGGGCGAGGATGTGGTCGTACTGTGCGAAGGCGACCCCTTTTTCTACGGCAGCTTCATGCATCTGCACAGCCGCCTGTCGCCACTCGCGCCCGTGCGGATCGTGCCGGGCATCACCGGCATGTCGGGCGCCTGGACAGCGAGCGGCACGCCGATCAGCTGGGGCGACGATGTGCTGACGGTGCTGATGGCGACCCTGCCCGAAGAGGAACTGGCCCGGCGCATCCATGACAGCAATGCGCTGGTCGTCATGAAGATCGGCCGCAATCTGGCCAAGCTGCGCCGCGCAGTAGAGGCGGCGAGCAAGCAAGACTGCGCCTGGCTGGTCGAATATGCGACGATGGCAGATCAGAAGATCACTCCGCTGGCCGAGGCAGAGGCGATCACCAGCTATTTTTCCATCCTGCTGATCCATGGTCAGGGACGGCGGCCATGAGCGGATGGGTGGCGGTGGCGGGACTGGGACCGGGCGCTGAAGCGCTCGTGACGCCCGAAGTGACGCAGGCACTGGCCGAGGCGACCGATTTGGTGGGCTATGCGCCCTATGTCGCGCGGGTGGCGGATCACCCCGGCCTTTTGCGCCATGCGTCGGACAATCGGGTGGAGCTGGAGCGCGCCGCCCATGCGTTGGAAATGGCGGCGGCGGGGAGGCGCGTGGTGGTCGCATCCTCCGGAGATCCGGGCGTGTTCGCGATGGCGTCGGCGCTGTTCGAGGCGTTGGAGGCTGGGCCGCGTGCGTGGCGCGAGATCGACATTCGCATCCTGCCCGGCATTACCGCCATGCTGGCCGCCGCGGCGCGGGCGGGCGCTCCGCTGGGCCATGATTTCTGCGCGATCAACCTGTCGGACAATCTGAAGCCCTGGGCGCTGATCGAGCGGCGCCTGCGTCTCGCCGCGCAGGCCGACTTCGCGATGGCCTTCTACAATCCCCGGTCGAAGGCGCGGCCGGAGGGCTTTGCGCGGGCGCTCGACATATTGCGCGAGGAATGTGGGGACGACCGGCTGATCCTCTTCGCGCGCGCTATATCGACGCCGGACGAGCAATTGCGGGTCGTCACGCTGGGCGAGGCAAGCGCCGACATGGCGGACATGCGCACGATGGTGATCGTGGGTTCAAGCCGCACCCGCCTTATCGAGGGGGCTGCCCGCCCGATCCTCTACACACCGCGATGGGCCGAATGATCGATCCACGCCAGCACATCGGCGATGTCATGGACGGCCTGCGCCTGTGGCATTGCGGGCCGGTCGATCATGATAACAGGCAAGCCGAGCGTTCGCGCCGCATCGATCTTCGCACGCGCGCCTGCGCCTCCAGCATTTTTGGCGACGACCAAGTCTATGCCGTGGGCGCTCATCAGGGCGAGATCACCCTCCAGCGTGAAAGGGCCGCGATCCACGAACAGCTGATGACGCGGCAACGCGGGCGGCGCATCGGGCGCATCGACAAAGCGGAGCAGATAATTATGCTGCGGCTGGGCGGCGAAAGCTTCGACATGCATGCGTCCGAGCGCCAGCATGACGCGCCGGGGCGGTCCGTCGAGCGCACGGACAGCGCTCGGGATGTCGGGAACATGGGTCCAGCGGTCGCCCTCTCCCCCTATCCATTCCGGGCGGGTGAACATCAGGTGCGCGACGCCCGCCTCTCGCGAGGCGGCGGCGGCATTGGCGCTGATCGTCGCGGCGAAGGGGTGGGTCGCGTCGATCAGGTGTGTAAACCCCTCCGCCTTCAGGAATACCGCCAGTCCAGCAGCGCCGCCAAAGCCGCCTACGCGCACCGGCAACGGCTGCGCGCGCGGGTTGCCGGTGCGTCCGGCATAGCTCAACATGGCGCGCTCACCGCGCTCGGCAAGGGACTTGGCGAGGGCGCTCGCTTCGGTCGTGCCGCCAAGGATCAGGATGTGGCGCATGGTGGCTGAAGGTCCCTGGCTGACGATCATCGGCATAGGCGAGGATGGAGCGGCGGGCCTGTCCGACGTTGCGCGCGCCGCACTGGAACAGGCTCGCATGATCATCGGCGCGCCGCGCCATCTGGCGCTGTTGCCACCCCTTAGAACCGAACGGCTGAGCTGGCCAGTGCCCTTTGAGGATGGCGTGGAGGCGCTGCTCGCCCGGCGGGGGGAGCCGGTGGTGATGCTGGCGTCAGGCGATCCCTTCTGGTTCGGAGCGGGGATGAGTGTCACGCGGCATTTGCGGCCTGAGGAATGGGTGTCGCATCCTGCGTCGTCGAGTTTCTCGCTAGCAGCTTCACGGCTGGGCTGGGCTTTGCAGGATGTGGCCTGTCATGGCCTACACGCCGCGCCGTTGACGCGGTTGAGGCCCATGCTGGCGCGGGGGTGCCGCGCCATTGTGCTGCTGCGCGATGGGGCAGCGGTGCATGCGCTTGGTTCCTACCTGGCGGAGGCGGGCTTTGGCGCGTCCAGCCTGCACGTCATGGAAGCGCTGGGCGGGCCGCGCGAGCGGGTGCGGCAGGCGCGCGCCGATCAGATTAGCCTTGACGATATTGCGCACCCTGTGGCGGTGGGGATACAAGTAGCGGGCGACGGCGAGGTGATGCCCTGCGTCAGCGGACTGGTGGATGACTGGTTCGATCATGACGGGCAGATCAGCAAGCGGCCGGTGCGGGCGCTGACACTGTCGGCGCTGGCCCCGCGTCCCGGCGAGACTTTGTGGGACATCGGCGCGGGATCGGGATCGATCGCGATCGAATGGCTGTTGAGCCATGCTTCCACGCAGGCCGTGGCATTTGAGGCCGACCCGGTGCGTGCCGCGCGGGCGAAGGGCAATGCGCAGCGGCTGGGCGTCGATCGGCTGACGCTGGTCGAGGGGCGCGCTCCGGCGGTGCTGGCCGGCCGCGTCCGGCCTGACGCCATCTTCATCGGCGGCGGGCTGAGCGAGGCGATGATGGAAGCGATCATCGCCCTGCCGGGCGAGCGCACAAGGCTGGTCGCCAATGCGGTGACGCTGGAATCCGAAGCACTACTGGCGCGTTGGCATGAGCGGCTGGGCGGCGAACTGCTGCGGATCGAGATGGCGAGCGCCGCGCCGATCGGCAGGCGGCGGGGGTGGAAAGCCGCCTATCCGCTGGTGCAGTGGAGCGTGACGCTATGATCGTCGCTGGCTTTGGCTGCCGCAGTGGAGCGACGGAGCAAGCCTTGCGAACAGCGCTAGGCGTGCATGGCAATGGCGTCACTGCACTGGCGACCTTGGCGCATAAGGAAGCGCTGCTTGCCCCCCTCGCCCGCACCTTGGACTTGCCGCTGATCCTGATCGATCCTTGCGCGGTCGAGGGCGTGGAAACGCCCACGCGCTCCGCCGCCAGTCTGGCGGCCTACGGCACCGGCAGCGTCGCCGAAGCGGTCGCGCTGACGGCGGCGGGACCGGGCGCGCGACTGATCGCCGCCCGCATCATCTCGCCGGATGGGCAAGCCACCTGCGCGCTGGCCCAAGGAGTATCGCCATGACCGTTCATTTCATCGGCGCCGGGCCGGGGGCGCCCGACCTGCTGACGCTGCGTGGCCGCGACCTGATCGCCGCCTCTCCCGTCTGCCTCTATGCCGGATCGCTGGTCCCTCGCGCGCTGCTCGATCATTGCCCGGCCGGAGCGCGGATCGTGAACAGCGCGCCGCTGACGCTCGACGAGATCATAGCCATCATCGCAGAGGCGGACGCCGCAGGACAGGATGTCGCGCGGCTGCATTCGGGCGACCTGTCGATCTGGTCGGCGATGGGCGAGCAAATCCGCCGCCTCAAGGCACTGGGCGTCGGCTATACGGTGACGCCCGGCGTTCCGTCCTTCGCGGCGGCGGCGGCGGCGCTGGAAGCGGAACTGACGTTGCCCGGACTTGGCCAGTCGCTTGTCCTCACGCGCACGCCGGGGCGGGCGAGCGCCATGCCGCCTGGCGAGACGCTGGCGGCCTTTGGCGCGACCGGCGCGACGCTGGCGATCCACTTGTCCGTCCACAATCTGGCGAAGGTGGTCGCGGATCTGGTGCCACTCTATGGCGAGGACTGCCCGGCGGCGATCGTGTGGCGGGCAAGCTGGCCGGACCAACGCATCGTGCGCGGGACGCTAACGACGATAGAGGAGCAGGCGGCAGGCGGGCCGGAACGCACCGCCCTCATTCTCGTAGGACCAGTGCTGGGGGAGGGAGATTTCGCCGAGAGCCAGCTTTATGCGCCCGGCTATGACCGGCGATTTCGTCCGGCCACGGCGGAATCGCGTTTCGCCGGATCGGAAGAATGACGCCCGGCATCCTTATCGCCGCGCCGCGATCCGGATCGGGCAAGACGGTCATCACGCTCGGCCTGCTCAGGGCGTTGAAGCGGCAGGGCGTGTGCGTTCAGTCCTATAAATGCGGGCCGGACTATATCGACACGGGCTATCACCGGCTGGCGAGCGGACGCCCGGCTTTCAACCTCGACAGCTGGGCGATGGATGCGGCGCTGCTCCACGGTCTGGCGGGGGAGGCAGCCGACGCCAACCTGATCATCGCGGAGGGCGTGATGGGCCTGTTCGACGGTGCTCCGGCGCGCGGCGCGAGCGGAAATGGGAGCAGCGGCGACATAGCGGCTGCGCTTGGCTGGCCGGGGGTGCTGATCATCGATGTGTCGGGACAGAGCCAATCAGCCGCCGCCATCGCGCATGGTTTCCGCATGCTCCGGCCGGACGTGCGGGTGGCAGGCGTCATCCTCAACCGCCTCGCCAGCCCGCGCCATGAGGCGATGATCCGGCAGGCCATGGAGGATATCGCCATGCCCGTGCTGGGCGCGGTCCCGCGATCCGATGCCCTGTCCATCCCTGAACGGCACCTTGGCCTTGTGCAATCGGGCGAGCAGGCGGAGGTCGAGCGGACGATCGACGCGATCGCGGATATGGTCGAGGCGCATGTCGATCTTGCGGCTCTTCAAAAGGCGGCCGACGCATTGCCCGGCACATCAGCGCCCCCCTATCGCTGCCAGCCACCGGGGCAGCGGATTGCACTGGCGCAGGATGCCGCCTTTTCCTTCACCTACGGCCATATGCTGAACGGCTGGCGCGCGGCGGGGGCGGAGATACTGTCCTTTTCCCCCTTGGCCGACGAGGCGCCGGACCGGCAAGCCGACGCCATCTGGCTACCCGGTGGCTATCCTGAACTGCATGCGGCTCAGATCGCCAATGCCGCGCGGTTTCTGGAGGGCCTGCGCCGCCATGCGCAGGATCGCCCAATCCACGGCGAATGCGGCGGCTATATGGTGTTGGGACAGGCGATCATCGATGCGCGGGGGCGGTCGCATGCGATGGCGGGGCTGCTCGGGCTGGTTTCCAGCTTCGCGGAGCGGCGCTTGCAACTGGGCTATCGGCAGGCCCGGCTGCTGGCCCCGATGGGCGGCCATGAGGCGGGAGCGGCGCTACGCGGGCATGAGTTTCACTATTCGACGATCGTCGATCAGCCCGACGAACCGCTCGCCCATGTCGTGGATGCGGTGGGCGCTGCGGTCGCCGCGACTGGATCGCGCCGGGGGCGCGTGACGGGCAGCTTCTTCCATCTTATCGCGGGTGCCGCATGATCCGCTTGTCACTGATCGGTATCGGCACGGGCAATCCCGACCATCTGACGCTCGCCGCCATTCGGGCGATGAACGAGGCTGACCTGATCCTGCTGCCGCGCAAGGGAGAGGCCAAGTCCGACCTGATCGACCTGCGCCGGTCCATCTGTGCACAACTACTGACCGGTCCCGCACGGGTCGTCGAGTTCGACATGCCCAAGCGCGCGGATCAGGCCGCCTATGTCGAGGCGGTCATCGACTGGCATGATGCAATCGCCGCCATCTGGATGAAGCAAATCGCCCGTCACCTGCCCGATGGCGGCACGGTTGCGCTGCTCGTCTGGGGCGACCCTTCGCTCTACGATAGCAGCCTGCGGATCGCAGAACGGCTCGGGCCCTCGGTCGAGATCAGCGTCGTGCCCGGCATCACCAGCGTTCAGGCGCTGACGGCCGCGCATGGCATCTGCCTCAACCGCCTGGCCGACCCGGTGTTGATCACCACCGGACGGCAATTGCGCGAACGCGGCTGGCCCGCTGGCATGCGCGATGTGATCGTGATGCTGGACGGTCATTGCGCATTCCAGACGCTGGAGCCGGAGGGGATAACGATCTGGTGGGGCGCCTATCTGGGCATGGAGCATCAGTCGTTAGCCCACGGTCCTTTGACCGTGACAGGACCGGAAATCATCGACCGCCGGGCACAGCTGCGCCAGCGGCATGGATGGATCATGGACGTGTATCTGCTGCGCCGGGACGCCTGAGGAAAACGCGCTTCAGGCGGCGTTGACGGTCAGCTCGATTACCGGTTTGCTGATCACCGGGCTAACTCCGTCGATCGTCCCCATCGCGGCGCGACGACGAAATTCGGCGGCCATTGCCTGATGCATGGTCCGCGCGGACGCATCGGCGGTTGTCGCCGCGAGCTGTTCATGCATCCGGGCTCGTTCAAGACATTCTTGTGCATTGAGGGCATGAGTCATGAAATGCTCTCCTGCTTCTTTTTGAGCGCTCCATGCATCGCAGGATGCGACCGATCGCTGGAGCCACTCGCGAAACGCGGCAGAATTTACGCTTTTCAGCCCTGCTTTGGAAATGGAATCTTCGTAACCCCGGGAGCTGGCCGCCACGGCGCACCGCTTCAGCCGATCCAGCCCTGCTGCGGCTGGCAACGATGGCTTTTCAACTCCTTACGACTTTCGGCATGAACTTCGCTCAACGCCACTTCATAACCCCATAGATTGGCGAGGCTTTGTAACACCATCGTCGCGTCGGACGCGTCCAGCACCACGCCATCGATGACCGCATGTTCCAGCATCAGCGTCCGGTCGCCCGCCAGATCGACATCCACCACCTGGATATCGGGCTCCTGCCGGGCAATGTCATGCTCGCGCGCAAGGGCGCGGCGGATACGGCGATAGCCGCGCTCGTCATGAATGGCATCCACGCGCAGTTCCGACTCGCTTTCCTTGTCGATCAGCTTGAACAGGCGCCACTGGCGGATAAGGTGCGGGCTGAGGAACTGCGATATGAAGCTTTCGTCGCGATAATTGGCCCAGATATCCTTCAGCACCTCCACCGGATCACGCGAACCGGCGATGTCGCTGAACCATTCGCGATCCTCCGGCGTCGGGTCCATGCAGATCCGCTCTATATCGGACATGATGCCAAAGCCCAGCGCATAGGGATTGAAGCCCCCGAAATGGCCGGAATCGAACGTCGGCTGATAAACGACGCCTGTGTGCGACTGGATAAATTCCATGAACGCGCCATCGGTGATCCAGCCGCGATCGTGCAGGATCGTCATGATGCGATAATGGGTGTAGGTCGCGCAGCCCTCGTTCATCGCCTTGGTCTGGCGCTGGGGGTAGAAATATTGGGCGATCAGGCGGACGATGCGCAATATCTCGCGCTGCCAGCTTTGAAGCAGCGGGCCGGTCTTTTCGAGGAAATAGAGGATATTCTCCTGCGGCAGGCCAAGCGCGGCGCGGCGCTCATCCGAGGGGACGGCGGCCGCCTTCGCGCCCACCGGCACCGTGCGCCAGAGGTCGTCATAAATGCGATCGCGATAGGCCTGACGCTCCGCCTCCCGCTCGGCCTCCGCCTTCAAATCGCGGGGACGAATGCGCGGATAGCGATGCACGCCCTGATTCATCAGCGCATGAGCAGCGTCCAGCACCCGTTCGACGGCGAGCTGGCCAAAACGCTCTTCGCAACTGGCGATGTAGCCTTTGGCGAACTCCAGATAGTCTAGAATGCCTTCCGCATCGGTCCATTGGCGGAAGACATAATTATTCTTGAAGAAGTGATTATGCCCGAACGCGGCATGGGCGATGACCAGCGTCTGCATGGTCGCGCTGTTTTCCTGCATCAGATAGTTGATGCAGGGATCGCTGTTGATCACCAGCTCATAGGCAAGGCCGCGAAGCCCTTTGCGGTAGAGCATTTCATTGGTCACGAACTGCTTGCCGAACGACCAATGTTTGTAAAATAGCGGCATACCGATGGACGAATAGGCATCCAGCATCTGTTCGGCGCTGATAATCTCTATCTGATTGGGATAGATATTGAGCTTCATCTCCTGAAGCGCGATCGGTTCGATCACTTCATAAATGCGGTTGATCAGCGAAAAGTCCCAGTCGCTGCCGGTGAACAGCGGGGCGGATGCGCGCTCCCCCGTCAAGCGGGCGTCCCTTCGCCGACACCGCGCCGCTGGAACAGTTCACGGAACACCGGATATATTTCCCGCCGGTGCGACACCTTGCGCATCGTGAATTGCCGATTTGCCTGGCTGACGGGCGCATAGGCGTCCCAAAGCCCCGTGGCGGAGGTTGCCGCTTCGATAGAGGCGAACTCTTCCCGACCCACTTCCAAATAGGCGAAATATTGGCAGAAGGGCAGGATTTCATTCTGCATCAGGTTGGCCACCCGCGCATTGTCCGACGCCAGCGTATCGCCGTCCGAGGCCTGCGCGACATAGATGTTCCAGTCGGTGGGGCTGTACCGATCCTTGACCACCTCGATGAGCTTGTCGAGCGCGCTCGATACCAGCGTGCCGCCCGTCACCGTGCTGTAGAAGAAGGTTTCCTCGTCCACTTCGGCCGCGCGGTCGGTATGGTGGATGAACACCACATCGACATGCTCATAACAGCGCGACAGGAACAGGTGCAGCAGCGCAAAGAAGCGTTTGGCGAGATCCTTCATATGCGCCGTCATGGAGCCTGATACGTCCATCAGGCAGAACATCACAGCCTGGGCCACGGGCCGGGGGACAGGCTCGAAACGGCGGAAGCGCAGATCGACGGGGTCGATATAGGCGATGAGGTTGCGACGGCGAATGATGTGCGCCCGTTCCTCCTTCAGCTTTTCCAGCGCTACGGCATCGTCGGGCAGGGGCACCGCACGCGCCTCGATCTCGGCGATGGCCTCGTCAATCCGGCTGAGATCACGGCCACTCGGGCGACGTAGTGCGATGCGGCGGGACATGGCCTTTTGCATCGTGCGCGGGACGGACAGGTTGGACGGGTTGCCGATCGTCGAATAACCCGCGCGGCGCATACCCTCTATCTTGCCCGCGACCAGCTTCTTCTTGGCCATGTCGGGCAGTTCAAGATCGTCCAGGAAAAGGTCGAGAAACTCCTCCCGGCTGAGCGCGAAGCGGAAATCATCCTGATCCTCGCCCTCCCCCGCCTGCGACCCGGCACCGCCGCCGCCGTCAGGGCGCTTGATCCGGTCGCCTTCCAGAAACTCTCGATTGCCCGGCAGCACGCGTTCACGGTCGCCGCCCTTTGCCGATCGATGCAGCGTGGGTTCGTGAATGACGTCGCGGCGGATGGTGATTTCGCCTTCTCCGGCAAGATCCCTGATGCTGCGGTCCTTCAGGCTGTCGCGCACCGCCTGGCTGACATAGGCTTTCGCCCTCCTCAGGAACCGTTGCCGGTTGACAAGGCTCTTGCCCCCTGGGTTCAGCCTTCTGTCGACTATGTGCATGGTGGCCTAAGCACCTCCATCCGTTTACCCGGCCTGCTTGACCCTTATATACCATTCCACCAGCCGACGGACCTGCCGTTCGGTGTAGCCTCGTTCGATCATCCGCGCGACGAACTCGTCATGCTTGCCCGCCGTGTCGCCGTCCTTCTTGGACCCGAAGCTGATGACCGGCAGAAGGTCCTCGACCTGGCTGAACATCCGCTTTTCGATGACTTCGCGGATTTTCTCATAGCTCGTCCAGCTGGGATTGCGCCCGTCGTTGCTGGCCCGCATGCGCAGCGCGAACTTCACGACCTCGTTCCGGAAGTCCTTGGGATTGGCGATCCCGGCGGGCTTTTCGGTCTTGGACAATTCCTGGTTGATGATTTCCCGGTCCAGAAGCTGCCCCGTGTCCGGGTCCTTGAAATCCAGGTCCTCGATCCACGCGTCGGCATAGGCGACATAGCGGTCGAACAGGTTCTGGCCATAGTCATTGTAGGATTCCAGATAAGCCTTCTGGATTTCATTGCCGATAAATTCGGCATAGCGCGGCGCAAGCTCGCCCTTGATGAATTCCAGATATTTGGCTTCCACATCGGCGGGGAATTGTTCCTGCCGGACCATCCCTTCCAGCACATACATGAGGTGGACGGGATCGGCGGCTATTTCGCTGCTGTCATGGTTGAAGGTCGCCGACAGCGCCTTGAAGGCAAAGCGGGTCGATGTGCCCGACATGCCCTCGTCCACCCCGGCGGCATCGCGATATTCCTGCATGCTCTTGGCCCGCGGATCAATCTCCCGCAGCATTTCCCCGTCATAGACGCGCATCTTGGAATAGAGATTGCTGTTCTCATGTTCCCGCAACCGCGTGAGGACAGAAAAGCGCGCCAGCATGTCCAGTGTCCCCGGAGCGCAAGGCGCCTTGCTGAGGTCCGATTCCCTCAACAGCTTTTCATAGACATGCCGTTCTTCGGTGGCCTGCAAGCTATAAGGCACCTTGATGACATAGATGCGGTCGATGAAAGCTTCATTATTCTTGTTATTCTTGAAATTCGACCATTCCGATTCATTGGAATGGGCCATGATGATGCCGTTAAAGGGGATGGCCCCGATATTCTCGGTGCCGATATAATTGCCCTCCTGCGTCGCGGTCAGCAGCGGGTGGAGCATCTTGATCGGCGCCTTGAACATCTCGACGAACTCAAGCATCCCCTGGTTCGCGCGATTAAGGCCGCCCGAATAGCTGTAGGCATCGGGATCATTCTGCGACAGCATCTCCAGCTTGCGTATGTCGACCTTGCCGACCAGCGAGCTGATGTCCTGGTTATTCTCATCGCCCGGCTCGGTCTTGGCGATGGCGATCTGCCGCATGCGCGAAGGCATCAGGCGAATGACCTTGAACTGCGAGATGTCGCCGGAAAACTCGTCCAGCCGCTTGCGCGCCCATGGGCTGATCATGCCGGTCAGGCGGCGGCGGGGAATGCTGTAATTTTCCTCGATGAACGCGCCGTGCGTTTCCGCATCGAACAGGGCCAGCGGGCTTTCGAAGATCGGGCTGATCTCATCCCCGGCCTTCAGCGCATAGATGGGGTGCGTTTCCATCAACGCCTTGAGCCGTTCAGCCAGCGAGGATTTGCCGCCGCCGACCGGGCCGAGCAGATAGAGGATCTGCTTGCGCTCCTCCAGACCCTGGCTGGCATGGCGCAGGAAGCTGACGATATGTTCGATCGTCGCTTCCATGCCGTAGAAATTGGCGAAGCTTTTGTATCGGCGGATGGTGCGGTTCATAAAGATCCGCCCGAGCCGCTGATCACGGGACGTGTCTATGATCTCCGGCTCGCCGATCGCCGCCAGCAGGCGCTCCGGTGCTGATGCATGCATCAGAGGATCATTGCGGCATCCCAGCAAATAATCCTCAATCGACATCTCGGCTTGACGCCGTTCGTCAAAATTCCGGGTGAAGCTCGAAAACAGTTCGCTTTTCGTCACTGACGACTCCCGCCGCAGTAGTCATGTTACGAATATAATACGCGCGAGCCCGCAAAAATAGTCCTACAAAATTGAATGACTGTAAAAATTATTCCTGACCATCCGGATATTTCACGATAAACTGCCTGCGGGACGCGGGCACCTTGGCGATGCGCGCGCCCCGCCGCGAACTCTGTCGAAGCGAGCGGAGCGGGCCTCCTCGTTCCACTCGCGACGGCTTACTTCTTGCCGTTTCCGTTGCCCGAGCTTCCATTCCCGGAACTGCCGTTCCCCGAACTCCCGTTGCCGGAGCTGCCATTTCCGGAGCTTCCATTGCCCGAGCTGGTGCCGCCCGTCGTAGTCCCGCCAGTGCTCGTCGTCGTGGTGCCACCTCCGCCGGTGCTGCTACTTCCGCCGGTCGATGAGCCGCCACCAGCACTCGATCCGCCGCTGGATGAGCTTGACGAACTCGTCGAGCTACTCCCTGCGGATGATGCGAACAGGGCTACCTGCTGGTTCATCTGACTGCCTACCGCCTGTCCCAACAGCCAGGTTGCCCCGACCATCCCGCCGCCGATGATGGCCAGCAAAAGCGCATATTCGGCAGCCGTAGCGCCTCCACGATCGCGCCACAGTCCTGTTATTGAAGCTGAAAAGATTCCAGGCATGATGCTTCCCCCATTCGCCGATGCGCCTTCCCGGCGCACGGCGTCCACACCCGCCTTTGGATATATAACATAAATGCTATTAACCGCGATGGGCAAAGAAGGGTATAAGAAGGCGACCATTTTCGCGGTCTTAAGAGCATGGAGAGGTGCGATGACATCCATTCTGCTCCACATTCACGACGATAGCGCCATGGAGAGCCGACTCCAGGCCGCCAGTGACATTGCCCGCGCGCTCGACGCGCATATCCACTGCGTACAGGTCACCTCCATGCCTAACCTTGTCGCCGGGGATCTTTATGGCGGGGCGTCCATCGCCCCCGCGATCATGGCCGAACTGCACCAGATCGATGCGCGCATGCGTGTTAAGGTAGAACAACGGCTGCAACGCGAAGACGTGAATTGGGATTGGCGGCAGGCCGATGGTGACATTGTTCACGGCCTGCTTTCAGCGTCCGCCCTATGCGACTTCATGATCGTGACGCTGCCCGCTGGCCCTCGGCGGGAAATGAGCGATCCGTTGCATCTCGCCGCCGATCTGGCGATGGGCGGTCGCACGCCGGTCCTCGCCGTGCCGGAGGACGCGCGGGGCATGATGATCACGGGCCGGGCGCTCGTCGCCTGGGAAGGATCGCGCGAGGCATCGGCGGCGCTCCGGTTGGCCGTACCGCTGCTGAAGCATGCCGCAGAAGTGGATGTGGTGACCGTTGAGGAGGCGGGCAAATACCCCTTCCCCGCGACCGATGCGCCCGAATATCTCTCCCGTCATGGCGTCAGGACGCAATTCCATACATGGCCGCAGGATGGCCGCACTGTGGAGGCTACCCTGAAAGCCGCGATCAATGTGCTGAAGCCCGACTGGATGGTGATGGGCGCGTTCGGGCACAGCCGCTGGCGCGAACTCGTCTTCGGCGGCGTAACCCGCACGATGCTGCGCGAGGCGCATGTTCCGCTGTTGCTGGCGCACTGACGAGGCCGCAGCGAAGCTCCGATCCGGAGAGATTGCGCCAAATTGAACCTTTCGCGCGGTCGATCACGCGCAAAAAAAGCCCTTGCGCGCGCGGCGCCACGCAAATGCCGGGCGAAGAAGTTAACGCCGGGCAATCTTTACCCCTCTGGTCCCATCATATCGGCGGCATCTCCGGTCCCCTCGGCCGCCGATAAAGCATAGATTCCCCGAAGCTACAGGGTCTTGCCTCGATGCGGGGCGATTTGCGTGGACGCAAGATCAAGGGGGGAATTGATGCAATTGGGGTGGAAAGCCAGGATCATGATGGTTGCGGGCATGGTTGCCGCCATGCTGTTCCTGCTGCTGGGCGTTCGCGAAATGCAGCGGTCATCAGCCGCGACGGTCCCACCGATCCGGTCGGCAGCGGACAGTCGATCCCCCCAACCCGTAATCCTTGCATCCGCCGCCCGCCCGATCCGGACGGGCGAGACGATCACCGCCGCCATGATCCGCAATGCGATAGCTGACCCCTCTCGCCATCCCGCCGCCGCCGCGCCAGCCGAACTGATCGGCAAGGTCGCCACTCGCGCCATCGCCGCAGGCGCGCTCATCCCCAGGGACGCGGTCGGCGGCGAGGAAAAGCTCGCGATCCGCGTGCCGGTCGGCATGCGGGCGATCAGCATCGACACCACGGCCGAAATCGCGGTGGCGGGCCTCGTCCGCCCCGGCGACCGCGTGGACGTGCAGGTCGTCTATCCCGGCGCCGACGCCATCAGCGGCGCGCGCGGCGCAGGCCGCAGCCGCGCCCAGACATTGCTCCAGATGGTTCAAGTGCTCGCCGTGGGTGAGGCGGTCCTCGGTACGACGCCAGCATCAGGGAGGAAAGACCAGCTATCCTCCCCGCCACCGCCCGCCCGAACCGTGACGCTCGCGCTCGATCCGCGGCAGGTCTCCATCCTGTCGCTGGCAAAGAGCACGGGCGCGCTCACTCTTTCCCTTCGCAACCCGGTGGACAGTGAGCAGGTCGCGGTCGCACCAGCCAATTCCAACGGCGCCGACCCCTCCCCGCTCGCCCAGGCCCTACCCGCACGCCCTGCGCCCATGGCCGCGCAGGCTCGTCCCGCCCCTGCTCCCCGCCAGCCGATCGAGCTGGTCATCGGCGACCGCCGCGAAACCATCTATTCGGGGAGCGCCCGGCGTTGAAACTCATCCTCGCCCTCGCAGTAGCGCTCGCCGCAGCACCTCCCGCCCAGGCGCAGGACCAAAGGTCGCTGTCGATCCAGCAGAAGCGGACGCTCACCTACCCCCGCCCCATCGGCCGGATAGAAGTGGATCGCGACGATGTCATATCAGTCGCCGCGCCCACCGCCCGGTCCTTGAGCGTCACCGGAATAGGCGCGGGCAGCACAACGATCAGCATATTCGGCCGCGACGGATCGCTGATGGCGGAAACGCGCTTTGCCGTGTCGTCCTCCGGCGCAACCGCACGGGAGCCGGGCGCGCTCATGAGCCCCCGCATCGTCGCTGGCGAACAGGTCGTCGCCGTCGATGTGCAATTCGCCGCCGTATCCTCCTCCACGCTCAAGGCTTTGGGGTTCAACTTCTCCAAACTCAGCGGCGACATTCAGGGAGCGGTCGTCTCCCCCAGCAGTTTCAAGAGCGCCAGCTTCTCGCCCGGCGGCTCCTCGCTCGACGCCAGCGTGCCCATCCAGAATGCGTTCAACCTGTTCCTGTCCGCCCCCAATCGCGGCATCAACGCGGTGCTGAGCGCCCTTTCCTCCAACGGCCTGTCCGAATTGCTGGCCCAACCCACCCTGCTGGTCCGATCGGGCGAGCAGGCGAGCTTCCTCGCGGGCGGCGAGATCCCCGTGCCCGTGCCGCAGGCATCGGGCAACGGCAACGCCATCTCCATTCAATATAAGGAATTCGGCGTCCGCCTGTCCGTCACCCCCTTCGTCCTGTCACCCGACCAGATCGTGCTGAAAATCGCGCCGGAGGTCAGCGAACTCGACTATAATAGCGGCGTCCAGTTGCAGGGCTATGTCGTGCCCGGCCTGCGCCGCCGATCGGCCGAAACCACGGTCGAACTGGGCAGCGGCCAGAGCTTCGTGATCGCGGGTCTAAGCTATTCCAGCCAATCGACCACGCGAGAAAAGACACCGTTGCTAGGCGACATTCCGGTAATCGGCGCCTTCTTCCGCCGCCAGCAGACCCAGAAGGAGCGGCAGGAACTGGTCATCGTCGCAACGCCGCGGCTGGTGGGGCCGGTGCAGGCCAAGGATGTGCCCGCCCTGCCCGGATCGCTGCTCGACACCAAAGACCCAGTCGTGCCGTTCGGCGTGGTGAGGCCATGACAATGGCGCGCATCATCCTCCTGTCGGTCGATCACAGCCTTGCGGCGCGGATCGGCGAAGCCATGCAAGGCCGCGCGACAGTCGACCTGACGCAATCCGTGATGCCGGATATGGTCGAGGGGCCTTGCGTAATCCTGGTGGACCGGGACGCGATCCCTCCAGAACGCTCGATAGCAACAGCCCTGTCGACAGTGGCCGAAGGCGCGACCGGACGCCCGATCGTGCTTGTCACCGGCGAAACAGGCGCAGACGAGATATTGCACGCCATCCGTTCCGGCGCGGACGATGTCATCCCCCGCGCGGCGGAGGGTGACGAAATCGCCGCGATCCTCGGACACCTCCTCAACCGCTCAACCGCCGATCATGGCAAGGGCGGACGCCTGACGCTGGTCCTCGGCGCGGATGCGGAAAACGCCGCGATGGTCGCGACCGACATGGCGGTCAACCGCGCCCGCGCGGGGTCGTCCACACTCCTGATCGACTTCACAATGCCGACCAGCGCGGCAGAGGCCTATCTCGACCTGCCTGTAAGCTACGGCATCGCCTCGGCCATCGCCGACATAGAGCGTCTGGACGCAAGCCTGCTGTCCAGCGCGCTCGCCCGGCATGATCCAAGCGGCCTCATGCTGCTGACGCTGGACGGCGGGGCAGGCACGGAGCCTGCGGGCATCGCCCCTACCGGCATAGCCGCGCTCGTCCGCCTGCTGCGCGCCTGTTGCGGCGACCTGATCCTCTGCGCGGGCAGCCTGCGCCATCCGGGCCTCCTGCGCACACTGGCTTTGCTCGCCGATCGCATCGAGCTGGTCTGCGCGCAATCCATCCGCGAAATGGACGCCTGCCGCCGCCTGCTCGATCGCATCGGAGACGATGAGGCAAGCCTGTCACGCACACGCCTGCTCGTCTGGGATCATCAGCCCGCCATATTGCTCGACAGCCGCCGCATGAGCGACATCTTGCGCACCGGCAGCACCCTGCCGCTCCCCATCGATCAGATACGCATGCGCAACGCCCTGAATGCAGGCCGCCCGCTCGCCATGGAGGCCGCACCAGACCGCTACATGCGCGCCATCCGCACCGCCTGCGGCATCGAACCACAGCGATCGTCCAAGAACCTGGAGCGCCTCCGCCGCCTCCTCCAGTGCCCCGTGGAACCAGCGGCATGAGCCTGCTCTTCGACACCAACCTGCCACGCGGCACGGCTAGGCCCGCCCCCGTCGCGCAGCCAGCCGCCCAGCGGATGAGCGACAGCTATCAGGCGGTGATGGCGCAGACCTGCGCGCAGGTCATCGAACAGCTGGAAGCACGCGGGAGCACAGCCGAAACGCTCGGCGCACGGGCACTGCGCGCCGAAATAGAACAGGTCATCACCAGCCGCAGCAGGCGCGGGCAACTCGCGCTCAACACGGCAGAACGGCTGCTGTTGATCGAGGATGTGGAGGACGAAGTCGCCGGACTCGGCCCGCTAGCCCCACTGCTCCGCGATGGCAGCATCGATGACATCATCGTCAACGGCTCCGGCACCATCTATGTAGAACGCAGCGGCCTGCTGGAAAAGGTCGACCGGCGCTTCCGCGACGACGCCCATCTCATGAACATCATCCAGCGTATCGTCGGCCCGATCGGCCGCCGCGTGGATGAAGCCAGCCCCTATGTCGACGCGCGCCTTTCCGACGGCTCCCGCGTCAATATCGTCATCCCGCCGGTCGCGCTCGACGGCCCGATGCTGTCGATCCGCAAATTCCGCATGCAGGCGCTGGGTATAGAGGATTTCATCAACCGTCAGGTGATGAGCGCTGAAATGGCCGCCTATCTCGCCGCCGCCGTCCGGTCGCGGCTGAACATCCTGATCTGCGGCGGTACGGGTGCGGGCAAATCCACCCTGCTCAACATGCTGTCCCACTTCATCAGCGACCGCGAGCGGCTGATCACCATAGAGGATGCCGCCGAGTTGCAGTTGCGGCAGGACCATGTCGTCCGGCTGGAAACCCGCCCGCCCAATGTCGATGGCAATCGAGAGATCAGCGCGCGCGAGCTCGTCCGCAACGCGCTGCGCATGCGGCCCGACCGCATCATCCTGGGCGAGGTGCGCGGGGTCGAGGTGGTGGAGATGCTGCAAGCCATGTCCACAGGCCACGACGGATCGATGGCGACGCTGCACGGCAATTCCCCACGCGACGCCTTCGCGCGTCTTGAAATGCTGATGGGCTTTGCCGGGGTCCAGAATGACATCCGCGCGATCCGCCGCTTCATCGCCAGCAGCGTCCATGTCGTGGTGCATATCCAGCGCCTGTCGAACGGCAGCCGCCGCGTCACCGGCGTGACCGAAGTCACCGGCATCGAGGGCGAAGCCTATTCCTTCAACGAGCTGTTCAGCTTTCACGAACAGCCCGCCATGTCCGGCATGGGCGAATTTCGCAGCCACTCGCCCCGCCCCTATTTCGCCCCACGCCTGCGCGACTATGCGCCGGGCGCCGTCCGGCAGGGCATAGTGTGAAGGCGGCAGCGTTCCTCCTGCTCGCGCTGTTGACGCTGGCGGCGACGGCCTCCCCGCTGCTCGCCCTGCGCGCGCGGGAACAGGCGCGCCTGTCGCGGCGGCTGGCGGCAATCGCGCCCGGCAATGCCCCCGCGTCCCGCCAAAGCGTCCGCCTGACCGTCCCCAGCCTCGCCGCGCCACTGCTGGCCCGCGCGCAACTGGAGATCACCACGCGCGCGATAAGCATCTTCGGCGGCTGCATGGCATTATTCACCCTCGCCACATTGCTGGCAACCGGGCCGGTGATGACAGTCATCCTGCTACCGCTCCCGCCAGCCCTATTGTTCCTGTGGATCAGGGCACGGGCGCAGCGCCGCGTGAACGCCCTTATCGAAGCCCTGCCCTTCTACATCGATGCCGTGCGCCAGATGCAGGCGGTCGGCAGCTCCCTGCCGCAAGCACTGGAAAGATCGCTCACCGACGCACCCGGCATCGTCCGCAGCTATCTAGCCCCAGCCGCACGCCGCCTCGAACTCGGCGCCCCGGTCAGCGAGGCGATGCAGCAGCTCGCCGACCGCCTGCGCGTTCCTGAAATGTCGATGCTGGCCGCCGCAATCCGCACCAACATGCGCTATGGCGGCCCCGTCAGCGCGGTGCTGTCGAACCTGTCCGCAATCCTGCGCGAACGCATCCGCATCGCGCGCGAACTGAAAGCCGCAACGTCCGAAGCCAAGGTCAGCTCCCGCGTGCTGATCGCCATGCCGATCGTCGCGATGGCGCTGCTGATGGCGTCCAACCCGGCCTATATCGACTTCTTCCTAGACGACGCGCGCGGGCACCGCATGGCATTCATCGCCATCGGACTTCAGATCGCAGGCATGCTGGTCATGCGCCGGGTGATGAGGCTCGCCTTCTGATGCCCTCGGCCTTTCTCCTCGCCTGCCTCCTCATGGCGCTCATTGGGCTCGGCGTAGCCTTGCTCGGCGGCCGGATGCTGATCGCCGATCGACGGCTGGAGGCACGGCTCGCCCGGTTTACGCCAATCGGACAAGCCAAGCCCTCGCTGCGCCTACCCACCATACTCGGAGCCGAAGGCCGCAACCGGTCGAGCCTCGAACGCCAGTTACAGCTCGCAGGCTATCAAGACCCACGCGCCATCAACCACTTCCTCTGGCTGCGCCTAGCCGCAACCCTGCTAGCCGCGCTGCTGGCCGCGTTCCTGTGCCGCATCCTCTGGCACGGCTGGCTATCACGCCCGATGCTGATCGTCATTGCCGCAGGGCTAGCCTTCGTGGGCGCGCGCCAAGCGCTGAACCTGCTCGCCTCCAGCCGGGCAAGGAAGATCACCGCCGAATTTCCCTTCCTGCTCGACCTCATGCTGATGATGCTGGAAAGCGGCGTCTCGCTCGACCAATGCTTCCGTTCGATCGCCCGCGACGAACAGGTCGCGGTGCCGCACCACGGCCAACTAATCGCCTTGCTCGTCACCGACCTAGACCGGGGCATGCGCTACGAACTGGCGCTAGATCGCTGGGCCGCGCGCGTGGCGGTCAGCGGGGCGAAAGAACTCGCCGCCCTGTTCCGCCAGGCCATGTTCCAGGGGATCGAGCTTGCCCCAGCCCTGCGCGAATTCGCCCGTGAATTCACCCAGCGCCGCGTCGCCCGCGCGCGCGAAGCGATGGGCGGCATCACCGTCCGCATGGTCGTGCTGATGATCCTCTTCTTCATGCCCGCCCTGTTCATCGTTCTGGGCGGGCCGCCGGTCGTCGCCATCCTCGACACCTTGCGGGCGAGTGCGCGATGATGTGGCTCCTCCCCCTGCTCCTCGCAGCCGCCGACACATCCGGTTCGACCCGCAGCCTCTATCTGCAACTCATCCATCAGGCGCGCGCCGATGGCAGGCCCCGCGCCGCCCTCGCCTATCTGGACGATTTCGACCGCCGCTATCCCGGCGACCGCGACGCACGCATCCTGCGCGTCAACAGCCTGCTAGATCTCAATGATCTCAATGGAGCCGAAGCAGCAGCCGCAGCGCTCCCCGATGGCGGCGGCAGCGCAGTGCGCGGCCACCTGCTCGCTGCGCGCGGACGCTGGTCCGAAGCCATCGCGCCCTACAGCCAAGCGGTTCAGGCAAGCCCCGCCGACCCCATGCTCCGCAACGCCCTCGGCTTCGCCCAGCTACGCGCGGGGCTAGCAGCGGAAGCGGCGGAAAGCCTGCGCGGCGCGCTGGACCTGTCGCCGGGCACCCCAGTGATCCGCAACAACCTCCTGCTCGCATTGAAGGCAGCCGGTCAAAATGCCGAGGCGGAAACCCTCCTCTCCACCATCCGCGATGAGCCTCAGCGTGACGCCCTCCGCCGCCAGATCGCCGCGCAAGCCGCTCGTCTCCCCGCACCAAAGGACCGCTGATGCTCTGCCTTTGCCTTCTATTGGCTTCCGCCCACACGCTCCCTGAGGCCGATCAGGCACGCCGCGTGATCGAATGGCAGCTACGCTCACCACCCCGCGCGCAAGAAAGCGCCGGCCTCAGCGCGGAAGAAGCTGAGGTCATCCGCAACCGCTACCTAGAATCCATCGGCCAACGCCTGCCCCGCTCCGCCGATCAGGACTCCATGCCCATCCCATGATGCTGCTCCGCCGCCTCCATCCGCTGTGGCACGACCGGCGCGCAGCCGTGGTGCCGATGGTTGCGGCATTCGGCGCCGTGCTGGTCGGGGCGATGGGCTTCGCCCTCGACGCGGGCCTCTATTATGCCGGGAGCCGCGACCTGCGCGCCGCCACGGAAAGCGCCGCCCTCGCCGCCGCCATGTATCCCGCGCAAGCAGAGGCGCGCGCACGCGCCAGCCTCATCCGCAACGGCTATGATCCCGCGATCCTGCGTTCGGTGGAACTTGGCCGCTATTGCGCCGACGCGGCCCTTTCCGCGCCCCAGCGGTTCGACGCCAGCTTCACCCGCTGCCCCGGCAATGGCCAGCCCAATGCCATCCGCATCCGCACCGGCAAGCCCAGCCGCCAGTTCTTCACCCGCGTCCTCGGTGGCGCCAATCCCATCCCCGAACTCGCCGCCACCGCCACCGCCGCGCGCATCGACGAAGCGGGTGTCGGCGTCAGCTCCGGCATCCTCACCGTCACCAGTTCGCTGGTGAACAGCGTCAACGACCTGCTCGGCGGGCTGCTTGGTATCCAGTTGCAGTTGGGAGCCAGCGACGTCCAGACGCTTATGGGCGGCTATGTCGATGCTGGCCGCTTCTTCGACGCACTGGCGCAGCGCGTCGGCGAAACGGGCACCTATGGCGCCCTGACCAGCCGCAGCGTGGGATTGCGCGACCTGATGCTGGCGGCGGCAAGCGCGGCCGACCAACCAGCCACCGCCGCCACCCTGACCCTCGTCGCAGGCCGGGTGAGCAATAGCTACTCCGTGCCTTTGCAGGGCCTGTTCGGCCTTGGCGTATGGAAGAACATGCCCGTCGGCGAGGCGGACGAGCAACCCGGCCTGCGCGCGGGACTGAACGCCTATCAGCTTTTCGCCTTCGCCGTTCAGGCGGGCAATGGCAGCATCGACCTGTCCGACGCCATCAGCCGCGTCGCATCGGGCAGCACGATCCGCCTCGCCGCCGTCGCGACCGGCCCGATCGACAGGCCGCGCTTCTCCTTCGGACCAGCGGGCGAGACGAGCGCCAGCACATCGGCGTTACGGTTGCAGTTGAACCTTGGCCTCAACCTCAACATCCTGGGGATCGGCGTCGAATCCGTCCCGTTGCTTATCGACGTCGCCGCAGCCCGTGCCGAAGTCAGCGCGATCGATTGCGCCAGCACGGCGGAGCAGGCGCGCGACAGCCGGGTGAGCATTCTGGCCAGCTCCGGCCTCGTCAACGCCTATATCGGTCAGGCGCCCGCCAACGCCATGAGCCGCCCGATGCCGCCGCTTTCCGCCAGCGACATAGCCCCCGCACGGATCCTGAGCGTCCTCAACCTCATCACCGCCGACGCCCGCGCGGTCGCGCAGCCGGTGATGGGCAATAGCGGAACGCTGCTTTTCGGGCCAGGCGGTCAGGGGACGATTGGCCGCCCCGGCACGCCCGGAACACCCGCCACCATCGGCAACGGGTCGCAAACGGGGCCACTGCTAACGTCCCTCACCAACAGCCTCAGCGGCCCGAACGGCCTTCAGGTGAAGCCGCTCAACCTCTGCATCTGGCCGGTCTGCGACACAGGCGCCACGCGGTCCCAGCTGCTCGGCGCAATCACCACCCCGCTGGCCGCGCTCATCGGCAACACCGCCGACCCGCTGCTCGACAACCTGCTCGCCGCGCTCGGCATCCAGCTTGGCCATGCGACCGTATGGGTCACGGGCGTCCGGTGCGGTGTGCCGGTGCTGATTTAAGGAGACCGGCGGCGCGGTCCCCTCCACGCGCCGCCCGATCATGACCGGAGGGATTTGAGGAGAAAGACGATGATCATTGATGTCGCACGAAAGTTCATGAAGCGCCTGGCGCGCGACGAAAAAGGCCTCACCGCCGTGGAATATGCCGTGCTGGGCGGCGTGGTCGTAGCCGCCATCTCTGCACTACGCGGCGACTTCACCGCAGCGCTGGACGGCGCCTTCACGTCCCTGTTCAACAGCGTCACCTAAACCCCCGATGAAAGCCCATCGCAGGAGGAGCCGCGCGCCCGCGTCCCGGCTCCTCCACTGTCAGAAGGGCATCGCGGCGCTGGAATTCGCGCTCGTCGCTCCAGCGCTGCTGATGCTCATCTTCGCGATCATCATCTATTCCTTCTGGTTCTCGGCCCTGCTCGGCGTCCGCCATGCCGCTGCGGAAGGCGCGCGCGCCGCGATGGCGGGGCTTTCCTCCAGCGAACGAGCCACACTGGCCCGCACCCGCGCACAGGCTGTCATCAACGGCTATGGCACGCTGCTTGGCTCGGGAGGGACGCCCGACATTCAGGCCGCGCCAGACGGCGTCGGGCAATTCAAGGTGCAGGTCCGCTACGACATGAGCGGGTCGCCGCTTATGCGCTACGCCACCTTTATCCCCTTGCCTTCGACCACGCTCGGCGCAACGGTGATCGTCACCAATGGCAGCTATTGACCGGCCCGGCTGCCCGCCCTGCCGTAACAGCTACGAATATCAACAATCCCCCTTTCCTTTTCGCCGACGGCTGCGTAACTGTCCGCTCTCGCCATGACGCGCGCGCAACATTGATTGTCCGCGCGTCGCGGGATGTCCGGAACGGCGATGAGCGCTAGTTCGGATGTCCGCGGGGTAGTTTAGGGCACGCTTTTGCACCCGCAAGAGACGCCGCCATGCAGGAGTTAGCCATGCTTTCAAAGGTCACGCTCGCCAATACCGACCTCTCGGTCAGCCGTCTGTGCTACGGCACCAACATGCTGGGCTGGTCGATCGACCAGGACCGCAGCAACGCGATCCTCGACAAGTTCCTGGAGCTTGGCGGCAATTTCGTCGACACCGCCCGTTCCTATGGCGACTGGATGCCCGACGCGCCCAAGGGCGCCAGCGAACGCGCCATCGGCGCCTGGCTGAAGGGCAAGAAGCGCGAAGACGTCATCGTCGCGACCAAGGGCGGTCATTTCGACATGCGTGCGGGCGACTATCGCAACCGCGTCAACGCCACCGACATCGGCAGCGACCTCAATGAGAGCCTTGAGCATCTGGGCGTCGACACGATCGACCTCTACTGGGTCCACATGGACAATCCGGAAACCCCGGTTGCCGAACTGATCGACTTCCTGAACGATGCCAAGAATGCGGGCAAGATCCGCTATTTCGGCGCATCCAACTGGTCGGACGCCCGCGTGCTCGAAGCCAATGAATACGCCAAGGCGAACGGCAAGGCCGGCTTTGTCGCCGTCGAACCCTTCTGGGGCCTCGCCAAGCCCAATGAAGAGGCTGCCACCGCTCAGGGCTACCAGATGTATTTCGAAGATCATGGCGGCAAGCTCAAGGATGCTGGCCTCGCCATCATCCCCTATTGCTCGCAGAGCCGCGGCTACTTCGCCTTCGCCGAAAAGGGCGAAGTTCCCGAGCATCTTCAGGGCTTCTATGACAACCCGGTCAACAAGGACCGTCTGGCCGCCGCCAAGGACGTCGCCGCCAAGCATGGCGTCAGCGTTTCGGACGTGGCGCTGGCCTATCTCCTGAACCAGCCGCAGCAGGTGATCCCCATCTTCGGCGCGTCCAGCCCGGCCCGTATCGAGGAAGCCGTCAAGGCCGCCTCGCTCACACTGTCGGCTGACGAAGTAGCGGCGCTGAAGATCGGCTGATCTTCCTCAGCGTAAAAGGAATGAAAGGGGGCGATCGGGTGATCGCCCCCTTTTTTATTGTTCATCCTGATCAAATTTGCGCGAAGCGATCAATCTGAAACGGATTGTACAAATTCTTACGCGATCACCATTATTTTTGCCTGACTAACCGCGAATGAAGCGGTAAAAGGCGATAAGACGATACGCATGTGGCAAATGTAGGAGATGATGATGACCGCTGCCCCTGCCCTCTCACAATCACGGTCGGGCGCAGCGCCTGCATCTCTCACCACGCCGGGCCAGATCGGCGCGCTGACCCTCCCCAACCGAATCATCGTCACCGCCATGGGCGTCAGCCTGGCCGAAGCAGACGGCACGGTCAGCCAGCGCCTGATCGATTATCATGTCGCACAGGCAAAGGGGGGCGCGGGCCTGATCATCATGGGCGTCACCGGCGTCGCTTGGCCAGTGGGCGCGGTTCAGCCCAACCAGACCGCAATCTCGGACGACCGCTTCCTGCCGGGCCTCACGAAACTCACCGAGGCCGTCCACGCAGCTGGCGGACGGATCGCGGCACAGCTTCACCATGGCGGCCTCGTCGCCGGGCATAGCGCGCAGGACGGCCATCCCCTTTGGGCTCCGGCCTATCCGCCCCCCTTTGCAGGCGACTTCCCCGACTATTTCCTGCCCGAAGAAATGGCGGCATTCGCTGGCGGCGTCGAACCGCAGGTGAAGGTTCTGGAGAAAGCCGACATAGACGTCGCCGTCCGCCAGTTCGCCGACGCAGCGCTCCGCGCCAAGCGCGCCGGAATGGACGGTCTGGAAATCCATGGCGGCCATGGCTACCTGCTCTCCTCCTTCGTCTCCCCCTCCACCAACACGCGCCAGGATGAATATGGCGGCGACGTGGCGGGCCGCGCGCGCCTGTTGCTGGAGGTCGTGCGCGCCGTTCGTGCGGCGGTCGGTCCCGACTTCCCGATGTGGGTCAAGATGGACTCGCGCGAACTGGGCAAGAAGAACGGCATCACCATCGACCATGCCCTGGAACTTGCGCCGCTGGTCGAAGCAGCGGGCGCCGACGCGCTCACCATCACCGCCTATCATGATGTGGGCCAGGGCAAACTTCATTCGGGCTCCAACATCCCGCACGAACCCGCCTTCAATCTGGAGGCCGCCGCCGCCATCCGGAAGGTCGTTTCCATCCCGGTGATCGCATCGGGCCGGGTGGAAATCGACCGGGGCGAAAAGGGATCGGCGCAGGGCGAATTCGACTTCCTCGCCATGGGCCGCAAACTGCTTGCGGACCCGGACCTGCCCCGCAAGCTGACGGAGGGCCGGGTCGCCGACATCCGTCCCTGCATCTACTGCTATACCTGCGTCAGCACCGCCTATCTGCGCGAACAGGTGCGCTGCGCCGTCCGATCGGAAACCGGCTATGAGGACCTCGATTGGTCCCCAGCCAAGGTTCCGGGCCATGTCGTGATCGTCGGCGGTGGCCCCGGCGGCATGGAGGCCGCGCGCAGGCTGGACCTTGCGGGCGCCAAGGTCACGCTCATTGAAAAGTCCGATCGTCTCGGCGGCACGCTGCGCTTCGCAGGTCTCGCCTATGAACCCAATGAGCGGCTGCTCAACTGGCTGCGCGACCAGATCGGCCAGTCTAAGGTCGATGTGCGCCTGAAGACGGTGGCGACCCCGGAACTGATCGCCAGCCTGATGCCCGACAAGGTCATCGTCGCGACCGGCGCTGTGCGCGACATGCCGCCGATCCCCGGCAATGATCAGGACTTCGTTCTGTCGGGCGACGACCTGCGCGGCATGATGCTGGGCGAGGACTCCGCTGAAATCCGCCGCAAGACTAGCTGGACGACCCGCGTCGCGACAAAGCTCGGCGCGGCAACCGGCGCAACCGCCAATCTTGATCTGGTGCGCAAGGCGACCCACGCCTGGATGCCGCTCGGCAAGCGCGTCGTCATCATCGGCGGCGAACTGGTCGGCGTGGAGCTGGCCGAATTCCTGATGGAACGTGGCCGAGAGGTAACGGTCATCGGCGAAGCCCCCCGGTTCGGCGGTGGCCTGCTGCTGGTGCGCCGCATGCGCCTGCTAGCCGAGCTGCGCGAACATGGCGTGGCCATGTTCCCCGGCGCGAGCGGCATCGCGATCGGCAAGAACAGCGTCACCTTCACCAGTGCAGACGGGGAGCAGAAGAGCATAGCTGCCGACCATGTGGTGGTTGCCATGGGCGCCCACGGCGACTCCACCCTCGCCAACGCGCTTCGCGCACAGGGCCATGATGTGGTGGAGGTCGGCGACGGCACCGGCGTCACCTACATCGAAGGCGCGATCCGTGGCGCGGCTGAAGCCGTAGCCGCCATGGGCCGCTGATCGGACTTTGAACGTCAAAGAAAAGGGGAGCGCCGCAACGCTCCCCTTTTTGTATCTAGGCGGCCCTTATCTTGACCACCTCTCCCCGTTCGCCCTGAGCCTGTCGAAGGGCTTTACTTCCTTTTAGCAGTGAAGGGCTTCGACAAGCTCAGCCCGAACGGATTTGAGGGATTAAAAACCCCTCACCGCTCAACCAATTCCGCCCCAGCCTCAACCCGATAATCCGCCATCACCGGCGCCGCCATGGCATCGGCAAACGCCTCATAGCTCCACGGCCAGCTTGCCGGAACGCCAGTCGCATCCAGATACCAGCTGTTACAACCCGATCCGAAGATCGTCGTGCGCGCCGCCGCGATGCGCCTTTCCTCATAATCCGCATGAGCGTCAGCACTCGGTTCAACCGTCCGCGCCTCTCCGGAGCGAAGGAGGTCCAGCAACTGATCAACATAGGCCCATTGCTTCTCCGCAATGTCGATCAGGGAGAAGTTGCCGACAGGTCCCGTCGGCCCATTCAACATGAAGAAGTTCGGAAAGCCCGGGATCGTCACAGCATAATAAGCGGTCGGACGAACGGACCACACATCGTCCAGCGAAACGCCATCGCGGCCCACCACCGTTGTCGGGCGGATGAAGCGGTCTGCATGAAAGCCCGTCGCCAACACCAGCGTATCGAATTCGTGCAGCCGCCCGTCCTCCATCCGTACGCCCTTCGCTTCCACACGGGCAATGCGGTCACGCTCCACCTCGACATTCGGGTGCTGGACGGCATCATAATAGGACCAGCTGTAGATCAGCCGCTTGCACGCCGCGCGATAATTGGGCCGCAGCTTTTCCTTCAGCTCAGGATCGCGAATGCTGTTTTCCAGATTGTCGAGGCAGTATTGCTCGATCGCCGCGATCTCAGGGCCATGCGTGTCCGTGATCGCGTGAGTAAAGCGGAAGATGTTGTCCCAATATTCCTTGTTGTTGCGAATGTCGTCGATCAACGCGGGATCACGACGGAATGCTTCCTTCTCTTCCTCGCTATACTGGAAATAGGGAACAGGCATGATCCACTGCGGCGACCGCTGGAAATGCACCAGTTTCGACGCACGCATATTGAGTGCCGTGATGATCTGCACGCCGGTAGACCCATTGCCGATCACACCGACCCGCGCGCCATCGACCGGTGCATCATCCTGCCAACGGGCACTGTGGAAAGCCCGTCCCTCGAAACTGTCCAATCCCTCAATATCGGGCAACTTGGGATGGTGCAGCACACCAGAAGCGGCAATCACGACCTCGGCCTCAACCTCTTCGCCGGTGATCAGCCCCAGCCGCCAGAGGCCAGCGCCCTCGTCCCAAGCCGTCGATATGACTTCGCTGTTGAAACGGACGTGCGGCATGATGCCATATTTGTCGGCCGTCTTTTCGAAATATCTCTGTATTTCACCGCCCTTGGCATAATAGGCGTCCCATTCCGCGTACGGCTCGAAACTATAGGTATAGGCGTGCGCTGGCACGTCGCAGGTAAGGCCCGGATAGCGGTTTTCCCGCCAGGTGCCGCCCAGGCGCCCGGCCTTTTCATAAACGGTGAAATCCTCGCCCGCCTGGCGCAGGCGGATGGCGGCAAGGATGCCCGCCATGCCCGCTCCAATAACGGCGAAGCGCAGACCTTTGCGGCCCTGATCGATGGACAAGTCACTCTCCTGTCGGTTGTGTTTCTGACCATTATGATGATGCGACGGGCAACGCCGCACATCATGCAAATGGATCAGGTCTTGACCGACAGGCGAAGATCAGCCCCGCGCAGCCTTCCGCCCGGCCTGCCGTCCGAAGAAAGTGCAGTCCGCAAGGCTAAGGCCGGAACTATAACCATGCCCCCATGCCGGAAGACCCGAAGTGCAGCGCCCCGCCGCGAACAGGCCCGCGACCGGCACGCCAGCCCGGTCCAGCACCTCGCCATCGGTCGATGTCCTCAAGCCCCCCAGCGTGAAGAAGCTGAAATAGCTGGTCGCGAAATTCAACTCCAGCGCCACGAACGGCCCCTGATCCAGGGGCATCAGAATCGGCGCGCGCTTGTGGAACAGCGGATCACGCCCCTCCCGCGCATGTTCATTATAGAAGGCCATGGTAGCCGACAGCGTGCCCGGCGCCATTTCCAGTTCGGCTTCCACCTCTTCCCAGCTGTCGCCAGTCCCCGCGATCGTCATCCCCGCCATGGGCAGCGGCTCGTCAAAATGGGCGATGTCGAGCAGCAGATATACTCGATCCCCCAACTGGTCGATCGCAGCGCGACTGACCCGGCCGTGATAGCAATCCTCATTGATGAAGCGCTGGCCCATCTGATTGACGAAAACGCCATAGGCCTGCGGCTCCGGCATGGTCCAGGGACAGGTTGTGAAGAACTGCTCCATATGGACGGCGTCACCGCCCGCGCTGACGCCCAGTTCGATCCCCACGCCATCATCCTGATCGCCGATCGGGCTGCTGATCTTGAACGTTTCCGGGCAATAACGGCGGCGCATATCTTCGTTGAAGGCAAAGCCGCCCGTGCAGAGGATAACGCCCTTCGCCGCCCGAACGAAGCGGTTGACATTGTCGATGCGCACGATGACCCCGACGACCCGCCGCGCTTCATCCTGCACCAGCGCCACGGCGCGGGCATCGGTCGTCACTTCAACGCCAAGCGCCTTCGCGCGAGCCTCCAGCAGATCGACCATCGGCCGCCCGCCGCCCCAACCCATATGCGCGATCACATGCCCGCGCGGCGCAGGCTTTGCCTTCTCGCAAAAGGGCCATGCCGCTTCGCTGCCCGACCAGATCAGGGTGGAATCGTCCGTCGGCTCGATATGCTTGCCGGGCAGATAATTGCCGCGATAGGGGATGCCCTGCTCCTTCAGCCAGGCATAGTGGCCGAGCGATTCCTGCGCATAAAGGTCGCACTTCGCCTCGTCCGCGCAAGGCCCGCCCGCCGCCTTCAGATAGGCGGCCATATCCTCCGTGCTGTCCTCGAACCCCGCCGCGCGCTGGGCATCCGTCCCACCGCTGCCGCCGATATAAATCTCACCGCCCGACAAGGCCGACGCGCCGCCACTGCCCGAACCACGTTCGAACAGCATGACCCGCGCGCCTCCCGCCGCCGCTTCGATCGCGGCGCACGCACCCGTCGCGCCAAAGCCGATCACCGCGACGTCGGTTTCGAAATCCCACCGTTCGACCTTGCTGGCGGGATAGGGGCGATGAAGCGAAATGTCGGTCACGAAAAACTGTCCTCTCCTTATGCGATCGGGGTCAGAAGGCCTTTGTCTGCCCCCCATCCACCATCAGCGTTTGGCCGGTGATATAACCTGCCGCGTCGCTTGCCAAGAATACGGCGGCTGCTCCGATATCTTTTTCGCAATCGCCGATACGCTTCAGTGAAACCTTGCTGATCTGCGTATCATAATCGGCGGGCGCCCATTCCTTCCACGCCATCACGCCCGGCGAATTGGCGAACGGGCAAATGATGTTCACCCGCACCGCCTCCGCGCCCCATTCGCTGGCCGCGATCTTGGAAATGGCGCGGATCGCTTCCTTCGCCGCGCAGTAAGACCCCTGCGTCGGGATCGCATCGAACGCCGCGCCTGTCGAGAAGTTGATGACCGACCCCTTGGCTCTAACCAGATGCGGATAGGCTTCACGCATCAACACGAAAGTCGGCCAGAAGCCGGTGTCGAAAGCCAGTTCCATGGCCTCGTCGGTCGTTTCGGCCATCGGCAACTGGCGCGAAGCCTGCGCCGCGTTCACCAGCACATCCAAACCGCCGAAATGCCCGACCGCCGCCTCGACGATCTTCGGCAACTCCGCCCGCTGCGCCAGATCGACGGCCATGAAATGCACCTCGCCTCCCAGCGCCCGCAATTCCGCCTCGGTCGCGCGGCCAAGCTCCTCCTCCCGATCGACGATCAGCACGCGGGCTCCCGCCTTGACGAAGGCCGTCGCCACACCTTTGGCCACCCCGCGCGCGCCGCCGGTTACGATCGCTGCCTTGCCTTCCAGTGCCTTCATGTCCTGCTCCGATCCACTCTCATTATGTGAAGTAGGCCCCGCCATTCACGGTCACGATGCTGCCCGTGGCAAAGCTGCCGTCATCGCCTGCCAGAAACGCCACGGCGCCCGCAATCTCGTCCGGATGGGCCAGCCGCTTCATCAGGCTATCCGCCGCGATCATGTCCTTCATCTCCGCAGGCAAAGTGGCATAGATCGGCGTCTCGGTTGCACCGGGATTAACCGCATTGACCCGGATGCCGCGATCCGCCAGCTCCCGCGCCATCGCCCGCGTCATGCCCAGCACTGCTGCCTTCGCCGCGCAATAAGGGATAGGCCCATCGCCCTTCACGCCAGACGTCGATCCGATGTTGACGATGCTCCCGCCAGTCCCCTGTTCCGCCATCAACCGAACCGCCGCCCGGCTGCATTTGAACGTACCGTCCAACGTCACGGCCAGCACGCCGGACCAGCCCTCATCCCCGCAATGGATCGTCTGATCGACAAAGGTCGTCGGCGCCTCGCCCCGCGCGATTTGCTCAGCCCGCTCCCCCTGCGCCGCATAATAGCGGTCCATGCCGTCGCCTGCCGCGCTACCCCGCCCGGCATTGTTGACCAGCACGTCGACGCCGCCCAGCGCCTCCTTCACCTGCGCAAAGGCCCTGTCCACTGAAGCTGTGTCCGCAACGTTGCAGGCAATCCCCACATGCGGCGCAGGCAGCACCGCGCCAGCCGCCGCCGCATCCAGATCAAGTATCGCGACCGTCGCCCCTTCGGCAGCGAGGCGCCGCGCAATAGCCGCACCAATCCCCTGCGCGCCGCCGGTCACGACAGCGCGTTTTCCTTTCAGCCGTTCCATGGAGATCAATCCTCTACTTCAGGACGCCAGGCGACGCCGTTCACATGCGCGCCACCATCGGCAAAGAGGGTGTTGCCGCTCATATAGCCGCCGCCCTCGCTAGCGAGGAACACCGCGATCGGACCAATATCCGCTTCCGCGTCGCCAAAGCGCCCGGCCGGAACCTGTTGCAGGATCGCCTGCGTCATCTCAGGATTGGCCGCGAAATAATCCTTAGCCTGCGGACTCGTCGCGGAAGGACAAATGGTGTTGCAGGTGATGCCATGCGGCCCCCACTCCACCGCCGCCGTCCGGGTCAGCGCCCGCATCGCTTCCTTGCTGGCATTATAGGCCACGGTGAACATGTGCGCGTTGACGCCATTCAGCGATCCCAGGTTGATCACGCGGCCATAGCCTTGCGCCTTCATGATCGGGAAAGCCGCCTTCATGGCCCAGAACACAGCATAATAGTTGAGGGCGAAGGATCCCTCCATATCCTCGTCGCTATGCTTCTCGATCCGCTTGGGGAAGCTGGCGCCCGCATTGTTGACCAATATGTCGAGCCGCCCGAACCGCTGGTGCACGGCCTCAACCATGGCTTCCACCTCGGCGCGCTGCGTCACATCGGTGCGGATGAAAAAAGCATCAACCCCATGCGTGTCGCGCAGATATTGCGCCTCTTCCTCGCCCTGATCAGCCTTGCGCTGCGCGATCGCGACATTCGCCCCGGCAGCGGCCAGCGCCCGCACGATGCCCTGACCAACACCCTGCCCACCCCCGGTGACGAGCGCCGTGCGCCCTTCCAGCAGCTTTGCCATATTACCTCTCCTTATAGTCTTGTGACCCTACCCGCCGCTCATGCGTCCAGCAGCGCATAATCCAGATAACCGACCCGATCGTCGCCACTGCCCGTGTAGAAGCTGGCCTTGTTGGCCTTGTTGAGCGCTGCCCCCGTCTGGAAACGCTCCACCAGATCGGGATTGGCGATGTAGAGATAGCCGAAGGACACGGCCTCGGCCTTCCCTTGCTCGACCACCGCCGAAGCCTTCTCCAGGTTCAGGCCGCCATTCTCGATCACCGCGCCGCTCCAGTTGGCGCGGACCAACTCCAGCGCGTCCTGCCCTTCGAGCGGAATGTGGATCAGATGGCAGTAGGCCAGGCCCATGCCGTCGATAGCGTTCAACAACGCCGCATAGGTTTCATGCGGGTTCGCATCATCCATGCCGTTGAACTTGACGCCCGGACAGATACGGAAGCCGACCCGGCCCGCACCCACGGCGTCGGCCAGCGCCTCCAGCAACTCGACCACGAAACGAATGCGGTTCTCCACCGACCCGCCATAGCGGTCGGTCCGGTGATTGCTGTTCGATGACAGGAACTGCATCGGCAGGTAACCGCTGGCGCAATGCAGCTCGATCCCGTCCAGACCAGCGGCGATCGCGTTGCGCGCCGCCGTCACATATTCCGCAATGACGCCGGGAATCTCATCCGTTTCCAGCGCGCGCGGCACGACCGTTTCCACCGGCACGCCGTCGGGTCCGGGGATCTTGTCCGGGCACTGAATGGCTGACGGCGAAATCGTCTCTGCGTCCGCATCCTTGTTCGCCTGCACGGCGGCGCGGCCGACATGCATCAGCTGCATGACGATCTTTCCGCCCCCGCCATGCACGGCGTCGGCGACCTTACGCCATCCTTCGACCTGCGCCGCGCTATGGATGCCGGGCGTCCGCCAATATCCCTTGCCGACGGGCGAAGGCTGCGTTCCCTCCGTCACGATCAGCCCGGCGCTTGCGCGCTGGCGATAATATTCGACCATGATGTCGGTCGGCACGTCGCCCGGCCCCGCCCGGTCGCGGGTCATCGGCGCCATGACGATCCGGTTGGACAGCGTAATGTCACCCAATGTCACGGGCGAGAAAATATCCGTCATAGCAAATCAGCTCCGTACGCGCGGCTTGGGCAGCGGAGCGCCGCGCCGCATCGTTTCAATGAATTTTTCCAGCGGCGCGGGCGCATCGACCGGGCCATCATGCGGCTGCCCATGCCGGTCCCAATAGCTTTTCCAGCTCGGGAACAGGTCGTGGAAACTGCCATGATAGGGCTGCACGCCCGGCCAGCGCATCTTGCGATCACCGATCGGCGGCTTGTTGAGGTCCGTCGCGTACCAATAAAGCGGCAAGCGGCGGCGGAAATACCAGCGGCCGTCGATCCGCTCATATTTATCGAAATACATCATCTGCATGATGACCCATTCGGCGCCGGTCTCATGCTCATTCTTTGAATAGACGACGCCCTGCGCATGGTCGGGATCGTCGAAATCGATGATGTGGCCGCCAATATGGTGGGACGTGCCATCAAACTGCATCGAATGGGTTTCGTCGAACCAGTCGCGCAGTTCCTTGCGCCCCTGCTTGCCGCCGCCGACCTTCACATCCTCAGGAAACAGGTTCACCCAGGCGTCGGAATCGCGCATGTCCAGCGCCAGCGAATATTTCGCGGCCAGCTGACGGATCGCATCCAGCGATTCCAGTCGGTCTATGCGCGCAATCAGGCTCTCGTCCGCCACCCTCTCGATCCTTTCTATTTGGACCGTTTGTTTCCCCTTTCTCCCTGCCTCTGGAAATGCCAGAATAGCTCAAAGGTCATGACAAAACGGCTCAACACCAAACATCTGTCGCGTCCGGTGGCGACGCGTGTCCCCGTCGCCATCGCCCGCGATCTGCTACGGCTGGTGGCGGAAATCGGCGTCGATCCGGCAGAGCTTCTCCGCCAAGCGAGCCTGTCCCACCTCATAGGGCCGCCGATCGGCGGAACCGCCGCGCAGCGCGGGCTTTCGCAGGATGATTTCACCCGCCTCTACGCCCATTGCACCTGGGCTCTCGATGCGCAGGCAGCCCGGCAGGAAGGACGCGAGCCTCTGACCAAGGCGGGGGTGGACATGCTCTGCCACTGCATCATCACCTGCCGCACATTGGCGGACGTGATCGATCGCACGGATCGCTTTTCCGAGCTTATCGGGCCACGCGCAGGGCGGCTGCGGCTGAAGGTCGATGACGGCGTCGCGCGGCTCGACATGGCGACCCCGCGCCAGATCAGGAACGCCAGCGCCTATGTGTCCGACCTTGCGGGCCTCTCCACCTATTACCGGCTATTCGGCTGGCTGATCGGCGAGGATATTCCGCTGCTCGGTGCGGCGATGCGCTACCCGCCCCTGCTGGACGAGCAGACCATTTCCTATCTCATGCCCGTGCCCATGCAGCATGGCGCACCGGAAAACAGCCTGCGTTTCCCCGCCAGCTATCTCGACCGCCCGGTCCTGCGCAGCCATCATGAACTGGAGCATCTGCTCGAACGCTTCCCCTTCGACGTCGAACAGCCGCAATCGCTGGACGCGCCCCTGTCGGAGCGCATCCAGCACATGTTCAGCGCCATGCTCGGAAGTGGCGAGGCGCCCGCAACCGCGTCCCAACTTGCCCGCCAGTTCAGCATCAGCGTCGCCACGTTGAAACGCCGCCTCGCCGATGAAGGCACATCACTGGTGCAACTCAAGACCGAAGCACGCCGCGCCCTCGCAACCCGGCTCCTGGACGACCCCCGCCTCACCATCACCGAAGTGGGCCGCCGCACGCAGTTCAGCGACACCGGCGCCTTCCGCCGCGCTTTCCAGCAATGGACAGGATCATCGCCTAGCCGCTGGCGCGAACTGCGCCAGGGCGGCCGGGAAACGCCGATCAGTAGCGGCTGATGATCTTCTCGGCAAAGCGGTTGAGATCGTCGATCTTCTCCTGCAACGGCTGACTATCTTCTTCCACCGCGTACAGATTGCGGAAAGAGGCGACGACATCAGTCACGCCCGCATCCTCCTGCCGACGAATCATATCCAGATCGACCTCCCCCATGGCCGAACCGAAGATGCGGAACGGGGCATCCTTGCGCCCAAGTTCCTCCCGATACGCCGCCAGCTTCTCCAACATCGGCAGCATCATATCCATGCCACCCCCCGCAAACATCCAGCCATCATTGCGCGCCGCGCGCTTCAGCGCAGGGTCGGAATGGCCGCCGATCAGGATCGGCACCGGCTTTGTCGGAACGGGATTGAGCTTCACCGGCGGCAAGTCGAAAAACTCGCCATGATATTCGAAATAGCCGCCATTGGTGAGGCCGCGCACGATATCGATGCACTCATCGAACCGCTTGCCCCGCCCTTCCCACGGCACGCCCATGACCGCATAATCTTCCGGCCATACGCTCAGGCCCACGCCAAAGTTGAAGCGGTTGTCGAACAAGGCCTCGATCGACGCCACGATCTTTGCGACATAGAGTGGCGGCCGCACCGGCAACTTCACGACATTGGTCGTCACCTCCAGCGTCTGCGTCGCGGCGAGCATCGCAGTCACATGGATGAACGACTCGAGGAACGGCTTGTTCTCCAGGAATTCGCGCCCGCCATCGTCGGTATAGCTATATTTGGTGCCGGAACTTTGCGGGTAGATCAGGCTATCGGGCACCGTGAACCCTGCATAGCCCGCCGCTTCGGCCGCCTTTGCCAGCGGCGCGTAATATTGGATCGCGGTCATCGACTCGCCCAGATGAAAGCGCATCGTCCTCTCCTTCCACATATTATTCTCAGGTCCGGCGGGCTGCGCCGATCAGACCCGATGCTTTCGACCTTATCCCTTCAGCGGGAAATTCAGTCAACTCCGCCTATGATCCGGTTCGTGCGCATTCGCGCTCGCTGCTACGCATATGTCGGCGTAAATGGCATACAGCGTTGCAAAAAGCGCATTGATCAATTGTTTTTTTCACCTATCCTATGCGCCAAAGCTGCACCCCGCATGACGGGCAGGCGGCCAAAGGATCAGGAAAGGAAAGAGGATGCTTCTCAAGGACAAGGTCGTGATCGTCAGTGGCGTTGGCCCCGGCATGGGTCAGGCGCTGGCCCGGATAGCCGCCGCCGAAGGCGCGAGCGTCGTGCTCGCCGCCCGTAACCAGGCCTTCCTCGATGAAGTGTGCAGCGACATCAAGGCAAAGGGCGGCAAGGCCATCGCCGTCCCCTGCGACGTCAGCGATGAAGCGCAGTGCAAGACGCTGGCCGAACGCGCCGCCGCCGAATTTGGCGGGCGCGTCCACGGCCTCGTCAACAGCGCCTATTTCCACGGCGACTGGTGCTTTGTCGATAATGCCGACCTGGGCGACTTCGCCAAGGCGTTCGACGTCAACTGCCTCGGCGCCCTTCGCCTCACGCGCGCCTGCGTCCCCTATCTGCGCGACGGCGGCGCGGTCGTGAACGTGTCCACCATGGCGACGGTCAATCCCTATGGCACCGAAGGCGGCATGGAAATGCCCTATGCGGTGGCAAAGGGCGCGCTCAACACGCTGGGCAAATATATGGCGTCCGACCTTGGCCGCCACGGCATCCGCGTCAACACCTGCCGCATGGGCTGGATTCATGGCGAGCCGGTCGAAGGCTTCATCGCCTCGCAGGTCGACGCCGGTTTCAAGCGTGATGACGTGATCGCGGGCGTCACCAAGAATATCCCCATCGGCATCATCCCACCAGAAGATGACTGCGCCCGCGCCGTGCTGATGATGATCTCCGACTATTCGCGCGTTGTCAGCGGGGCATCGCTGGACGTCAACGGCGGCCAGTGGATGGCGCCCTAATCGTCAAGGAGGTGCGCCCATGTTCAAATGCATCGCACTACTGAAACGCAGGCCGGATCTCTCGCGCGAAGACTTTATCGCTTATTATGAAACCCAGCACGCGCCCCTGATACGGCGCCTGCTGCCGGGCATAGTCGATTATCGGCGCAACTATGTGGAGCTGGAGGGCGCCTTCCTGTTTCCGGGCGCCGCGCCGATCGACTTCGACGTGATCACCGAAATCTGGCTCGCCGACCGCGAAGCCTATGACCGCTTCACCGCCGCCGCCGCGCAAGAGTACATCGCCAACCAGATCGCGCAGGATGAGGAAAACTTCCTCGACCGCACGGCAACGCGTATGCTGGTGGTCGATGAAAAAGGCGCAGACATGCCCAACGCCATCACCCTCCAGGCATTGCTGGACGAACGGGAAATCATACGAGGCCTGTCCCGCTTCGCCCGCATCCTCGACAATAAACAGTGGGACCGCTTGAGCGACGTCTTCGCGCAGGACATCAGCTTCGACTATGGCACCGGCGGCGACCAGCACGGTATGGCGGCGCTCACCGCCAACATGCGCCGCTTCCTCGACCGCTGCGGCGGCACGCAGCATCTCATCGGCAGCATCCTGGTCGATGTCGATGGCGACCGCGCGACGAGCCGATCCTATGTGCAGGCCCGGCACCAGCGGGCGAACGACCCCGCCGGACCCATTTTCGATTCCAACGGCGAATATGTCGATCAGTGGGAAAGGCGCGCCGAAGGCTGGCGCATCGTCCGCCGCGACGCGATCTGGGCCGCGCATACGGGCGACCCGATGATCCTGCACGCTGAACCCGGCAATCTCGGCTGATAAGTCAGGGCTTGAGCCCAACACCACTCCCTATCACCGTTCGGGCTGAGCTTGTCGAAGCCTTCTTCTTCTAAAGAGATGTGAAACCCTTCGACAGGCTCTGCACGAACGGATTTAAGCGTTTAAATAATGGATAGCGCCCTCACCTCACGCCACCTCGGCAAAGGGCAGACACACGCTGTCGAACCCCAGCACATGTGCCACGCGGCCCAATCCGACCCACGCCGCCACGCTATGCGCCAGGTCGACAATCTCCTCGTCGGAAAACAGCGCACGCGCCCGCTCCCAGAAATCCTCATCCTGCGCGATCGACTTCGGCTCCTGCGCAAAGCGCTCCGCAAATTCAATTGCCGTCCGCTCGCGAGGACTGAAGACAGGCGACGTCCGCCAATTCTCGATCGCCGCATAAAAGTCTTCATCCGGCGCTGATCCATTGTCGGCGACCGTATGCCCCGGCCGCTGCCCCGACGCGGCAAACATCGATTGAACGTCCCGCGCTGCGCGAAATTGCTGGCAGATGACACAACCGTTTATCTGCGCCGTCCGCGACCGCGCACCTTCAAATTCCCGCAGCGACAACAGGCTGTGCTGATACACCGCCTTGGAAAAGCCGCCCGCCGCACCCATGATCTCACGCGCATAATTACGCGATGCATAGCCATAGGGGTCGGCGGCATCCTGTTCGGGTAAGTCGATACGGATCATGGCATTTCTCCTTATGTCGCGGTCTTGTTGTTCACACGCCCGCTATTCAATCCACGCCCGGCGCACCGGGAAATTGTGCATAATATTGCCCGGTCAGCATGCCGCCATCCACGGCGATCTCCGCGCCCGCCAGATAGGATGCCTCGTCGCTCGCCAGGAACAGCGTCGCGCGCGCCACTTCCTCCGGCGCGCCGACACGTTGCAGCGGCACATTGCCGAACCGCTCGCTCACCTTTTCCCGCGTCGATCCGTCATGATTGGTCATCACCGTATCCACGCCGCCCGGATGCACCGAATTGACGCGAATGCCCCGATGACCAAGCTCCAGCGCAGCAACACGGGTCAGCCCCCGCACGCCCCATTTGCTGGACGAATAGGCGGCAAGTCCGTTCGCGCCCTTCATCCCATCGACGGAGGAAATGTTGACGATCGCGCCCTTGCCACGGGCGATCATCCCCGGCGCAACGGCCTTGATGCCCAGAAATTCGCCGGTCAAATTGACCTTCAACACCCGCTCATATTCGGCAAGGCTGGTGTCCAGCAGCGTGCGGAACAGCAATATGCCCGCATTGTTCACCAATATGTCGACCGGCCCCAGATCTGCTTCGACGGCGCCGACCAGTTCGGCCCAGCCCTGCTCGCTCGTCACGTCATGATGATAGAAGCGCGCCGCCTTACCCAGTTCGGTCGCCAGTTGCGTGCCGACCTCGTCCAGCACATCGGTGATGGCGACCTTCGCACCCTCCTCGACAAAGAGGCGGCTGGTGGCGGCGCCCATGCCGCGAGCGCCCCCGGTGATGATCGCAACCTTACCCCGCAAACGGCCCATTCGCCCTGCCTCTCCAAAAAATTTTCCGCACCGCGATACGCATTCTGGCGTTATTTCTTCGCAGGCATCTTGATACGCGTGGATAAACCGACGCAAGAACAAGGGCAACCGGAATCGGGCCTTGGTCTCAAAAGGCGCCACAAATCCCGGAAAGGAGGGCGCAGCGATGCTGTTGAAGGACAAGGTGATCGTGATCAGCGGCGTCGGCCCCGGCATGGGTCAGGCGCTCGCAAAACTCGCCGCGCAGGAAGGCGCAAAGGTCGTCATGGGCGCCCGCAACATCGATTATCTCGAACAGGTGCGCACCGAAATCGCGGATCAGGGCGGACAAGCCATAGCCGTTAAATGCGACGTCAGCGATGAAGGGCAATGCCGCGATCTCGCTGAAAAGGCGACCACGACATTTGGCGGGCGCATCCACGGCCTCATCAACAGCGCTTATTATCACGGCGAATGGACTTTCGTTGACAATGCGGACGAAGCCCAATGGGCCAAAATCTATGACGTCAACTGCCTCGGCGCACTGCGCCTGACACGCGCTTGCGTGCCCCATCTGAAAGGCGGCGGCGCGGTGGTCAATGTTTCGACCATCGGCACGCTTCGGCCCGCTGGCGGCGAACATGGCATGGAAATGGGTTATGCCGTGTCGAAAGGCGGCCTCAACGTCCTCACCAAATATATGGCCGCCGATCTCGGCCGGTTCGGAATACGAGTGAACAGCTGCCGCATGGGCTGGATATACGGCGCGCCCGTGCAAGCCTATATCGACTCCCTCGTGACGGAAGGAACCAGCGCGGAAGACGTCATCGCGGCCGTGACCAAGGACATTCCCCTCGGCATCATCCCGCCCCAGGATGACTGCGCCCGCGCGGTACTGATGATGCTTTCCGATTATGCGGCAGTCGTCACCGGCGCGGCGCTGGACGTAAACGGCGGCCATTGGATGGCGCCCTGACACGATCATGCGAGTGGCAGGGTCAGGCGAAGCTCGTCGCCGTCTACACCTGTTCGGAAAATATCAGGAAAGGCAGATCAAGCGGTTCATACTGGAAGCCCAGCATTGAAATCGCAGCGGTAATTTGGCCTCTGTGATGCGTGGCATGATTGAAGACATGGAGCAGCGCGCTTGACATCGGAAGCGCGCGAGCCTGCCCCGTCGTCATTATATAGCGAAGATCGTCAGCCAATGCGGCCTCGTCCAGATTATCGACATAGCCGCGCCAGCGGGTCGTTGCCGCGATCAAGCGGGACGCGAGTAGCGCGCGATTGCTCTCCAACTCTGCATCGAGGGAAAGAGCCGTTGTCTGCGCCTGCGTAAATCTCGGATACCAAATCTCGCTGTCTGTCAGCAGCAGATGATTGAGCGTTCCGTGGATCGATCCGAAAAAGAGGCCGCATGACTTATGGTAAGGTTCGTCGGGTATCGACGCCACGGCCTTCAAAAGGCGTTCAGTCGCCCAACCATGATAGCGCGCCATCTGCATGATCTGCATTTTGACAGAGGCGGCCATACAATCCCCAATTTGCCAGAAGCTGCAATTCTCCGGTTCGGAAGTGCCAGCTAGAGCATTTTCGAAGCAGATGGCGTCATCTGCTGGCTCGGAAAATGCGGAAAACAAAAGACAAATAGAGCGTGATCCGATCCGATCTGATCGGATCACGCTCTAGTCCTCAAATGGAGTGCAGGAGCAACGGTCGCGCCCCTGCCCTCGCGAACTCAAGCCGCAGCGGGCATCTCACCCCAGGCCAGATAACGCGGCGTACCATCCTCGCCAATCTCTTCGGTCAGGATGGACGTGACGCGGCTCACCGACTCCGCGATCCACCAGCGCCCGTCCTGCTTGCGATAGACATCCTGATATTCCACCGCAAGCCGGGTCACCGACCGCGTGGCGAGAATGATCGTCCGGAAATTGAGCGACCACAGCCCACGCGCTTCATCCGCGCTCACCAATTCAATATCCGCATTGGTCGCATGGTGAATGTCATAAACGCCGCCTGCCATCGCCATTTTCTGGAATATGGCGATAAACTCGTCGCGATCCGTGAATAGCGGGAAATTCTGGTAATCCAGCCTTATGCCCTGCGGCAGAAACGTCTCACGCAATTCGTCCACCAGCTTCAGGTCGCAGGCGCGCAGGTAACGCGCCTTCAACTGACGGATGGCGTTGACGTCCTCCAATGCCGTCACGCGGGCGGCAAGCTCTTCCAGATTGATCGACATGATACTCTCCTCAGGGGTTGAACCTCCCCCCGTTTTTCTGCGGTTGGACAGATCGACCGTCCCCGCCTGTTTTAGGGCGCTTCTCGCGTAATCTTTGCGATGCCAGCCTCATATTTCAAATTATGGACGGACACGGACGTTTCCACCCGCTGGACGCCCGGCATGGGCCGAATGCGCTCCGTCACCAGGTCGTTCAATTGCTCGATATTGGTGAACAGCCCCATCGCCAACAGGCTGTAACGGCCCAGCAGAACGATAACGCAGGTGATTTCCGGAATTTCGGATAGACGGCGCGCCAACTCCGACACATGGGATGGATCGGCATCGATCCCCATCATGCAAAGGTTCGGCGATCCCGCCATGCGGAAATCGGTGACGACGGTGAACTGGATCAGCCCTTCATTCTGCAACCGCTTGACGCGTGTGCGAATGGTGCCCTCCGTCACGCCCAGTTCGGCGGCGATGGCGCGGTTGGAAATGCGCGCGTCGCGGGCGAGCTTTTCGACGATCCCCTGGTCCAGCTTGTCCAGGCGTGCCCAATCGGCCTTCCCGGTCACAGCGGCACCACGTTGAATTCATATTTCACGATATCCACCGCCACCCCTGATGTGATGTGAACGACCCCGTCCACGCTGGCGATATGCTCGAACAACATCTCCTGCACCTCGCCAAAATCCCTCAGCGCGACGAGCAATTCCACATCATGGTCGCCGCTCATAACATTGACGCTCAGCACTTCGGGAAGATCGGCCAGATCGCGGCCAACCTCCTGAACATTGCGGCCCTGGACCTTCACGCCCAAGGCGATGATCACATTATAGCCATGGGCCGCAAAATCGGTGACGGCAACAACGCGCATCGCTTTCCCGTCGTCCATCTTTTGCAGCCGGGCTGAAACGGTGGCAGCGGTAACGGACAGCCGTTCTGCAATTTCCTGATTGGTTGCGCGGCCGTTGGTCCGGAGTATCTCTATGATATTCGTATCGAGAGTATCCAGCGATGGCGGCGTCGTTTTCCGCCCGCTTCTGATCTGCATTCTTGCCCCGCCTTCAAAAATGTAGCCGGTTTAATAGCGCGCACTTGCGGGCAGCACCAGTGTCAAAGCTGATGCCGCCGCAATTTGCGCGGCTATCTGCCGCTCATCCTACCGTGTTTCGGCGGGATGCAGCGCCTTGCGAAGGGCCGCGACCGCGTCGCGCTTCATCTGGCGGACTGGCGCGGCGTCGGGCGTCACGTCAAAACCGTGATAGGCCCCCGGATAGACGTGCAGTTCTGCCGCAACGCCTGCTTCGATCAGCCGCCGGGCATAATCCATGTCCTCCACCAGGAAGAGATCGAGCGCGCCCACGCAGATGAAGGCGGGCGGCAAACCAGCCAGGCTCTCCGCCCGCGCAGGTGCGGCATAGGGCGATACGTCCGCCGATCCGGGCTCCTTACCCAGCAGGGATCGCCAGCCAAAGACATTGGCCTGCGGCGTCCACACGAATGCGCCCAGATGTTCGGGCTGGCGAGTGATGCAGGTGCGGTCGTCCAGCATCGGATAGATCAGGTTCTGGTGCGCAATCGCCGGGCCGCCCCGGTCACGTGCCAGCAGCGCGAGGGCCGCAGCCAACCCGCCGCCCGCGCTCTCGCCGCGAATGGCGATCCTCTTGGGATCGACGCCCAGCTGCGCCGCGCCGTCATGCAACCATTGCAGCGCCGCGTAACAATCCTCGACCGCGCCCGGCGCCACCGTTTCCGGCGCGAGCCGATAATCGACCGAAACGACGAGGGCGGAAGCGGAAAGCGTAAGCTCGATGTTGGAAAGGTGATTGGTACGCACCGACCCCAGCACATAGCCGCCGCCATGGATATGCAGGATCGCGGGCAGAGTCCCTTGCGCATCGGCCAGACGATAGATCCTGACCAGCAGCTCATGCCCATCGGGCGCGGTGATCCGCTCCTCCCGCCATTCGACACCACTATCCTGCGGCTCGGGCGCCAGCGCGGTCATCTGCTCCATACCCTCGCGTATCACGGGCAGACTCTCGGCCGTGATGTCCAACGCCGGCATGAACTCCAACCCCGGCAACAGGGTGGGGTCGATCAAGTCACGCATCATACTCTCCTATTTTTCCTATTTTCCTATTTCTTGTTTTTCAGTGCGTTCTTTTCACCACTTCCTTCACGCAATCCACCGCCATTTGCGCCCGCATTTGCGGGTTGCTGCCTTGATCGATGGCGTTTTGCTGGGGTATTTCGACGCTGATTGGTGTGTTGGGATTGAGGGCGTTGACGAACTTGGGGATGTTGAACGCGCCTTGTCCGGGGAGTTGGCGCTGGATACCGGCTTCGCGTTCGATCTGGTCGGGATCGATGGTTGTTGGGCCGTCGGCTATCTGGGCGATGGCGATGGCGGGGTGGTTGAGGAGGGCGAAGCTGGTGTCTGGTTCGGGTCCACGCATGATGTGGAGGAGGTCGGCTGTGACCTTGATGTCGGATCGGCCGGAGCGGGCTATTTCCTCAAGGGCGGCGCTTAAGGTTTGGACCTGGGAGGGGGGATAAAATTCGATTGCGAGGGCGATGTCGAACGGGGCGGCGAGCTCGGCCAGTTCGACGAGCTTCTCGGTGCGGCGGATGGGATCGCGGTCGTAGCAGAGCACATTGGCGAGGGGCGCGCCGAGCGCGGCGCCGGCCTCGAGCGCGGGGATGAAGTCAGCGGGATTGGTGCGCCCCGCCATGGTGAAGGGGTAGACAAGGTCGACCGTGACCCCGGTGGCGGCGAGCGCGGCGCGGGTCTGGCGCAGCGCCTGGGGGTCGCGCACCAGGTCATAGGCGGGCATGGCGGGCAGCACCTCCATGGAATGGAGGAACGGGCAGATGCCTTCGCACCCCACCTCTGCGGCGATTTCGGCAAGCTGCCAGGGCGTGGTGTCGGTGACGGTGATATGGTCGAGCGACAGGCGCTTGTCGGCCATATCCTCTCCTCCTGTTATGTGTGAACCGGGCGCGGGGGCCGCGCCCGGCGGCGTGTCAGGCGGCGGCTTCGCGTTCCTTGACCATGTCGAGGGCGACGTCGACGATCATGTCTTCCTGCCCGCCGACCATCTTGCGACGGCCCAGTTCCACGAGGATGGTGCGGGTGTCGAGGCCGTAGGTTTCGGCGGCCTTTTCCGCATGACGCAGGAAGGAGGAATAAACCCCGGCATAGCCCAGCGCGAGGGTCTCGCGGTCGACCCGAACCGGCCGGTCCTGCAAGGGGCGAACCAGATCCTCGGCCGCGTCCATCAGCGCCATGACGTTGCAGCCATGGTTCCAGCCCTTGCGCTCGGCAGCGGCGATGAACACCTCGAGCGGCGCGTTGCCCGCGCCCGCACCCATACCGGTCAGCGAGGCGTCGATCCGCACCGCGCCGCACTGCGCCGCGACGATAGAGTTGGCGACGCCGAGCGAGAGATTATGGTGGGCGTGGATGCCGCGCTGGGTTTCGGGCTTCAAGACCCGGTCATAGGCTTCGAACCGGGCCTTGACCCCGTCCATGTCGAGCGCGCCGCCGCTGTCGGTCACATAGACGCACTGCGCGCCATAGCTTTCCATGAGGGCCGCCTGGCTCGCCAGCTTCTCCGGCTCGATCATGTGGCTCATCATCAGGAACCCCGAGACGTCCATGCCAAGATCGCGGGCGATGCCGATATGCTGTTTCGAGACGTCGGCCTCGGTGCAATGGGTCGCGACCCGCACCGAGCGCACGCCGATGTCATAGGCGCGGCGCAGTTCCTCGACCGTGCCGACGCCCGGCAGGATCAGCGTGGTGAGCACGGATTTGGTCAGCACCGAGGCGACCGCCTCGAGCCATTCCCAATCGGTATGCGCGCCGAAACCATAGTTGAAGCTCGCGCCATTGAGGCCGTCGCCATGGGCAACCTCGATCGCGTCGACCCCTGCGTCATCCAGCGCCTTGGCGATCGATTTCACATGGTCGATGCCGTACATGTGGCGGATGGCGTGCATGCCATCGCGTAGCGTCACGTCCTGGATATAGAGCTTGTCGCCCGCCTCGACGTTGAATGTGCTGGTCATGTCTTGATACTCCGTAGGCGCGCGCTTCAAGCGGCGACCGTCTTGCCCTGGGCGATGCGCTGCGCGAGCAGCTCGCCGGTCGCCTTGGCGGCGGCGGTCATGATGTCGAGATTGCCCGAATAGCTCGGCAGATAATCGCCCGCGCCTTCGACCTCGAGCAGGATCATGGTCTTGACCCCGGTGAACTCGCCGCGACCGGGGATGGTGAGCTTGTTGTTGTCGCCAAAGCGCTCGAACTGCACTTCCTGCTTGAGGCGATAGCCCGGCACATAGGCCTGCACCTTCTTGACCATCGCCTCGACCGAGGCGCGGATCGTCTCTTCATCCGCGCCTTCCGACAAAGTGAACACCGTGTCGCGCATGATCATCGGCGGTTCGGCGGGATTGAGGATGATGATCGCCTTGCCCTGCGCCGCGCCGCCGACCTTTTCGATGGCGCCTGCGGTGGTGCGGGTGAACTCGTCGATATTGGCGCGGGTGCCCGGACCCGCCGAGCGCGAGGAGACCGACGCGACGATCTCGGCATAATGGACGGTCGCGACCTGGGAGACGGCGGCAACCATCGGGATCGTCGCCTGCCCGCCGCAGGTCACCATGTTGACGTTGCCAGCATCGAGATTGGCTTCGCCGTTGACCGTCGGGATGGTATAGGGGCCGATCGCGGCGGGGGTGAGGTCGACCACCTGCTTGCCGTCCTTGCGCAGCGCTTCGTCATGGACCTTGTGGGCATAGGCACTGGTCGCGTCGAACACGATGCCGATCTCAGGGTAGACGTCCATCTTCATGAGGCCTTCCAGCCCCTCATGGGTGGTGGCGACGCCGCGCTCGCGCGCCATGGCGAGGCCCTCGGACGCCTCGTCGATGCCGACCACGGCCACCAGTTCCATATTCTGCGGATATTTGATCATCTTGATCATGAGGTCGGTGCCGATATTGCCCGACCCGATGATCGCCGCCTTGACCTTGCCCGTCATTACTTACTCCTCACGGCATCGCCCGCAAGCGATGCGCCACTTTTCATATTCAGATAAAGCGCGCGGTACAGCTGCCAACCCCGTGGAGCTGCATCTCGAATATATCGCCTGGCCGCGCCGGTTCGAGCGGCACCAGACTGCCCGACAATATCACATCCCCGGCGTCGAGCGTTACCCCATAGGCGCCGAGCGTGTTGGCGAGCCAGGCGACCGCCTGCGCTGGCGATCCCTGCACCGCATGGCCATAGCCTTCCGACAGGGGCTGTCCATTCTTGGTGACGGTGACATGGAGATTGGGGAGGTCATGGTCGCGTGGGTTTGCGCGCGCCTCGCCCAGCACATAGACGCCGCAGGAGGCATTGTCAGCGACAGTGTCGACGATGCCGATCTTCCAGTCCTGGATGCGGCTATCGACGATCTCGAAACAGGGAACGATGCTCTCCGTCGCAGCGATCACATCTTCCGCCGTGACGCCCGGCCCCTTGAGGCTGTCTTTCAGGATGAAGCCGATCTCCGCCTCGGCGCGCGGCGCGATGAGGCCGTTTGCCGCGACATCGATATCGCCCTCGATATACATGCGGTCGGTCAGGAAACCGAAATCGGGCTGGTGCACGCCCAGCATGTCCTGCACGGCCTTGGAGGTGACGCCGATCTTCTTGCCGATGACGCGCTCGCCATCACCCTTGCGGCGTTCGAGCGCGCCAAGCGAGATCGCATAGGCGTCATCGATGCCAAGCTGCGGGTAACGCGCCATCAGCGGCGGCACGGTGCGCCCCTCGCGCAGCGCCTGGTAGAGCTCGTCCGCCAATGTTTCGTTCAGGCTATCGCTCACAGATAGGCTCCGTCCTGGAAGATGAGGGGATCGACCGCGTCGGACAGGCGCACCGCCTTGACCCGGGCGATGACGATGCTGTGGGTGCCAAAGGGGGTCATGCTCTCGATCGTGCAGGAGAGGTTGGCCTGCGCTTCATCGAGGATGGGAAGGCCATGGGCATCGGGGGTCCAGCTGCCAACGCCAAAGCGCGCCTCGCGCGCCACCGCGCCGCCGAATGCTGCCGACACTTCGCGCTGGTGGCGCGAGAGGAGGTTGATGCTGACCGGACAGCCGGGCGAGAGATGGGCGTGGATGCCCGCTGTCTGGTTGACGCAGACGAGGACGGCGGGCGGATCCATGGTGAGTGAGGTGATCGAGGTCGCGGCCATGCCGACCGGCGTCTTGCCCTCGCCCAGCGCGGTGACGATCGCCACGCCCGAGGGCAGGCGGCGCATCGCGCCCTTAAGGCCAGCGGTGACATCGACGGGCTCTGGAACAGGCACGGATTGCGCAGGAGCAGCGTCAGCCATTCTTCAGGAAGTCCAGCGAGTAGCGGTTGAACTCTGCCGCCCGCTCGACCTGCACCCAATGGCCGGTCTGCGAGAAGGTGAGGCAGCGCACGTCGGGGCAGGCGTCGAGGAAGAGACGGGCGTGGCTTTCGGGACAGAATTCGTCATTGAGGCCCCAGAGGACGAAGATGGGCTGCTTGACCTCGCCCAGGCGCGGCCCAAGGTCGGGGGTCTTGACCCGCGCGAGCACATCCTTGGGCTGGGTGCGCGCGACGGCAAAACGTTCCTCGACCAGCGCGTCGGTGACCTGGTGCGCCGAGGATGGGTGCATGAGGTTGCCGATCAGGCGGCGCTGTTCCTCGATGTTGAATTCAGGGCTACCAAAGCCCGAGCGCATCTTGGCGATGCCGGGCATGGTGAAATAGCTCATCTGTTCCGCCACGCAGCCCGGCGCCATCAGGACGAGCTTGCCGATGGTGAATTCAGGGTGGTCGAGCGCGATCTGGAGGGCGATGCCGCCGCCCAGCGAATTGCCGATGAGGTGGCCGCCGGTGATCCCATGCTGCGCGAGGGCATCGAGCAGGGTCTGGGTAAACAGCTCGAGGGGATAGTCGGTCTCGGGCTTGGAGGAGGCGCCATAGCCGATGAGGTCGGGCAGGATGACGCGGTAACCGGCATCGGCAAAATCTTGCGCATTGTTGCGGAAGTTGGACGCGCCCGATGCGCCGGGACCGCTGCCATGGATGAAGATGACGGTGGGGGCGTTTGCCTGCGCCCCTGCGATTTCCGCGATCGAAATCTCATATCCGCCCGCAACGCTATAGGTCTTGCGGATCAATTCACTGCCCATGGATATCCTCTTTTGTCCTGGCCCGATGCTGTCCAGATGTCAGATGGTCAGATGCTCGCTTCAGATGAAGGTGAAGGCGGGCGGTTCGCCATTGATCGTGCCGATGACATCGCTGGTGCGGTTGGCCGGGTCATTGGCGACATGGGCGCGCGCGGCGTGGAGGTCGAGCCAGGGCTGGAGGATCGGGCTCGACATATAGACCGCCCGGCCGCCCAGCAGCTTGACCATGCCGTCGGCCAGTTCGGCCATGCGGCGCACGACGCTGGCGGACTGGTAGGCAAAGAGCGCGCGCTTTTCCATCGGCACGGGCTCATTGCGGCCCGCATAGTCCATCAGCTCATTGAAGGTCGTGCGGTGGGTGAGTTCCATCTCATTGGTCTCGGCGATCGCGCGGGCGATGGCGGCGTGGAGATTGGGGTCGGCCTTGGACGCCTTGCCGGTGTTGGTCGAGACGCGGTTGCCCATGATTTCCATCGCCGCGCCAGTGGCGGCGCGGATGCCGCCAAAGGCGGCGCTGGAGACCGAGCGGATGAAGAGCTGCGCCCAGGGGATGCGGTAGAGCGGGGCGGTGTTGGTTTCCTGGCCCGGATTGGTCCCGGCAAAGCCGTCGCTGGCCTTGTGGGTGCGGTGTTCGGGCACGAACACGCGCTCGACGACGATGTCGAAGCTGCCGGTGCCCTGAAGGCCGAACGTGTCCCAGGTGCCTTCGATCACCTGATAGTCGGAGCGCGGCAGCAGGAATGTGCGCATGTCGGGCGGGCCGCCATCGGTGTCGAAATTGATCGCGCCAAGCAGCACCCAACCGCAATGGGAGGAGCCTGAGGAGAAGCCCCAGCGGCCCGACAGGTAGAAGCCGCCTTCGACCTTCTCCACCTTGCCGACCGGCTGATAGGTGGAGGAGACGAGCATGTCGGGATCATCGCCCCACACTTCCTTCTGCGCCTCGTCATGGAAGAGGGCGAGTTCATAGGGGTGGCAGCCCAGCACGCCGTAGATCCAGCCTGTCGACATGCAGCCTTCGGCCAGCGCCTTCTGGATCTCGAAGAAGACATTGGGGTGCATCTCATAGCCGCCGTAGCGCTTGGGCTGGAGCACGCGGAAGAAGCCGGCCGCCTTCATCTCGGCGACGGTCTCGGGGGGCACGTCATGGGCGATGGTGCAGGCGCGCGCGCGCTGGCGCAGCACCGGGATCATCGCCTTGGCTTTGGCGATCAGACTTTCGGGTGAAGGTATCCCGGCATTCGCCTCGTCAATGGGTCGGCTTGCTACTGCCCCGGTCATGATCTTCTCCATTGTAGGCGACTCTACTTCAGATTTGCTATATGCGTAGTTTATGTAAACTGCTATTACGCAAACTGTCAAGGCAAACAGGGCTTGCGCATTTGGGCCGTTGCTTATAGGCGGATTGGGAACGAATTGCCATAAGCTCGTGAGCGCGCTTAACTGCCCCTCCTTGCCAAGCGCGAAACAGGCGGCAGCGCTTGCCATATGCGTATGGGGAAGGTCATTTTGCAACGCTCTGCGGCAGAGCATGGCTGGCAGACAGGAAAGAAGGCGAGGCGCTTGAAATGGCAGTGATATCGCTAGGCTATGTGGTGATCGAGGCGCGGGACCTGGGCGCCTGGCAGGATTTTGCCTGCAATATCGCAGGACTGATGGCGGCCCCTTCGCCGGACGAGGACGTCGCGCTGTTCCGCATGGACGACCGCCCCTGGCGCCTGCGGGTGCAGAAAGGCGCGGCCGACCGCTTCGTGGCGCCAGGCTGGGAATGCGCGAATCGTGACGCTTTCGAATCGGTGCTGGCCCGCCTCGAGGCGGCGGGCCGTCCGGTGGAACGGGCGGGGGTCATGGAAGCGCGTGGCCGTCAGGTCTATGAACTGGCCCGCTCGTCCGACCCGGCGGGTAACCCGATGGAGCTCTTCTACGGCCGCTTCGTCGACTACGCCCCCTTCGTCTCGCCCGCGGGCGTCAGCCGCTTCGTGACCGGCAGCCCCCATGGCGCGGACGGCGACATGGGGATGGGCCATGTCGTGCTGACCGCGCCCAATTTCGACGAGACCCACGCCTTCTACAAAGAGGTCATGGGCTTTGGCGACACCGACCTTGGCCGCTTCTACCTGATGGGCGGGGGCGAGGATGATCCGGGCGTGGGCTTTGCCTTCCTGCACTGCAACCCGCGCCACCACAGCCTGGCGCTTGGCCAGCTGCCCGAAAGCCCCAATGGCGCTGTCCACATGATGCTCGAGGTCGGCTCCCTCGAGGATGTCGGCCGCGCCTATGACCGGGTTTTGAAGAGCAAGGGCAAGGTGCCGCTCTCGGCAACGCTGGGCCGTCATGTGAATGACAAGATGACCAGCTTCTACATGCAGACGCCCGGCGGCTTCGACATCGAATATGGCTGGAACGGCCTTGTAATCGACCCGGCGACCTGGGTCCCCACCACCAGCCTTTCTGTAAGCGACTGGGGCCATAAATGGGCTCACGAGCAGGACTGACGCAAAAGGATGACTGACATTATGCTCGACAAGCGCATGAGCGTCGACGACATCGTCGACCAGATTTCCGACGGGATGACCATCGGCATCGGCGGGTGGGCCACGCGCCGCAAGCCCATGGCGCTGATCCGCGCCATCGCCCGCTCGAACCTGAAAGACCTGACCGTCATGGCGGGCTATGGCGGCATGGACATCGGCCTGCTCGCCGCCACCGGCAAGATCAGGAAGCTGGTCTTCGCCTTTGCCAGCCTCGACCATTATCCGCTCGAACCCCATTTCCGCAACGCCCGTCAGGCGGGCGCCTTCGAGGTGCTCGAGCTTGACGAGGGCATGTATCATTGGGGTCTGCGCGCAGGCGCGATGAAGCTGCCCTTCCTGCCGACGCGCGTGGGCATCGGCACCGACATCATCACGCAGGACGGCTTCGACTTCAAATTCGTGAAGAGCCCCTATGCCGATGGCGAGGAATTCGTCGCCATGCCAGCGCTGGTGCCCGACATCGCCCTGATCCATGCCCATCGTTCCGACGAGCGCGGCAATATCCTCACCCTCTCGGTCGATCCGATCTTCGATGAACTGCTCGTGCGCGCAGCCAAGAAAAGCTACGCGACGGTCGAGAAGATCGTGCCGACGGCTGAGCTCGATATGAAGAAGAACAGCCGCTACAACCTCGTCGAGCGCGCGATGATCACCGGCGTTGCCGAGGCACCCTTGGGCGCGCATCCCTCGAGCGCTGACCCCGACTATCAGCTCGATCTCAAGCACATCAAGACCTATGTCGAAAGCGCCGCCTCGCCCGAAGCCTGGGCCGAGTATAAGGCGAAATATATCGACGTGTCGGAAGCCGATTATCAGGCAGCGATCGGCGGCGCGGACGCCGTCAAGCAGCTCCCCGTCCCCATTTACTAAGCGAGAGACCCATGACCCAGAACAGCTATTCGCTCGCTGAACTCGTCATCGCCGCCTGCGCCGAAGTCTGGCGCGAGGATGGCGAAGTGATGGCGACCGGCATCGGCCCCCTCCCCCGCATCGGCGCTGGCCTTGCCAAACTGAGCTTCGCGCCCGCGATCCAGACCACCGATGGCGAGGCCTGGTACACCAGCGAGCCGGTCGGCCCGGGCAAGCGCACCGCCGAGCCGGAATTTGAAGGCATCGCCAATTATGACCGCGTCTTCTCGGCGCTCTGGAGCGGCCGCCGCCATGCGCTGGTTGGCCCGGTGCAGATCGACCGTTATGGTCAGGCGAACATCTCGGTGATCGGCGACCATAAGAAGCCCAAGGCAGCGATGCTCGGCGCGCGCGGCTTCCCCGGCAACTCGATCAGCCATCCCAACAGCTTCTTCTTTGCCAACCACAACAAGCGTGCGTTCGTGGAAGGCGAGGTCGATTTCGTGTGCATGGCGGGCTACAACCCGGCGCGCTACCGCAATGGCGCTGCGCCCCAGGGCCTGGACTTGCGCCGCATCATCACCAACCTTTGCGTGATGGATTTCGGCGGGCCGGATCACCAGATCCGCGTGATCTCGCTGCATCCGGGTGTGACGTTCGAGGAAGTGCAGGACAATACCGGCTTCCCGCTGGCAAAAATCGATGGCGAAATCCCCACCACGCCCGCGCCAACGGCCGAGCAGCTGGAGCTGATCGCCAGGATCGACCCCAATAATGTCCGCGCGACCGTGTTCAAGGACAATCCGGCCGGAGACAGAAGGGCAGCCTGACGATGAACGAGACCGACCGCCTGGTCGAACCGCAGCAGGTCGACATTGTTTACGAAACGGATGAGCCGGTCACCTATGAGGTGATCGACCATGTCGCGTGGATCATGATGAACCGTCCGGGCTTCAACAACGCCCAGAACGGCCAGATGACCTATGCCCTTGATGACGCGTTCGTACGCGCCGTGAACGATGACGATGTGCGCGCGATCGTGCTGGGCGGCAACGGCAAGCATTTCTCCGCTGGCCATGACATCGGCACGCCGGGCCGCGACGTGCACCAGCATTTCGAGAACCGGCTGCTGGTGCCCGGCCATGTCAACAAGCCCGCGGCCGAACTGCTCTACACCCGCGAGAAGGAGCAATATGTCGGCATGTGCCGGCGCTGGCGCGATGCGCCCAAGCCCACCATCGCCATGGTGCAGGGGGCCTGCGTCGCGGGCGGCCTCATGCTCGCCTGGGTGTGCGACCTCATCGTCGCGACCGACGACGCCTTCTTCCAGGACCCGGTCAACCGCATGGGCATCCCGGGCGTCGAATATTTCGCCCATGCCTATGAACTCCCCCCGCGCATCGCCAAGGAATTCCTGCTACTGGGCGAGCGGATGAGCGCGCAGCGGGCCGAAAGCTTCGGCATGGTCAACAAGATCGTGCCCCGCGAGGCGCTGCGCGAAACGGTTGCCGCGATGGCGGCCAAGCTGGTGGCCCAACCCCGCCTTGGCAACTGGCTTACCAAGCAGGCGATCAACCATGTCGAGGAGCTGATGGGCAAGCGCAACGCAATGGACGCGCAATATCATATGCACCATTTCGCCCATGCCCAGAATGACCTCGTCCAGGGCAGCTCGATCGCGGGGCTGAACGCCAAGAAGATGGCGGAAGCCAATAAGAAACAGGCGAGCGAATGATGGGCGATCCGCTGCACACCATATTGACCGAACGGCTTGGCTGCCGCTGGCCGATCATCCAGACCGCGATGGGCTGGGTCGCCGAGCCTTCGCTGGTGATCGGGTCGAGCAATGCAGGCGCGTTCGGTTTTCTGGGCGCAGCGGTGATGACGCCCGACGAAGCACGCGCGAAGATTCTGGCCGTGCGCAATGGCACGGACAAGCCCTTCGGCGTCAACTTCCACAGCTTTCAGCCCGGCGCTGACGCAATCGTCGAGCTGATCCTCGCCAACAAGGATCAGGTGCGCGCCGTCTCCTTCGGCCGCGGTCCCAATGCCAAAATGATCGGCCGCTTCAAGGATGCAGGCATCCTCTGCGTCCCCACCGTCGGCGCGGTCAAGCATGCGCAGAAGATGGTCGAGCTCGGCGTTGACATGGTCAATGTCCAGGGCGGCGAAGGCGGTGGGCATACAGGCTCCGTGCCGACCACCGTGCTGCTCCCCCAGGTGCTGGACGCGGTCAAGGTGCCGGTAATCGCCAGCGGCGGCTTTGCCGACGGGCGCGGGCTGGCGGCGGCGCTCGCCTATGGCGCGGTCGGCATCGCCATGGGCACGCGTTTCCTCCTCACCAAGGAAAGCCCGGTCCCCGACAGCGCCAAGGCGGAATATCTCAAGGCCTCGACCGACCGCATCGTCGTCACGACCAAGCTCGACGGCATCCCGCAGCGGATGGTGCGCACCCGCCTGATGGACAAGATCGAGAAATCCGGAAAGCTCGCCATGTGGCTGCGCGCGCTCGAAGCGAGCGCGGCGATGAAGAAGCTGAGCGGGGCCAGCTGGCTCGACATGATCAAGTCGGCCAAGGGCATGACCGGCCATGGCCAGGTGCCGCTCAAGCAGGCGATGATGGCCGCGACCATGCCGATGCTGATCCAGAAGGCGGTGGTCGAGGGCGACATCGAACATGGCGTGATGGCGACCGGCGTGGTCGGCGGACGCATCGTTGAAATACCCAGCTGCCAGGAACTGGTCGATCGCATCGTCGCCGAGGCGCATGAGCGCCTGGCCGCGCTCGCCGCGATGGGCCGCGAGACCGCCAGCGCCGCCTGAAGAAGAGGGAAGACAATGCCGATTACGCTGACCGTCAAGGGCGCCATCGCCGAAATCCTGTTCGACCATCCGCCGGTCAACGCCTTCGACACCAAGGGTTGGGAATCGATCCCGGCCATGGTTTACAAAGCGGCGGCGAACGAAGATGTGAAGTGCATCCTGATCCGCGCCGAAGGCCGCGGTTTCTGCGGCGGCGTCGACATCAAGGAGATGCAGGCCCATCCCGAGCGCATCGCCAAATTGAACAAGGATAATTACCTGACCTTCAAGGCGATCCGCGAATGCGCGATCCCCGTGGTCGGCGCGCTGCATGGCTTCGTCATCGGCGGCGGCGTCAATATCGCGGGCGCCTGCGACGCGCTGATCGCGGCGGAAGGGGCCTATTTCTCGCTGCCCGAGATCGATCGCGGCGCGATGGGGGGAGCCGCCTTCATGAGCCGCATGCTGCCGGTCCAGATGGTGCGCGCCAATTTCTTCACCGGCGGGCGCATCCCGGTTGAGGATGCCTATCGCCACGGCTCGGTACACAAGGTCGTGCCCTTGGAGAAGCTCAAGGACGAGGCCTACGCTTTCTGCGAAATCATCGCGTCCAAGAGCCGCGCGGCCCTGGTCATCGCCAAGCAGGCGCTCAATCTCATCGAGCCCACCGACCCCTCGGCCCATTACCGGATCGAGCAGGGCTTCACGCTCGAAATGTACATGCATGAAGACAGCCAGAAGGCGCGCGACGCCTTCGTCGACAACAAGGGCGCGGCGAAATTCTGATGGACCTGACTTATACCCCTGAGCAGCAGGCGTTCCGCGCCGAAGTCCGCGCCTGGCTCGACGCCCATGTGCCCGGCGAGCCGCTGGAACATTTCGACGCCACGCGCGAGGGTTTCGAGGCGCACCGGGAATGGGAAAAGACCTTGAAGTCCGGCGACTGGGGCATGGTGACCTGGCCACGCGAATATGGCGGGCGCGGCCTCGACCTCATCCAGTGGCTGATTTTCGAGGAAGAATATTATCGCGCAGGCGCGCCCGGCCGCGTCAACCAGAATGGCATTTTCCTGCTTGGGCCCACGCTCATCGAATTCGGCACCCATGAGCAGAAGCAGCGCTTCCTCCCCAAAATGGCGTCGGGCGAGGAAATCTGGGCGCAGGCCTGGTCCGAACCGATGGCAGGCTCGGACCTTGCTGGCGTGCGCGCCACCGCCGTCCGCGAGGGCGACGACTATATCCTCAATGGCCACAAGATCTGGTCGAGCCGCGCGGTGTTCGCCGACTGGGCGTTCGGCCTGTTCCGCGAGCCGGGCAGCGAGCGGCATAAGGGGATGAGCCTCATCTTCTTCCCGCTCGATGCACCCGGCGTGACAGTGAACGCCATCAAGAAGATCAACGGCCATGTCGGCTTTGCCGAGATTTTCCTGGAAAATGTCCGCGTCCCCGCCTTCAATCGCCTCGGCGACGAGGGCCAAGGCTGGCATATCTGCATGGCGACCGCCGGTTTCGAGCGCGGCCTCATGCTGCGCTCGCCCGCCCGCTACCAGGTGGCGGCCAAGAAGCTCGCAGAACTGTGGACCGCGAACAAGGAAACGGCCGACCCCGCGCTCGAAGCCGATGTCGTACGCGCGCACATGAATGCCGACGCCTATGCGCTCAACATCTACCAGACCGCCTCGCGGCTGATGGCAGGCGCGAAGATCGGGCCGGAAGCCTCGACCAACAAGATCTTCTGGTCCGAACTCGACATTCACCTGACGCAAACCGCGCTCAACATCCTGGGGCCGCAGGCGGAATTGACGCACGAAGCGCCGGACGCGAACCCCGTCGACTGGATCGACGACTATATCTTCGCGCTCGCAGGCCCGATCTATGCCGGGTCGAACGAGATCCAGCGCAACATCATCGCCGAGCGCATGCTCGGCCTGCCACGCTAAGGGGGAATAAAGAGATGGATTTCACCCTCAGCGACGAACAGCTGATGTTTGCGGAAACGGCGCGCACCCTGTTCGCCGACAGCTGCACGCCCGATCATTGGCGCAAGATGATGGAAGCGGGCGAGGCGATCGATCCCGCCCGCTGGGCCTCGATCGTCGAGACCGGCCTCACCCTCATCCTGCTCCCCGAAAGTGCGGGCGGCATCGATCTGGCCGAGACCGACTTTGCCCTGATCGCACAAGAGGCGGGTTATGTCGCCCTGCCCGAGCCGCTGGTCGAGAGCGCAGGCGTCGCCGCGCCGATGCTCGCCGCGCTCGCGCCCGATCATGCGCTGCTGAGCGACCCGATGGCCACCATCGCGATCGCGCATCCGGCCAACCCCTATGTGGCGAACGCCGACAGCGCCGCGGCGATCCTGCTGCATGCCGATGGCGAGGCGTATCTCGCCACGCCCGACCAGGTGACGCTCACCGCGCAGCCGAGCATCGATCCCTTCCGCCGCCTCTTCTCGGTCGAGTGGAGCAAGGACAAGGCGACGGCCCTCGGCAAGGCCGACTGGGACCTCGCCTTCGACCGCGCCGCGCTCTTCAACGCCGCCTTTGGCCTCGGCCTCGCCCAACGCTCGGTCGACCTCGCCGTCGATTATGCCAAGGAACGCCAGCAGTTCGGAAAGCCCATCGGCAGCTATCAGGCGGTCAAGCATCATCTGGCTTCCGCCCAGGTGGCGATCGAGTTCGCCAAGCCCGTAGTGGCAGCGGCGGCCGCCGAAATCGGCGCGCGCGACACGCAAGCCCGCGCCCGTGTCAGCCATGCCAAGCTGGTGGCCCTTGAGGCCGCCGACAAGGCCGCCCGCGCCTCGATCCAGGTGCATGGCGCGATGGGTTACAGCTGGGAGGTGGACGTCCACCTCTTCTTGAAGCGCGCCCTTGCCCTGACGCAAACATGGGGCACCCCCGCCCATCACCGCGCGCGCATCGCCACGCGCATCTTCACCCAGCCCATGGGGCCGGACCAGACCTTTGCCAGAGACGCTGGACAAAAGCAGGAAGCTTGAAAATGCCTGAAGCCTATATCGTCGACGCCGTCCGCACCCCCATCGGCCGCAAGAAGGGCAGCCTCGCCGCCGTCCATCCCGCCGACCTTGGCGCGCACCCGATCCGCGAACTGGTCAAGCGCACCGGCATCGACCCGTCAGGCGTCGATGACGTGGTGTGGGGCTGCACCGAGACGATCGGCGGCCAAGCAGGCGATATCGGCCGCACCGCATGGCTGGTCGCAGGCCTGCCGGAGGAAATCCCCGGCGTCACCGTCGACCGCCAGTGCGGCTCTTCGCAGCAGGCCGTCCACTTCGCCGCGCAAGGCGTGATGAGCGGCACCCAGGATCTGGTGGTCGCGGGCGGCAGCCAGGCGATGAACCAGATCCCGATCATGGCCGCGATGATCGCGGGCGCCCAATATGGCTTCGACAGCCCCTTCCACGGGTCGAAGGGCTGGGTCGAGCGCTATGGCATGGAAGAGGTCAACCAGATCAAGTCGGCCGAGATGATCGCCGACAAATGGGGCATCAGCCGCGAAGCGATGGAAGCCTTCGCCCTCGCCAGCCATCAGCGCGCGCAGGCCGCCTGGGACAATGGCTGGTTCGATCATGAAGTCGCACCGCTCGAGGGCCTCACCCGCGACGAAACCATCCGCCCCACCACCTCGCTTGAGGGCCTCGCGTCCTTGAAGCCCGTCAATGAAGGCGGCATCGTCACCGCAGGGGTCGCCAGCCAGAATTGCGACGCGGCCGCCGCCCTCCTCATCGCCAGCGAGCAGGCGGTCAAGGACCATGGCCTCAAGCCCCGCGCGCGCATCCATCATCTCTCGGTCCGCGCCGCCAACCCGGTGTGGATGCTGACCGGCCCGATCCCCGCCACCCAATATGCGCTCAAGAAGGCGGGCATGTCGATCAGCGACATCGATCTGTTCGAATGCAACGAGGCCTTTGCCAGCGTCACCATGGCCTGGATGAAGGAACTCGCTATCCCGCACGACAAGGTCAATGTGCAGGGCGGCGCGATCGCGCTCGGCCATCCGATCGGGGCTACCGGCGCGCGGCTGATGACCACGCTGCTGGGCGCCCTTGAACGCACCGGCGGCCGCTATGGCCTCCAGACCATGTGCGAAGGCGGCGGCCAGGCCAACGTCACCATCATCGAGCGGCTCTAAGGGACCCAGCCCCGATGCCCGCCTACGCCTATCAGGGGATTGTTCCCGTTGTCGATCCGACCAGCTACGTCCATCCGCTGGCGTCGCTGATTGGCGACGTGATCGTCGGGCCGGGCTGCTTCATCGCGCCCGGCGCGAGCCTGAGGGGCGATTTCGGGCGGATCGTGGTGGAGGGCGACAGCTCGATCCAGGACAATGTGTCGGTGCATGCCAACCAGTTGCGCGACACGGTCATCCGCCGGGGAGCGACCATCGCCCATGGGTCGATCATCCATGGCTGCGAGATTGGCGAGAATGCGCTGATCGGCATGAACGCGGTGATCCTCGACAACGCCGTCATAGGTGACGAAAATCTCGTCGCCGCCCTTGCCCTTGTGAAGTCCGACACGGTGACCCCGCCACGCAGCCTGGTCGTCGGCAATCCGGCCAAGGTGGTCAAGACCTTCGAGCCGCATCAGGTCACCTGGCGCAACAATGGCGAGGGGGAGTATCAGAAGCTCGCCCGCGCCGCGCTCACTGACCTCATCGAGGCAGAGCCGCTCAGCCAAGCCAGCGCCGAGCGGCAGGCGCAGCGCATTGCCTCCGACGCCATCGCCGTGCGCCTTTCGGGCAGCACCGCGCAGCATCGCGAGCAGCGGGCGGCGCAGCGGAAAGGCACATCATGAGCAGCGCCACCGCCATCACCAACCTCCTCTACCTTTATGCCGAACTGATGGACGCGGGCGACCTCGAAGGCGTCGCCGCCCTGTTCGAGCGCGCCCGGATCAAGGCCGGCGGCGGCGAAATGGTCGAAGGCGCAGCGCCGATGCTGGCGCTGTGGCAAGCCCATATACGCATCCATGACGATGGCACGCCGCGCACCAAGCATGTCATCACCAATCCCATCGTCGAGGTGGACGAGGAAGCAGGCACCGCGACCTGCCGATCCTATTATACCGTGTTTCAGGCAACGCAGGACCTGCCGCTCCAGGCGATCTGCGCGGGCCGCTATCATGACAGCTTCACCTATATGGACGGGGCATGGCATTTTTCCGGGCGGGATTATTCCCTGCTCGATCTCGTTGGGGACTTGAACCAGCATCTGCTGATCCCCGTCGCAGCGCAATGAAGGAGTAAGGCAAGTGGGTATCTGCGAAGGACGTGTTGCGATCGTGACCGGGGCGGGCAATGGGCTGGGCAAAGCCTATGCGCTGGGTCTCGCGGCGCAAGGCTGCAAGGTCGTGGTCAACGACCTTGGCGTTGGCACCCATGGCGAGGCGGGCGAGACCAAGGGCGCGGCCGAGCAGGTGGTCGATGAGATCCGCGCCATGGGCGGCGAGGCCGTCGCCAACACCGACGATGTCGCTGAATGGGACTCAGGCAAGCGCATGGTCGAACAGGCGCTCGACAGCTTTGGGGCGCTTCATGCCGTAGTCAACAACGCAGGCTTCGTGCGCGACCGCATGTTCTTCACCTGTAGCCCGGAAGAATGGGATGCGGTGATCCGCGTCCATCTGCGCGGCCATTTCTGCACCTCGCGCCACGCCGCTGAATATTGGCGCGCGCAAAGCAAGGCCGGCAACCCGGTCGATGCGCGCATCATCAACACGACCTCTGGCGCGGGCTTGCAGGGCTCGGTCGGCCAGTCGGCCTACTCGACCGCCAAGGGCGGCATCGCCACGCTCACCCTTGTGCAGGCCGCCGAGCTTGGCCGCCTGGGCATCACCGCCAATGCGCTCGCGCCCAATGCCCGCACCCGCATGACCAATACCGGCGCGTTCGACATGGAGGCGAAAGAAGGCGAGTTCGACCTGTTCGCGCCGGAAAACATGGCGCCGCTGGTCGCCTATCTGGTCTCCGAACAGTCGAAGGGCGTGACCGGCCAGGTGTTTGAATTGAAGGGCGGGCAGGTCTTCCTCTCGCAAGGCTGGACCGACAGCCCCGCCTTCGACAAGGGCGCGCGCCTGGAGCCAAGCGAAATGGACGCGATCGTGCGCAAACTCCTCCAAACCCGCGAGCCTGCAAAGCCCGTTTACGGAGCCGCCTGATGGACTTCGCGCTCAGCGACGACCAGCGCGCGATCCAGGAAGCGGCGCGTGACTTCCTGACCGACGCCGCCAACCCGGATGTCATCCGCGCCGCCGTCGAAGGGACGAGCGGCTTTGACGAGAGCCTGTGGTCGAGCCTTGGCGAGCTGGGCTTTACCGGGCTGATGATCCCGGAAAGCCTGGGTGGCCTGGGCCTGGGCGCGGTCGAAATGGCGCTGGTCCTCGAAGAAACCGGCCGGGTCCTCGCGCCCGTGCCCTTCTTCGAAACCGCCGTGCTCGCCGTGCAAGCCATCCTGGCGGCAGGCAGCGAGAAACAGAAGGCAGCGCTGCTCCCCCGCCTCGCGTCGGGCACGCGCGCGAGTTTCGCTGGCACCGCAAGCCGCCCGACCCTCACCAACGGCAAGCTGACGGGCACCGCGCAGTTCGTGACCTTCGGCCATGTGGCAGAGCTGATCGTGGTGGCCACCGCTGACGAGAGCCTCATCGTCCTCGACGCCGACACCCCCGGCCTCGTCATCGAAGCCCTGCCCGCGCTCGACCGCACCCGCCGCTTTGCGACGCTGACCTTCGCTTGCGAAGTGACCGACAGCATGATCCTCGGCGCGCCCGGCAGCGCCAAGACCGCGATCGAGCGTACCCTCACCATCGGCGCTGGCCTGCTCACCGCCGAACAGACCGGCGGCATGCAGTACAGCCTCGACGCCACGGTCGACTATGCCAAACAGCGCGTCCAGTTCGGCCGCCTCATCGGCTCCTTCCAGGCGTACAAGCATATGCTCGCCGACATGATGTTGCTGGTCGAAGCCTCCCGCTCGGCCGCCTATTATGCCGCCGCCGCGATCGATGAAAATGGCGAGGAACTGGCCGAGGCGGCCCATGCCGCGCGCGCCTATGTCTCCGACGCCTATTGCTCGGTCACGGGCGACGCCATCCAGCTTCATGGCGGCATCGGCTTCACCTGGGAACATCACGCCCATCTCTATTTCAAGCGCGCCAGAGCTTGCGCCAGCTGGCTCGGAACCCCCGACCAGCATCGCGAAGCCCTCGCCCAGATCATCATGAAGGATGCCGCATGACCCCGACTTCTCCCGTGCCCCCCTATCCCACCCCGCTGGGCATGCTCAAGGGCAAGACCGTGGTCGTCACCGCCGCGGCCGGCACCGGCATCGGCTTTGCCGCCGCCAAGCGCGCCGCCGAAGAAGGGGCAAAGCTCCTCATCAGCGACTTCCATGAACGGCGCCTCAATGAAGCGGCCGACCGCATCGCTGACGAGGCGAAGGTCGAGCGTCCCGCCCTGTTCGTCTGCGATGTCACCAGCGAGGAAGCCGTGCAGGGCTTGCGCGATGCGTCGCTCTCCGCATTGGGCAAGGTCGATGTCCTCATCAACAATGCGGGCCTGGGCGGCGAGGCCGACATCGTCGATATGACCGACGAGCAGTGGGCGCGCGTGTTCGACGTCACCTTGACCTCGCTGTTCCGCATGACCCGCGCCTTCCTGCCGTCAATGTATGCCAACAAGTCGGGCGTCATGGTCAACAACGCCTCGGTGCTGGGCTGGCGCGCGCAAAAGGGCCAGGCCCATTATGCCGCCGCAAAGGCAGGGGTGATGGCCTTCACCCGCTGCGCCGCGATCGAGGCGGCCGAACATGGCGTGCGCATCAATGCGGTCTCGCCATCCCTTGCCATGCACCCCTTCCTCGCCAAGGTGACCACCCAGGAAGCTTTGGACAAGCTGGTCGAGAAGGAAGCGTTCAAGCGCCCCGCCGAGGTCTGGGAAATCGCCAATGTGATGATGTTCCTCGCCTCTGACCTCTCCTCCTACATGACCGGCGAGATCGTCGCGGTCTCCAGCCAGCGGGCGTAAGATGGCGACCATCTTCGAGAATCCCCGCGACCTGCTCGGCAAGGAAGGCACCAAGCTCGACACCGCCGACTGGCTCACCATCGACCAGTCGCGCATCGACGCCTTTGCCGACTGCACCGGCGATCATCAGTGGATCCATGTCGATCCGGTCCGCGCCAAGGACGGCCCGTTCGGCGCGACCATCGCGCATGGCTATCTGACGCTCAGTCTGGTCAACCTGTTCATGCCCCAGATCGTCGAGGTCCGGCGCTTCTCCGCAGGGGTCAATGTCGGCATGGACAGGACCCGCTTCCTCAATCCGGTGGTCGTTGGCTCGCGCATTCGCGGCACCGGCGAAATCGTCTCGGTCGAGGAAGTGAAGGGCGGCGCGATCCAGGCGGTGATCCGCGTCACCGTCGAGATCGAAGGAAAAGACAAGCCCGCCTGCGTGGTCGACACCATCAACCGCTATTTTCCGGAATAACGGCCTTGGCCCGCGCCATCCTCGCCCTCACATTGAGCCTTCTCGCCGCTACCCCAGCTGGAGCCAAAACCATGCCCGATCCCGTCAAGATGGAAGCCGCCGTCCACGCCTATGTCGCCGCGTTCGAAGCGGGCAGCGCCGACCAGGTCGCCGCCCTCTATGCGCAGGATGCAACCGTTGAAGACCCGATCGGCTCGCCCATCCACAAGGGCCGCGAAGCCATTCGCGCCTTTTACGCGCAATCGATGAAGACCGGCGCGAAATTGAAGCTCGAAGGCCCGGTGCGCGTGGCAGGCGATTATGCCGTCTTCCCCTTCTCGGTGAACCTCAACTATGATGGCGGCCACAAGCGCATCGACGTCATCGACACCTTCCGCTTCAACGCCGCCAATGAAGTGATTGAAATGCGCGCCTTCTGGGGCCCCACCAACATGCACGGCTTCTAAGCCGCCCACCTTCTCCCGGCGGGCGCGAAACATAGAAATAGACAAGGACATTTACCCATGCGTGAAGCAGCCATCATCTCGACCGCCCGCACTGGCGTTGGCAAAGCCTATCGCGGCGCGTTCAACGACACCGAAGCGCCGTTCATGTCCTCGCACGTCGTGGACGCCGCCATCGCCCGCGCCGGGATCGACCCCGCGCGCGTCGATGACGTGTATCTGGGCGTTGCCAACCAGTGGAACACGCAAAGCTACAATGTCGGGCGTCTGACCGTCCACGGTTCGGTCCTGCCCGACACCACCAGCGGCTTCTCGATGGACCGCAAATGCTCGTCCGGCCTCAATGCGCTGGCGTTCGCCGCACGCGGCATCATCGCCAATGAGATTGACTGCGCCGTCTCGGGCGGCGTCGAGAATGTCTCGCTCACCATCGACAAGCATTATCCCGCCTTCCGCAACCGCTCCGAGTTCATCAAGGCGCGCGATCCCAACGCCTATATGGTGATGATCGAGACCGCCGAGATCGTCGCCGAGCGTTACGGCATCTCCCGCGAGGATCAGGACCGCTTTGCCGCCCAGTCGCAGCAGCGCGCCGCCGCCGCCCAGGCCGCAGGCAAGTTCGATGACGAGATCGTCCCGATCACGGTCACCAAGGCCCTGTTCGACAAGGAAGGCAATGAGACCGGCAAGGAAGAGCTGACGCTTGACCGTGACGAGGGCATCCGCGCGGGTACCACCTACGAAAAGCTCGCGGAGCTGAAGCCCGTGTTCAAGAACGGACAGGTCATCAAGGAAGGCAAGCACGTCACCGCGGGCAATGCCAGCCAGCTCTCCGACGGCGCCTCGGCCCAGGTCGTCATGGACCTGGCCACCGCGCAGAAGGAAAACCTCCCCATCCTCGGCATCTATCGCGGGTTCCAGGTCGCAGGCTGCGGCGCGGACGAAATGGGCATTGGCCCGGTGTTCGCCATCCCCAAGCTGCTCGAGCGCGCAGGCCTCAAGATCGACGACATCGGCCTGTGGGAACTCAACGAAGCCTTTGCCAACCAGGCGATCTACTGCCAGCGCACCTTGGGCATCGATCCGGACAAGCTCAACGTCAATGGCGGCGGCATCGCCATCGGCCACCCGTTCGCCATGACCGGCTCGCGCCTTGCTGGCCATGCCCTCATCGAAGGCAAGCGCCGCGGCGTCAAATATGTGGTCGTCTCCATGTGCGTCGCGGGCGGCATGGGCGCTGCCGGTCTGTTCGAGGTCGCCTGATCCATGCAGCTCGCCTTCGCCCCTGAACTGAAAGCCTTCCGCGAGGAGGCCGCGAGCTGGCTCAACGAGCAGCTCGCAGGTCCCTTCAAGGCCATTTGTGGCCAGACCAACCAGGTCGACAATGTCGAGCTACGCCGCGCCTGGGAAGCGGCCCTGGGTGAAGCGCGCTGGAGCGTCATTGGCTGGCCTGAGCAATGGGGCGGGCGGGGTGCCTCGATCGCCCAGCAGATCATCTTCGCCGAGGAATATGCCCGCGCAAAAGGCCCGCCGCGCGCCGGGCACTTAGGGGTCGAGCTGCTCGGGCCGACGCTGATCGCGATGGGCAGCGAAGAGCAGAAGGCCCGGTTCCTCCCCGACATCGCCACCGGCAAGGCGATCTGGTGCCAGGGCTATTCTGAACCCGGCGCGGGATCGGACCTTGCCAACGTCAAGACCAAAGCCCGCCTCGAAGGCGATAAGTACATCATCGACGGGCAGAAGATCTGGACCTCGATGGGCACGATCGCCGACTGGTGCTTCGTCGTTGCCCGCACGCAGCCGGGAAGCGTGGGCAACAAGGGCCTCTCGTTCCTCATGGTCCCGATGGACCAGCCCGGGGTCACCCCCCGCCCGATCCGCCAGATGACCGGCGAGGCCGAGTTTGCAGAAGTGTTCTTCGATGGCGCGGAAGCCCTCGCGATCGACCGCATTGGCGAAGAAGGCGAAGGCTGGAAGGTCGCCATGGCCCTGCTCGGGTTCGAACGCGGGGTATCCACGCTGGCCCAGCAAATGCAGTTCAAAAACGAACTGGACGACATCATCGCCATCGCCAAGGCCAACGGCAAGGCGAGCGACCCGCTCATCCGTCAGAAGATCGCCACCGCCCATGCGGGCCTCAAGATCATGCGCTACAACGCCCTGCGCATGCTCTCAGGCAGCGAAGCCAACCCCGAACTCACAGGCGCCGCCTATACCTACAAACTCTATTGGTCCCGTTGGCACGTGGCGCTAGGCGACCTCGCCATGGCGGTCATGGGACAAGAGGGCGAAATAGGCATCAACGACGAACGCATGGGCTCCCTCACAACCATGCACCTCATGTCTCGGTCCGATACCATCTACGCCGGTACAGACCAGATCCAGCGCAACATCATCGCCGAACGCGGATTAGCTATGCCAAGAGAACCCAGAGGATGAGGAATATTCAGTGCGTCGCTCTGGCGGCGCTCTCGAATTAAAGAAGAAGATGCACAATTGAAACGAGGAGAATAGGGATGCCGCTCGACCCACAACTTGAGGCCATGTTCGCCAATCAGCCGGAATGGCCGCCGATCCGGACTATTCCGGTTGCTGCGTTGCGGGAGGCGGTGCGGTCGAGTTCGATCCAGCTTCCGCCCCCTGCTGTATCCCTTGCCTCGATCGCCGATCGGACCATTGCGGGGCCGAACGGTGAGATACCGGTGCGCATCTATACGCCCGAGGGCGCGGGACCTTTCCCAGTCACTGCCTATTTCCATGGCGGCGGGTTCGTGGTGGGCGATCTCGACACGCAGGACATGATCGCGCGCGGGCTGGCGGCGGGCGCGGAGACCATCGTGGTGTCCGTCGACTATCGCCTTGCGCCCGAGCATAAGTTCCCGGCGGCGTTCGAGGATTGCTGGGCTGCGACGCAGTGGGTCGCGGCTAATGCGGCCGAACTGGGGGGCGATCCCGCCCTGATCGCGGTTGCTGGCGATAGCGCGGGCGGCGTGCTGGCGAGCGCCTGCGCCCTCCTCGCACGAGACGCGGGCGCGCCCCGTATCGCGGCGCAGATCAACTGGTATGGCCCCGGCATTCATCCTATCCCGGAAGAGGGGTCCGCGCTTGAATTTGCGAACGGCCCGGTGCTGCGCCTGGAAGATGCGCATTATTTCTGGGAACTGCACATCAAGGACGAAAGCGATTACGACGATTTTCGCGCCAGTCCGATGAAGGCGACGAGCCACCAGGGCCTGGCGCCCGCCTTTATCGCCAGCGCCGAATGCGACCCTATCCGCGACGCAGTGGAAGCCTATGCCCCGGTGCTGGAAAAGGCCGGGGTGGAAGTTCAAGTGAAGCGCTATCCCGGCATGGTGCATGGGTTCGTGTCATGGATCGGTTTCCTGCCGGGCGCGCAGGAGGCGATGGCGGATGCCTGCGCCTTTGCGAAAAAGCAGTTTGCGGCTGCCCGTCAGACCGCTTGACCGCATAAGCCGAAGGGCGGCCCTAGAAAAGCTGGAGCCGCCCTTCGGCTAGAGCATTTTCGAAGCAGATGGCATCATCTGCTGGCTCGGAAAATGCGGGAAACAAAAGACAAATAGAGCATGATCCGATCCAATCTGATCGGATCATGCTCTAGAGCCGGAAGCATCGTATTAAAGCCCCTTTTCCGTCACCCCGGGCTTGACCCGGGGTCCCGCTGCTTGGACAGCGTCAGATAAAGCGGGACCCCGGATCAAGTTCGGGGTGACGATCCCTTGAGCATGATCAAACTCTAGAGCGCGCTGCGTTTAATCGGACGCAGATCGCGCGCTCTAGTTTTTTGTTATCGCATCGTTTTAAGCGCAAAACCGGTTCCCACTTTTGCGCACGATGCTCTCAACATCCACGGCGGGACGTTACCCCCGCCGTTATCGTCCGCCGATCAGCGCACGCGCTTCAGCCGATCCGTCAAGCAAGCGGTTGATGCGCCGCGCCACCTTCCATTCCGTGCCGACCCTCACGAGGTGCCAGCTATTGGCGGAGGCGCGATGGGCTTCCCATATGTCGTCCGCCTTGCGGAAGACGACGGAATAGGTCCGGGCGGTTGCCCTGTCGCCGTCCAGATCGATGACCGGCGGGCTAAGGACATGGGCGGCGCCGCCATGGATCAAGCTCTGGTGGCTTTCACCCTCGAGCAAAGCCTGGATCGCGGCACGGCCCGTGTAGCTGCCGAACCCGCCGACTTCGTAGACGCCATCCTCGGTCCACAGAGCGGCGGCACCGGCGCAATCGCCCGCGTCTGCCAGCGGGCCATAGCTTGCGATCAGGTCGCGTATCGCCTCCCGGTCTTCAAGGATGGCGATACGCGCGGCGAGATCGGCCGAGGCGGTCAGAGCTTTACGACCTTGCATTGCGGCACCGGATGCTCGTCAGCCTCAATCCAGCGCCAAAGGCCGGTGCCCTGGCGATGGCCGGACAGGTCGATCCAGTTGCCGTAGCCCGGGTCCTTGTCCGCGCAGACAAGGATGACGCTGCCATCATCCTCATATTTGGCCTGCGCGCCGTTGACCCACACCTTGCGGTTCACATGGTCCATGGATTCCATCCACCAATTGTCGATCTGGAAGTTCCAGAAGCGGCAGCGGGGCGGCTTGGCTGTGATGACCAGCGCTTCATCAGGCGCAAGGTCGTAATAGATGTGACCATACCAGATTTTCGGGTCGCCCCCGGCGCGCTGGTAAAAAGGCTGTTCCTTGCCATCATAGATGCGGTTGGGCTGTTCCATGAACCATTGCGACCAGTCCGCGAAGGTGTTCGCTGTTCCGCGCACCCATGCAGCAGCGCCGTTCAACTGCGCCTCGATCGTTTCGGGCGCGAGAATGACGGGCACGGCAGGCCCCTCGCTGATCCGTTCGATATGCACATCGGCAGCGACTTCCGCGCGCTTGTCATTGAAGGTCTGACGGATGATCAGCAGCGTTGTGTCGTCCGCCATCGGCAGCCAGTTGCCGGGCTTTTGCGTCTTGCTGACGATGATCTCGAAGCTGCCATCCGGCCCGACCTGCATGTCGGCAAGTTCGATCTCGCCCGTGGAGGCCATCGTGCCGTCGATCGCGTAACGGTTTGCCTTCGATCCGATGGAAAAATAGGGCACGCTGTTCCGCTTGCCGGTGATGCGATAGTCGCGATCACCCCGGACGACGATTTGCTGATAGAGATTGTCCGGATTATCGGCCCCAATCTTGATCGCGTCATCGGTCAGCAGGAAAATGCGCGGAAAATCCGGATCGCTGGAATCGACCAGCATGTTGAGCGCCGACCGCGTGAGCCGGGAAAGATAACGCAATCCCTCCGCCTGGTCGATCGCGGTGCCGGGCGCGCTGGGGCGGTCCAGAACGTCGCCCGCTTGTGCCAGCTGGTCGCAGAAAGTCCGCCAGACGGCCGACAACCGCAATTCTCCACCTTCCTGTCCGGTCACCATACTCTCCTATATGCGTATTAGATGGATTGGTTTACGCCATTTTCAGGCGCTGATATGGAGATTGTCTCACATAAATGCGTAACATGAAAGGGGTTGAGGAATGACGGCATTAGCCTTCAGTTTCACCAAGATCATCGTTAAGGATCTTGCCGCTGCCGAACGCTTCTACACTCAGCTGTTCGGCCTTGAGGTGGTGGGGTATATCAATCTTGGCGAAGGCGAAGAGTTGATGAACGAGGTGATCCTCAAGACTGCTGGCGCTCAGCCGCCCGCCCCCAACTTCATTCTGGTCAGCTATCCCAACCGGAATTGCCCCGCCACCGGAGAGGCGACAACGGGGTTCGTGGTGGATGATCTTCACGCGACCCTGGCGGTTGCGACCGCCGCCGGTGCGACGATAGAACTCGGTGCGACCGACGTACCCGAACATGGTTTGCGGATGGCCTATATCCTCGACCCCCAAGGCCACAGGATTGAGTTGCTACAGATGCTGAACGCGTAGGATGTGTGGGGATTCAGCCCATGACGGCCTGCAAATGGCGACTTTCTGCGCTTCCGGTGCTCACGTACTGAAGTACGCTGCGCGCCGGTTCTCGAAATTCACCATTTTCGCCTCGCCCTGAACTGAATCCCCACACATCCTAAAGCATGGTCGGGTTTGAATGATCGTCACCCCGGACTGGATCCGGGGTCCCGCTACCTCAGCAGCGTCGGAAAAGAAGCGGGACCCCGGGTCGAGCCCGGGATGACGGAAGGGAGTAGGATGCTCTCAATCACATTTCGTGGTCGATGACGGCGCGGGTTACTTCCCCCGCCTTCAGCGCGGCGATGGCATCGTTGATCTGATCGAGCGGCCAGATGCCGCTGATCTGGTCGGCGATGTTCAACCGGCCGTCGCGCGCCTGTGCGATGAGTTCGGGATAATCGCGGTTGGGCAGCGCGCCGCCGTTCATCGTTGCGATCACCTCGCCACCCATGACGAAGCTGCCGAGCGGCAGCGCCGCTTCCGCGCCGGGGCGTGACATGCCGATCAGCACCACCCGGCCCCCGCGCTTCGTGCAGCGCAAGGCGGTGTTGATGGCACCGACTGCGCCGCTGCATTCCACCACCACATCGATAGGGCCATATTTGCCAGCCAAAGCGGCGGCGGCCGTCTCACTGTCCTGCGTGGGGTCTGCGAGGACAAAGGCGGTCGCGCCGAATTGCCGCGCCGTCGCTTCCTTCGCAGGATTGGCGTCGACAGCGATTACATGGGCGCCGTTCCGGGCGGCGCCCTGGATCGCGTTGACGCCGATGCCGCCGACACCAAAAACGGCCACGGTGTCCCCGGCACGCACGCGGCCCAGAACGCGGGCGGCGCAGACACCTGTCGAGACCGCGCACCCGATCAGCGCGCCTTGATCCAAAGGAAGATCATCGATGGCGAAGAGCTGCGACGCCTTCACCACGATTTCGCTGGCGAAGGAGGAGACGTTGGCAAAGGACGCAACGGGCTTTCCATCCAGCGTGAAGGGGAAGCCCGGTGCCATGCCCCAATTGATGTCGCAATTATGCGGCTCGCCACGCTGGCATTCACGGCACTCCCCACAAGGCGTTTGCGTACCCACGCAGACGTAATCCCCTATGGTCCAGCCTTCGACGCCCGGCCCCAGCTCCGCGATCTCGCCGGCCGCTTCATGGCCCAGGACGACCGGCAAGTTAGGCAGATGCGGCGTGAGCATCGCGATGTCGCTATGACAGATGCCCGAACGCAGCACGCGGATGCGCACCTCGCCCGGACCGACGGGGCGAAGCGTCAACTGGTCGCTGACAAAGAGCGACTGCCCATCCCAGACTGCGGCCCTCATGCGCTCAACCCCGCCAGCAGGGGATAACGGAAGGAGGGATCGTCCCGATCCGCGCGGCCATTGGGTGCGTCCTTGCTCATGCGTTCAAAAGCCTCTTCATCAACCGGCACGATCGATCCATGATCGAACACCAGGCTGCGATATGTGAATTTCCACTCGCCATCCCGCCGTTCATATCGATCGAGATAGCGGCCAAGGGCGATGAACAGCTTTGCGCCCGGCCCGTGGGTCCGGTGCCATGCCTCCACATAATGTTCACCCTCGGCATGGTCGCCATCGATTACGAACAGGCTGTTCGTAATATTGTGGCGAGTGAGGTCCCAATGCGCGGTGATTTCGGGTAGCCAGGCAACGAAGTCGTCGGGACCTCCCTGAAACATTGCCCCGTGATCGTCGATCGCGTCATCATGATACAGCGTTCGCACCAAGGCGAAGTCGCGGCGATCACATCCACGGCAATAGCGCATGACCAGATCATGTAGTGCAATCCGGTCGAGCAATGGCTGCGACATCTATCTCTCCATTACCGGGCGGTTGCCGGCATATTATCGTCAAGTGAGCGGAATAGCCGCCATCCCGACGGTAAGGAAAGCGCAAAAGAGCCCGTCTGCCATTTTCGCGACAGGGCGACTGCTGGCCGTCCAAATCATTTGGCGATGGGTCGTAAATCGCCTATAAACCATCCAACCCCGCCGAAGAAAATGGGGAAGAGGATGGAACCTGACAGCTCGGTATTTCTGCTCTGTCCATTTCGATTGCTGTGCCTGGCCAGCGGCCTGTCCGCGCTAGTGGGATTCAGCGTCATCCTTCTGCTGACATAATTTCATTTCCGATTCCGCGTCGGAAAAAACTTGCCTTCCGCCTGCGGCAAACTTTAAGTCATCGCTTCGAAGCCCAGACGGTAGGATTTCCATGAAAGAACCAAAGGGGTCGTTGGCCGATGCGGTCGATGCAGAGCCCCTCCCCGACGATGCGATTGGCGAAGGGGCAAGCCGCCCGAAGCGGCGGAGGCTGGGCCTGGTTCTGGGCATTGCGGCCGTGGTTGTTCTTATAGCCGGTGCGTTCTGGTTTGCTCGTTACCAGCTGTACGGCAAATATCAGCAAAGCACGCAGGACGCCTATTTGCAGGCCGACAGCGTCACCGTTTCGGCGCGGGTGTCCGGTTACGTCAGTGAAGTGCTGGTCCGTGAAAATCAGGATGTGAAGCCCGGTCAGCCATTGTTGCGGATCGAGGCGCCCGATTATCCGGCGCAGGCGGCGCAGGGGCAAGCGCAGATCAATCTGGCGCAGGCGAACGCTGCCAATGCGGAAGCGATGATCGGGGAACAGGAAGCGGCGATCGAGCAGGCGCGGGCGATGCTGGCGGCGGCGCAGACGAAGGCGCGGTACGCAGCGTCCGAAGTTGTGCGATACAGTCCGCTCGCGGCGAGTGGCGCGGAACCCGCTGAAAAGCTGGCGACGCTTCGCACCCAGGCGGCGCAGGCGGCGCAGGATGTGGCGGCGCAGAAAGCATCGACGCAGGGCGCGGAGCGGCGGATCGCCAGCCTGCGCGCCCAGATCGCGCAGGCGAAAGCGCAAGGCCAGAGCGCTCGGGCTCAGCTGGACGCGGCGCAGCGCAACGTCCGGGACATGGTGATACGCGCCAGCATCGCCGGGCGGGTGGGCGATCTTTCGGCGCGCATCGGCCAGTTCGTGCAGCCCGGCCTGCGCCTGATGTCGGTCGTGCCGGTGGAGCAGCTTTATCTGGAAGCGAATTTCAAGGAAACGCAACTGGGCCTGATGCGTCAGGGGCAACCGGCGGAGATCGATGTGGACGCTTTGCCGGGGGTGACGCTGCATGGCCATGTCGCCAGCCTTGCGCCCGGCACCGGGGCGCAATTTTCGCTGCTGCCTCCGCAAAATGCGACGGGCAACTTCACCAAGATCGTGCAGCGCGTGCCCGTGCGCATCGCCATAGATGCCGACCCGTCGATCAAGAAGCTGTTGCTGCCCGGCATGTCGGTGGAGGTTTCGGTGGACACCCGGTCGGCCCGCGAAGAAGTGGAACGGCTGAAGAATAGCAAGCAGGTTCGGCCGGAAGCCGCCAAGTGACCGCAGGCCAGCCTGAGACAGCCGAGCGCGCAAGCGTCGCGGACTGGCTCGCGGTGGCGGCTGGCACGCTGGGTGCGATGATGGCGATGCTCGACATTTCCATCGTCAATTCCGCCCTGCCGATCATCCAGGGCGAAATAGGCGCCAGCGGGACGGAAGGAACCTGGATCGCGACGTCGTTCATCGTCGCGGAAATCATCATCATTCCCTTGGCGGGCTGGTTGCAGCGGCTTTTGGGCCTGCGCAATTTCCTACTCATCGCCACCGTGGGTTTTGTGGGCTTTTCGATGATCTGCGGCATGGCGCAGACATTGCCGGTCATGATCGGGGGGCGGATCGGTCAGGGCATTACGGGCGGGGCGCTGATCCCCACGGCGATGACCATCATCGCGACGCGCTTGCCGCGCCATCAGCAAGCTGTGGGTAATTCCCTGTTCGGGGCCACGGCGATCCTGGGGCCTATCATGGGGCCGGTGCTGGGGGGCTGGCTGACCGAGAATATCAGTTGGCATTATGCCTTCTTCCTCAACCTGCCGGTCGGGATCGCTCTGCTGCTTCTGCTGCTGGTCGCACTTCCCTATGAGCGGCCGCGCCTTGACCTTATCGGCGAGGCGGACTGGTTGGGCGTGTTCGGCCTTATCCTGGGGCTGGGCGGGCTTACCGTCGTGCTGGAGGAGGGCGAGCGGGAGCAGTGGTTCGAGTCATCGACCATCATATGGCTGACCATCACGGCCGTGGCGGGGTTCGCCATGCTGCTGGCCGGGCAGTTGCTGGCGAAACGGCCGGTGATCCGGCTGCGGCTGCTGCTGGACCGGCAGTTTGGCGCAGTGTTCATCATGGCGATGATGATCGGCATGGTGATTTACGGCACATCCTATGTGATCCCGCAATTCCTCACGCTGATCGCAGGCTATAATGCGCTGCAGTCGGGGCAGATCGTACTGCTGTCGGGCGTACCGATGGTGCTGATGATGCCGTTCATGCCATGGGCGATCCGCACCATACCGATCCATCTTTCGGTCCTGATCGGATTGGTCCTGCTGATCCTCAGCACCTATATCGAAACATCACTGACGTCGGTGTCCACAGGCGCCGATTTCGTCGATTCCCAGTTGATGCGCGGCGTCGGCACCATCTGCGTCATGATGTTCCTGAACCAGGCGGCGATCCGTTCCGTGCCCATGTCTTTGGCTGCGGACGCGTCGGGCCTCTACAACGCCGCGCGCAATCTGGGCGGCTCCTTTGCGCTGGCTGGCATCGCGGTAGTGCAGGACCAGCGGCTGTGGCTTCATGCGCGCAGGATGGAGGAGAATCTGGCGGCCAATGGCCTTGACCTTCAACATTATGTCGATGCGCAGGCGCTCGCGCTGGGCGGCCGCGATGCGGCGTTCCGCATTATCGAACAGGGCATTCAGACGCAGGCGCTGACCATGACCTTTATCGACCTGTTCTGGATGCTGATCATCGCCATCCTGTGCACCGCGCCGCTCGTCTTTTTCCTCCGCCCGCTGCCACAGCATGCCGCGCCTGTGGCCGCTCATTGAGATTGTCGATGCGTAACCGATCCGCCTTTGCCTTTGCCTTGCTCCTGACCACGGCCTGCACCGCTGGCCCCAACTATCGCGGCCCTGCGGACGTGGCCCCTGCCCCACCGCCGCATTTCGTCCGGGGAGATGCCGGGTCCGGGTCAGTGGAGGCGGCCGCGCCATGGTGGACGAGCCTTGGCGATCCGGTGCTGAACCAGTTGATGGATCAGGCGCTGGCCGGGAACCCTCGCCTGGACGCCGCAGCGGCGCGCATCCGGCAGGCGCGCGCGGCCCTGCGCCAAAAGAGGGCGGAAGAGCTGCCAACGGTCAACGGCTCAGTCATCTATGCCAAGGCGCGCTTGCCCGGACAGTCGGAGGATGGGAGCGCCACCACGCTCGACCTGTACAATGTCGGTTTCGACGCAAGTTGGGAACTGGATCTTTTCGGCGGCAGCCGCCGAGCCGTCGAGGCGACGCGGGCCGATGTCGCGGCGAGCGAGGCAGGGCTGGACGACGCCCGCGTCAGCCTGTCGGCGGAAGTCGCGCAAAGCTATGTCGAGCTACGCGATCGGCAGCAGCGCCTGTCTCTGGGTGTCGAGGCGTTGGCTTTGCAGGATGAGGAGGTCGCCCTCACCCGGCAACGTTTTGAACGGGGCACGATTGCGCGAGGCGAGCTGCTGCAACAGGAGTCCGACCGGGATCGAGCGCGCGCGCAGTTGGCGCCGATGCGGGCCGATATCGACGCGCTGAAGGACAAGCTGGCGGTGCTGACCGGCGCTGTTCCCGGGACGCTGGACAGCTTGCTCGATCCGTCGGCTGCTTTGCCGCTGCCCCCCGCTGAGGTCGCAGTGAGTGATCCGGCCGCCCTGTTGCAGCGCCGTCCCGACATAAGGGCGGCGGAACGCAAGCTGGCCGCCCAGACCGCACGGATCGGCGTGGCGGATGCGGCGCGCTTTCCGCACATCAGCTTCCTGGGGCTTATCGGGCTTGGCGGGTCGTCGCCGGAGGATTTGGTCGATCTGGACAAGTTCACGGTGGCGGCGGTGCCGCGCATCAGCTGGTCTTTCCTGGATTTCGGAAAAGCCCGCGCGCGGATCGATGCGGCGGAGGCGCAGCGGGATGAAGCGGCGGCGGATTATCGCGCGGCGGTGCTGAACGCGTTGCAGGATGCCGAGGGTTCGCTGGCGCGTTTTCAGCGGCAGCGTGAGAGCCTGTCCGATCTGGCGCGGGCCGAACGGCAGGCGGCAATGGGAGCGGAGCTTGCGCGGCAACGGAGTCAGGCGGGGACGATTTCAGGAATAGATTATTTGAAGCAACGTCGTCTGGTCTTGGCGGCTTCGCAGGCGAGGGTTCAGGCGGCGGCGGGGCTGACGGTCAGCTTTATCAATGTGCAGAAGGCGCTGGGGCTTGGGTGGCAGGGGATGATCAGCCGCTGAGGCGAGTTCATCACGGATAGAAATAAAATAGGAGAGGCAGGATGAGCGCGGATTTGGCCATGGGTTGCCGCCGTCTGGTGGACAAGGTCGTCGTCGTTGCGGGCGCGTCCACCGGCATCGGGCGGGGGACCGCTTTACGGCTGGCGGCGGAGGGCGCGACCCTGATCGTCGCGGCGCCCGGCAATCACAAGGACAAGATCGACAGCCTGGTCGATGAGGTCGCCGCGATGGGCAGCCGCGCGACCGGATGCGCGTTCGATGCGACCGATGACGCGTCGATTGCGGCGCTGATCGATATGGCCGCGAAGACATATGGCGGGATCGACGCGGTACATGCCAATTTCGCCGACCTGCAAATCCTGTTTTCCGACACCAACGCGCTGACCGTGACCGACGAGGTGATGGAGCGCACATTGGATGTCAATTTGAAGGGCATGATGCGGATCACGCGCCATGCCCTGCCCAAGCTGCTGGAGCGCGGCGGCGGGGCCATGATCTATACCTCATCGGGCGCGGCGATCGCGGGGGAGCCGGTGCGCCCCTGCTACGCGATGGCGAAGGCCGGGATCAACGCGCTGGTGCGCCATGTCGCCAGCGGCTGGGGCAAGCAGGGTATTCGCGCCAATGCCATCATGCCGGGGTTGGTGATCACGCCCGAGCTTCGCGCCACGATGCCGACGGATTTCCAGCAGCAGGTGCTGGAGGAAGGGCGGTCTCCGCGCCTTGGGCTGGTGGAGGATATCGCGGCGATGGTCGCGTTGTTGGCGAGCCGGGACGGTGAGTGGATCAGTGGTCAGTGCATCGCGGTGGATGGCGGATCGACGATTAGTTAGGGGGGCGTCTTTTAGAGCGCGCTGCGTTAAATCGGCACCACCTCCCTTTACCGCTCGCCCTGAGCCTGTTGAACCGAAGGTCAGCGAAGCCAACGGCTTCACTTCTTAGAAAGTAGAGGGCTTCGACAAGCTCAGCCCGAACGGGGTTGAGGGATTCAGATAAAAAGCACGCCGCTCTAGTTGTTCATTTGACCCGGTTCGGGCTGAGCAGTGCAAGGCAGTTCTTTAGTAAAGGTGGCTTGCGCACATTGATCCTCCCCATCGTGAGATGGGGAGGGGGACCGTTCGCGAAGCGAAGGGTGGAGGGGAAATCTCACAGGTCGTGCCATTTCCCCTCCACCGGCCTGCGGCTGGTCCCCCTCCCCACGCTTCGCGCGGGGAGGATTTTGAGGTCTGATCAGAAGGCGATCTTGGCATCCACGCCGTAGGAGGTCGGCTTGTTGAACGTCGCGCCTGCGAAGCCCAGGGCGCCGAAGTCGATGCCGTAAACGAGCCGCTTCTGGTTCAGCAGATTGTCGCCCCAGATGCCTACGTCAAGCTTGCCGCCGCCAAGGTCGAAGCCTTCGACAGACAGACGCGCCTTTACGTTGGTCTGGCTGGGCGAAACGATCTGTTCGTTGAACGGCGCAGTGTTGTCGAGCGCGTTGAAGTAGATCTTCGTGCGATAGGAATAGTCGCCACGCAGACGCACGAGCGTGTCACCCCCGCCGATCGGGTGCGAATATTCAGCGCCGACATGGACATTCCACTTTGGCGTGTAGAGCGGCCGTGCCTCGTCAGCGACATCGACCACCGTGTTGGTGCCCGGATCGCGGAAGAGGAAGGTCTTATAGTCATGTTTCACATAACCGACCGAGCCGTCGATCTGGAAGCCACGGAAGGGGGCCGCCGTCAGTTCCGCTTCGAAGCCCGACAGGCGCACCTTGCCCGCATTGACGATCAACGAGGTAGCGCCGCCGCTGCCTGCGGCGAACTGCTGGACCTGAAGATCGTTATAGTCGGTGATGTAGCCAGCGACGTTCAGGCGCAGGCGATTGTCGAACCATTGCGACTTGAAGCCTGCTTCATAAGACGTCGCCTTTTCAGGATCGAAGCCGTTGATGACACCGGCGCGCGGGTTAATGCCGCCGGAACGATAGCCGGTCGATACGCGGCCATAGACCATGACATCGTCCATCACCTCATAGCTGACCGACGCCAGCCAAGAGAAGTTGTCGAAGCTCCGACGGCCACGCTGTATCGGATTGATGGCATCATTAAGATAGATGGTCTTGTCGTCAGCGGTGTGACGGCCGCCCAGCGTGACTTCCAGTTTATCGTCGAGCGAGGACGGCTTCCAGCTAACCTGACCGAACACAGCCATCGACTGTGACGTGCCGCCGAATGCCTGAACGGGAGCGAGGTTTACGCCAACGGTAGCGAGGCCTGGATTGGCCGCAGCAATTTGATCGGTATCCGTCTGCGAAAATCCAAGGAAGGGTAGACCGGCGATCGGTGTAAGAACCGTCAGCGCCTGCTGGTTATATTCCGACGATTTTTCGTAGAAATAATACATGCCGAGCAGGTAGCTTAAATCACCGACCTTGCCGAGCGCCTGGAATTCCTGGCTGAACTGCCATTGCTTCTGCGGTGCGTTGTTACCCGTATAGGGCACGACATCACCGATCGTGACGTCTGTAGAACCAAAATTGACCACTGGCCCGCGCAGCACGCCATTACCCGACAAGTTCAGGATCGTGTCCTGGAAGAACTTCCGGTAGCCGGTGATCGACTTGACCGTAAGCTCAGGAATAGCTTCATAGCTGAGGGTCAACCCGTGGCCCTGAACGCGCGTCTTGCTGCCATAGCGGAAGTTGCCGTTGCGGTCGGTGAAGCCCGCCTGCTGAACCGTGCCCTGGCGATCGGGGCTGACGAGGAACGGCGCGCCGCCGAAGCTGGGCGACTGCGAATAATAGTCCTGCGCCAACGGGGTGGCAGCGACGATCTGGAAGAAGGCAGGCGTGCCCTTACGATTGTCATAATCGAAGCTGTAATTGACCGTCAGGTCGCCCAGATCGGCCTGCAAACCGATCGCGACCGAATCCGCATTCAGTGAGCCGGGGTCCTGCGAAGCCGGGGTGAGCGTGTTGTTCACATAGCCGTCGCCCTGGCGATGCTGATAGGCGATCGACGCCTTGAGCACGTCGCCCAGAATATAGCCGGTGTCCAGCCGCGCGCGGGCATACCATTCGTTGAAGCGGCCGTAGCCCGCCTTCGCGGTGACATGCATGTCGTTGGCAGGCTTCTTGGTGATCAGCTGGAGCGCGCCGCCGATGGTGTTGCGGCCGAACAGCGTGCCCTGGGGGCCGCGCAACACTTCGATCCGTTCCAGATCGATAAGGTCGAACACGGCACCGGCGGCACGGGCGAGGTAAACGCCGTCGAGATAGACGCCCACGCCCTGTTCAGACACGGCCGAAGGTTCGTTGTTGCCGATGCCGCGAATGTAGATGGTCGCGGCCGAAAGGCTGGACGGCTGCTGTTCGATCGTGATGTTCGGCGCGAAATTGGGGACATCGGTCGGGTCAGAGATGTTCTGCCGTTCGATGAAGTCGCCGCTGAGCGCGGTAACGGCGACAGGGACGTTCTGCAGCGTTTCCGCGGAACGGCGCGCAGTTACGACGATGTCACCGAGAGTGGTCGATGGTTCCTGCGCGGCGCTTTGTTCCTGAGCGTTCGCCGAAACCGAAAACGGCACCAAAATTGCGGTAACCCCCGCAAGCAATATGGACTTCATACATCCTCCCAAACACATGCTGCTCTTAGTCAACAGTCCCGGTCTTTATCGTTATCTGCATGCGCCACACGGGAAAAAGCGCCTGTTGACCCCGAACATGGATAAACATGTCCGATGCAGCTCCGTTAGTCGCAATTATCGCTTACATCAAGGATGATTGCGTCAATCTGCGTATTATCTGACGTTTATATCTACGCTGTTGCACATTTGCACACCGGCAATCTTAGCGCCTAACGAGGGGCGGAATGGCCGCCCGGCAACTGCGCGGCCGGAGTTGCGACATGGCGGAGCAGCAGCGCTTGAGTGGAAAGACCGTACGGAATGGCGGCCTGGGCTTGGCATCCCGGCAGCCACAGGACGGCTTTTGCCGGAAAGGCGAGGTCGGTCCAGTTGGTCGTAAAATCGATCGAAACGCCGGGCATGTCCTTGGCGAATCCCTCCGCCCACTTCATCACCGTTAAGCGCAGATCGACGCCTTCGGAGGAATTTTGAACGAGCAAGGCGGTTCGGCGGCCGTCGGTTCCGGCGGGGTCTCCGGGGGAAAGGATGACTTCTTCGACCCCAGCCGAGGCGATGAGGGGCCGGTTCATGAAGCGTTCCTCATCAGCGGCCATGATCTTTCCCACTGGTCCGGCCATGAGTGCCGCCGCTGCCTCTATATCGTCGGCCCAGAATTCGCTGATCGTGTCCCAGCCGAATGACTGGTCTGCGGTGACGTGGTTGCGGGCGTAGGCAGAGAAGGGGAAATAGCTGATCGCCAGCGGAGCGTGATTTTCCTCATAATAAAGCTGGAAATCTTCGCGAGTGGTGCCCGGCTTATGTGCGAGGGCACAGATGGACTTGGTCATGCGGCGGCACTCTTTGCAGAAAGGGCTGTGACAATTTGCTCTGCGGCGGCGTAGGGATCAAGCTGCCGCGTTTCGACCTGATCGAGTATGGTCTCGCCGCATAGCGCCATTGCACGGGATGCGAGGGCGTCGCGGACTAGCGAGAAGACCTGTTCCCTCGCGCGCAGGCGGCTGCGCGCGGTGAAATCCCCATGTTCTTGCAGGAAGTCGCGATGGGTGGCGATGGCGTCGGCGATGGCGTCCGCCCCCTCCCCTCTTGCGGCGACGGCGCGTAGTAGTGGCACGTCCCAGCGCTGGTCCGTGACGGTTTGGGCGCGCAGGTGGAGCATCAGTTCCATCTGGCGGTGGGTGGCGTCATAGCCGTCGCGGTCGGCTTTATTGACGACGAAGATGTCGCCTGCCTCCATAAGGCCCGCCTTCACCGCCTGGATTTCGTCGCCGAGGCCCGGAACCGCGACGATGACGGTGGTGTGGGCGAGGTTCACGACGTCGATTTCGTCCTGCCCTACTCCCACGGTTTCGACCAGGACGATGTCATAGCCCATGGCGTCGAAGACGAGGCACGCATCATGGGTGGAGCGGGACAGGCCGCCTGCCTGCCCCCGCGTACCGAGGGAGCGGATGAAGACGCCGGGGTCGAGCGCGTGGCGGCTCATGCGGACGCGGTCGCCGAGGATCGCGCCGCCGGTGAAGGGGCTGGACGGATCGACGGCGATGACGGCGACGCGCTGTTCGCGCTTGCGCCATTCGGCGACGAGAGCGTCGGTAAGGGTGGACTTGCCAGCGCCGGGCGGGCCGGTGACGCCGACCAGCTGGGCGCGGCCGGTGTGCGGGTAGATGGCGGCCAGCACTTGCGCGCCGCGCGGGTCGCGATCATCCAGCCAGCGGATGGCGCGTGCGCCTGCCGCGACTTCTCCGGCGAGAAGGCGGTCGGCTATGTCAGCCGCGCCCTGCGGCATCAGGCGGCGTCCTCCGCCAGTCGCTGCGCCCACCAGCTTTCGAGATAGGCGACAATGTCGCGCGTGTCGGAACCCATGGTGAAGATGCGATCGACGCCTGCGTCTTCGAGGATCGGCTTGTCCTCTTCGGGGATGACGCCGCCCGCGACCAGCAGCTTGTCGCCCGCGCCTGCTTCGCGGAGCAGGCGGGCGAGCTTGGGCAGGCTACGGGTGTGACCGGCGGACAGGGTGGAGATGCCGACGACGTCGACATCCTCCTGCACGGCGGCGGCGCAGACCATTTCGGGGGTTTGCTTGAGGCCGGTGAAGATGACCTCCATGCCCGCTTCGCGCAGGGCGTGGCCGATGACGGTGACGCCGACGGTGTGCGTGTCCATGCCGAGCTTGGCGAGCAGGACGCGCAGGGGGCGCTTGAATGTGGTCATACGCGTCAAATCCCCATCAACTGGCTGTCGGCGCTGTGGACGCCGAAGACGTCGCGCATCGCGTTGCAGATTTCGCCGTGCGTGGCGTAGAGCTTTACCGCCTCGAGGCAGGGGGGGACCATGTTGGCGCCGGTGCGGGCGGCTTCGCGGACTTTCTTGAGGGCTGCGTCGACGGCGGGCTGGTCGCGGCGGGCGCGCAGGTCGCGGACCTTGCGGATCTGCTCTTCCTCCATCGCATCGTCGAGGCGGAAGATTTCGATTTCGCGCTCCTCATCCTCGCGAGTGAGGTGGTTGACGCCGACCCATTTGCGGCGGCCCTCCTCTACGTCCTTGTTGCGCTCATATTGTTCGCGGCCGAGCGCGCGCTGGATATAGCCGGTTTCGATGGCTTTCAGTGCACCGCCCATGGCGAAGATCTTGTCCATTTCGGCGAAGGCGGCATCCTCCATCTGCTTGGTGAGGGTTTCGACATAGTAGGAGCCTGCCAGCGGATCGATGGTCTCGGCGACGCCGGTTTCGTGGGCGACGATATGCTGGATCGCGGCGCCGACGCGGATGGCGTTTTCGGCTGGGAGGGCGTGGGCCTCGTCATAGAGGGGGGTCGTCATCGCCTCCCCTGCCCCGCCGAGCGCGCAGGCGGTCGCCATGATGCCGAGCCGGGCGATGTTGTTGAGCGGCTGCTGGAGGGTGAGCGCTATGGTGGTGGGGGACGTCATCATGCGGATTTTGAGCGCTTCGGGCTTGGTCGCGCCATAGCGCTCCCTCATCAGCCGCGCCCAGCATTTGCGGAAGGCGCGCAGCTTGCAGACGCCTTCGAAGAAATCCATGTCCACATTGACGACGAAGTGATTGATGTAGGGCGCGACCGTGTCGATATCGAGACCGCGCTCCAGCACCGCGTCGATATGCGCGCAGGCTATGCTAAGCGAATAGGCAATCTCCTGCACCGGGTTCGCCTTGGCGGGCTGAAGCTGGGCGGAGATGATGGAGATCGGCGCCCAATTGGGATGGTTGCGGATGATATATTCGATGCAGTCGGTGGCGATCCGCAATCCATGTTCAGGCGGATATATGTAGCGGCCGACGCAGGTATATTCGATCAGGATGCCGTTCACGATGTGCAGCACAAAGTCCTGCGGATCGACGCCTTTTTTCTCCAGCGCGGCGATGATCATGGCTAGGTTGACCGGCTGCGGCGCATTGCACACGCTCATCAGATATTTGAGCTTGTCGAAGGGGAGGTCGAAGGCTTTTTCAAGGTCTTCGAGGCTGTCGAGCGCCATCCCTGCGCGGCCGACTTCGCCCTCCACTACGGGATCGTCGCTGTCATAGCCGTTGGTGGTGGCTAGGTCATATTCGAGGATGAGGCCGGAGAGGCCCTGATCCAGCATGTAGCGGGCGCGCTTTGCCCAGTCCTCGCCTTTGCCGAAGCCGGTGACCTGGGTCATCGTCCAGAAATCGGAGCGATGGCCGTTCGGGCGGGTCGAGCGGGTATAAGGATATTCGCCGGGGAAGCCGAGGTCTGCGCTATAGTCGAAGCCTACCGCATCGAGATCGGCGGGCGTGTAGAGCGGCTTGATCGGCCATTTAAGCGCCTGCGTCACAAAGGGGTCGCGGCGCTCCGGCCGCCCATCGATGGCGGGGCCGCGCGTCTCCTGCTGCCAGCGCGCTTCTTCCTGCGCGATTGTGTTGGTGGCGGGGACGATGGGTCCGGTTGGGCGATTCATGACGGCACTCTCCTTGGCTTTATTGCTATCCGGTGCGGGAGAGCGGGCTCAAGAAGCGTCGGGAGAATGCCGCATGATTGTCGCATGATCTCGTAATATTTCACGCTTTGTGATAAGTGGCGGTGATGGATGCCATATCGATCCGGCAGGCGCGGCAGAGCGCCGACATTGTGCGGCGGTCGCTTGGGCTTGATGGCGCAGTTGTTGAAATATGCGCTTTTCCCGAAGTGCGGGAAGAAACGGTGCAGATGGTCGAGCCGCAGTCGGTTTTGATGTTGGGCCTTTCGCGGCTGCTGACTGGGTCGGAGGGGCGGAAGGCGGGTGATCCGCGCCGTCCGTTCGCGCGCATGGGGGCGCTGGCGCTGCGGCCGGCTGGGGTGCCGATGGAGTTTCATGTCGCGCAGGGCGCGTTCGATACCCTCCGCATTCGCTTTGAGGATCGGCGGATAGCGCCAGCGCTGGCGGGGATCGGTTTTGACGATGCGACGCTGAGCGCCTGTTTCGACATGCATGCGCCGCCCATTGAGGAGGCGATGCTGCGGCTGGCGGCAGAGGTCGAGCATCCCGGAAGTGACAGCGCGGATATTGGAGAGGCTCTGGTGTCGCTGATCCTGCTCGATTTGCGGCGGTTTCTCGCTCAAGCGGCGGAGCGCGCGGGGCGGCGGCGCGGCGGGCTTTCCGCGCGGGCGTTGCGGGTGGCGCTGGCGATGATCGATGCGCCTGGTGATGCACCGTCGATCGATGCGATGGCGGAGCGGTGCGGGATCAGCCGGGATCATTTCATCCGCTGCTTTCATCAGACGACGGGCATCAGTCCGGGTGCGGCGATCCGGCGGCGGAGGATCGATCGGGCGAAGGCAATGCTGACCGAGGATAAGGGGTCGATTGAGGAGGTTGCGCGGGCGTTGGGCTATGCGGGGGCGCCGTCTTTTTGCGCTGCCTTCAGGCGCGAGACTGGGCGGCCGCCTGGGGCCTGGCGGGTGTTGATGCGGTGAGGGGAGGGATATAACCTACCTCCGTTCGGGCTGAGCTATTCGAAGCCCTTCACTTCCCCTCTGACGTGAAGCCTATGAAGAAGTAGAGCCCTTCGACAAGCTCAGGGCGAACGGAGGAAAAGTGGTCTTGAACGGATGGTTCAAACCGGGAAAGAGACGTTCTAAGGACCAAGATCAATGAGCGAGATCGACTTCACCGCCACGATCATCGAATCCTGCCCTGTTTCGGGCGGGCGGTTCGAACTGGTGGAATGGCATTGGCCCGATATCGTCAGTTTCGAGCGGACCGAGCAGCAGTTGATGCTGGAAATGTCGCTCCCCCCGATGGCCGCCGATGCTTCAGCCTATTTCCCGGACATTGATCCCGAGCGCCGCTGCTTCATGGGAGCGTTGTTCGTGCGGCATCCGGGCGTCGCGATCGGCGGGCGATCGGAAGGCAGGCAGATCCGCGTGATCCGGTGCGTTTTCGATGAGCCGCATGGCGCGGCGATTATCGGCTCGGGCGAACCTTCGCTGCCATTCCTGCAAGGGCTGCTGAACATCCGTAACGACGCGCTGCGTAGCCTGATGCGGCTGGCGCATCGGGAGTTGATCAATCCGCTGGATCGATCAGCCGAGGCGATGGAGGCGTTTTTCCAGCTGGTGCGGGTGGAACTGGGCCGGGTGTTCCAACAGGCCGCGAGTGCTGCGACGGCGAGCCGCCTTGCCCCATGGCAGTTCCGCCGTATTCGCGAGCGGATCGAGGCGGGTGCGCCCATGCCCGGCGTTGCCGAACTTGCGGCGCTGTGCGGGATCAGTACCCGGCATTTGCATCGGCAATTCCTGGCGCTGACCGGCAAGACCATTTCGGACTATATTGAAACCTATCGTATCGAGCAGTCGAAGCTGCTGCTGGCGCGTGGTGATGTGCCGATGAAGCAGGTCGCGGAGCAAGCCGGATTTTCGCACGGGAATAGCTTTGCGCGGGCGTTTCGGCGGGCGACGGGATTGTCGCCGCGCGAATATCGGCAGCGGTCGGCGGCTTTGATGGATTGAAGGGCGCGGAGGGCTGATGCGCAGCCCTCCACGCCCTTCCTCACCAGCGCAGTTTGAGCGAGGTAAAGCCCATGACCGGGCCGCCGAAGACGGATTCGGCGTCCTGATCCGGGTCCAGTTCGAATTCGGGAATTTGCCGCAGCCATTCCTGTAGCGAGATCATGATTTCCCGCTTGGCGAGGTGCGACCCGATGCAGCGGTGCGGCCCGAGGCCGAAGGTGACATGGTTATTGACCTTGCGATCGAGGTCGATGGTCTGCGGATCGCTGAACGTGCGCGGGTCGCGATTGGCCACTGTGTTGGGCAGGACAACCCGATCGTTACGGCGGAACTGCACGCCCTTATACTCGCAATCATGGGTGACGCGGCGGTAAATGTTGGAGACCGCGTTGATCCGCATCAGTTCCTCAATCGCGAGGAGGAATGCGGACGGATCGTCCAGCCGGTCGCGGAATTTCTGCCGCGCGTCCGGTGATGTCGCGAGATAGCGCCAGACATAGGTCATGGTGTTGGTGACCGTGTCGAGCCCCGCGACGAAGAGCAGGAAGCCGCAATTGATGATGTCTTGCCAAGGGAAGGGATTGCCGTCCGCGTCGCGCGACTGCACGACGGTAGAGGCTATGTCGCTGCCGGGATTGCGCTCCTTCTCTCGGAAGAGTTCTTCCAGCACGTCATAGATTTCGAGCAGGTTTGCGGCGCGAATATCCGGGTCGGTGCTGCGGAAGAAGGTGTCGGAGATGCGGAGAAATTCCGGCAGGCGCTCTTCGGGCAGGCCGAACAGTTCAAGGAAAGTGCCGGTCGGGAATTTGGCGGCATAATCCTTGACGAAATCGCACCCGCCGTTCCCGGCGAAACCGGAGATGAGCCTTTCGGCGCGGCTGTGCAATCCGTCAGTCATCCGGCGGACGGCAAGCGGGGTGAACATGGGGGCCAGCAATTTGCGGAACACGTCATGCTGGGGCGGATCGACGCCATTGGGCTGAAGAACCGGATAGGGTTCCAGCGGCGGAATCTGCGCCTTGTGCGTCGAGAAAATCTCGTGATTGCGATAGGCTTCGGCAATGTCGGCGTAACGCAGGAACACCCAGTGGCCGCCGTTGCGCGGCGTGTAGAAGATGGGCGGCACACCTTTTTGGATAAGGCCGTGCCAAATCTGCACCGGGTCGGAGATGTCGGCGGGCATGTCGAAGAAGTCGAAGTCGTGGATCAGGTCTTCAGGGACATGGGTTGGCGCGGCGGGGAAATAGGTGACGGTCATGCCCCCGTCCCCTTTGTGATACGCAGCGCGCCTTCGGGGCAATTACGCACGGCAAGCCGGACTTTTTCCTCAAGCTCCGGGGGAAATTCGGGTTGTTCTATGACGACTTTGCCCTCCATCGCGTCGGTGGAAAACACCTCCGGGCACAGGTCTTCGCATCTGGCGTGCCCCTGACATTGGGCAAGATTGGCAACCACTCTCATCGAGGCAGACTCTCCTGATCTTCGTTGCCGCCTTTTACCAAATCGGTGATCGGTGGCCTATTGCCGGGAAGGAGCAAAATGCGTCATCAGGAGCAGATCAGGACATTGGTACTGACTTTGGGCTGCCGGTCAGAAGATGCCGAGCGCTTTCAGGCGGTCGAGCATTTGGGTTTCGCCGGTCGCGGTCGGGTCGGCGGGTTCGAACTCAAGTTCGATCATACCGTCATAGCCGCCAATGGCTTGGAGGATCGCGGGCCAGTCCAGTTCTCCGAGGCCTGGGTCGACGCGATTGGGCACGTCGGCGAACTGGATAAGGCCGGTCTCCTTGGCGCAGGAGGCGAAGGAGGAAGGCACGTCATGGCCCATCATCGCGACATGGCCGGTGTCGAACAGCAGGCGGACTGACGGCATGGCGACGGCGCGGACCATCTCCACCGCGTCCTCCAGCTGGTTGAGCAGGAGGCCGGGGATACGGCTGGCGGCGATGGGTTCGACGAGCAGCGTCAATCCGCTGCGTGCGGCCTGTTCGGCATGGCGCTTCAGATTTTCCGTCATGGCGTCGAGTTGCGCCTTGCGGGGGCGCTGGTTGTCGAGGCCAGCCACGCAGACGACGCTGCCGCCGTTGAAGCGAGTGGCGATCTCGATGCTGAGGTCCACGCTGCTGCGTAGATGTTCTAGGCCAGTTTCATCTTCGGCGCTCCAGACGGGCTGGTTCCAATATTTTAGGTCGCTGAAGCTGGAGAGGACGAGGCCACGGCTCGCCATCCGGTCGGCCATCGCGACTTGCTCAGCCTCGGGCCGTAGCATCATGAACAGGTCTTGCACGCCGCGAAAGCCATGGTCGGCGAGCGCGTCGATCTGGTCGAGAGAGTTGGTAGAGCGGGCGAGATGCGCGAGCATCGGCCGGTCGGGGGAGCTGAGGCCGAGATGGCCGCCGATGGGCCAGCGGCCGGTCATTGGGTCACCGAGCGGGCGAAGTCGATTAGCGCCTTGTTGAAGGCGGCGGGCTGTTCCTGCTGCACGAAATGGCCTGCTTCCGGGATGGCTATGATGTCGCGGAGGCCGGGGACTCGCTGGCGCATCCGCTCTTCCCAATCGGTGAAGAAGCCGAAGGACGGGTCTTTTTCGCCATAGAGGAACAGGGTGGGCGTTTCGACATCATGGTCGGCCCATTTTTCGCCGATGCGCCAGTTTGCGTCGGCGGTGCGGTAGCTGTTGAGGCCGCCGATGAAGCGCAGCATCGGGGCGGCATCGACATATTCGCTGACGAAGCGGTCGAACTCTGCCTGGGAGAGCCAGGGCCAGGGGAGCGGCGGCGCGGGTGGCAGGACGTCTAGATAACCGCTGCCTACCGATGAGACCGTTTTCCAGCTCCAGAGATCGCCCTTTGATGAGAGGGCGTAGAAGAGGCGGGCGAGGAAGTCGGGGGCTCGGTCGGCGAGTTCGCGTTCGGCGGGGCCTGCTTCCATGAAATAGTGGAAGTGGACGAAATGCTCGGCGGCCATGGCGGCGAAGCGTTCGCTGGGGAGGCGATCGGGCGAGGATGCTTCTGGCTGGGCGGGCGCATCCGCTGGGAGGCGTGGGGCGCTGCCCAACATGGCGCGTCCGGCCATGTCATAGTCATAGGGGATGGTGGCGATGAGGCCCGCCACCCGATCAGGCGCGCGGACGGCGAGGTTCCAGGCATATTGTGCGCCGAAATCCTGACCGACGATGACGGCTTTGTCCGCTTCATAATGGTCGAGCAGGGCGATGAGATAGGCCTGCATATGGTCGGCATCATAGGCGGCGGGATCGGTGGGGCGGTCGCTGCCGCCATAGCCGAGGCTGTCGATGGCGACGGCGCGGAAGCCCGCTTGGGCAAGCGGTTCCATCTGATGCCGCCATGACCAGGCGAGGCCGGGGAAGCCGTGGATCATGAGGACCAGCGGCCCCTCCCCCTGCTCCACGGCGCGGAGGTGGTAGCCGCCTACGTCGATTAGTTTCTCTGTCATAGATGGGCATCCTCTTCCCCGCGGGCGATCCGCCATGCGAGGCTTGCTATTTCTCCGGCACGGGCGCCGTGGATGGCGGCCGCTTCGCTGGATGCATTGCCGCTGATCGCGCGGTGATAGACGCCCTGACGGATGGCGGCGTTGCGGAACATGGCGAAGGCGAGGGCATAGCGCCAATGGGCCGGGTCGACGGCCTGCGCGCCGCTGCGCTCTGCATAGCGTTGGAGATAGTCGGCTTCGGATGGGATGCCGAGCGCGGGGAGGTCTGCGTCGGACAGGCCGCGATAGCCTTCCTTGGGCACGCGCCATGCCATCAGATGCTGGGCGAGGTCGGCGAGGGGATGGCCTAGCGTGGATAGCTCCCAGTCGAGGACGGCGATGATGCGCGGCTCGTCAGCGGCGAAGATCATATTGTCGTTGCGATAGTCGCCGTGGACGATGCGGCTGGCTTCGACGCCGGGGTCGTTGGCGGGGAGCCAGTCGATTAGCTGCTCCATCGCGTCGAGCTGCTGTGTTTGCGTGGCGCGATATTGTTTGGTCCAGCGGGCGACTTGGCGGGCGAAATAATTGCCGGGTTTGCCATAGTCGGTGAGGCCGACCTGCGCCGGGTCGATGGCGTGGAGGGCGGCGAGGACGCGGTTCATCTCGTCATAGATGGCGGCGCGGTCGGCGGGTGTGAGGTCTGGAAGGCGGGCGTCCCAGAAGTTGCGGCCCTTCGCATAGTCCATGATGAAGAAGGGCGTGCCGACTATGCTAGCGTCTTCACACAGAGCGAGCGGGCGGGCGACGGGGACGGCGCTGTCCTTCAGCGCGTCGGTGACGCGATATTCGCGCTCGATCGCGTGGGCGGAGGGGAGCAGGACGCCGTCGGGCTTGCGGCGCAGGACGAAGCGGGGTTGGCCGTTTACCGACAGGAGATAGGTGGGGTTTGACTGGCCGCCTGCGAATTTTTCCGCGCCGATCTCGCCGTCCGCGCCCGACACATGGGCGTGGAGCCATGGGCCGAGGCGGCTGGTGTCGAGCGTGCGGATGTCAGTCATATTTGGCGAGTTCGAGGCGGCCGAGCTGGTGGCGGTGCACCTCGTCCGGGCCGTCGGCGAAGCGGATCTTACGGGCGTGGGCATAGTAGTTGGCGAGGAAGAAATCCTGGCTGATGCCCGCCGCGCCATGGGCCTGTATCGCCCAGTCGATGACCTGGCAGGCCATGTTGGGGGCGGCGACCTTGATCATCGCAATGTCGGCCTTTGCCACCTTGTTGCCGACCGTATCCATGCGGTGGGCGGCGTGGAGGGTGAGGAGGCGCGCCTGATCGATCATGATGCGCGAATTGGCGATGCGTTCGATGATGACGCCCTGTTCGGCGAGCGGCTTGCCGAAGGCGACGCGCGACTTCACGCGGCGGCACATGGCTTCGAGCGCGCGTTCGGCCATGCCGATCATGCGCATGCAATGATGGATGCGGCCGGGGCCGAGGCGCGCCTGCGCGATCTCGAAGCCGCGCCCTTCGCCCAGCAGCATGTTGGAGGCGGGCACGCGGACATTTTCGAACAAGATTTCCATGTGGCCATGCGGCGCGTCGTCATAGCCGAGCACGGTCATGGGACGCAGGACGGTGATGCCGGGCGTGTCGCGGGGCACGAGGATCATCGACTGCTGCTTGTGCTTGGGCGCTGACGGGTCAGTCTTGCCCATGAAGATCATGAGCGCGCAATCGGCCTCGCCCATGCCGGAAATCCACCATTTGCGGCCGTTGATGACATATTCATCGCCGTCGCGGACGATCGAGCTTTCGATGTTGGTCGCGTCGGAGGAAGCCACCTGCGGTTCCGTCATGGCGAAGGCGGATCGCATCTCGCCCGCGAGCATAGGTTCCAGCCAACGCGCCTTATGCTCGGCCGTGCCGAAGCGTTCGATCGTCTCCATGTTGCCGGTGTCGGGCGCGGCGCAATTGAAGACGGCGGGGCACCAGTGGACGCGGCCCATTTCCTCGCAGAGTGGGGCATATTCGAGGTTCGTCAGGCCAGCGCCATGGGTGCTTTCGGGGAGGAACAGGTTCCAGAGGCCTGCTTCCTTCGCCAGCGGCTTCAGCCTGTCGATCAGCGTGACGTGCGCCCAGCGGTCGCCGGTCGCGACCTCCTCATAATAGGCTTTCTCATTGGGATAGATGTGCGCGTCCATGAAGGCGCGCAGGCGGGTGAGCAGGTCCGCCGTCTTCGCGTTGGGTTCGTAGCTCATGCGTAGAAGCCCCTGCCCTCACGCGCATATTGGACGAGCAGCGGCGCGGGGGTCCAATAGGCGTCGCCCTGCTCGGCGCGGAACTTTTCGATGGTGGCGAGCAGCTTGTCGAGGCCGATCTGGTCAGCCCAATGCATCGGGCCGCCGGTGTAGCTGGGCCAGCCGAGACCGTTCACCAGCGCGACGTCGATTTCATGCGGGCGGGGTACGATGCCTTCACTCAGTAGCTTCGCGCCTTCGTTGACCATGGCGTAGAGCAGGCGTTCGCGGATTTCGTCCTCGCCGATGTCGCGGAGTTTGAGACCGTGGCGTTCAGCATGGGCGGCGATCATTTCGTCGGTCAGCGGGTTGGCGCTGGCCTTGCGGTTTTCGTCATAGCTGTACCAGCCGGAGCCGGTCTTTTGGCCGAGCCTTCCGGCGGCGACCATCTGTTCGGGGAAGTCGGCGCGCAATTCGCGTTCCGTCGCGCTGGCGGCGCGGGCCTTGCGCGCTGCCGCCTGCACGTCCAGCCCGGCGAGATCGCCCAGCGCGAAAGGCCCCATGGGGAAGCCGTAGGATAGCAGCACCTTGTCGATGGCGGCGGGCTTCGCGCCCTCCTCGACAAGGAAGAAGCCCTCGCGCGACCGCTTGGAGAGCATGCGGTTGACGATGAAGCCGTCGCATACGCCCGACAGCACCGGCAATTTGCCGATGCGCTTGCCCAGCGCCATGATCGTCGCGACGACTTCGGGGTCGGTCTTTGCCGCGCGGACATTTTCCAGCAGGCGCATGACATTGGCGGGGTTGAAGAAGTGCATGCCGCAGACATCTTCGGGGCGGCCTGACGCCTCGGCCAGCGTGTCGATATTGAGGAAGCTGGTGTTGGAGGCGAGGATGGTTCCGGCGGGCGTCACCTCACCCAATTTCGCGAAGACGGCCTTTTTGGTTTCCAGATCCTCGGTCACAGCCTCGACCACCAGCTGCGTGGGCGACAGGTCGCGCGGATCGGCACTGGTGGTGATGAGGGCGAGGCGCTTGTCCATCGTCTCTTGCGACATGCTGCCCTTGGCGACGGAGGAGGACCACATTTTGGTGATGGCTCTCATCGCGGCGTCGATGTTCGGTTGATCAAGGCCGACGGCGATGACGGGGATGCCGACGCTGACGACCGCCATGACGATGCCGCGTCCCATGACGCCGAGGCCGATGACGCCCACTCGCTCGATATTGCGGGTCAGGGTATCGGGCCCGAGCCCGGGGATGCGGGCGACTTCGCGTTCGGCGGCGAAGAGGTGGCGCAGCGCTTTGGACTGCGAGCCGTTCATGCATTCGCGGAAGATTGCGAGTTCCTGTTTGACCGCCTCGTCGAAGGGCAGTTCATAGCCGAGGCGCATGGCTTCCAGCGCGCGCAGGGGTGCGGTTTGGCCGCGCATCTTCTTGGCGACGGTCTTGCGCGCTTCTTCGAACAAGGCCGGGTCATCGGCGGGCATGGGCAGGGTGGAGGAGCTGCGCGACCCCTTCCCTTCCGCGACCAGCTTTTCGGCAAAGCTGCGTGCTTCGGCGGCGAGATCGCCGCCTGAAGCCACGGCATCGATGAGGTTGGACTTCAGCGCGTCGTCCGTGCCGATTGGATTGCCTTGCGTCACCAGCGTGATCGCGGTGGCGAGGCCAGCGAGGCGGGGCGTGCGCTGCGTGCCGCCGCCGCCGGGCATGAGGCCGAGCTTCACTTCCGGAAAGCCGAACTTCGTGCCCGGTGCGGCGATGCGGTAATGGCAGGCGAGAGCGACTTCCAGCCCGCCGCCCAGCACCGTGCCATGGACGGCGGCGATGATCGGCTTGGTCGAATGGTCCATCATTTCCATGACGAGCGGCAGGCCCGGATCGGCCATGGGCTTGCCAAATTCCTTGATGTCCGCGCCCGCGATGAAGGTCTTGCCTTCGCAGCGGATGACGAGCGCAGTGAGGCCGGGATCGGATTCCAGCTTGCGGATGGCTTCGGCAAGACCCTGCCGCACGCTGGCGGAGGTCGCGTTGACCGGGGGGTTATCGATCACCGCTTCGGCAATCGCGCCGTGGGTGTGGAAGCTGACTGTTTCGGACATGGGCGATTTCCTGTTCAGGATGCGGGCTGGAGGGTCAGGAGCACCTTGCCCTTCACCTTGCGTTTTTCGAGATGCTGGAGCGCGGCCACTGCGTCGGGCAGGGCAAAGCGCGTGTCGATGACGGGCTTCAGTGAGCCGTCCGCCAGCCAGGCGAGCAGCTGGTGCATGTTTTCGCCCTGCGCGACCGGATCGGCGCGGACGCTGTTGCCCCAGAGGACGCCGACCGCCGACGCGCTTTTGAGCAACAGCAGATTGGCGGGGATGGAGGGGATTTCGCCGCCCGCAAAGCCGATGATGAGCAGGCGGCCGCCCCAGGCGAGGCTTTTGACCGCCGTCAGGTTCATGGGGCCGCCGACCGGATCATAGACGACATCGACGCCCTTCCCATCGGTCAGTTGCTTGATGCGTTCGCGCAGATCCTCCTGCGCATAGTCGATGAGGTCGTCCGCGCCCTGGGCCTTCGCCAGAGCCAGCTTTTCGGGGCTGGAGGCGGCGGCGATGACGCGCGCGCCCATATGCTTGCCAAGTTCTACGGCGGTGAGGCCCACGCCGCCGCCCGCGCCCAGCACCAGCAGCGTTTCGCCGGGCTTCAACTGCGCGCGGTCCTTCAGCGCATGATAGGAGGTGCCATAGGTGATGGAGATGCCCGCCGCGACCTCCAGATCGACGCCGTCGGGCACCGGCCAGACCTGCGTCGCGGGGACGCGCACCTGCTCGGCAAAGGCGCCGCTGCCGGTGAAGGCGATGACGCGGTCCCCGGCAGTGAAGCCTGTCACATCAGGTCCAACGGCGGCGATGCGCCCCGCTGCTTCACTGCCGGGGACGAACGGCAGGGCTGGTTTGGTTTGATATTTGCCCTGCACGATCAGCACGTCGGGATAATTTACCCCGACGGCCGCCACGTCGATCACCACTTCCCCCGCCCCTGCTTGAGGCTCGGGGAAATCGCCATGTTGCAACTCTTCGACCGGCGCGAACGCGGTGCAGATCATGGCTTTCACATCACTCTCCTTGAACACACCTACCGGGCGTGTGAGACCTGATTTAGGCCTTTGGAGGCGATGCTACCAATTCGTAATTCCGACGCATGGCATCAGAAAAACTGATGGATCGGCGGTTGGAGAAGCTATTTTCCTGATTCGCCCCACTGGCGGGCAAATTCGTGAAAGGCGCGGCAGGCTTGAGGTTGCTGGGTGTCGCGGCGATTCACGAGGCTTATGATGCGGGTGAAGTGCAGTTCAGGGACGGCCAGTTCGACCAGTTCGCCGCGCGCCAATTCGTCTGCAACCGTCAGGCTGGACAGGCAGGCGAGTACCGCGCCGTCGCGAACGATACGCTTGATCGCTTCGACGCTTTCGCCTTCGAACACGATGTTGAGCGAGTTCATGGATTTGAGCGTCTCAACCGTGAAGGAGATGCGTTCGCTGGAGAGCGTCTTTTCCAGCGCCCATGGCTGGTCGCCAAGGTCCGCGAGCGGCACCGTGGGACGCCCGGCGAGGGGGTGGTCCGGGGCGGCGCACACCACCAGCCGGTCGCGCAGCCAAGGCTCCGCCTCCAGATAGCTCGAATTGACCGGCGCGCCGACGAAGCCAACGTCCAGCGCCATGTTGCGCACGCCCTCCATCACCTCATGGGAGGGCATGATACGCATTTCGACGCGAACGCCCGGGTGCAGGCGCATGAAGGCGGCGCACAGGCCGGGCAGCACATAGTCGCCCACCGGGACCGCCGCGCCGATGCGCAGCCGCCCCCGCACTTCTTCGGGTAGGGACAGGGATTCAAGGTCCGCGACCTGCACCAATATGCCGCGCGCCATTTCCAGCATCGGGCGGCCCCGATCGGTCAGGAGCATGCGGCGGCCGGAACGGGCGAACAGCTGCACGCCCAGATGGGTTTCCAGATCCTTGAGCGACATGCTGGCCGCCGAAGGACTGAGGCCGATTTCGTCAGCCGCACCCGCCACGCTGCCGGTGCGGGCGACGGCTTCGAATACCGCGATCTGGCGGAGGGTTATCCTCACCCCTTGGCAGCGGCGATCAGCTTATTTCGCCGCGGTGCATCGCCTCGGCGCGGGCCTTGAGCGCCTTGGCCGAGTCGTTGAAGGCGCGCGTTACCCATGGGCCGCAGAAACGCATGACATGGATGCCGTTCGGGCCGGTGAAGGCGTCGGTCGATTGATAGCGGCACTTTTCGGCCCCAAGTTCTTCGATGATCTGGTCGCGGCGGGCGGGATAGGGCCAGGCTTCACTATCCTTCAGTTCCCAGGATAGGAGGCGGCCCGGTTCGAACGCGCAGACATATTCGCAATTGGGCGCCAGCGAGCCGGGATTGGCATAGTTGACGAGTCGCATGTGAACCGGCGCGCCCATCTCCAGCGTGGATTCCGCCCAGACGCAGAAGGGATTCCATTCGCCATAACGCGACATATCGGTCAGGATTTTCCACACCACCATTGCGGGCGCGTCGATTTCCATGGGGTCGGATGCGACCAGCGTCTCGGGATCATAAAGTTTGAAGGGATCGAAGCGATCAGCGGTCAGGGTTTCGGTGGACATCCTATTCTCCTTGATATGTGCAAACCGGCAAGCGTGGTACCGCATTTTGGCGACGCGAATGCCGCCGATTCCGCTGAATGGCGCGTTTGTTTGCGTAGACAATAGCAGCGGTAGTTCGCGGGTCAATGGCGGGCGGCCGGGCAAATCCGGCTTGACCTGCGTATCATATTGACCAATTCAGCACGCAAGACATCATATGCGACCCCGCTTGCACCGGCATATTCGGCCGAGTCCCTGCGGCGTCGGCATCGCACAGCACAACAGACGTCAGCATGACGCGCGGGAGAGATAATGGCCGATAGTTACGACTTCATCATCGCGGGCGGCGGGTCGGCGGGATGCGCACTGGCCGGGCGCCTGTCGGAAAATCCGCGCAACCGCGTGCTGCTGCTGGAGGCCGGGGGCAAGGATAACAGCGTCTTCATCCATGCGCCGGGCGGGCTGCTGCCGATCATGTATCGCGGCATGTTCCAGTGGATGCATGTCAGCGTGCCGCAGGCCAATGCGGGCGGACGGCAGATGTACACGCCGCGCGGCAAGGTGCTGGGCGGCTCCTCCTCCATCAACGGCATGGTCTATGACCGGGGCGCGGCGGCGGACTATGATGGCTGGCGCCAGCTGGGGAATGAAGGGTGGAGCTATGACGATGTGCTACCCTATTTCAAGAAGCTGGAGGATTTCCAGCCCGGCGGCGAGGAAGGCTATCATGGCCGGGGCGGGCCGGTGCTGGTCTCGCGACCGGGCATCCACAATCCGCTTGCCAAGGCGTTTCGCGATGCATCGATCGCGGCGGGCGTGCCCTATAATGACGACCCCAGTGGATCGCAGCGCGAGGGCGTGGTGCCCGCCGATGTCACCGCGTCGGCCGGGCGGCGATGGAGCGCGGCGCGCGCTTATCTGACACCTGCGCGCAAGCGGCCGAACCTGCGCGTCATCACCGGCGCCAATGTCGAGCGGGTGATCTTGGAGGACGGGCGCGCGACCGGCGTCAGCTGGCGGCGAGCGGGACAGCTTGAACAGGCGAACGCGACGCGCGAGGTTATTCTGTCGGCAGGCGCCATCCATTCGCCCTGGATATTGATGCTGTCGGGGATCGGGCCAGCGGATCATCTGCGCCAGACGGGAGTGCAGGTGGTGCATGACCTGCCGGGCGTCGGCCAGAACTACCGCGATCATGTGGCGGTCAGCGTGAAGCAATATTGCACGCAGCCGGTGTCCCTCTTCAACGTCTTCCACCCGGTTGTCGCGGCCAAGGCGGTCGCGAACTTCCTGCTGTTCCGGAAGGGGCCGCTGGCCAGTCCTCCGGCGGAGATCGGCGCGTACCTGAAGACCATGCCGGGCGCGGAATATCCCGATGTGAAGGTGCATTTCGCCATGGCGCTCTATGAGGCGATGGGGCGCAAGCTGATCATGGACCATGGCTATTTCGCGCATATCGACCTGCTGAACCCGGAAAGCGTGGGCGAGATAAAGCTGACGGGAGCAGATGCGTCCGCGCCGCTGTCGATCGATCCCAACATCCTGTCGACCGCCAACGACATGGCGATGGGCCGCGCAGCGATCCGTGCGGTGCGCAACATTTTCGCGCAGGCTCCCTTCGATCCTTTCCGGGGCGAGGAACTGGCGCCGGGCGCAAATATCCAGTCGGATGATGAACTGGACGCCTATCTGCGCGAGACCGCCATTTCCGACATTCACGCCGTGGGCACCTGCCGCATGGGGCATGACCCGATGGCGGTGGTCGATCCCCAGTTGCGTGTCCACGGAGTGGCGGGGCTGCGCGTCGTCGATGCATCGGTCATGCCCCGCGTCCCCGGCGGTAACACCAACGTCCCCACGATGATGGTGGCCGAAAAGGCCGCCGACATGATCTTGAAAGCCTGACGCTGTTGCGATCGGGAAGATAAAGGAGAGGCCGATGTCTGAGCTGCGTTTCGACGATAAGGTGGCGATCGTCACGGGTGCGGGAGGTGGCTTGGGCAAGGCCTATGCCGCCCTGCTCGCCGCGCGCGGGGCCAAGGTGCTGGTCAACGATCTTGGCGGCAATTTCCAGGGCGAGGGCAAGGATCAGGGCTATGCCGACGCCGCTGCCCGCGAGCTCCGCGACGCTGGCGGCATTGCAGAGGCCAATGGCGACAGTGTCGCGACATCGGCAGGCGCGGAAGCGATCGTGCAGGACGCGCTGACGCGATGGGGCCGCGTCGACATATTGGTCAACAATGCGGGCATCGTCAGTGCGTCGGGTACATTGTCGACGGTGACCGATGAGCAGTGGGACAAGGATATGGCCGTGTCGGCCAGCGGCACCTTTTACCTGTGCCGCGCCGTCTGGGAAGGAATGCTGGGGCGCAACTTCGGGCGGATCGTCAACATCTCGTCCGGATCATGGTTCGGCATGGGCAGCGCGGTGCCCTATCCCGCCGCCAAGGGTGCGGTGTGGGCCATGACGCGTGGCCTCGCCGCAGCGACGCAGGCGCAGGGCAAGGACGTCAAGATCAATGCCGTCATGCCGATCGCGGGCAGCCGGATGACGCAGCTGATGGGACCGGAAATCCACGGCCTGATGGAGCGAGACTTCCCCGCGCGGGCGGTTGCGCCGGTCGTAGCGATGCTGGCCCATGATAGTGCGCCGTGCAATGGCGAGATGTTCACGGCTGGCGGTGGCGGCTATACGCGCGTGTTCGCGGGCGTCACCCGGGGCTATCGCGCGACCGACAAGGACTGGACCCCCGAAACGGCGCTTGCACAATTCGATACAGTGATGGACACGAGCGGTTTCCATATTCCGGCTGGGTCGATGGACGAAGCCGCCCTCTACACCTCGGACGTGCCCTGGGGCGCGTTCAAGGCCTTTATTCAATAAGTTTGATCAGCGAGAAAGAGCAGAAATCATGACTGGCAGGTTGCAAGACAAGGTCGCCATCGTCACCGGCGGTGCGCGTGGTATGGGCGAAGGGACGATCCGCCTGTTCGCGCGCGAGGGCGCAAAGGTGGTCATCGCCGACGTGCTGGAGGCTGAAGGTCAGGCATTAGCCGCCGATATCGGCGATGCCGCGATGTTCCAGCGCCTCGACGTGTCGGACGAAGCCAGCTGGACCGCGCTAGTCGATGCCGTGATCGCCCGCCATGGCCGGATCGATGCGCTGGTCAACAATGCGGCCGTCGTGGCTTTCGGCCCGATCATCGACCTGACCGTTGCAGATATCGACCGCGTTCTGGGCATCAACGTCAAAGGCACGATGCTGGGGCTGAAGCATGTCGGGGCGAAGATGTGTGCGGCCAAGCGCGGGGCCATCGTGAACATATCGTCGGTGGACGGCCTTCGCGGCGTCAATTCGGTTTCGCTCTACAGCAGTTCCAAATGGGCGGTGCGCGGCTTTACCAAGAGCGCGGCGCTGGAATTTGGCCATCAGGGCGTGCGCGTTAATTCGGTGCATCCGGGCGGGGTCAACACGGCCATGGGCAACCCGCAGGCGCTAGAAGGTGAAGCGAAGAATGCAGGCTATGAGCGCGTACCATTGCAGCGGATTGGCGAGCCCGAGGAAATCGCCGCCGCAAGCCTGTTCCTCTGCTCGGACGAGGCCAGCTACATTTGCGGCGCTGAACTTGCGGTCGATGGCGGCTGGGCGGCTGGCTATTATCACCATTATCTGCCCGCGGCGCCGGCTTCGCTGACCTCGATGTAATTCCTTCCCTCTCGGAGAAACTTGAACATGACTGAAGAAGAAAAGGTCTTTTCGGGCGGCGTCGCCGTCATCACCGGCGCGGGCGCTGGCATCGGCATGGGCTTTGCCCGCCGCTGCGGCCAGATCGGCATGACCGTCGTCGTCACCGACATCGACAAGGGCCGCGCCGACAAGGTCGCCGCCGAGATCATCGCGGCGGGCGGCAAGGCGGAGGCGATCCAGCTTGACGTGTCAAAGCCCGAAGCGCTCGATGCGCTGGCGCAGGATGTGTTCGACCGGCATGGCGCGGTTCGCCTGCTGATCAATAATGCGGGCATCGAAACCATCGGCAATGTCTGGGAAATCCCCACGGCGCGTTGGGAAACGACGCTGAACGTCAACATCCATGGCGTCGTGCATGGCGTCCGCGCATTCGTTCCGCACATGCTGCGCGTGGGTCAGGAAGCATGGATCGCGAACCTCGCCTCCATCGGTTCCTTCGGCCAGATGCCGACACAGGCGGCCTATATCATGAGCAAGCACGCCATCCAGTCGTTCAGCGAATGCCTCTATCTGGAGATGCAGGTCGCCAAGGCGCCGATCAACGTCTGCTCGATCATTCCGGGCATGCTGAAGACCAGCATCTTTGACGCCGATGCAGGCGTTGGCGAGCCGGAGAGCGCTGCGGGGCACCGTGCGACGATGGCCCATATGATGGCCAATTACGGCATGGATCTGGACGAAGGCTGCCGCGTCTTTGTAGAGGGTCTTGCCGCGCGCAAATTCTGGATTTCGAGCCAGCCGGAAATGACCGAGCAGGCGGTCGCTGGCCGCATTGCCTTCTTCCAGGAACAGAGCAATCCGGAACTGGGCGAGCAGCAGCGCGCGCTGCTGGGTATCTGAAGCAAAGGCCGGGCGGGTTCAGGCTCGCCCGGCCCTTCTTTATCAGGCCTTCGCGGCCTCTTCCTTGACGATTTCCAGGAACAGCGGCCGTTCACCGCCGCCATGGACTTCAAGGCGCGCGCCGCTGACATAGGCGGCGGCTGGCGAACCCAGGAACACCACCGCTTCGGCGATGTCGCTGCCCCGGCCCATGCGCTTCAGCGGAATCGATGACGCGATCCGATCCTGCGCCGCCTGCGTGCCATAGGTCATTTCAGCCGTCTCGGTCTCGATCAGGCCGACGATGATCGCGTTGACCCGCACCTCCGGACCCCATTCCTGCGCCAGGCTGGTGGTGAGGCTGAGCAGGCCAGCCTTCGCCGCGCCATAGATCGCCGTGTCGGGCGAGGGACGTGCGCCGGAGACGCTGGCGATGTTGACGATCGATCCGCCCACGGCCTTCAGATGCGGATAGGCGGCCTGCGCGACATGCAGCGGCGCGAGCAGATTGAGTTGCAGGATGCGTTCGGAAAAGCGCGGGCTGGCCGTCGCAGCGTCGGCCTGCGGCGATCCGCCTGCATTGTTGACGACCAGGTCGATGCGGCCATGGCGCGCGACAAGCTGGGCAATCCAGTCCGACACCGCCGCAGGATCGCGAATGTCGCAGGATGCGAATTCCGCCGTTTTCCCATCGGCCCCGATCGGCTCATCCGGTGCGGTGCGGCCGCAGGTCGCTACTGCATAGCCTTCGGCCAGCAAACGCCGGACGATCGCCGCGCCGATACCGCGCGTGCCGCCTGTGACGATCGCAACCTTGCCAACTCCCGTTTCGCCCACGGCCCTATCCTTTCCTTTTTCGAGAAATGCGCAGCGGGCGCATCGCATGGATAGGCCCCATACTCAATCTGCACCATCCTTCGCCAGACATAATGCAGTGGTCATTGCAGATTGTTACGCATATCAGGTATAGGGGACGCATAATAATCGCATATCGCGTCACATATGGAGAGGTTTGATGGCTTACACTGTGCAGCAGCTCAGCGATCTGGAAGATATCCGGACCCTCAAGCATCGTTATTTCCGGGGAATCGACACGGCCGATCTGACGCTGCTCGGCACCCTGTTCACGGAAGACCTGACCGTCGATTATCGTGGCGGCACCTATCGCGTCCGGCTGGCGGGCCGCGACAATATGCTGGAGTTTCTGGCGAACAGCTTCCATTCCGGCGCGGTTGCCATGCATCACGGCCATATGCCCGAAATCACCCTGACCGGCGAAAATGACGCCGAAGGGATCTGGTATCTGGAGGATATCTTCATCGACGTGGAGCGCAGCAGCCACACCATCGGCAGCGCCATTTACCGCGACGTCTATCGGCGCGAAGATGGCGTATGGAAGATCGCGCGCACGGAATATGACCGCGTGTTCGAGATGATCCGCCCGCTGGCCGCCGACGCGCAAATCACCTCGCACCACCTTGCCACCGCTGGCCGCAAGCCGGAAGAACGCAGCGACATCAGCCATTTGATCGAGTGGGAAGCGGCCTGAGCCAACGAATGATGCATGAACGCAACAGCTGCGGCATTTTTGCGGCGGACTGCTGAAGAACAAGGCGGGCGGCGTTATAGTCGCCCGCAATAACAGAATGACGCTTTTTTTGGGGAGGAAAGCATGCGCAAGACGCTATATCCGATCGCATCGTTGATCGCTTTGGCCGCACCGGGGGCTGCGCTGTCGCAAACGGCAGCGGCGGGAGCAGACGCCGCCAGCGACAGTGACATTGTCGTCACGGCCCGCCGCCGCGAAGAACGGTTGCAGGATGTGCCGATCGCGGTCAGCGCGGTCGATGCTTCGGCTCTGAACAGCCGGGGCCTCGACAATGTGACGCAGATCAGCCAGATCGCGCCCAATATCCAGTTCACGCCGGGCCAGGGCGGCAATAGCGGTGGCATCGCGCCGTTCATCCGGGGCGTCGGCGAAAATGACTTCATCATCACGTCCGATCCTGCGGTCGGCGTCTATATCGATGGCGTCTATGTCGCCCGCACATTTGGCGCGACGACCGAATTGCTGGGCATCGACCGCATCGAAGTGCTGCGCGGGCCGCAGGGCACGTTGTTCGGCAAGAATACGGTGGGCGGCGCGATCAATATCGTGTCGGCGGTGCCGGGCCGCGAACAGAAGATCGAAGCCGACCTGCGATACGGATCGTTCAATACGGTGCGCGGGCGCGTCTATGCCGAAACGCCGCTGTCGGACAGCTGGTCGCTGGGCGTCGCGGCGCTGGGCGAGTTTGGCGAGGGGTGGCAGAAAATCCCGTCCGGCGACAATCTCGGCAACCGCAATGTGGTCGCGGGGAAGCTGGCGCTGCACTATGACGGCGAAGGGCTGGACGCGGTCCTGCAAGTCGATGGTCTGCACCGGCGGCAGCACAGCGCGCCGCATAGCATGATCGCCTTCACGCCGACCTTCTTCTCCTTCCTGCAATCGACCTTCCTGACGCCCTGCTGCACCGTGCCCGGCGATATCGACCGTACCGACAGCAATTCCGAGCTGAACAAGGATCAGACCGATGCGGTGAACGCATCGCTGACGCTGACAAAGGAGCTTGGCGGGGCGACGTTGAAGTCGATCACGGCCTATCGCTATGTCGATGCGCTGTTCGGGCGTGATGGCGATGCGTCGTCGACGGTCAATTATGCCGGTGACATTCATGACGAGCGGGCGCGGCAGATCAGTCAGGAATTGCAGCTGTCGCTCGATCTTGGCGGACGCGGCACATTGCTGCTGGGCGCATTCGCCTATCGTGAAAAGACGCGGGACAATACGCGGCTGATCGTCGCGGACGGGCTGTATGACGCGCTGGTGGCGGCGGGGCTTGATCCCTTCCCGATCGCACCCGGCCTGTCACTTCCTGCGTCGTCGCTGGACTTCAACATCGATTTCCGCAACCGGCAGCGCACCGACAATCTCGCGCTGTTCGCTAACGGCAATTATGAGCTGACCGACGGCCTCTCGCTGGAATTGGGCGCCCGTTATACCTGGGAGAAGAAGAATTTCTTCCAGTCGGCCATGCGCATTTATTCGGGCGAGCCGCTGCTGGCGGGGACGCCCAGCTATACGCTGGAAAAAAGCTGGGATGCCTTTACGCCCCGCGCCTCGCTTTCCTACAAGTTTCGGCCGAACCTGATGACCTATGTGTCCTATTCGCGCGGCTTCCGGTCGGGCGGGTTCAACGGGCGGCCTACGTCGCTCGAGGAAATCGGTTCCTATGATCCGGAACATCTGACCTCTTACGAAGCTGGGGTGAAAGCGGGTTTCGGCCGCATCGCTACCATCAACCTTGCCGTGTTCCGCAACGAATATCGCGACCAGCAGATATTGGTATCCACCCTCAGTCCCACCGGCCTGATCGTCGTCCGCAACGAAAATGCGGGCCGTTCCCGTATTCAGGGCATCGAACTGGAAGGCGCGTTCAAGGTTTCGCCGCGCTTTACCGTTACCGGCGCGCTCGGCTTGCTGGATGCCAAATATCTGGAATATGTTTCGATCATCAACAACGTGCCGACCGACGTCAGCAACCGCAAGCTGAAGCAGGCGCCGGATATCACGGCCAATGCCAGCGCGGTCTATCAAGCACCGCTCAGCGACAATGTAGAGGGCGTGCTGAGGCTGGACGCAGCCTATAAAAGCCAGGTCTTTGTCGATGCGGAAAACACGCCGCTGCTGCGGCAGCCCGATCATGCGATCCTCAACGCCAGCGCCGAACTGCGCTTTGCGGACAGCGGCGTGTCGGTGCGCGTGGGCGTCGATAACATCACCGATCGCCGTATCATCACGGCGGGCTATGATGCATCGACCAGCTTCGGCTTTACGGAGGCTTATTATTCGCCGCCCCGTCGCTACAGCGTGACGCTGGCCCTGCGACGCTGAACCGGGTACGGCCTCGACGGTGGCTGCCATCGTCGAGGCTGAAGGCGGGAATCTGAATGATGAGCGATGATACCGCCTTTGCCGACCTGTTGCAGACGCTCTACGGCGGGCTGACGCGGTCCCCGCCGTGGGAGGATTTCCTGCGGGCGCTGGCGGCCATCACCGACACGACCTTCGCCACGCTGCTGATCGGTCGGGGGAGCGCCGGGATCGATGCCCATGTCACCCCCGGCGCGGACCCGGAGCGCACGCAGGAATATCAGCGCATCTCGCAGGCCGATCCCTTCGTCGGCCTGCCCGAGGGGCGAGTCGTTTCCTTCCGTGATTTCGTCAGCCATGTCCCGGCGCGCTTCCGCGACTGGCTGGACGTGGCGCGCAGCAGCGAAATTCTGGGCGTAGACCTGCATCGTCTGCCTGATATCGCCGTCCGGCTGCGCCTGACGCGGGACGAAGGCCAAGCGCAATTTGGCGATACCGAACGGGAATTGCTCGAACGGCTGATCCCGCACCTGCGCATCGCGCTCGACCTTCACGCGCGGCTCACAAGCACGCAGGCGGAAAGCCAGCTGTTCAGCAGCGCGATGGCTGGTTTGGCGGTAGCGACCCTGATCCTTGATCGGGAAGGCCGCATTCTGCGCCGCAACACGCTCGCTATGCAGATGCTGGAAGAAGGCAGCGTCATTGCTGAGCAGCATGGCAAGCTGGAGGCGAGAACCGGCTCCAGCGCTGCGGCGATCAATCGCATCCTTTCCTCCCCGCCGCCACTGGGCGAGGAAATCCTGTTCGAGATCGCTTCTACCGTCGGACAGCCGCTGCATGCGCGGGCGCGGGCCATCCCTTCCTCCGCCTATGGCGACGGGGCATGGATCGCCCTGTTCATCGCCGACCCCAGCCGACCCGCCGGTCCATCGGAAGAGCTGTTGCGCGAGCGCTTTCACCTCACGCGGGCGGAAGCGGGACTTGCCGTTCATCTGGCGCAGGGCGCCACGTTGGCGGACGCCGCGGACGCTTTGGGCATCGCCTACAACACGACGCGATCCCATCTGCGCGCGATATTTGCCAAGACCAACACACATCGGCAGGTCGAACTGGTTACGCTGCTACGTTCCATCGGCAGCGAGTCTGAAATCTGATCCATTTGGATGATGTAGCGGCACGGCACTCGGCTTAGCCTGCCTCCACGAAAGAAAGTTTTGTGGAGAAGATGATGAAATTCTCGATCATTTACGAAGCGCAGATGGCGGACACGTCGCGCCAGAACGAACAGCAGGTGTTCCGCGACATTATCGAGCAAGCCATCCATGCCGAGGAAATGGGCTTCGACACGATCTGGGCCGTCGAACATACCGCGCTGACCCAATATGCGCACATGTCCGCACCGGAAACTTTCCTGGCCTATCTCGCCGGGCGCACGTCGCGCATCGGCATTGGCCATGGCGTCGTCTGCCTGCCGCCCGCGATGAACCATCCGGTCAAGGTCGCTGAACGCATCGCCACGCTGGACATTCTATCGAATGGCCGCGTCCATTTCGGCATGGGCAAGGGCGGAACGCAGCAGGAAGCGGGCACCTTCGGCTATAATCTCGAAGACCTGCCGCCGATGATCGATGAGAGCATGTACCTGATCCCCAAGATCCTGAAGCATGGCGAGATCGAACATGATGGCCAGTTCGTGAAGATCCCCTTCCGCCCGATCCATCCCAGCCCGATGCAGGACCCGCATCCGCCGATCTACATGGCCTGCACCCGCGCCGACACGCTGACCACCGCCGGATCGCGCGGCATCGGCGCACTGGTCCTCGGTTTCGCCGGGCCGAGCGACATCGCGCAGAAGAACGCCATTTATCGTGAGGCTTTCAAGAACCGGAAGGCCGAGGATCAGGTCGGCTACCGCCCGACCGAACATCTCGCGGCGCTTTGCCCCGCCGTGGTTCTGGAAGACCGGGAGAAGGCACGCCGCATCGGGCTTCGTGGACAGCGCTTCTTCGTGGAATCGCTGGGCCACTGGTATTCTGGCGGCCCCGCTCCCGATGTGGAGGACCTGGACGCCAGCGAAAGCCTTGCCGCGCTTCAGCGTCACAAGGAAGAGACGGTGGCCTGGCTGTCGGAAGAGAAGATCACCATCGGTGGCCACCACACCGAAAGCTTCGAGGTTGTCGAAGACGCCTATGGCACGCCGGAAGATTGCATCCGGCAGGTCAAGCGTTTGCAGGATGCGGGCGCCGACGAAATCCTCTTCATGTTCCAGATGGGCGGCATCCCGCATGAAGTGATCATGGAGACCATCCGCAATATCGGCGAGAAGGTCATCCCCTATTTCCGTGAGCAGGCGACGCTGGCGGCGGAATGATGGATTGTCCGGGCGGGGCAGTGCGCTCCGCCCGGGAATGCTGCGAGCGGCTGAGTGGCGCTGCGTTGCAGTTGTAGAGCATCACCCAACCCCGTTCGCCCTGAGCCTGTCGAAGGGCTTCACTTCTTAAAGAAGAAGGGCTTCGACAAGCTCAGCCCGAACGGGGGTAGTTGTAGTGCTGATATAGGACGATAGGCTAGCCCGAAGCGTACAAATCCACCATCGCTTGCATCAGCCGCGCCGCGCGTTCGTGCGGATCCCCGGTCGCCAACGCCCGCGACGGCGCTTCCACGGCTATGGTGGCATGGGCCGGAAGCAGCGGGAGCAGCGCCCCAAGGCCGAATTCACCTTCGCCGGGCAGCAAGCGGTCGAACACGGCTTCATTGACCCGGTCATGCGGCGGCTCGATCGGGCCGTCGTTCAGTTGGACATGGCGGATACGCTCAGGCGGCAGGCAGGCCACATCGTCCCAGCCTCCGCCGCTGCGGATGACGTGGAGCGTGTCGATGCACAGGCCCACCTCAGCGCCCAGGGAATGGGCGATCTCAAGCGCTTGTGAAGGCGAACGGATCGAGGATAGCGGATAGGGTTCGATAATGGCGGGAACACCCGCCCGCTGGCAAATCTCCACCATGCGCGCCAGCGACTCCCGCAGCCGTGCATGATCCGGGTCGAGACCCAATATATTGACAGTCCCGTCCAACGCGGCGGTCAGTTCCGCGCTGCTTTCCAGCAGCCCCCAATCGGGGTCGGCATCGAGCATGAAAGGCTCGATGACGCCGGCTCGAAGGCCGGTGTCGCGCAATGCGGAAATCACCGCCTTGCGGGCGCTCTTGTCCAGAATGAGGTCAGGCGTCGGGCTGATCGGGATCGGCGTCACGAACAGGCTGACGGCGGTGAAGCCTGCGCTGGCGGCCGCCTCGATCACCGTCAGGGCGTCGAGGTTCACCAGCGAAAGATGGTCCAGGCAAAAGCCATTTTCAGGAGGCGTCATGAAAACCAGTCCCCTGCCACGCCTGATGGTTCAGGCGTGAACGCCCCCGTCGATACGCACGATTGCGCCATTCATGTGCCCTCCATCCTCACTCGCCAGCATGGCGATGACACCCGCGATCTTGTCCGGGGTCGCAAATCCATTGATCGGGCCGAGATGATTATACAACTCCCAATCGGCGCCTTCCACCATGCCGGTTTGGACGCTGTTGGCGAGCGGCGTTTCGATGCCGCCGGGCGCAACCGCATTTACCCGCACGCCGCGCTTCACATATTCCCAGGCCAGGCTCTGGGTGTAGGCGGCGACCGCGCCCTTGCTGGCGGCGTAGCCGGTGAGGAATGGATGGCCGAAATGGCTGGAGGTGGACGCGGCGTTGACGATGTTGCCCTTCGCCTTTTCCAGATGCGGCAAGGCTTCGCGGCACATCAGAAAGGTGCTGCCCATGTTGACCGCGATGATGGACATGAAGGCTTCATAGTCGGTCGTTGCCGCATGGCTTGATCGGATGATGCCCGCCATGTTGACGAGGACGTCGAGTTGCCCGGCCTCCTCCACCCACTGCGCCACGATCGAGCGGGCGGTCGGTTCGTCAGCCACCGATCCCGCGCGGATGGCAATGCCGGGCTGTTCCTGCCTTAGCGTTTCCAGCCCCTTTTCATCCAGGTCCACCGCGAGCACCCGGCCGCCTTCGACAGCCAGCCGGATGGCGGTGGCGCGTCCTATGCCGGATGCGGCTCCGGTTACAATGATCGACTTGCCTGCAAATCGGCGCCCTAAATCCATCGTCAGCTCCTTTACGCCACGATGGCGGGGTGCGGGATGCGCGGATCGCCCAGCATCGCCCGATAGGATGGCGGGGTGCGCCCGCCAGCTTCGGTGATGCCATATCGCTGCGCAATCTCTGCCGTGATCAGCGTCTGGCCGTTCAGTTCGTCCCGGTTTGGATCGTCATGGATGGCGGCGATGACCCGGCCGTTGAATTCAGGCGTCTCGGCATCGGCCATGAACTTCTCATATTGCTCCGGATGCTCGCCCAGCGTCCGCGCGCTGCGTTCCGTCATCAGCGGCCCCATCCAGAGCGCAATTGCGGTAACGCCCGTACCCCGGAAGTCCACACCCATGTCGGCGGCGAACTTGTCCACGCCCGCTTTCTGCGCGCCATAGGCTGCGCCGTGCATGTAGCAGACCGACCCGAAGGATGAGGTGAAGGCGATAAGGCCGCTGCCCGCCGGAACCATCATGCGCGCGGCATGCCAGCTGGCGAGATAATGGGAGCGCAGGCCGACGTTCAATATATCCACAAGCCCGGTCGATTTTTCCCAGAAGGGACCGGGCTTGACGAGATCGTCGTTCAGGGCGGCGACATTGTTGACCAATATGTCGAGGCGGCCGCTTTCGTCACGCACACGCTCGAACAGCGCGGCGATGGCTGCGTCATCGGCATGGTCGACCTGCACCGCGCGGCCTTCGCCGCCGGCTGCATCAACCTGCGCCGCAGTCGCGCCGATGGTGCCGGGCAGTTCCGCATCGCCTTCGCGAACGGAGCGGCCCGTCACATAGACGCGATAGCCTTTCTCTCCCAGCGCCACCGCAATGCCACGACCCGCGCCACGGCTGGCGCCAGTGACGATGGCGACCGGACGTTCACTTCTCTCCATTTTATTTTCTCCTTCAGGCCGCCTGCGTGGAACTACGCTTGTCGAGTGTGACATGCAGGCCGTTGGTGCGCTTGTGCATGTCGGGCGTCTTGTCGCGGGGGTTGTAGAACTGCTTGTACCAGCTGCGCACCTTGCCATAGGGGCCGTCATTGGGGATGACGAGCGGGTTCAAACAGGCCCGCTTATTCTGCCAGATCTCGACATCCTGGGCGAAGGCGAGGCGGCTGCCTTCCTGATATTCCAGCGCTGCGGCGCGTAGCTCGTCCGTCACCGGCGCGGTGCCGTCATTCACCTGCACCATCAGGCCATGCCAGACGCGGATCTTGCCATCCTCGATCGGGGTGTGGGTGATCATGATGAAGCTGTCGAACGTACCCGCCATCTCCGACTGGAGGATCGAGGGGCCGGTGTACCAGGTGTCGAGCGTCAGCACGTCATCGGGATTCTGCACCAGCGTGCGGTGCCCGGCGGCATAATATTGATGGACGATATGATCCTTGAACTCATTGGCGAAGTAGACGAAATCCTTCGCGCCATGGATCGGGATGAAGTGGCCAAAGTCGGCCATATTGTCGACCACCTCGATCGGGTGGATATCAAGATCGCCCATATAGTCGATCTTCCAGTTGACCCAGCCCGGCGCGTCATAATGGCCGCCAAAGTCGGGCAGGTCGAAATTGGGTTCCAGACCTTCGGGATCATGCCAGATCCAGATCGTGCCCGCCCGCTCCATCGCCGGGAAGGTCTTGAGCTTGGCTGCCTTGGGCACGAAGTCGGAATAGGGGATGTTCTTGCACTGGCCGTCGGGGCCATATTGCCAGCCGTGGAACGGGCAGCGGATCGACTCGCCCTCCACCTGCTCACCGTCGCGCACGATGTAGCTCGTCGTGTTCTTCGCCAGATGCGCGCCCATGTGCGGGCAGTAGGCCTCCGTCACATAGACCTTGCCGCTCTCGCCACGGTACATCACCATGTCCTGACCCAGATAGCGCATCGCCTTGGGCGTGCTCGTCGCCTCAGCGCTCTCACCCACCATGAACCAGCCACGCGGAAAGGTGAAGTCTCCCAGACGATAGTCCGACGATGTCGCCATTTCTTGATCCTCTCACTGCCCATGGCAAATTAGCAGCTAATGCGGCGAGTCACAGCCTCGCTTATAGCCTTTTTGAAATCTTCCGCTTTCTACGCAAAACATCATTATAAAGGCAAGTTCATATGTTAAATGCGCGATTCATAGCCGTTATGACTCTATGGATAACGAGGTAAACAGGATATGTCCGAATCCTCTCCACCCCGCGTACCGGGACCTGACCAAACGCACATGCGGGCCGCGCTTCAGGCCTATGTGGATCGCATCAACGCGGGCGATCGGGACGGCGTGCTGGCGCTGTTCGCGCGTGATGCGGTGATCGAGGACCCGGTTGGTTCTCCGCCCAAGACGGGCGAGGAAATCCGTGCATGGTTTAGCGACACGATCGCTTTTGACACACATATCCGGCCGGTGGCACCGATCCGGGGATCGCATGCCAATGCGGCCGCGCTCGTGTTTGATGTGACGTTTCAGCCGCCGGAAGGCCCGCGCCTGCTGATCCGGTCGCTGGATGTCTGCACGTTCGATGGAGAGGGAAAGATCACCAGCCTGAAGGCCTATTGGGGGCCCGAGGACATGGAACCAGCCCCCTGAACGGAGGCCATGAAAAAAGGGGCGCCCTGACGGGACGCCCCTTTTTCCTGCTCTTGCTGTCCGCTCGCGCTCAGGCGGCGACCAGCTCACGCGGCGCTTCGGCCGGATATTCGGCCGGGCCACCATAGTCATAAGCGGCGTTCAGCGCCTTGATGAAAACCGGATCGTTGATCGGATCGGTCGGCGTCTCGATCTGGAAACCGCGCGAGCGCACATCCTTGATCAGCGTGTCGAACACCTGATCATAGCTGAGGTTGTCAGACCCATCCATGTTCTTCTTAAGCTCGGCATAATCTTCGAACACTTCGGCCGACCAGTGGACGAGGAAGCGCAAATCGTCGGTATGATAACGCTCGATGACTTCGTCGCCGGTCTTTACCAGCCAGCCATCGGGGTTGCCCGGTTCGCCGCTAAACAGGGAGTCAAAGCCCAGGCCCTGCGGCTTGCGGCGCTCGATCGGGCCATTGGCTTCGCCGCGATGGACGAGCATTTCATTCTGCACAACCACACCACGATTATAGACGGGCGGCTGCAACCGCGCGGGCTTTTCCAGCGGACCCTTGGGCCAATAGGTGAAGCCGCTATTGGGATCATGGCTGAACCAGGTGATCACCTGGGCCATCTTGATCAGATAGTCCTGGAACAGTCCCGACCGGCCCATGATCGAACATAGCCATGTGGGCGAGTTTTCATAGCGAACGCCACGGAAGCTGGGCGAATCCAGATGGCCCGGATCAGTATTGCCGCAGGGGCCGTTCACGTTGAACAGCATCATCTGCGGCTTGGCGTAGTCCGCATTCCAATAGGATTTGGCATATTCCAGGAACGTCGGATTGTAGAAGGTATCCTGAATCTCCGGGTACATGCAGGTCGAATAATTGGCGTAGAAGCCGCGGAATGTCGGCGTCAGGAACATGTCGAGCGTCGGCTCGAACCCTTCCGGAAAACCGCCCGCGAAGGTGGCGATCAGAGATTCCGGCGTCGGAAAATGCTGCGCGATGATGAGCTTCCAGGCGCCGCTATGGACGACATCCAGCAGCCGCCGACGTTGATCCTCGGTATATACGTTGCTTACCTCACGAGGCGGGGAAACAGGCTGCAGCATGTCGGACAACCGCCGCTTCTGCTCATTGCTCAACATGATTTTTGCAACTCCTCTCCAAACGTCGGGCGAATCATTCCATCCACCTTTGAACGCTGTAAAGTTATCGTATTATAACTTTTTCGTCAATCCTGGTTGGCATGGAAATGTCCGTCGGCCCCGGTCGGGATGTTTTGCGTCACACAGGAAGGATAATGGCACGGTATCGACAGAAGATTGACTGGCCGCGTGACAGGGATGGTGGCACCTTCCTGCCTCAAATCAGGAGAGGATGCGGCGCGATGACTGACGCCTTGAAAGAACTGATCGACAAGCGCGCGATTGAAACGCAGGCCGCGCAGCGGCTGCTATCGGGCCAGTCGTGGGAAGATTTTTGCGACGTCCTGAAAGTCGCTGGCCGGATGATAGACCGGTTCGGCGATGATCCGTCCGATCTCGACCGGGCCGAATGGTATCGTTTTCTGACGCGAGTCGCCCGGTCGAGCTTCGAGCGGCTGATCGAGAACGCCGAACCCACCCGGCCGCGCCTGCGCGACATGGTATGGCGCCAGTCGATCAACGTCCAGACGGTCGATCAGGACCATCTGATGTGCCAGTTCGATGAAGCCCGCGATTACCGGATCATCGGCACGCGCGGGACCATACCCTATTTCGTCCTCGCCATATTGACCGCGCCAGCGCCCGACGATTTGGGCGCGCGTGATTGGGCGCAGCTCGGCGTGGAGGGATTGAAGCAGTTCGATCCGTCCAACCTCAAAACCACCGGCTTCCTGGGCAGTCAGCAGCTTCATATCGAGGCTGATGGGACGTTCGAGATCATCATGTCGCAAAATGATCCGGGCGAAGGAAAGAACTGGCTGAAGCTGCAACCCGATACCAACTGCATCCTCATCCGGCTGGTCTGGAGCGACCGGGAAAAGGAAATCGCCCCGGGCCTGCGTATCGAGCGAATGGACGGCGCGGCGCCTGAACCCATCACGCCAGCGTTGATGGCGAACAATCTGGCCTGGGCCGCGCAGGGCGTGTTGGGCTATGCCGAACTGGTGCGCAACTGGTGGAACGGCACGCAGGGCAATTTCGCGGCGAAGCTGAACCGGCTGGACTATAGCCGCGCGCAATATCTGTCGAACGGTGGCGTCCCCGATCGCCACGTCGCGTTCGGCGGATGGGAAAAGGGGCTGGACGAAGCGCTGGTGCTGGAATTCGTGCCGCCTGAGTGCGAATATTGGAACTTCCAGATCTGCAACATGTGGCAGGAAAATCTCGACACGTTCGAGGATGGCAACGGATGGGTGAACAATTATCGTTTCGTTGCAGAGCCTGATGGCCGGGTCCGCATCGTCATAGCCGAACGCGATCCCGGCCTCGGCGGCAACTGGGTGAATAGCTATGGGCATGAGCGGGGCATTTGGGGGCTTCGGCTGGTGCGGACAGAAAGCACCGCGGAAGTAAATCTGTGGCGCCTGCCGCTTGCGCGCTTGGAAGCAGAGGGCACGGCCGCGCTGGATCCGGGCGCAGCGATCCTGACCGGCCAGTTTGTGGATTGATGCAATGGCCGTACGAACGCTTGACCATGTGAACATCCGTACAGCGGACGTGCCCGGAACGGCCGCCTTTTTCCGCGACGTGCTTGGCCTTCGCGCGGGTGTCGCGCCGGGGGCGGAGTCGATCGACAAGGGCTGCTGGATACACGATCCTGACGGTCGTCCGATCATTCATATCGGCCCTGTCGAGGGCCGCTATCCCAGTGATGATGCGTTTCCCTTCACCCCTGCGCGAGGCAGCGGCGCTGTGCATCATGTGGCGTTGGAATGCGACGACCTGCCCACGATGCTGTCACGGCTGGAAACCGCAGGCCTTGGCGTCGTGCGCAAGGACTATCCGCCCGCTAACCTCTGCCAACTATTCGTGGAAGAGCGGAACGGGATCATCCTGGAACTGAATTTCCGTCTGGATCAGACATGACGAACGATCCGATGCTTGTCCTGTCAGCCCCGCCCTTCATCCATGTTCCGCTGCTGGAACGGCTGGCGCCCGCGCGGGCAGCCGGGTTTTCCGCCATATCGCTGATGCCCGGCGACATCTGGGCTTTGGAAGAGGCGGGGATGAATGCCGCCGACATCGGCATGCGGATAGCGGACCACGGCTTGGCAATCATGGAGATGGATTGCACGGCCTGCTGGCTGCCCAGCCATCGCAGCGCTGGGGATGATGTCCCTATGGCCGCCCTGCTCCGCTCGATGACGCCCGACCGCGTGGTGGAAACCGCCGCGCGCATCGGGTCACCCTCCGTCACGGCGGTGGAGATGATGGGCGTCACGCCGTCACTCGATGAGGCTGCGGACGCCTTTGCCGATTTGTGCGACCTGGCCGCCCGCCATGGCATGAAGGCGCATATCGAGTTCCTTCCCTTTGGCGGCATCTCCGATCTTGCCAGCGCCTGGGCAATCGTTCAGGCGGCGGCCAGGCCGAATGGCGGCCTGACCCTCGACAGCTGGCATTTCTTCCGGAGCGGAGCGAACTTCGACTTGCTGGAGAGCATTCCGGGGTCGCGCATCCACACCATCCAGATAAACGACGCGCCCGCAGAGCCCCAATCGGACCTGATGCACGAGACCATGACGGCCCGTCTTGTGCCGGGACAGGGCAGCTTCGACCTCACCCGTTTCATCCGCACGCTCGATCGGATCGAGGCGACAGCGCCTATTTCGGTCGAGATTTTTTCCGCTGCGACCAGTGCAGCGCCGATGGGCGAAGCCATCGCCTCATGGGCGCCAGCAGCCCGCGACATCATCAGAAAGGCCAGAGAAATATAATGAGTGGAGAAGAAACGCCGATAGGCGCGGTGGTCGTAGGCACGGGCTTTGGCCTGTTCACGCATGTCAGGGCGCTGCGGGAAGCGGGTTTTGAGGTTCGCGCCATTGTCGGGCGCAACCGGGAACGTACGGCTGAGCGTGCGGCGCCCCTCGGCATCCCGCTGGCGTCGGATAATCTGGAACAGGTGCTTGCCGACGATCCGGCGATCCGACTGGTGACGGTCGCAACGCCGCCGCATGCGCATTACACGCCGGTCATGCAGGCCATTGCCGCCGGGCGTAATGTCATGTGCGAGAAGCCCTTTGCGCGCGATCTGGCGCAGGCGCGCGAGATGCTGGACGCGGCGAACAAGGCTGGCGTCGTCCACGCACTGGGCGCGGAGTTCCGGTTCGACAGCGCGCAGGCGTTGCTGCGCCGCGTGGTGCAGGATGGCCTGATCGGCGATCCACTGATGTTCAGCCGCATCTACCAGCAGCCGGGCACGGGCGAGGAAGAACCGCTGGCCGATTGGTGGACCGATGCGGCGCAGGGCGGCGGCTTCCTGGGCGCCTTCGGGACGCACATGATCGATCAGGTTCGTTCGACCTTGGGCGAGATCGTGGCGGTCAACGCGATCTTGCGCAAGCTGACCACGACCCGCCCCGCTATGACATCCGACGATTATTATAATGTGCAGTTCAGGACTGCGAGCGGATGCATGGGCGTGGTCGAGGCCGCAATGAACTTTCCCGGACCCTTCGTCATGGCGACCAAGGTGGCGGGGACTAAGGGCGCCGCGTGGATCCAGTCGGGCAGCGCCTTTGGCGATCCCGAAGAGGTGTGGATCAAGGATGCGGACGGCGCGCGGCAGGTGCCGATGCCTGCCGAACTGGTCAATCCCGCGCCCGAACCCTTTGCCGTCGCGGAGCTGATCCAGACGGAAATGGATCGCTGGCACACGCAGGGGTTCGATGTTGCCCCTTATGCCAAGCTGTTCCGCCAGTTGAAGGCAAGAATCGAAGGGCGCACGCCGCCCCTGCCTGATCCGGCGGGCGATTTTCATGATGCGGCGGCAGGACAAGCCGTACTCGATGCCGCGCGCCTTTCGGCGGCGGAAGGCCGTTGGATCGAAGTGGAGACAGTATGACGAACCCATCCTATGATTTTTCCGGGGCGCATGTCCTCGTCACCGGCGGCACCAGCGGCATAGGTGCCGCCGCCGCTGCCGCCTATCTTGAAGCCGGGGCGAATGTGACGATTACCGGCACGCGCGGCAGTGCCGCCGACTATGACGGCGACCTGTCCGGCTACCGCTATCTTCAGATGGACATAGAGGATGGCAAGAGCATCGACGCTGTGGCCGCTAGCCTCGATGAGTTGGACATTCTGGTGAACAATGCCGGGGTGGCGCTGCCCAGTCTCGGCCTTGACGAATATGAGCCCGAGATATTCGCCCGCGCCGTCAACATGCTGCTGGTGGGCGCTTTCCGCATGGCGCGGCAGAGCGCGGACCTGCTGGCACAAAGCAAGATCGCAGGCGGCGCAAGCGTCGTCAGCATCGCATCGATGAGCAGCTATTTCGGTATTCCGATCGTGCCGGGCTATGGCGCCGCCAAGACCGGCCTGCTCGGCCTGACCCGGTCACTCGCGGTCAAATGGGGGGAGCGCGGCATCCGCGTCAACGCGGTCGCGGCAGGGCTGACGCGCAGCCGCATGACCGAAGGGACCTTCGCGCAAGAAGACTGGATGGCGCCCACGCTCGCAAGGACGCCCCTGGGTCGACCGGGCGCGCCCGAAGATATCGCCAACGCGATCCTTTTCCTGTCGAGCCCCGGCGCAGCGTGGATCACGGGTCAGACGCTGGCCGTTGACGGCGGGTACACAGTTTCCGGCTGATCCCCCGCCGGGAGCATCGTGCCTTTAATCTGAATCACCTAACCCCGTTCGGGCTTGTTTGAATGAGTCACTTGCCTCGTTCAAATGTCGAAGCCCTCCTCTTCCTAAAAAGAAGTAGAACCCTTCGACAGGCTCAGGGCGAACGGCATTAATAGAGGTGGAGCCGATTAAAGCACGAAGCTCTAATCGATACGAAAAGTGCAGAAGCGATAAGAGCCGGTCCTTCCAGACCGGCTCTTATCCTATGTCATTCCTTTCGACCCGCGATCAGTGCAGTTCGAAATTATCCTTGGCGGGACCACGTGTCTGGTTCCAAAGGTCCACCAGTCGCCACGGCCATGACAGGAATACTCGGCCTGTCGAGTTATTATAATAGCTGTTCGCCCGCGGGTGGGTCCAGATCATATTCTTCATCTGTTCCTCGACCTCCCGGTTCCACTGTTCGAACGCCTGCTGTGTGGGTTCGACAGCACGAGCGCCGCTTTCGTTGATCCAGTCCAGGCATTCGATGATGTAGTTGACCTGCGCTTCGGAAATCAGGTTCTGGCCCGCAGCATGGTTGGGCGCGCTGTTGGGTCCGACGGTCATGAAGTAATTGGGATAGCCCGGCACGGTCACGCCCAGATAGGAACGCGGATCGTCCTTACCCCATTCGTCGCGCAGCGATCGGCCGCCCTTACCGTGGATTTCCAGCTTGCCCATCATGTTGGCGACGTCGAAGCCAGTGGCGCAGACGATGATGTCGAATTCATACTCCTTGCCGTCCTTGGTGCGGATGCCCTTGGGCGTGAAGCATTCGATGCCGCCATCTTCCAGCGTGACATTGGGCTGCTTGAGCGCGTCAAACCAGCCAGCGTCCAGGATGATGCGCTTGGAAAAGATCGGGAAGTCCGGCGTCAGCTTTTCCTTGAGGTCGGGACGGTCGTGGAACTTCGCTTCCAGATGGGCCAGCGCCCATTGCCGCGCGCCTTCATTAGCCGCCGAGACGGACGGGCTATCGACCGGCCATTCGGGGTCCTTCACGACATTGGCGTAGAGGCCGTCGGCCGCGAACCAATAAACGCGGAAGCGGAACCATTCGCGGAAATGCGGGATGTAGCGCAGGGCGAACTTCATGCCCGGCGACACTTCATGATTGATCTCGGGATTGTAGATCGACCAGTAGCGCGTGCGCATGAACACGGTGAGATCGCTGACCTGATCCGCGATCGCGCCGATCAACTGCGCGGCGCTGGCGCCGGTGCCGATGATGCCGACGCGCTTGCCCTCGATCCGGACGGACGGATCCCAGGTCGCGGTGTGCATCATTTTGCCCTGGAACTCTTCGCGGCCCGGGATATCAGGCCATTTCCAGCGGTTCACTGGGCCGTGAGCGTTGATGACGGCATTGGCGCGGATGATTTCTTCCGTGCCGTCCTTGCCGCGCACCGTGACGTTCCACACCGCCTCTGCATCGTCATAGCGCAGGGCGACCACTTCGGTATTGAAGCGGATATTGCGGCGCAGGTCATATTTGTCGGCTACGTGCAGCAGATATTTCTGCATATCGACGCCCTTGGGATGGTAATGCGACCATTCGGGCGTGATTTCGAAGGAATAGGAATAGAAGTGGCTGGGCGTATCGACGCCCACGCCGGGATAGCGGTTTTCGTACCAGGTGCCGCCAACTTCGGGATTCTTTTCGATCACGATATGCTCGTAACCGCCTTCTTCCAGCTTCAGCGAGGCGGCAAGGCCGGTCATGCCGGCGCCGATGACCAGCACCTTGAAATCTGTCGGCGGCGGCGTGCGCCCTTCGATTTCCTTGCGCGGCTTGGGCAGTTTAAAACCGATCTGGTCGAACAGCAGCGGCAGGAATTCGTCGGCCACTTCCTCGCCCACGCCGACGCTCATCATCCGCTTCATCAACGCGTCGGACGGATCGTCCTCGCGCGCGGCGCCGGGGGTCGTCAGCACGTGGAGCAGCTTGGTACGCAGTTCCTGGCTATATTCGGCGGGGATTTCGGTGTTGGGAACCGAGAAAGGCGGTTTGATATAGTTGCCGAAAATGTCCAGCATCGCCGCGTCATGGGTCAGATGCACATAGACCATCAGCAGCGTCTGGATATTCGCTTCCTCCAGCGCGACGCGCAGTTCTTCGCTATCGGTAAGCGGCAGGCTGCGATCGTGCCAGTCCCGTGCCATTACCGCGCCATCCACATGTTCAGCCATCGTCCTAGGGTCCTCTCCGACTCACTATATTTGTAAGTGAATGCTCACTTGTGGATAATAGGGGCTGCTTTTTGAGTCAAGCGACCCTGCCTTCGCAGCCCGAGCACCCTTGAAGAAAGGTGCGCACAGCCATCCCGACATGAGCCGCACATTCCGTTTCATCCGGGAGCGCAGCGTCGATCAGCAGATAATTATGAACCGGCATCAGGAGCATGGAGAGCAGCAACTTCGCCGCTGCCATACTGTCCCCTTTCGCAACCCTGGCCCGCTCAAGATGGCTGGCCAAGGGAAGGATGAGATAATCATCCTGGCTCTGCCGGATCATGGGTCCGAATTCGGTGAACTCATGTGCTTCGCGCATCAACAGCCGCGCCATGTCTACGGTCGATGGCCTGGTGAATTCCGTCAGCAACGCAACGCCAAAAGCCCGTAGATCAGCTTCAGGCTCGGCTGGATCGCTAAATTGAGGCAGCGGGAAACGTTCTACCCCGGCGGCAAGGCAGGCCCGGAAAAGGGCCGCCTTGTCTTCATGCCAGAGGTAGAGGGAACGCTTGGACACGCCTGCCGCCTGTGCGATCGCATCCATCGTGACCGCACGATAGCCTTGGCGGATGAACTCCTCGCGCGCGATCTGGAGCAGACGGCGCTTCTTCGCGAGCGTCTGGTCTGCCCGGCCTATCCGCGCCGGGACAGGCACTGGCTCAACTTCAGCAGATGCGGTTGCGGACGTCCCCATCATGCCTCATGCCGCACTGGAAAACGGTCATAATAAAAGGCGAAGCGTCCCCGCGCGGCGGCTTCGTTCAGGCCGAACACGCCTTCGAGGTCGTAGATCACCTTGCCATGCTTGTTCCGCGGATTTTCGTTGAGATAGCCAAGCAGCTGATTCTCGACCTCTGGAGTCAATTCCAGTCCAGCCAGCGCGTAAACCTCCCGCATCACCCGTTCCTGATCGGCCATATATTCATGGAACAACAGGTCGACCGATTGTTCCGGCCCCCATGCGTCCCGCTGATCGACACAGGCGCGCAGCAACCGTTCGATCCGGTCCAGCCACAGGCGGGCGAGCGCAGGCGGATCGATCGGGTCGCGGCGGATACGGTCGCTATAACCTAGCATGGTGGTCAGCGAGCGCAGAACAGCAATGGGATCGCGGTGCGTGATAACCATCGTGGCATCAGGGAAAACGGCCTTGATCGCGGCCAGATTTTCCATGTGTTGCGGTGATTTCAACAGCCAACGATTAGGCCCCCGATGCCAGGTCAGCACCTGCAGCACCTTCTTTTCATAGGCATAGCTGGGGGTGCGGTCATGAGCGAAATAATGGTCGATCCAACGCGGAATGCGGGACTGGAATTCCCAGCTGTAGCAGTTGAGATCCATGTAAAGCAGCTCATTATCCTCATGGATCGATGCTGCATCCATGCCGTGCATCGCCGCCATGTGGGGCAGCATCGCTTCGAACGCGCTCCATAGTTCGGCACTGCGGGTGATACGCGGGTCAACTTCGCCGGGCGCAAGTTCGCGCACCTGGACGGGCTCCTCGGCTTCCCAGAGTGTCAGCGATCGCAATCGCTCATCGCGAGCGAGCCAGTTGACGAGGTGCGTCGTGCCCGAACGCGGCAGCCCCGCGATGAACAGCGGGCGATCGATCTGGATGTCGAGGATTTCCGGGTGCCGCTTGACGATATCCTCGATCCGCAGGCGGTTCACCATGACGCGCACCAGATGGTCGAGCAGGGTGATCCGGCCGCCACGGGTCAGGCCTTCATCCTCATCCCACGCCTGAAGCGTCACCGCCATGCGTTCGCGAAAGCTCTGATCCTCACCGAAATCATCAAGGCCGCCGGAATTGGCGATGGCCTGGGCCAGAACCTGATCCACCGTCATATGGTCGGGCCGGTCGGCAGGTCCCTGGCGGGCCGCCTCGATCATTGGCGTGACAATCGGCTCCGCCATGTCGTCGATATGAATTTCCTGCGGCTCGGGCTGCATGGTTTCGCTCATTGTTGATCCTTTGGCGCGGCTGGAGCCAGCTTCACGCAGTCTGGGGGAAAGTGACGATGACCTTGGCCGATGCTTCGGTGTCGGCGGCGATGCGGAAGGCCTCGTCCAATTTGTCGAACGCGATACGATGGCTGATCAGCGGATCGACATTGATCTCGCCGCTCGCCAGCATCTGGAGGCATTCGTTGAACTCATCCTCGCGGTCGGTTGCGATCGACCCGGAAATGCTGAACTCATTGGCCATCATCTTCCACAGATTGACCGGCATCGGCTTTTTGTGGAGCGCGACGATCACGATCCGCGCGCGGAATTTGGCGACGTCGAGCAACTCAGCCAGCGGCGGCTGCGCTCCGGCGGCGTCGATAATGACATCCGTGCCGACAAAGGGCATGCCGAACCTCTCACCGGTTCCGTGCGCCTTCCCGATCGCCTCGACCAGCGGTTCGCGCGAGGGATTGACGGTGACGGCAGCGCCAAGCTGTCGAGCGCGTTCGAGCCGGGCATCGGACAAATCTGCGATCAATATGTCCTTCACGCCACGATGGCGGAGGCAGATGATTGTGCACAGGCCAATCGGACCCGCGCCGAGTATCACCACCTTGTCGCCCGGCTGCACCCGGCCGATGTTCACGCCATGCAGGCCCACGGACAGGGGCTCGGCCAGCGCGGCCTTTTCAAGCGGGAGGCTGTCGGGGATGGGGCAGATGTCTGATCCAGCGCGCGCATCGGGCACAAGGATGAACGAAGCGAAGGCGCCCGTCGGCCCGCCCCCGCCGATCAGCCCCGCGTCGGGATTGACGGCGCAGCGCTGACCCGGCTGAATGCCGTGCACTTGCGTGCCCACCTTTTCCACGATGCCTGCAAATTCATGGCCGATCGGCAGGGGTTCCGCGAGCGGAGCGCCGCCGCCCAGGCCACCTGCGGCAACATATCCCAGGTCGCTGCCGCACACGCCGGTAGCGCTGATGCGCACCAGCACATCATGGGGACCGACGACCGGTATCGCAACCTGATCGACGCGCATGTCGCCAACGCCATGAACGCGCGCCAGCGGCATGGTTGCGGAATTTTGCTGATCCGGATTCGCGCCCGCGCCTTGGGAATCGCTCATGACGTCCTCTCCTCACTTTTTTGTTCGGCGAAACTGGTAAACCAATCAGTTTCCGAGTCAAGAAGAGAAGCGGCTGACGGCGGGCCGAATGCAGGGCGAACGAAAACTGCCCCGCACCTTTTGACAGGCACGGGGCAGCATCATTCGATCAGCATTAGGCGGCCCCTTCGCGCCGGGGGCACGAAGGCTATTTCATCCGATTTTGGCGGAGATGAGGAAGGGCCGGAGATAGGCTTCCATGCCTTCGCTGCCGCCTTCGGACCCCATGCCGCTGTCGCCGACGCCACCAAAGGGCGTTTCCGGCATCGCCATCGCGAAATGGTTGATGCCCAGCATGCCCGCATGGATTCCTTCGGAAATCTTGCGTTCGGTGCTCATGCTGTTGGTGAAGGCATAGGACGCAAGGCCATAGGGCAGCCGGTTCGCCTCTGTCAGCGCGGCGTCGATATCATCGACCGGCATCACGAGCATGAGGGGACCAAACGGCTCCTCATTCATCGCGTCCATTTCGGGCGTCATGCCTGACAGGACGGTTGGCTGGAAGAAATAGCCGCGATTGCCGATCCGGGACCCGCCGGTTTCGATCTTCGCACCACGCTGTACCGCGTCAGCCGCCAGCGCCTCAATCTTGGAAAGCTGACCTGCTGTCGTTAGCGGCCCCATCTGCGTGTCCGCAGCCATGCCGTCACCGACGCGCAGCTTGCTGGCCACTTCGGTCACGCCCGCGACGAAATCGGCATAGAGCGGCTTCTCAACCAGGAAGCGCGTGGGCGAGACGCATACCTGCCCCGCATTTCGGAACTTGAATTCGGTCGCGAGCGGAACGACGGTGGCAAGATCAGCATCGCGCGCGACGATCACCGGATTATGTCCGCCAAGCTCCATCGTCACCTTCTTGAGGTGCTGCCCGGCGGCGCTTGCAAGCAAGCGGCCGACGCGGGTCGATCCGGTCAGCGTCACCTTGTGGATTTCCGGCGCAGCGCAAAGGGTGGCGGAAATCGCCGCCGGGTCACCCCAGATCACGCTGATCGCGCGGGGCGGCAGGCCAGCGGCCAGCAGCGCCCGACCGATGCGCCACCCGGCGCTCGGCGTTTCTTCGGCGCACTTCAGAATGACCGAACAACCTGCCGCCAGTGCTGGTGCGACCTTTTGCATGACGGTCCAGGCCGGGAAATTCCAGGGGGTGAAGGCGGCCACGGGACCGACGGGGCGGCGCTGTACCGCCCAGCGCATGTCGCTGGCGCGCGTGGGGATCAGACGTCCATAAGCGCGGCGGCCTTCTTCCGCATACCAATCGAGCAGGTCGGCCGATCCCAGCCATTCGCCCCGCGCCTGCGCCAGCGGCTTGCCGCCCTCGCGCGTCATTTCAGCGGCGGCTTCGTCAGCCTCGGCGCGCATCAGGTCAGCGGCGCGGCGCAAGACCTTGCTGCGTTCGAAGGGCGAGATGGCGGACCATTGCGCGAAGCCTTCAACCGAAAGCCGTGCGGCCTCGGCAGCTTCGGCCGCGCCGCAGGACGGCAGCGTCGCGATCAGTTCCTCAGTCGCCGGGTTGACCAGCTGCATCGTGCCGAGCGAACCTTGGCTGCGTTCCTGACCGTCGATGATGGGACGGGGCGTCGAATTGGTCATGTGCTTGATCCTCCAGGGTCCGACTTGCGCCGCACAGCACATCCACTGGACAGCTGCGCGCGCATTAGTTGGCGGCCTCTTACCCCTCTCGCCATGGAGGGGACAAGACCCAGCCGCCAGTGAATGGCCCGTTCAGGCCCCGCGAATGAAGTCGGCGGTCGGCGATGCGGCGGACGCCAGCCTCAATTCGCCCAGAACACCGGCCCAATAGCTTTCCGAGCCATCGGCCAGCCGCCATCCGTGCAGGCGGCGGGTCAGCAATTGGAGGTCATATTCCTCGCTGATGCCGATCGCGCCATGAACCGCATGGGCGATGGCGGCGACCTGCCCTGCCGCGAGGCTGGTGCCGTGCTTGGCGATCGCGGCGTCGGTGAGCTTGGGTTCAAGCCCCGAGCGCGCGCCGATCGCGGCGGCGATGCGGGCGGCTACGGCCTGTTCGGCGAGGACGGACAATTGCTGCTGCACTGCCTGCTGCTTGCCGATGGGCTTGCCGAATTGGACACGCTCATTGGCGTAGGCGACGGTCATTTCCATGACCCGGCCAGCCGCGCCGGAAATGAGCTGCGCCCGAAGCACAGCAGCGATGGGGCGCAATGCAGCCCCGTTCAGCCCTGAAGCATAGGCGTCCGCGTCATGGAGGACCCCCGTAGCCTCGACCTTTGCGGTAGTCAGCACCGGCGCGTCCGGGGTGCCCGACAGGATGTGGGAGGCGACTACGGCGAAGGGCACTGCGCCTGCGCCGGTGGCGATCGCGATCGGACCTTCGGGCGCATCAAGGCCAGCTGCGGCGAGCAGTGCGCGGGCGATCATCGTGTCACCGACCGGCAGCGGCACGGCATGGCGGCCGAGCAAAGCGATCAGTGGCGCGGCGTCCTCCAACGAGAGCCCTGCCCCGCCCGACTCTTCAGCGACGAGGGCGTCAAGGAAACCGGATTCGACAAAGGCATTCCACATCGCGCTGCTGTCACCGCCCTGCTCGATCTCGCGGATCGCGGCGGGGGTGCAGACATCTTCGATCAGGCGGGCGAAGGGATCGATCAGTTCGGACATGTCCATGAATTGGCTCCCTTCAGCGCAGGCCAAGGCCGCGGGCGATGATGCCGCGCAGGATTTCACGCGTGCCGCCGCGCAGCGAGAAGCTGGGCGCGATATGGGTGACGTAAAGCAAAGTGCGGTAGAGTTCGGGATCGACTGGCTCGTCCGGATTGGCGGCCAGATCGTCACCGATCAGCTGCGGCACCGCCTGCTCGAAGCTGGTGCCGAGGTCCTTCATCAGCGAGGCTTCGACAACCGGGCTTTCACCCGCCACCAGTCGGGCGGTAACGGCCAGCGACATTTCGCGCAGTACCGCCTGCTGCGCCATCAGCGATCCGACGAGGCGCAGCGTGGCGCTGTCCTTGCGGCCAACCGCTTCGAGATGGCGGACCCAGGCGTCGATCAGCACGACGGAGGAATAGATGCGCTCTGGCCCGCTGCGTTCGAAGGCCAGCTCGGCCGTGACCTGCTTCCACCCCTGCCCTTCCGCGCCGATGAGGGCGTCGGGAGCGAGGCGGACGTCTTCGAAGAAGACTTCGGCGAAATGTGCGTCGCCGGTGAGGTCGATGATCGGGCGGATCGTGATGCCGGGGGCTTTCAGATCCACGATCAGCTGGGACAGGCCCTGTTGCCGATCGGCGCTGGTGCCCGATGTGCGGACGAGAGCGATCATATAATCGCTGTGCATCGCGTTGGTGGTCCAGATCTTCTGGCCGTTCAGCAGCCAGCTGCCGTCGGCCTGCTGATCGGCGCGGCTGCGGACGCTGGCGAGGTCGGAACCGGAGCCCGGCTCGCTCATGCCGATGCAGAAAAGCGCTTCGCCCTTCGAGATGCGGGGGAGGTAGAAGCGGCGCTGTTCTTCGGTGCCGTAATGCAGGATCAGCGGGCCGCTCTGGCGGTCGGCGATCCAGTGCCCGGCGACCGGGGCACCTGCGGAGAGCAGTTCTTCGACCACGACGAAGCGGGTGAAGGGGCCGCGGCCGACGCCGCCATATTCCTTGGGCAGCGAGAGGCCGAGATAACCGGCCTGACCCAGCTTGCGGCTGAAGGCGGCGTCGAAACCCTGCCAGGATCGGGCGCGGCGGTGTACCGGCAGTTCGGCGATGGCTTCCTGGATCAGCGCGCGGAGGGCTGGGCGGATCGCCTCATCCTCGGGCGGGAGGGTGGAAAGGGTCAGTGTTTCGAACAAGCCGGCCTCGTGAAACCGTTAAGGAAGTGGCGAATAGATCGCGTTTTGTGACTTTATAGTCCAATATCGAATTTCGGTTATTCGATATTCAATGGCTATCGGAGGCGATGGCGGCGAAGTTTTTGGCGAGCGGACTCGCTGCGTCGCGGGGGAGGGCTACGCCGGTGAGGACGGGCACCTTGTTGGCGAGGCGGACGAGGCGGACGCCTTGGGGCACCGAGCCTGCCGCGCGGGAGGGGACGAGCGCGACGCCGAGGCCGGAGCGGACGAGAGCGAGGACGGCGCTCAATTGCGCGGCTTCCTGCGCGACGATGGGCATGAACCCGGCCTTTTGGCAGGCGGTGAGCGTGATCGAATGGAGGACGCTGATGCGGCTTTGCAGGATGAAGGGTTGCTGCGCCAGATCGCTTAATTCCACGCTGTCCGCGTCGGCGAAGGAGCTGCCTTCGGGCAAGGCCGCGTGCAGTTCGTCGGGGTCGATGACCTGCGTGTCCACGGCCGCGATCTGGAGCAGCGGCAGGCGGACAAGCCCGACGTCCAGCTCGGCGGCGGCGAGCTTTCGCGCGATGTCGGCGCTGGTCGCTTCCTCCAGCACCAGTTCGACGGCGGGATAGCGGCGGCGATATTCGGCGATGAGACGGGGGAGCAATTCGAAGGTCGCCGACCCGACAAAGCCCACCCGCAACTGACCGCGTTCCCCCGCCGCGCCTTCCCGCGCGGCTTCCCGGAAGCGGTCCGCCTGCGCCAGGGTCGCCCGCGCCATGTCGAGCGAGGCGCGGCCCGCAGCAGTCAGCGTGACGCCGCGCGCGCTTCGCAAGAACAGGGCGGCACCCAATTCTTCCTCCAGCTTGCGGATGGCGACCGTCAACGGCGGCTGCGACATGTTGAGCCGCTCCGCTGCACGGTGGAAGTTGCCGGTTTCGGCAAGCATGACAAAATAGCGGAGCTGGCGCAGTTCCATGATAGCTTCCATATATCGAACAATCGAAAATCAATATTAGCTTGATAGAAAGCGAGCGCCTAGCGTCCTGCGATCTTTTCATGTTTGGATTGGGAGAGCCCCGCTTGGACCCGTTTCTTCTCGTCGAGCGCGACGGCCCCGTCGTCATCGCCCGTTTCAACCGCCCCGAAGAACGCAACACGATCACCGAGGTCGCGCATAGCGAGGAGATCGTCGATTTCTGCCGCCAGATGGTGCGGGACAATTCGGTGCGCGCGATCGTCCTGACCGGCAATGGCAAGGCGTTCAGCGCGGGCGGCAATGTCAAATATATGGCCGAGCGCAGCGGCATGTTCGGCGGCACGCCCTATGAAATCCGCAACGCCTATCGCACCAGCGTGCAGATGATTGGCCCGGCTATCCATGAACTGGAAGTGCCCATCATCGCGGCGATCAATGGCCCGGCGATCGGCCTTGGCCTGGACATCAGTTGCATGTGCGACATCCGCCTGATGGCCGACACGGCCGTGGTCGCCGAAAGCTATGTGAAGCTGGGCATCATTCCGGGCGGCGGTGGCGGGTGGCTGTTGCCGCGCCTGATCGGGCCGCAGCGCGCCAATATCATGACGCTGACCGGCGACGCGATCGACGCCAAGACCGCGCTGGAATATGGCCTCGTCGCCGAAGTGCTGCCCGCCGACAAGCTGATGGACCGGGCGCTGGAACTGGCGGGCAAGATCGCCGCCAATCCTGGCCACTCCACCCGCATGGCCAAGCGGCTGATGCGCGAAGGGGCCGACATGAAGCTGACCACGCTATTGGAAATGGCGGCGGGCTATCAGTCGCTGGCCCATTACACCGAAGATCATCATGAAGCGATCGCCGCTTTCCTTGGCAAGCGCGCGCCGGAGTTCAAAAACAAGTGAGCGAGCAGCAGACAGCCACCGGGCCTCTGGCCGGGATCAAGGTGCTCGACCTGTCGCGCGTGCTGGCGGGGCCGTGGACAACGCAGATATTGGGCGATCTGGGCGCGGACGTGATCAAGGTCGAGCAGCCGGGGCAAGGCGACGACACCCGCCGCTGGGGGCCTCCCTTCCTGGACGACGGGTCGAAGGACGCGGCCTATTATCTGTGCGCGAACCGCAACAAGCAGTCGGTTGCGATCAACCTTGCCGACCCGCGTGGCGCCGACCTGATCCGCGAGATCGCGCTGGGCGCGGACATCGTGGTCGAGAATTTCCGCGTCGGTGGCCTCAATAAATATGGGCTGGATTATGCGTCGCTGTCCGCGATCAATCCCAAGCTCATCTATTGTTCCATCACCGGATTTGGTCAGGATGGACCGTACAAGGATCGCGGCGGTTACGACTTCCTGATCCAGGGCATGAGCGGGCTGATGTCGATCACCGGGCGTCCCGACGGTGAGGCGGGCGGCGGGCCGATGAAGGTCGGCATCCCGATCAGCGATCTGGTGACGGGCCTGTATTCGGCGATCTCCATCCTTGCCGCGCTTGCCCATCGGGACCGCACGGGCGAGGGCCAGCATATCGACATGTCGCTGCTCGACACGCAGGTGGCGCTGCTCGCCAATCAGGCGTCCAACTATATGAATGGCGGCATGATCCCCCGGCGGCTGGGCAATGAGCATCCCAATACCGTGCCCTATCAGGATTTCTCCTGTTCCGATGGCGACATATTGGTGGCGTTGGGCAACGACCGGCAGTTCCGCAGCTTCTGCGATCTGATCGGGCGGCCGGACCTGCCGGACGATCCGCGCTTTATCGACAATGGCAACCGGTCGCCCAACCGCAAGGCTTTGCAGGACGAGATGGGACCGGCGATTGCCAAGTGGAAGTCGGACGATCTGATCGCCGCGATGGAAGCGGCCAAGCTGCCGGGCGGGCGGGTCAATGAGATACCCGACATTCTTGCCGACGAGCATATTGCCGCGCGTGGCGTCATCAAGGACATGGTTCGGTCGGACGGCACGCCGGTCAAGGTGCTGGGCTATCCGGGGAAATTTTCCAAGACGCCCGCCGATTACCGCCGTGCGCCGCCGCGTTCGGGGGAAGATACGCGCGACGTATTGAGCGACGTGCTGGGATTGTCCGAAGGCCAGATAGCGGGCCTTGTGGAAGCAGGGGTAATTGCCGAAAAGCTGCATTGATTTTTTCCAAGCGGAGACGTGGAGGACGGTGATTATGGCCCCTTCCCCTTCGTCACCCCGGCAAAAGCCGGGGTCCCGCTTCTTTTCTGGCGCGTCCTGTAGCGGGACCCCGGATCAAGTCCGGGGTGACGAAGGGAGCGAGCCCCCCCCTTCCGCTTCGCTCTTGAAAGATCGGGAAATAACAGTTCATCATGCCGGGGACGCCCGGCCCAAGATTTGAGAGGATTACAGCATGACCACCAAGATCGGTTTCATCGGCCTGGGCGCCATGGGTTTGCCCATGTCATCGAACCTTCAGCGCAAGGGCTTTGCGGTCACGGTGTACGACATCGACGCGGAGAAGATGGACAAGGTGGCAGCGCTGGGCGCGGCCAAGGCCGCCACCGTCGCCGAGGCGAGCCGGGGTCAGGACATCGTTATCACCGTCCTGCCCGCGACGCAGCATGTCGAAGCGGTGGTGCTGGGCGAGGACGGCGTGCTGGCCAACATCGACGCAGGTGCGGTGCTGATGGACCTTTCCACCATCGATGCAAAGGGCACGGACCGGGTGGCGGCGGCCTGCGCAGCCAAGGGCATCGGCTTTGTCGATGCGCCGATCGGCCGTCTGGCGCTGCATGCCGAGCGCGGGGAATCGTTGTTCATGGTCGGCGCGGAGGACGCCGAATTCGCGCGGGTCGAACCGGCGCTGAAGGCGATGGGCACCGACATTTTCCGCTGCGGCAAGCCGGGCATGGGCAGCCGCATGAAGGTGATCAACAATTTCATGCTGCTGTCGACGGCGCAGATCGTTGCGGAATCGCTGGCGCTGGGTACGAAGCTGGGCCTCGACATCCAGACCATGCATGACGTGACCGGCAACACCACGGCGCGCAACGGCCAGTTCCATGTGCTGATGGTGAACAAGGTGCTGAAGGGCGATATGGAGCCGGGCTTCACCATCGACCTGGCGTTCAAGGATTTGAGCCTGGCGATGAACGCGGCGGCGGAAAACCGCGTCGGCCTGCCCATGGGCGCGGCGGCGCATGCCGCGTTTGGTGGCGCGCGGGCGACGGATTATGCGAACAAGGATTATTCGGCGCTGCTCGACTATGCCTGCCGCAACGCCGGTGTCGAAACGCCGCGCATGGATTGATCCGGAAAGGCCGTGGGCGCGCCGCAACTGATCGCCACCTGCTGGACCACGGCAGGCAATGTCCGGCCCGACCGGCCGGACAATCTGGGCCGCTTTCCTCTGGAGCAGCGGATCGAGGCGGCGGCGCGCGCGGGCTATGCGGGGACGGGCTTTTGGCTGGGCGACCTGCTTGCCTGGGAGGCGAGTGGGCGGGACTATGGCTCGCTCAAGCGGCTGCTGGATGATGCCGGGCAGAAGGTCGTCGAGCTGGAATATCTGGCGGATTGGTTTGCATCGGGGGAGCGTCGCGCTCGGTCGGATGCGGCGCGGGTGGAGCTGTTCCGCGCCGCCGACGCGCTGGGCGCGCGCCATATCAAGGTGATGCCGCCGTTCATGCCCGACGATCCGGCGGGTGACGATCTGGCTGGCGAGTTTGCGGTGCTGTGTGCGCAGGCGGCGGATCATGGCGTGATGATCGGGCTGGAGATGCTGCCCTTTTCGACGCTGCCGAACCTGGGTGCCGCGTTGGAGATGGTGGCTGCGGCGGATGCGGCCAATGGCGGGCTGCTGGTCGATATCTGGCATGTGATGCGGTCGGGCGGCACGATGGACGAGGTTGCGCAACTGCCCGCGCGCTTCATCATCGCCGCTGAACTGTGCGATGCGATGATGGCGATGCAGGGCGAGATCACGGAAGATACGATGCGCCATCGCAAACTGTGCGGCGAGGGTGAGTTTGATGTGCCGGGCTTTATCCGCGCGATGGGTCGGGCCGGTTATGAAGGCCCTTATGGCGTGGAAATCCTGTCCGATGATTTTCGCCAGCTTCCGCTGACCGAAGCCGCGCGGCGCAGCTTTGAGAGCAGCGTGGCGCAATTTGGCCGCTGATCCTTTAGGCATGATCATGTTTGAGTGATCGTCACCCCGGACTTGATCCGGGCTCCCGCTTCTTATCTGATGCTGCCGAGGCAGCGGGAGCCCGGGTCAGGCCCGGGGTGACGGAAAGGAAGCCTTGATACAGATGCGATCGATTGTCCTGCATGCACTGACGATTGCGCAGAAAGGCGTTTCCGCCGCAACGGTCCTGTCATAGGAGGTGCATCGCGGCGGGAGCGACGCCGTCGAGCATGAGGGGCGCTTTTCATGGCCGTGACGATCCTGGGTGCGCTGGTCCCGGTATTTGGGCTGATCCTGATCGGCTATGTGTGCGGGCGCTATGACATATTGGGCGATCGCGCGTTCGAGGTGCTGAACCGCTTCGTCATCGCCATCACCCTGCCCATCCTCACCTTTCGTTCGATCGCGCATATGGACCCGAGCAATCTGGCCGTGCCGGGCATGTTCATCGCCGTGACGCTGGGCGCGCTGATCACCTATGCGCTGGCCTTTGCGATTGCGCGGCGGTTCGGCCGGTCGGGGGCGAATGCGAATATCGCGGCTTTGTGCGCCTGTTTCAGCAATACGGGCTTTATCGGCCTGCCGGTGGCGACGCTGGCCTGGGGGCCGGAGGCGGTCGCGCCGGTGTCCGTGACGATGCTGATCTACTCGGCGATCGTGTTCACGGTCGGTCTAGTGATGAGCGAGGTGACGGCAAGCCAGGGCCATGGGGTGGGCACCGGGTTGAAGCTGGCGGCGCGATCGACGGTGCGCAATCCGTTGATCCTGATGGCGGTGTTGGGGTGTGTCTGGTCGGTGCTGCGCCTGCCGCTGACGGGGCCGGCCGACATATTGATGCAGACGCTGGCGCAGGCGACGGCGCCGTGCGCGCTGACGGCGATCGGCATTTTCATCGCGCTGCCCCGGCGCAGCGCGACGCCCGGACCGATCGGGCGGGTCGTTGCTTTGAAGCTGCTTGTGCAGCCGCTGATCACGGCGGGGCTGTTGTGGATGCTGCCGCCGATCCCGCCGCTTTGGGCGAAGGTCGCGATATTGATGGCGGCGATGCCGTGCGGCGCGTCGAGCTTTGTGCTGGCGGGGAAGGCGGGGCGCTGGGCGATGGAACTGAGCGCATGGGCGGTCATGCTGACGACGACGATGGCGTCGATCACGCTGACCGGGATGCTGTGGTGGCTTGGGGCTTAAAGGTCTTCGGTGACGCGGGCCATTGCCAAGGGGCGGACGAGCATGAACAGCGCGGACCAGTCGCCGGTGTCGGCTGCGGCTTCGCGTTCCTGCCGGGCGATCAGATAGGCGTCGTCGCGTAGCCGCTCGAACAGGGCTTGCACCCGGTCGCGGCCGTTGGGGCCGAGCCAGAGCATGTCCGAGACATAGCGCGCATCCCCCTCCAGCAGTGAGGGGCCGAGGAAGAAATGCTTCACCACGCGGTTGAAGGCCTGGTCGAGCGGGCCGCCCGGGCGCCAGCGGACGGCGCGGCTGGTGAGGGGGCGCAGGCGTCCGCCGGGCAGGCTGTCGACCAGGCCGAGGCGCCGGAGCCGCTCGATCGCTTCGCCCAGGGTCGCCGTGTCGATGCCGAGCGTCGACTGGCACTCCGCCCGCTGCGCGCCGTTGAGGACGAGGAAGAAGAGCAGCGCGAGGCTGCGGTCGGCGGCGAGGACGCGCTCCTGCGCCAGGGTGAAGCGATCCGCGCCGCTGTCGGCTGATCGGGCGAGCAGGTCGCGCACGTCGATGCCGATGGCGAGGCAAAGGCGGTCGAGATTGTCGAGCGTCAGCCCCCTGCCCCGCAGCCAACGCCACAGGGTTGGCTCCGCGACGTCCATGCGGGCGGCGAGGTCAGCGACCCGGACGCCCTGCACGCGCAGTTCGTGGCGGAGTTGGGCCAATATGGCGGCGACACCGGGGCTTTCATTTTGCGGCATGTCCGAAGTCCGATCGTTAGGTGATCGCATGGGATCATATAATGATTGCCGAGGGCAAGCGTGAATTGATCCGGTGGCGTCCTTATCCCACTATGCGCGCGAGATAAGAGAGAGGATGGACGGATGGCGACCACGGCCGACTATGGCTTGGGCGAATTCACTTTTCCCCGTGGCTGGTTCATGATCGCGCGGGCCGAGGATGCCGTTGCCGCGCCCACCGCGCTGCGCATGTTCGGGCGCGATCTGGTGCTGTATCGCGGGGAAAGCGGGCGGGCGGCGCTGCTCGATGCCTATTGCCCGCATATGGGCGCGCATCTGGCGGCCGAGCAAAGTTCCGGCGCGGGCGCGCGGCGGATTGAGGGGGACTCGATCCGTTGTCCCTATCATGCGTGGCGCTTTGGACCGGACGGCATTTGCAACAATGTGCCCTATTTCGACGGGCCGCTGCCGCCCGCCGCGCGCGTGCGCGCTTTTCCGGTGGAGGAGCGGTTCGGATGCCTGTTCGCATGGCATGATCCCGAGCAGATGGAGCCGGACTATCCCCTGCCCGACCTGCCGGAATGGGAAGATGCCGCCTGGGTGCGCTGCATCTATGATGATCTGGGGCAGATACCCGTCCATCCGCAGGAGATTATCGACAATCTGGTCGATGCGCGGCATTTCGGGCCGGTCCACGGGCAACGGCTCGCCTATTTCAACTCGCGCTTCGACGGCGTCACCGGACGGCAGCTGTCCGGCGGAGGTCATGAGACGATGACCAGCGAGGGCGGCGTGCTGGACGTCGATGCTTATTATACTGGGCCGGGCATCCTGATCGCGCGCTTTTCGGGTGAGACGGATGCGGTGCAGATCGTGCTGCATACGCCGGTCGAGGATGGCGTGACCCATGTGTGGCATGGCATCATCACGCGGGGACGGCAGGTGCCGCCCTCCGCAGAGGATGTGACCTTGCATGGCCAATATCAGCAGCTTGGCCTGTCCGCCTTCTCGCAGGATTTCGAGATTTGGCGGACGAAGGCGCCCGCGTTGCAGATATTGCGCCTGCCGACCGATGGGCCGTTCCACCGCAACCGCGCCTGGTATCGGCAATTCTATAATCCGCGCGCGCAGGCGGCGGGCCATCAGGGCCGCGCCAATGGCGACCATGCCACCAAGGGGCTGGATCAGGCGCCGACAGCCGCAGCGGCCGAATGACATTCATAACGAACAGAGGATAGTATAGAAATGAACAGGGATTTCCCGGAAGGCGCGGCGCTGATCTTTGGCGGGAGCGGCGGGATCGGCAAGGGCGTCGCGGTCGAGTTCGCCAAGTCGGGCACGGACGTCGCCATCTGCTATCGCAGCAAGAAGGACGTGGCCGAAGCGACAGCGCAGGCGATCGAAGCGCTGGGCGTGAAGGCCAGCCTGCATCAGGTCGATGTGCGCGATCGCGCTTCGGTGGACGCGGTCGTCGCGTCCGCCACCGCTGCCCATGGCCGCGTGCATAGCGTCGTGTGGGGCGCGGGGCCGCTGGTGCCGCAGGTCGCGATCGCCGAATGGAGCGACGAGCAGTTCCGCCAGGCGATGGAGGTCGAGGTGTTCGGCTTTTACAATGCCGCCCGCGCCTTCATCCCGCACATGCGCGAAAAGGGCGGTGGGTCGTTCGTCCATCTGGGATCGGCGGGGCATGACTGGTGGCCCAAGCTCGATGGCCTGTCGGTGGCCCCTAAGGCGGCCAATGAAGCGCTGATCAAGGGCATCGCCAAGGAAGAGGGCAAATATGAGATCCGGGCCAATTCGGTGCTGGTCGGCGTCATCGACGCGGGCATGTTCCACGAACTGACCGCGCAGGGCGTGTTCGACGATTATTGGATCGCGGAGACCAAGAAGCTGCTCTGCCTCAAGCGCTGGGGCCAGTCGGAGGATATTGGACAGGCGGCGGTGTTCTTCGCATCCGAACGCGCCCGCTATGTGACGGGTCAGGTGATTTCGGTGTCGGGCGGCTTTGGGGTCTGATGCTGTCGCAGCGCGGTTTGTGAGAGGTTTTTAGGGGAGGGTTTTACCACCCTCTCCCTTTCCGCTTCCTGTCCGCTAGAGCATGATCATGTTTGCATGATCGTCACCCCGGACTTGCTCCGGGGTCCCGCTTCTGTTCTGACGCTGCCGAGGCAGCGGGACCCCGGGTCGAGCCCGGGGTGACGGAAAAGGAGCCTAGCGCGTAAACTCATACGAGCGGGAAACCGATCCTGATCTGGAGTGCGAAGCTCTAGGTCCGTCGCAGGACATGTTCGACGCTATCGTCGGCTGTACCGGCTTTCCCTTCGTCGCAGCCGACTTCCTTTTCCAGCGCGGCGCGGATTTCTTCGACCTCGTTCGCGCTGCGATGCTCTATGCCGATGAACTGTTCGCGCGCGGCGTCCAGAGCGCGGATGACCTCGTCCAGCTTTGCCTGCATGGCGGCGGCGTCGCGATTCTGGCTGTTCTGGATCAGAAAGACCATCAGGAAAGTGACGATGGTCGTGCCGGTGTTGATGATCAGCTGCCATGTGTCCGAATAGCCGAACAAGGGGCCGGTCACGCCCCATATCAGAATGAGCCCCAGCGCGAACACAAAGCTGAGCGGCTGGCCAGCGGCCGAGGCGATCCGGGTGGCCATGGCGGTGAAGATGCGGTCCATATCATGTCCCTAATGCTGCTGCCGCTGGTCATTCGGAACCAGCAACATTTAGAAACATTCAACCAAGCGAAATGATCAACGCCGCTGCGATAAAAGCCACGGGATACGCAATATCTACCCTGAGCGTGATCGTCTTAGACGGGAGCATCGGCATTAAGGCTGCTTTTCCGTCGCCCCGAGCTTTACCTGGGGTCCCGCTGCCTCGACAGCCTCAGAACAGAAGCGGGACCCCGGATCAAGTCCGGGGTGACGAGTACGCAAGCATGATCATGCCCTAGTCGCCGGAGTGGTGACATGCATCGTCGGCATGGGGCTGCGACGGCGCAGCTTGCCGCATAAATCTGCTGATCATGGTGGGTGAGGGAGCAGCCCGCGCCGCCATCTGCGACTGCGAGCAGGCTCCCCTTGCTACCCGTAGATCAGAGTTCGACCACCGACAGGATGTGGCTGTCAAAGCCCGGCCACACATAGTCGAACTCCAGGATCAGCGTGTCGCCGATCTGGCCGCTCGTCAGCAAATCCGTCTCGACGAACAGCTGAAGGCCGTTGCGGCCATAGGCATAGCGCGTGACGTTGCCGAAGGCGGGTGACGCGTCCAGTTGCGCGTCGATTTCCGCATTGCCCTGACGGGGGCGATTGACCTTTACCTTCAGGCGGCCCTTCAGGTCCGGATCATTTTCGTTCGCGTCGATGAGGGCAAGCGTCATCTTTTCGATCACTTCGAAAGAATCGACCAGCGTTCCGATGTGGAACGTATATTCGGGATCGGAGTCGACAGCTTCGCGCAGCGCGGCAACCGCGGCATGTTCCTTGTCCGTGCCATAGCCCAGCGCTTCGCGCGCGGCCTTGTTCAGCGCGGCCTGCGCTGCGGGCAGCGCGGCCAGGTAAAAGATGCCATCGCCGCGGCTGCGGTTGTCGTTATGCACCACGAAACGATAGAAGTTTCCCTGGGGAAAGGGCAGCATCTGCGTTTCCACGAAGCCCAGAAGCGTCAGCAGCTTGGCCGCGACAGGGCCGTCCTCCGCATTCGGATAATATAGGGCAACATGCCCCATCGAACGCATGCAATCCTGTGCCTCTACCGCCAACGTCGCCATTTCATGTCTCCTGATCCGGCCGCTCACACGGTCCGTATTACGTGGAAAATCCGCCCGATCGGGCCATCCATCCTGAACGCCGTTAGTTGCGCCAAGCAACCGTTGGCGCAACCTGATCCGCCATTATGCCGCCTGCGTGGAACTACGCTTGTCGAGTGTGACATGCAGGCCATTGGTGCGCTTGTGCATGTCCGGCGTCTTGTCGCGCGGGTTATAGAACTGCTTGTACCAGCTGCGCACCTTGCCATAGGGGCCGTCATTGGGGATGACGAGCGGGTTGAGGCACGCCCTCTTATTCTGCCAGATCTCGACATCCTGGGCGAAGGCCAGGCGGCTGCCTTCCTGATATTCCAGCGCGGCGGCGCGCAGATCATCGGTGATGGGCGCGGTGCCGTCATTCACCTGCACCATCAGGCCGTGCCAGACGCGGATCTTGCCATCCTCGATCGGCGTGTGGGTGATCATGATGAAGCTGTCGAACGTCCCCGCCATCTCCGACTGGAGGATCGAGGGGCCGGTGTACCAGGTGTCGAGCGTCAGCACGTCATCGGGATTCTGCACCAGCGTGCGGTGCCCGGCGGCATAATATTGATGGACGATATGATCCTTGAACTCATTGGCGAAGTAGACGAAATCCTTCGCGCCATGGATCGGGATGAAGTGGCCAAAGTCGGCCATATTGTCGACCACCTCGATCGGGTGGATATCAAGATCGCCCATATAGTCGATCTTCCAGTTGACCCAGCCCGGCGCGTCATAATGGCCGCCAAAGTCGGGCAGGTCGAAATTGGGTTCGAGCCCTTCAGGATCATGCCAGATCCAGATCGTGCCAGCCCGTTCCATCGCCGGGAAGGTCTTGAGCTTGGCTGCCTTGGGCACGAAGTCGGAATAGGGGATGTTCTTGCACTGACCGTCGGGGCCATATTGCCAGCCATGGAAGGGACAGCGGATCGATTCGCCCTCCACCTGCTCGCCATCGCGCACGATATAGCTCGTCGTGTTCTTCGCCAGATGCGCGCCCATATGCGGACAATAGGCTTCGGTCACATAGACCTTGCCGCTCTCGCCACGGTACATCACCATGTCCTGACCGAGATAGCGCATCGCCTTGGGCGTGCTCGTCGCCTCGGCGCTCTCGCCCACCATGAACCAGCCACGCGGAAAGGTGAAGTCTCCCAGACGATAGTCCGACGATGTCGCCATTTCTTGATCCTCTCACTCGCTACCTGACGTAGCAGGACGGGCCGTTCGCCCATATGAACCATATGGCGATCAGCCCGACCACGATAACTGCTGCCATATAATTTACGCAAAGCCATCCGCCCGCGCAAGTTACTTATCGCCAATAAGCTTGAACCGGCCCTTAATACTGCGCATTGGAGAAACGGCCGCCCAGCGTCATCCCGACGTTGCGTAGGCCCGAAATCATGCGCCGTGGCCGCTTAGGCCATCGCCCGCGCGGCCGATATGGTTTCGCGCAAGGTCGCGAGCAAGGCGTCGAGATCGGCATCATTGGCGACGCTGACGTCCAGCATGACGGCCCCCTTGGCGACCCGTGCTCGCCCGATGCGATCGCCGTCTGCGAGGATCACGATCTCACCCATATCCCTGGGTCGCCGCGCGGCGGCTTGACGCAGGCGGGACAGAACCGTTGCGGATGGCAGCATCGGCCCGTCACCGGCCGCGCGCGCCTGCTGCTCTGTCGCGATGATCCGCGCTTCGGCGATCACGTCCGCTCGCTGCTCGTTCCTGCGCAGCAAGGGGGTCAGCAATTCGGAATAGCGGACCTTCAGATCCTCCTTCGTGGCGAAGGCCTGGATCACCTCTTCGGGCAGTTGGGCAAGCGCGAGCAGGCGGCTGAGCTGGCTGTTAGACAGGCCCAGCGCTTGCGCCATGCGCGACTGGACGCCGCCATAGAAGCGATCCACCGCCTGCTGATAACTGCGCGCGCGGTCGAGTTCGCAAATGTCGGCCCGTTCCCGATTCTCTATATCCGCGAGACGGAAGGCTTCCTCATCGGATAGCTCGACCAGCAGCGCGTTGAGGCGCAATTCAGGGCGGCCATTATGATTGAGCCAGTCGATCGCAAAGCGGCGGCGGCTGCCGACGAGCAATTGATAGGGCTGCTCCGACGCGCCGGTGTTCAACCGCACCAGCACGGGAATGCGGTTGCCGCCCTCGGCCGCGATGGATTCGATCAGCGACCGGCAGCTGTCGGGATTGAGGCCCGGCTGATCGCGCGGATTGCCGTCCCAGACCACGCATTCGTCCGGCCGGATCAGCATCGGCGCCCGGCTGTCGATCCTGGCCTCGGCAAAGCTGGTGAGCCGGTCGTCCAGGCGACCCAGCGCCTCCTGCTCGACCATGGCCGCGCGGCCGATTTTGCCATCGCGGGACAGCGTCGCCATCATCTCCCGTATCAAGGCCACCATTCCATCCATCCTCTATTGCCGGGACTGCACTAGCGCCATGTGCCTTGCCCCGCCCGCTGGACTGCGTCCGTAATGGTGCGAGTGAGGGGCGGCGGGAGCCTTCTTTGCGTGTACGCAAAAGCGGGGTCGGCATAGGATGACTCCGCGCCATCGACGATCACGGTCGATGTCATGGTCCGGGCAAGACCCAGAAGATAGGCGACGCGCGACCGGTTGCTTTCCGATGCACAGGCCGTGTGCAGGAACGGGCTGTCCAGCTTCACCATATCGGGGGATAGCGCCATCAGCTGCCCGACCGAGGCGCGGCCCGAGCCGAAGCGCGATACCGATATCCGGACGCCCAACGCGCGCAAGGTCCTGACGAAAGCCAGCGCGTCGCGAAACAGGATGATGTCGCTATGGTCGCTGATCTCGATCACCAGCCGCCGTGCGACCTGTGGCGCTTGCCTTAGCCGGTCGAGCAGTTCGCCCCAGCCCGCCGCTTCACCGTGCAGGTTGAGCGATAGGCTTTGGGGCGAAAGCGCGACGGACAGGCAGGCGGTCGGATCGCCTTCCAGTTCGCGCAGCACGTCGCGCACCAGCAATCGGTCGATCAAGTGGGCCAGGCCGAGCCGCTCCAGCGCGGCGTAGCTTGTGGCGCAGTCGGCTTGGTCGCCGGTCAGCGTCGCTTCATGATATAGGGTTCCGCGGTTATCCTCTGCCCGCGACACCGGACGCCAGCGGATGAAGGCTGTGCCGTCCTGCACCTGATGCAAGAGAGCGGCGGCCTGCGCCATGTCTTTGCGGTAGAAGGCTGTGGCCTCGCCGGGTCGGATGGCAATGGCCCCCTGATGAAGGCTGGAGGCCGTCAGCCGGGCGCGCGCCTCCCCTTCCCCAGTGGCGGCATGGCCTGCGGAAACGGACAGCAATATGTCGCGGCCTTCGTACCGGAACGGTTCGCTGTCGAGTGCCTCGCAGAGCCTTTCGCCTAGCCTTCCCACAGGCAGGGATCGCATGAGCGGATAGCGCGCTGTCAGCGTGATCTGGCCTCCCTCCACGTCGCGAAGGTTGATGCGACCGAGATGCCGACGGGCCGCATGGGTGAGATGATCGACCGCGCCACCGGCGGCATCGGCACCATAGGCCGCTTCGATCGCAGGAAAGTTATTGAGACTTATGACGAGCAGATGCTCGGCCTGATGGGGTTTCGTCAAAGGCAGATCCTTTCAGTGAACCCGGCGCACAAGGAAAGGGACGGGAAGGTTTGAGGAGGCGGCGACCACCGCCTCCTCTCCCCTCCGTGGGAAGGCTCAGCGACCCAACAAGCCTCCCAACAGGCCGGTAACCGGCGCGATCGGGCTTTGCTCGCCCGTCGATGGAGCCGAAGCGCCACCGAGCAATCCGGTTACTGGCGCCAGCAGCGATTCCCCGCCGCCGCTACCGCCTGCGGGCAGTGCCGGGGCCAGTCCGTTGACGGCATCGAGCACGGAAGCGACGCTGTCGACGGTCGATGTCACCGTGGCGACGACTGGCGCGGTGCCGGTCACGACCTGATTGACCGCAGCGCCCGCTTGCGCCCCCAGCACGCCGCCGACGAGATTGCCGACCGGCGCGAGTCCGGCCTCCACGCCCGCCGTGGTCGTGGGCACCGCCACATCGACGATCGTCCCCTGCGTCAGCACGTCGGCGGTCAGCAGCTGACCCTGCGCCGGGGCCGTGGTGGACGGCAACAGGTTGACCCCGACCAGCGTGCCGCTGGTGGAGGGACCCGTTACCGCCTCGCCCCCGACATTGGCGCCGATCAGCGGCCCGCCCAGCAACCCGCCCGGCGCTGCGCCGCCACCGCCGAGCACGCCTGTCAGGCCGCCCGCGACGGTTTCAACCAGCCCCGTAACGGGGGCAAGCGCGCCATCGCTGCCGACAAGCGGAGCCGTGATGGGCGCGAGCGCGCCGTTCAGCGTGTCGAGCAGTGGCGCCGTTACCTGAGTGGCGGCGGAGGTCACCGTTGCCACGACGGGCGCGAGGCCATCGGTCAACTGGGTGACGGTGCCGCCCGCCTGATCGCCCAGCAAGGTTCCGGCGAGCGAACCCACCGGCGCCAGTCCCTGCTGCACGCCCGCGACGGTGGTCGGCAGGGTGGCCTGCACAACGGTGCCATCTCCATTCAGCAGATTGACCGTGGCAACGGTTCCGGTTGCGCTCCAGGCGTCCGACAGGACATTCAGGCCGACCAATGATCCGGGGCCTGTCGGACCCGTGATCGCCTGGTTACCCAGATTGACGCCGATCAGCGAGCCGCTGGTTGGGCCGGTCGGGCCACTGGGTCCAGACGGGCCGGTCGGACCTGTGGGGCCACCGGGTCCAGTAGGGCCTGCGGGACCTGTCGGGCCGTTCGGTCCTGTTGGGCCGCCGGGGCCTGTCGGACCACCTGGACCCGTAGGACCGTTCGGGCCGGTGGGTCCACCTGGACCCGTGGGACCGCCTGGACCCGTTGGGCCACCGGGGCCGCTGGGGCCGCCCGGACCCGTGGGACCGCCTGGACCCGTTGGGCCACCGGGGCCGCTGGGGCCGCTGGGACCGGTTGGCCCTGATGGCGTCTTGCCGCCTGCCGTGCGGACACTGAAACCCACGCCATCGGAGCAGGCGCCGAGTAGGAAAAGCGGAATCGCCGTGGCGCAAAGCAGCAGACGCCGCCCTGACCGCGCTGGCCCAACCAAAGACATGCTACAACCTCCCTGTTCAATGCGAACATCATCGCAAGGCCACAAGGCTAAGCACGGCATTCCCTTACGGCTTCTTCTAAAATCACCGATTTGGTGAGATTGGGGTTTTGGAGGCGAAGAGGTGTGGGAGGGGATGTGGGAAGCGTGGGGTTAGGTACGCAAAGGGTGCGAGGGTGTGGTTTTTGGGTGGAAAGTGGGGGCGAGGATAAGGGAAATGGGGGTTGGGCGGCTTTGAACGGCGCAAAAGGGCGGCTTCGCGACGTTGTCCACCTTTGTCCATTATGGTTCGATCTGTCCGATATAGTCTGCGGGCGTGGGAAGAGGAACTGATTAGGCGAGCGGCCTTACTCCCTCTCCCCTTCAGGGGAGAGGGTTGGGGAGAGGGGAGCAACGTCGCCTTTCAGTCCCCTCTCCCGCCTTCGCTACGCTCGGCACCTCGGCCAGAGTCACGTGCCTCTGGCCGACCCCTGAAGGGGAGAGGGGCCTGTAGCGCTTCGATGACAGCTCGCCTCACCGCCAGCGTGGCCCTTCGACCCAGGTCACCAGGCTCCGCCGCACCCCCGCCGTCACCGGCAGCACCCGATGTTGGAGGAAGGACGGAAAGATCAGCAGACTTCCCCGCGCCGCGAAGGTCGCGCCGGGTTGAGCCACGCAGAAAAATTCGAACGCGCCGCCTTCATACTCGTCCGGCTCGGACAGTTGGACCACGACCGACAGCTTGCGGTCGAACGGGCGGCCTGATTCCAGCCACACATCCTGATGCCAGTCATATTTGCCCTGCTGGGTGGCGTGATATTCGGTGAACTGCACTTCATAGGGCGCGACGATGTCCACGCCGAAATTGGTCCGGTTGGAGGCGCCGACAAATTGCATCAGCCGGTCGATAATGTCCTTCTCCCGCAACGGATCAAACCAACGGATGATGGAGGATCGATAGGTCTGATCGTCGCGACTGCTGTCCGCAAAGCCGACCGTCGCCGACTGGTCGGCATAGAAGTCCGCCCGCTTGACGATGGCATCGCATTCGGCGGCCGTCAGTGCCGACGGCCACACTTCCCACACATTGTTCATGATCTAAGCCTTCCTTTGCGTACACGCAAAACGGGGTCAGAAGGCGCGCCCGATGCCGAAGAAGAAGCGCGCCCGGCGCGAATCTGCGCTGGCGGCGCGCTTGATCGGCACCGCAACTTCCGCGCTCGCCCGCCATTTGCTGCCGATGCCGATGCGCACGCCGCCACCAGCCGATGCGAGCGAGAAATCCTCCGCAGGCAGGCGGTATTGGGGTCGGGCCACCGCATGCGCGACCGCGCCATCGGCATAGGTGAAGAGCGTCGCCTTTTGCAAAACCCCGGATCGCGCGGGGGTCCAGCTTAATTCAGCGCCGCCCGCAATGGCCTGTTCGGCGGTCCTGATCCCCAACGGGAACGCCATGCCAGCGCCGCTGCCGCCTAATGAAAAGCGCTCTGTCACCGGCAACCTGTCGCGGGAATATTGCGCCTTTGCATTCAGTTTCAGGGCGACGCGCTTCGACAGGGTGCGCACGGCCACCGCCTGCACATTGACCTTGGTGAAGATTTTTTCCGAAAAGCCGGTAAAGGCCCGCGCGCCCAGTATGCCCACGCCCCGGCTGACGACCGCCGACAGGGCCTGCCCTTGCCGCTGATCGGAGTGCGACCAGGACGCGCCCAGCCGCACCGCCCGCGATTTATAGTCGCCAAATCGGACATCGAGGAAATAATTGCTGCTGTCGATTCCGTCGATCGACGCAGTGACGGTCAGGTTGGTCTTGTTGGAGCGGACCAGCGCGTGGCTGATCGTCAGCCCCGCCAGCGTCGCTTCTCCTTCGATCGGCCGGTCGCGGACGCGGCTTTTCATATGGGCGATATTGGCGGACAGGGTCGTGCCGTTGCTGCCGATCGGGGTGGAGTGGCTTAGGGAAAAGAGTTGATAGCGCTCGGGGTAGAAGGGCAGATAGCCCGCGATCCGAGTGCTGTCGCCTTCGCGCAGTAGCCCATTGGCCGTGACCGACAATTGCGCCTGCACGCCGTCGATCACGTTGTTGACGGCGCTATTGTCGATCAGGATGCCGATCTGCACTTGCTCCCGCTTGACTATCAGGTCCAGGATCAGGTCGCCTTCGCCCCCGCCTTGGCGCACTCGCGCCTCGACGCTTTGGCCCGGTATGTCGCGCAGCAGGCCCAGCGCGCGTTCCAGCGTCGCCTTGCGCAGCGGCGTATCGCGCTTCAGGCGCCGCATCTGCGCGTCGATCAGGCGGATCGGCATGCTGGGGGAAACGCCCGCCAGCCGATATTCCTTCACCCGTCCTTCGACGATCTTGACGATCAACTGTCCCCCTGCGGGCACCTGCGCCGGGATGGACACGGAATAAAAGGCGATGTCGCTGCGGGCGTAGGCATCGCTTACCGCCTTCGCCACCGCCTGCAATGTCCCACGCGTCAATGGCCGTCCGATCAACGGAGCCACCGCCTCGTCCAGCAGCGGCGCGGGCAGCGAACTTCCCAAATAATGCACCCGCGCCAGTCGAACGCTTTCGGCCGCATTGCCCACCGTTCCGACCGCAGGGGCGGGCGCGGCGACAGGCACGGAAGGGGAAGGGGCAAGGCCCGGTGCGACCCGATCGGCCCTGTCCCGGTCTATGACTGGCGCCGACGTGGCCTGTCCCGGCCCGGCGATCTGCGCCGCTGCGGGAGCGGCCATTGTGACGAGCGCCACCGCCGCCACAATCGCCTTCAGCCCATCCAGAACCCTGTTAAAACCCATTTGCCCCATGCCGCCCCACGCCATGGAAAATGGCGCCTGCCAGCATTAGGGCCTAGAGCAATGTCTTTGCGATTTGGCCCCGAAGTGGAACCGATTTGGTGCATTTCAGCCCGATTCTCCATCGGGACAAGCGGCGATTGTCACCAGATTGGCGGGATCGGCCCAGAGGTGGAGCGGGAAGGGCGTAGGGCCGGTCGAGCCGTTGCACCCGTCAGTCCTCCCGCGCTGGAGGCGAGAGGAGAGAAATTACGCAGGTTGCGCCCCTTCCCCTCCGTCAGGCCGTTGGCCTGCCACCTCCCCATCTGACGATGGGGAGGATTTATTTAACGCCCGGCACTCCCAGCAGCCGCGCCTCGTCCTTCAGCCTTGCGGCCTGCCCCGGATTGGCCTTGCGCGCCGCCTCATACGCCGCCTGCGCCTTGGCCGTTTCGCCGAGCGTCATCCGGCTGCGCATCAGCATGATCCAGCCGTCGACATTGCCGGGATTGGCCTTGAGCTTGGCCTCCAGCCCCGACACCATACCCTCGATCATCGCGTCCTGCTGGCCCTTGGGAAGCTGCGACGCCGACTGCATCTGCTCGCGGCTTGGGCCGGGGATTGCCGCTGTCGCGACCGAGCCGATCGGCGGATGCGGCGCGGTGGGCTTTACTGCGGCCAGGCGTTCCTCGACGTTGATGCCGTTGATCTTCCCCACCTGCTCGATCGTGCGGCGCAGGTCCGCTTCCCATGGCGCGCCGGGCGGCGTGTCGGCGAGCAGGGCCAGCCAATCGCGGATCGCGCCCTCATGATCCTTGGCGAGGTCCTTGCGCACTGCCTGGAAGTATCTCGCGCGTGGCTCCTTGGGGTCGAGCTTCACCGCCTTGTCGAAAGCATCGGCGGCTTCCTTTGGCATCGGGTCATGCTCGCTCGCCATCACGACCGCTTCGCCGAGCGATGACCAGAAGGTCGCGTTGTTCGGGGCGAGCTTCACCGCACGGCGATAGGCGCGCGCCGCGTCGGCGTGGCGGCCATTTTCGAAATAGGCCCAGCCGAGCATCTGCCAGCCTTCCGCATCGTTGGGATTGGCGCCGACCCGCTCCTGCAAGCCGCGGATGACGCTTTCCGGATCGGAGGGCTGCTGGCCGGGCGCGGCGAAGGGGGCCGACGCGGATGCTGTCTCCGCCTTTTCCGGCCGGTCGCGCCAGACATTATAGCCGACTGAAACGATCGCCAGCCCCGCCGCTCCGATGAGAGCCATGCGCCCCACGCTCAGCTTCGCCACTTCCACACCCCCGATAATCTCAACTGCTCTCTAGCGTGACGCAGCGGAATTGATAGAGTGCCCAAAGACTTGATCCGCGCACGATAAACCGGCAGGGGCATCGCCGGGGCTGCGGGTGATCTCGCAAGAGGGGGGCAATAAGTGACTGAGCGCGTGCGTATCGCGATCGTCGGGTCGGGACCGGCGGGGATGAGCGCGGCCGCGCGCGCGGCGCAGCTGGGAATTTCCCACCTTTTGATCGAAAAGACGGACCATCTGTCCGACACGATCTTCAAATATCAGAAGGGCAAGCATGTGATGGCGACGCCCAGCCAGCTCGTGCTGCGGTCCGATTGCGATTTCGATGCGGGCAAGCGCGAGGCGATCCTTGGCCGCTGGAACGAGCAGGCCGCCGAGCAGGGCCTGAACGTCGCTTATAATGCAGAGGTGAAGGCGATCAGCGGGACGGGCGATCCCATCCCCGGATCGGTCCAGAAGATCGTTGAGCGCAAGCGGGACGGGACCACCGATACCAAGGAAATCCAGCGGCTCGCCCCACCCTATCGCCTGACGCTGACCGACGGGCGGGAAATTATTGCCGATGCGGTGATCATGGCGATCGGGACGCAGGGCAATCCCAACCTGATGCGCGTTCCGGGCGCGGATCTGCCCCATGTGCAATATCAGCTGGACGACCCGGCCGACTATAATGACGAGCATATCTTCGTCGTCGGCACCGGGGACGCGGGCATTGAAAATGCCATGGGCCTGGCCGCTGACGAGGCGCAGGGGAATGTCGTCACCATCCTCAATCGGGGCACGGAGTTCGCCAGCGCGAAGCCCGCCAACGTCAAGGCGCTGATGGCCGCCGCCGAAGCCGGTCGCCTGTCGATCATGACGGAATCGACCACGGCGAAGATCGAGCCGGGCTTCATCACGCTCGACAGCCGCGATGGCGAGGTGAAGGTGCCATGCGACCGCATCATCGCCCGCATGGGGTCGGCACCGCCGCGCGCCTTCGTTGAAAGCTGCGGCGTCGAATTTGCGAGCAACGACCGGCTGGCCTTCCCGAAGCTGTCGCCGGTGTTCGAAAGCACCGCGCCCGGCATCTTCGTTATCGGCGCGCTGGCGGGCTATCCGCTGATCAAGCACTGCATGAATCAGGGCTATGACGTTGTCGAATATATCAACGGCAATCGCGACCTGAAACCTGCGGACGAACCGATCCTCGCCGCCAAATTCGCTGCCCTGCCGGGGCAGAAGGGCGTCGCGGAATGGCTGGAATACCTGCGCACCAATGTGTCGATCCTGGAGGGGCTGTCTCCCCTCCAGATGCGCGAGTTCATGCTGGATAGCGAGGTTCGCGCCTACCGCTCCGGCGAGGTGATTTTCGAGAAGCATGATCCCGGCTCCTCGCTATTCGGCATCGCGGCTGGGCAAGCGCTGGTCGAGGTCGCGCCGGGGACCGAGGTTGCGATCGAAGCGGGGAGCATTTTTGGCGAGGTCGGCCTTATCTCAGGCCGCCGCCGCGGCTCGACCGTGCGCGCGGGGACGGACTCGATCATGGTGGAGGTGTCGCGCACGGCGGCGCTGAAGCTCATGTCCTCCAACCCGCCCGCCAAGCGCGCGATCACCCGTATATCGACCGAGCGGCAATTGCTCCAGATGTTCGGCGCGGGGCTGACGCCTGCTGACCTTACCGAAGTGCTCGACGGCGCCGAGATCAAGACCGTCAAAGCGGGCGAGGCGATCCTGACCGAAGGCGACCTTGGCAACGACATCTATGTGATCCGTGTCGGCTCCATGATCGTGGAGAAGAAGATCGGGGGGAAGAACGTCTTCCTCTCCTACCTTCCTGCCGGCTCCTATGTCGGCGAAATGGCGCTGATCGCGGGAGGGCCGCGCACCGCCACGGTCAAGGCGACGGTGAAGTCCGAGGTCATCAAGCTGAACGGCGACGCCTTCGCCCGGCTGATGGCCGCCAAGCCCGCCTTGCTGGAGCGTGCCCGCCGCGACATGGCCGCGCGGCAGGACGTCAACGCCTTCATCGAAAGCCGCAAGGACAGCTTCTCCACCGTCGTGGATATGTATTCAGAGACGGCAAAGTTCCTGGTCGACAACGGTATCGGCGAGGCGACCGACGTGCTGCTGATCGACGAACATCTCTGTGTCGGCTGCGACAATTGCGAAAAGGCGTGCGCTGACAGCCATGAGGGCTTGTCGCGCCTCGACCGGGAGGCGGGGCGCACCTACGCGCATCTGCATGTGCCGACGAGCTGCCGCCATTGCGAGCATCCGCACTGCATGGCCGACTGCCCGCCCAACGCGATCCATCGCGGCCCGGACGGCGAAGTCTTCATCGACGAAACCTGCATCGGCTGCGGCAATTGCCAGCGCAACTGCCCCTATGGCGTGATCCGCATGGACAGCGTGCCGCCGAAGAAGCCGGGCTTGCTAAGCTGGATGTTCTTCGGCGCGGGGCCGGGGCCGGGCGAGCCGTCCAAGAAATGGCGCTACAAACATGCCGAACCGGGGGTCGAGAAGCCCAAGAAAGCGATCAAGTGCGACATGTGCTCGGGGATTGATGGCGGCCCGGCTTGCGTGCGCGCTTGCCCGACCGGCGCTGCGATCCGCGTGTCGCCGGAGGATTTTCTGACCGTCGCCCGTCTTGATGGGCAAGCGAATTGAGTATGGCTATCTCTGCCTACATCATTTCCGTCATCCCGCCGCAGTCGGGGATCGATCTCCCAGCTAATGGGAATCCCCTACCTCCGTTCGCCCTGAGCTTGTCGAAGGGCTTCACTTTTCTTCAAGAGAGTAAGGGGCCTCGACATTTGAGCGAGACGGGTGGCTCGCTCAAACAGGGCGAACGGAGGAGAGCTAATCTCGATACGATGACGCTGCAAACCAAAGTGGTCATCCTCTGATGGCCACACGCGCTACCTCCACCCGCCGCGTCAAAGGCGAAACCCTCCATGACGGGTTCCTGCGCCACGCCAATTTCCGCTGGCTGAAGATCGCTTGCCTTCTCTGCCTGCTCGTCATCGCCACTTACCTGATGATCGACGTCACGCCCCATCATAATGGCGGCAGCTGGTACGGCTACACGCTGGGCACCATCGGCGTCGGCCTCATTCTCTGGCTCACCCTGCTGGGCCTGCGCAAGCGCGCCATGACGCGCGGCCGCTGGTCGCTCAAGGCATGGACGAGCGCGCATGTCTATCTGGGCCTCAGCCTCATCGTCATCGGCACGCTGCACACCGGCTTCCAGCTTGGCTGGAACGTTCATACGCTCGCCTATGTGCTGATGATGCTGGTCATCCTCTCCGGCCTGTTCGGCATCATCGTCTATGCGACCCTGCCCACCGCACTCAGCAACAACCGCGCGGAAATGACGCAGGTGCAGATGCTGGAGGCGATCCGGGCCATCGACCGGCAGTTGCACGACGCCGCCCAGCCCCTGCCCCACGAACAGGCCAGCCTCGTTCGCCAGTCGCTTAATGACGATCCCTTCGGCGGCAGCCTGATCGCCCGCCTCTCGGGCCGCTACCCACGCTGCGCCACCGCCGCCGCGCAGGCGTCGCTCCGCCATTGGACCGGCGACCATCCGGATACGGGCAAGGAGCCTCTGGAAAAGGTCGATGCCCTGCTCGAACGCAAGCAGGCGATGCTCGCCCGCCTCCGCCGCCACCTGCGGCTAAAGGCGCTGCTGGAAATCTGGCTCTACCTCCATGTGCCCGCCACCTTCGCCCTGCTGGCCGCGCTGACCGCGCATATCGTCAGCGTCTTTTTCTACTGGTGAGCGCCATGAGCTTCACAGTCCGCCAGATCAGCCTGACCGCCGACGGTCGCGAGATCGTCCGCAGTGCGACGGTCGCAAAGCCGCAGCTCACGTTGGGCCGCGCCTCCACCAACGACATTCACCTCCCCGACCTCGCGCTCGAACCCGATCACGCGCGGATCGAGCAGATCGACGCGCGCACCATCCGTGTTCGCGCCACCGGCACGCTGGGCTTCGACATCGAAGGCCGCACCACCCGTTCGGCCGACATCGACACCGCCAAGGGCGCGGAACTGCGCTTCGGCGGCCACCGCATCACCGTCAGCGCCGAAGACGGCGCAACCATCCTCTCCATCCGCCGCGTCGATGCCGTGTCCGATGCGTCGGAGGAAAAGGAGGAGGCCCGCGTCTTCTCCCTCGCCCGCCTCGCCCCGCCCAAGCGCCTGACCGCCTGGGGCCTCGTGCTGGCCATCCTCATCGGCTTCCTGGCGATCCCGATCTACAGCTACGCCACCCGTCCGGCCGACGACACGCGCAACATCTACAGCGTGAAGGGCGACGGCGCATGGTCCTCCGGCCCCCTGAGCCAAGCCCACCACGCGCTCGAAGGCAAATGCGAGACCTGTCACCAAAAGGCATTCGTGTCCGTCCGCGATACCGCCTGCCAGACCTGTCACAAGTCCGTCCACGACCACGCCCCCGCCGCCCGCATCGCCATGGCGCGCGCGGAGCCGGGCGTTGGCGGCAAGTTCCTGAACCTCGTCGCCACGACCTTTGGCAAGCCGCCCGAAGGCGCCTGCGTCGATTGCCATCGCGAACATGAAGGCGCAGGCCCGATGCAGCCCGCGCCACAGGCGTTCTGCACCGACTGCCACGGCAGCCTGAAGGATCGGCTGAAGGACACGAAGCTCGCCAACGCCAGCGATTTCGGCACGGATCACCCCCAATTCACCGCGCTCGTCCAATATAATCCCGGCAAGCACCCCAGCTTCACCCGCGCCTCCCTCGACGCCAAACCGATGGACAACAGCGGCCTAAAATTCCCGCACGACATCCACCTGTCAAAGACCGGCGGCGTCGCCCGCATGGCCCGCACGCTGGGTGCGCAATCGGGCTATGGCGACGCGCTCGCCTGCAAGGATTGCCACCGGCCGACCGCCGATGGCGTCCGCTTCCTGCCCGTCGATATGGAGCGCGACTGCCAGTCCTGCCACAGCCTCGCTTTCGAGACGATCGGCGGCACCGTCCGCACCCTGCGCCATGGTCAGCCCGATCAGGTGATAGCGGACCTGCGCGCCTATTACCGCTCCACCGCGCCCGCCGCGCCGCTCTCGCTCGGCGGCATGGCCCGTCGCCGCCCTGGCGACTATGCGCAGGGCCGGGTCTATCATGCTTATTTCGGCGCAGCGGCCGCTCGACCCTCTCGCGCCGACGACGCCATCCGCGCGGTCTTTTCCAAGGGCGGGGCCTGCTATGACTGCCACATCGTCACCGGGGGCGGGACGAGCTGGCAAGTCGCACCCGTCCACCAGCCCATGCGCTACATGATGAAGGGCTGGTTCGATCATAAGGCGCACGCTACCGAGAGTTGCGAAAGCTGCCACGCCGCGCCCAAAAGCCATGACGCGCGCCAATTGCTGCTGCCCGGCATCGACAGCTGCCGCACCTGCCATGGCGGTGAAAAGGCGAAGGCCGATGTGCCGTCCGGCTGCGCCATGTGCCACAGCTATCATGTCGGCGACGGCGCGCCATGGACGCCCGCCGATCGCGCGGTCAGACGGGATCAGGCGGACAGGCCACGGCGCACCGGCCGCGACGGGTAAGGGGGAGCTAAAGACCATGCTGATCGCCCAGATCACCGACATTCATCTCGGCTTTGACCCCGGCAATCCGGCGGAGCTTAACCGCCAGCGGCTCGATCAGGTGCTGCGCGCTTTGATCGACGGCCCCAACCGCCCGGACCTGCTGCTCGCGACCGGCGATCTGACCGAGCGGGGCGACACCGAAAGCTACCGCGCCCTCGCGGAAGCCTTTGCCCAATGCCCCTTCCCGGTCTGGCCCGCCATGGGCAATCATGACGACCGCGCCAATTTCGCGCAGCATTTCCCGCACATCCCGCGGCAGGACGGATTCGTACACTATGTCATCGCGCTGGAAAACCGCCGCATCCTGATCCTCGACACGCTGGAGCCCGGCCGCCACGGGGGCGCCTTCTGCGAAGCCCGCGCGGAGTGGCTAACGGCTCGTCTCGACGAGGATGCCGAAACGCCCACCCTCATCGTCCTGCATCATCCCCCGGTCGAAGCTGGGATCGAATGGATGAACACCCACCCGGACGAACCCTGGGTCCAGCGTTTCGCCGCCGCAATCGCAAACCGCCCCAACATCGCCGCACTCCTCTGCGGCCACCTTCACCGCACCATAACCGCGCCGTGGCAGGGCACGACCGTTGCGATCTGCTCCTCAACCGCCCCGCAACTGGCGCTGGACCTTCGGCCAATGGACCCGGACGCCCCGGACAACCGGCCGATGATCATCTCCGACGCGCCCGCCTATGCGCTTCACCGCTGGACGGAGCATGGCCTTGTCACGCATTTCGAAACGGCGGGCGATCAGGCGATGCTGGCAAAGTTCGACGCGAGCATGCAGCCGCTGGTCCGCATGCTGATGGATGAACGTCCGGCGTGACGGCGGCGTCCGCCAGAATCTGAGCAAGGCCGCTGCGCCCAACCGGATGGGGAGGGCGTGAGGAATGGACGCCCCTTGGGGCGCCATCACTTGTACAAGATGACGGGCTGGATGAGGGCCGTGTCGATCCGCATGACCTTTGGAGTTAGGGCGGATTGCGGACTTTCTCCCCTCCCGCAGGCGGGAGGGGTCGGGGGTGGGCTTAAGTAACATTCGCCTTGCTTTGCAGCGGCTCGCCGACTCCCTCCGCCACCCTTTCCACGTGCGGAGGGGCATGTCCTGATGGGGTGGCTAGTGGGCTGTCTGCTTGTATGCCGCACCTGTTGGAAAGCAGACGAGTTATCGTCTACGCTATTCCTATGAAACGTACTCCGGTTCTCGCGTCGGCAATCATCTTGCTCCTGCTGTGGGATGGGCTGGCACCAGTTAGGGCAGAACCGGCCAACGCCGAACACACGTTCCACACGCTCCCGCTGAGGTTGGCACAACCACAATGGCGACCACTGACTGGGCAACAAATAACGGCGATGATTTCAGACCGCACCATAGTCATCGATACGACATACGAACCCTATCCCGGCGCAAAGGTGAATGCGATGTTCCGGGGCGGATGTCCGCCATATGAAACATTCTTCGCAGACGGGCGCTGGCAGATGGGAATGTGTCAACGAGCTTACCGCGTTTATGAGGGTCGCTGGATTACGGAAGCGTTTCGCGGTGGGGAAAGATTATGCGTTGACGCAATCGACCGTCCAAAGGAATGCCGGTTCGTCTGGCAAGGATCGACCGCCGACCAGATTGTTATGGCACTCGCGACACGGGCCGAGGTGAATGAATTGAACGAGGATTACAGCCCCTACAGGCTGACAAAAAGCCGGGAATAGGTGTCCCAGCTATGTCTGTTTCTGGTGCAAGCGCAGTTGGTTCTCAATGGCCACTAATGGTCATCAACAGCCGCTCTGCCTGTCATCTCCTCCGAAGGCCAAACATTGAAACCCTCTCGCCCTACTCCATCGTCCCCATCGCAATTCGCGCCCGAAGCATGATAGGCTCACGCGCTGCCGTCGTCGGCGCCACGATCGGCGGCAGCAGGAGACCAGCCAATGGCCCGGAACGACGACGATCTGTCAGCGCTCGATGTGCTCATTGTCACCGCGCTTATCGGCCTCACCCTGGGCGTGGGCTGGAAACTGTGGGGATCGCTCTTTAGCTCATAGGTGCCGTAAGCGATGTGGCGGTTCGCCAGGCTAACGCACAGATCATGCAGCCGATGGCAAACGCGACCCACATCCCCCTCACCGCAGCAAAGGCGGTCGCCAGCTCTTCATGTCCACTTCATCGCTGACCTTGTACGGCACGCCCTTCGACGTCAGGAATAGCCGCTCCATCTCCGTCCGGGTGAAGGGCCGCGATCCCAGTCGTCCGAATACGGCGATCTGCCCGCCCGTCTCATCCACCGCCCGATCGCGATCCAGCCCCTTGGATAGCGCCACCGCAGGGGTGGGCGTACGCGCCCAGGCGATCAGTTCGGGCTTGGGCGCGGGGGAGAAGCCGTAGAAATTGGGCTGGCTCGCCGGGCTGGTCAGCTGGATCACCTTCATGCCGTTCCGGCCGTCCGCGACGTAGGCGAAGAGGGAGGCGTTGGTGGTGCCGACGATGACATCCTCCACGTCCGTCATCTGTCCGCCGAATGTCTCCTTGGCATAAAGGCTGGGCTTCAAGGGATTGGTGATGTTGACGATCGCCAGTCCCTCGGCCTTCGCCGCGACATAGGCATAGGTGCGCGCCAGATAGATGCGGCGCGCATCCTTCAGCGGCACGGTCGCGGATGGCAGGGCCACCGGATCGGTGAGCTTCGTCACGTCGAACAGTTTCAACCCGTCGGCGTCGGTGACCCAGAGGTAGCGGAACTGGATCGCGCTCGCCCGCGCATCCTTGAGCGGGCGGACGGCGGTGAGGCGTGGGTGCAGCGGATCGGCAAGGTCCACGACCACCAGGCCCACGTCAGCGGTGATATAGGCGACTTGCCCGGCAAGCTGGATATGTCGTGCCCCGTTTAACACACCATCCGGGTTCCAGGTGACGGCGCGCTTCAGGAAATTGTTGCGAAACTCGCCATCGGCCATGGTCTCGATATTGACCATGATCAGCCCCTCGACGCTGTCCGTCACCGCCGCATAGCTGTAGATTGGCAGGAAGGGCTGTTCCTGGTTGATCTCGCGCAACTCCTTCGTGCTGCGCAACGGGTTGATCGGCTGATTGGTCGGGAGCGCCATGCAGGTCGCATTCTTCGACGCTACGCCCGTATTATGGCCTAGCTTCGAGAAAGGCCCGCTGAGGATCGGCTCGGAAAAGCCCTTGTTGGCGATTGACGCGACGTCATAGACGCGGAAGCCGCCCTTCCCTTCCGCCACATACATATATTCGCCGCGCAGTTGCAGGCAGCCGACGCGATCGGCGGTGCCCTTTACGACATTGCGGAATTCTTCGATCGGGTGCGTCTCGCCCGACGCCTTCTTGTCGAAGGTACGTCCACGCACCCAGTTTTTCAGCTCGCGGCCATTTTGCTCGACATGCAGCTTCCAATAGTCGGGATAGGCATATTTCTGGAGGTAAGACCCGATCACCGCCTGCGGTTCGTCCCATTCGGCGACGCGGATCGCTTCGAACCCGCCTTCGAGGCCGGTCCAGGCATTGAGGCCGACGAAGTTCACGAAGTTCGTGCCGAGCAGCATCAGCTGCGACATGATCGCGTTGTTATCGTCCTTCGCCGACAGGTGGCAGTCGGAGCAGGTCTTCGTCTCGGTCTTTCGCACGGTATGCGGGAAGTGCGGCGCGAACGCCTGCGACGAAAAGCCGATGCCCGAAATCGGCGGCTGTTGGATATAGATGCGCTCACGGTTGATGTTGGTCGATGACAGCACCAACGCGGACGTCGATCTGACCGGGGCCGTCTCATTCCCCTTGGTCGTCATATGCTTGCCGAGTTGGAACATCTCGTCGCGCGCGACCTGCGGGTTGTAGGTGGCGAAGTTGCGCGTTTCCTCGCCGTCATAATGGTGGAGTGAGGTTTTCCAGTTCGCCTCGATCGGCAGATGGCAGCCGCCGCAACTTGTCGTCCAACTCAAATGGCAGGTGAAGCAGGCCATGGAGTCATCGCCATGCGCCCGGTCCTCCTTCGCCACGCCGGGACCGAAGGCGAAGCTGCCATCCTCCGCGCCTGACCGGCTCATCAGCTTCGCGCGCGCCGCCTTGGCATTGAAATGCGGATTGGCGGGATCGACGCTGTCCTTCACCAGCGACACTTCCCATTCGAGGTTGGGATCGACGATCGATCGCTGGATCAGCTTGCGCCGCCCGCTCGCATCGTAAAACCATTCGAACCGCCGCTTGCCGTCCGGGTTGCGCAGCAGCGCCAGGTTGGTGCCCTTTGGCGGGGCGGCCGGTCCCGAAGTGAGCAGCGTCGGATAGGCGTCAGCCGTGCCGTGGCAATCCTTGCACCCGATCTCGATCGCGTTTGCCACCTCGCCATAGATGAAGCCGTTGCCATGGCTGTCCTGCGCGAAATGGCAGTCGGCGCATTGCAGGCCCTTTTCGGCGTGGATGTCCATGAGGTGGACGGACTTGCCCGGATTGGTGCCGGGCTGGACGAACTTGCCCTCGCCTTTCTTCCGCCACTTCTCCGGATCGTCGTTCGACACGACCTTGCCGTCCGCATCGAGCAGATTGCCCTCACGGTCGCGCTTGAACACGCCGCGGAAGTTCCAGCCATGGCCATGATAGTCGGCGAACTGCGTATCCTTCGCCTTGTCGTTCAGATCATATACGTTGCGCAGGAAGTCGAGGTCCGACCAGTTGCCCTTCGGCCCGGCCCCTTCCGGGTTCCGCTCCAGCGTCTTGTGAACCTCTGCCGCGTCCGGATATTTCTGCTTCTCCGGCCACATCAGCGCCGCGTCGGATTCATAGTCCCACATGGTGTAGCCGAGATAGCTGTTCAGGAAGATGTTGGGCTGGTGCATGTGGCAATTCATGCACTGCGCCGTCGGGATCGCGCGGGTGAAGGCGTGGCGGATCGGATGCCCGCTTTCCTTGACCGCGCCGATGGGATGATCGGGCGTTTCGTCATGGGCACCCTTCAGCGCGCCATGTTCCATCTTGTTTGCGATGGTCGGGTCCACCGTCGCCGTCTGCCCGTCGCGCCCATATTGCGCATAGGTCAGGCTATGCCTCGGCTCGCGGTCGTTGGCATAAACGACATGGCATCCCGAACAGCCCGAATGGCGATAGTCGCCCGGCTGATCATTGGTCCCCATGAACCACATATAGGGGTCGTTGAGGCGCGTCTTGTGCAGGTTCAGCACCGGGATCGCCACGCGCAGGCCCGTCCCCGGCCCCCGGCTTGATTGCTTCAGGTCAGGCCGTCCCGGTTCCTCCAGCCGCTGGATGGCGCCGGTGGGATTGGGCAGGCCGATCTCCGGGAATTGCGTCGCGATATTGCGGCCGCCGCGCTCGAACACGCGGAACACATCGCCGGGCGGCGTCACCTGCCAGTTGGGTAGCGGATAGAGTTCGGCCAGCGCGCCGCGCGCCTTCTGCTCGGCCGTCAGCGTGCCGGGGGGCGAACCGGGCGAGACGATCTTCGCGGGCTTGCCATCCTTGGTATAAGCCTCGCCAAAGATGTAATTCTTGTACGGCACGATGCCGTTATTATAAGCCGCGCCGCCCCACAGCATCGCGCCCGACGCCATCAGGGACCGCTCCGCCGCCTCGATCGTCTGCATATGGCACGACCCGCAAGCCTCCCGCGCCACGCGATAGTCGCTGGGGTTCACGAAGCGCACGAACTCCGGCGCCTCGCGGTTGAGCAGGGCATAAGTCCGCTTCGGGTTCGCCGAGGACGGATAATGCCAGCTTTCCGGATAGCGCGGCAGCACATGCGCCTTTTCCCGCGCCGCGACATAGGCGGGATCTTCGAAACCATGGGCGGGATCGCCGCGCACCGTCGCGTCGCCGCCATGACAATCGACGCAGCCCAGCATCACCGCCGGGGTTGCGTGCATCGACGGTTCGTCGGTCTTGGTGTGGCAGCTATAGCAGCCATCCGACTTGGCCGCGACCTGATCGGCGGTCTGGCTCATGGGCGCAGGCGGCGTCACCGCGTAGACGCGCGCCACCGGCTTCTCCGCATCCGACGCGTGCAGGATCACCACCGGCACCGTCATCGCGGCCAGGATCAGCAACAGAAAGGCGAAGAAAGGCCGCATCAATAACTCAGGATCAGGTTGCCGAGCACCGAATAATAATTCCGGTTGCGCTCGCTATTGGTGAAAAGGTCGCGGAAGCCCGCGCCCGGCAGCAGGGTCGCGCCCGACAGGCGAAACACGATATTCTGCGTAGCCTTTGGCCGCCAGATCGCGGCGGTGGACAGGTCCCAGCCGATCGACTTGGGAATGCTCCCCTCGTTGCGCAGCGCCTGCAATATGGCTGTATTTTCAAACCACAGATGGTTGGCATTGGCCGACAGCCGCAGTTCGGGCAGCACATCGAAATCCGCCCCCGCGCCCAGCAGCATCGTGCCGGGATTGTTGAAATTCGACTGACCCTGCTCCTTCGAGGAGCGCAGGGAGTTCAATATGCCGTTGCGGCCGTTGATGCCGATGACGCGGCCGCCGCCTGCGAAGGGGATGGTCTGCCTGATCCAATAGCTGGTGTCCGCGCCTGCAAAGATCGGGTTCTCGAAAATCGCATCGAAGCCATTTTCGCGATTGTCATAGGGATCGCCATCGCCGCTCGCATAAAGTCCCGACAGGCGGAAACGCATCCAGTCCTTGTCGATGCTCGCTTCGGCAGCGGCGAAGAACGCCCTGATCTGCGCAGGTTCCGAGGTGAAGAAGCTGTTCCGATCCTCCCCCAGCGCGCCGTAAACAGATGCCGTGAGGTTGATCCGCCCGACCCGCCCATCGGCATTATAGCCCAGATAAACGACATCATAATCCCGCCCGCGCAGGTCGCCGAGCAGGGCTGGCCGCACCGGAAAGCCATTGTCATCAATCTCGATCCGCCCGGCCTCGCGGTTCATATTATAGACGGCGGTGATCTGGCTGGTGAGGCCGGGGATCAGGAAGTCTTGGCGGTAGAGGTTAGCGAGGAACACCCAGTCCCGCCGTGGCGACTGCACCACGGAGTTGAGACCGCTGTTCGTATCCTTCTCCAACCGCCAGAAGGCCGCGAGGTTGAACTGGAAACGGTTATTGTCGCGATTGCCGAACAGCCGAATGCCCAGTTGCTGGTCGTTAAACAGGAAACCGCGAAAATCCGACTGGAACGGCTGAATGCCGACGCGGATCGAGCGGAAGTCATAACGATCCGACGTGTTCGCCAGATGGTAATCGATGAAGGCTTCTTGCACCCCCAGAAAATGGTCGGTCCGGTGGCTCGGCTTCGATGGCTCCACGAACAGCACCCGCCGTTCGGGCACATTCACATGGTTGATATTATAGGCCAGCGTCAGCCGATATTCGATCTCCGGCGGCTTGAACGCGGTCGATCCTTTGATCAATGCCACCCCGCCGATGAAGGTCTGGCTCAGCACATAGCTGGCATCCTTGCCGAACACATTAATGCTGCCCGGCCGCTCGGTCGTCTGGACGCCGACGGGAATGGGAAAGGTGCGCGGCTCGATCACCGTGTCGCTCACCGCATTGGCGACGAAGAACCAGTCGTCGCCCTTTATCGGCAGCCACTTCGCCTTCTCGCGGTCGATCGGCCGGTCGCCCTTCAGCGTGTTCTGCCCGTAGGGATCGAACCAGCGTTCCTTGACCACGCCCAGCGATTCAATCAGCCGCCAGCGATCCGGGATGGGCACCTGATCGACCGGAAAAGCCTCAGGCGGCGGCGCGCGCACGGCCCCCGCATTATCCTGCGTCACTGCTTCGGGCAGCGGCGCTTCATAGCCGGGCCTGCGTCGGCCCTCGATCGATTGATCATCGGCACCCGCTTCGGGCGCGTTCAAAATCTCTTCCCAATTATCGGGCGGAGGCGGCGGCACGGGCTCGCCCGGCTGCGCCAGCGCAAAGAGCGGCAGGAAAGCGGCAAGTCCCACCCTTACAGCCCCTGACACACATTTTGCGACCCACTGTCGAGGAACGGCGCAAAGGGACAGCTTACATAGCGCAGCCGCACCGACGCATTGCCCAGGTCCACGACAATCTGATCCGCGCGGATCGCGGCAGGTGCGTTACCGATGCCGCCGCCGCGCTGCCCGCCATTATGCGCGCCCAGGAAGCTGATCATGTCGTCCTGATCAATGCCGTCGCCCGACACCCCGATCGCGCCAACCAGCACATTGCCGCGATAGATGGGCACGGAGCCGGGAAAGATCTGGACGCCGTTCTGGATGCGGTTTCCTGCGCCCACGCCCGTCACCGCCGAACAACGTTGCGGCGTGTCGGTCGCACTCGCGCCCGTCACGTAGGCCAAGTGCGCCGCGAGGTCGCCCACCACCAATGCCGACTGCAAGCCGGTGGAGAAAGGATTGAACTGCGCGATCGGGCGGGAGAAAGGCCCATTGGGACGCCCCACTTCGCCATCGGGGAAATAGGGGCGCGACAGATTGCCATTTGCGCGGTCGGTAAAGGCATGGGTGCCCGTCAGCGCCGCCGGATCATTCAGGAAAGTCCGCGCCTTGCCCACGAACGCCGCCACATCCGCGCTGCTGCTCGCCAGCAGGTCCGGCCCAGCATGAGCGCCCGAGAAGAAAGCCGCCGTGCGCGCCTTCTGCAAGCTCACATCGGTGCCGAAGATCGGCGCATCGGGCGACCGCACGATCCCCAGCGCTGCGCCCCGCGTATCCACGACACTGATCGTCACCTGTGCCCGGCTGTCGAGCGGCTGCCTGATCTGCGCCCGTGCCCGGCTCATGATGGTGAAGGCTTCCTCCAGCACCGCCGTCACCTCTGGGGCGGTCAGCGGCTGCGCGACATCCCCGGCATCGGTCGCCGCCCGGATCGGGAAGCGGTTATTCCCCGACCCGTCCGTCAGCACGAAGGCGTCGCGATTAGAAAATTCCGCCGCCCTTGAAGCGCGCACGCCCGAAAGCTCGCTGCCATAGGCAACGCCCGCCAGCACCATCGGCGCAGGATCGCCATAATAGCCACGCACCGCCACCAGCGACCCGGCGCTGCCGTTGATCGCCGCAAAACTCGCGCCCCCGCTCGCCATCAACCCCGCATAGGCCGCGTCCGAATAGCGCAGCGACGTCCCGTCCACGAAGATGCGGTTGGCACGGATGCTGTCGGGCGCTTCAAAGCCCAGCGTCCCGGCCAGCGCGATATATTCCTCGGGATCATTGTCCGTGTCGGTGACATTCGCGTCGGACCCATAGACCCCGTCCGCCATCACCCCGACGCCGCCGACGACAACGCCATTCTTGTAAAGCGGAAAGCCGCCCGGATCAGCCGCCAGCCCCAGCGGCGACCGCTTCGGCCCGATCATCGCTTGTGAACCCGACGACATGTAGCGCGCCGACAGGTCCGAACAGGGCAGCTGGCTGAACTGCACGCCGAACAGCGGCCCGCTCTCCAGCCCCACCGTCCCCGGCGCGGGCGGGAAATGTTCCTGCACGATCATGCTCGCCGTGCGCGTCGAAAAGGCATTGCCCCCGCTCGACAGATAGGCCCCGGTGATCGCCTTGCTGATCGCTCCAGCCTCGGCCGGGACGGTCAGATTCTGCGCGTCTATATTCTGCCCGTTGGGTGCGGCGCTGGTCGTCGCGGTGGCCTGCGCACCGTTCATGCGGAACACGGCCAGCACATTGCCCACGCGATCCGTGACGGCAATCACCGCAGGCAGGCTCCGCGCCTGAGCCTCAGCGGTCGCATGCGCTAAGACATTCTCCACATCGGCGACGGTCAGCGCCTCCTGCGCCGGATCGGCATAGAGGCGCGTCGGCGTGGGCGTCGGGGTCGGGGTGGGCGACCCGCCGCTTCCGCCACTGCTGCCGCCGCCACCGCCGCAGGACGCCAGCATCAACGCCGACAGCGCCGCGAACGCGCTCAATCTGTGCCGCAATCCGCTCACCGCAATGCTCCGATACTGCGCGCCGCACTGCCCAAGGCGCTGCGGAAAGCGGCGGGTTGATAGCTGTTGGGCTCCTTGACCGCTGCATAGGCGCGGTTGACGTCCGCCCGGATGCCTGCCGCTGCGCCCACGGTCACGCGGCCCGACTTCACCATGCTGTTGAGCAGCGTATCGATCGCCATTACCGCCTGCACCGACCCTTCATAATCGGTGAAGCGCGGGCTGATCGCTCCCCCCGCAATCTCGCTGACGATGGCAAACGCCATGTCGCCATTCGTCTTTGCCCCCGCAAAGCCACTCGCCAGCGCCCCCGCGCTCGCCGCCAGCTTGCCTGCTGCTGCGACAGTTGCGCCCCGATCCCGCGCGATGGCGGCATGAAAAGCCTTGCTATCCGCATCGAACCGCGCCGCCGCTTCCGGCGCGATCACCTTGGCCGCTGCCGACAGCATGATCATATTCTCGTCATTGAAGGGCGGCATGCCCGCCGGGATCGGCCGTCCGGGGTTCGCTTCCCATGTCTTGCTGCGCTCTGCCTGATCATAGATTCGCCGGTGGCAGCTCTGGCAATCGAAGAAATAGAATTCCGGGAAAGCCCCTTCCGTCCCCTTCGCGCCCGCATAGAGGGTCAGTGCGCGCTGCACCGCCATCGCCTGACCCACCGCCCACAGCTTCAGGCTGTCCGTCCGCCCCTTGCGCCGTGCATAGTCGGCATCCTCATCATGATGCGCCTGCATCGAGGAGAAAAGGTCGAGTTCAAACGAGACGCGGGGATGCCCCGCCGCCATCATGCGGTGATCGACGAACTGCCCCGGCCGGTCGCTCCCAAAATGGCAATCGAGACACACCGCAGCCCGCGCCTGGGGCCGGTCCAGCGGGATCATCCCCGCCGCGACGTTCGACGCATGGCTCGCCCCGACCGCATAGTGCGACGCGATCCATCCGCCCGCCGCGCCGTGGCACGCTTCGCACCCGACGCCATCGCTCGCCAGCACCCGCGTGCCCGCCGCCGGAGTCGAATGGCATCCAAGGCAAGCGGGCGCCGCCGTCGCATCGCCCAAGCCCAGCGTCGCCGCGATCTGCCGCCCGCGCGTGCCGCTCAGCACCGCAAAAGCGCGACTATGCGCGCCGCCGGGGCTGGAAGGCTCCTGCCAGCGCATCAGCTCATCCTGGCGCACGACCTTGCCGTCGCCTTCCATCCGCCCGTGACAGGTGGAGCCCGCGCAGGAGGCAACACCCGTGAACCCGCGCGCCACCGGAGCCGCGTCAGCCGCCCCCCGGCCGCTCCCCGGCAAGGCGCACAGCAGCAGCACGAGCAGCATCGCCGCGCCCAGCACTACCACGCCAGCCGCCCGCCTGCTCACTCCGTAGCTCCTGAAGCCCCCCATTCACACGCCCCCTTGCGCGCGACCGCTCTAGCCGCGTCCGCGCTACCCTTTCAATCCCGTTTCGCTTGATCTTTCCGCTTATTGGGCATCGCAGGCCGGTTCCCCCGGTCCGCCGCATGGCGCTTCCCACAGATCCTCGTTGCCCGCGCCGGTCACCGGCTCGTCGATCAGTGGAGGAAAGCCCTCCGTCACGACATCCCGCAACGCGATGAACGCCGTCGGGAAGATGCGCGACACCGCTACCGTGGGATCGAGCAGGCCGTCGAACGTGTCCCTGCTGTCGAAGCTCAACGCGGTGCACGACCCGAAGATGAAGCAGCCGTTGATCTTCGATCCCGCAGCATAATGTCCATCCATCGCCACCAGCGGGATCGTGTCGAGCCCGGTTGCAAAGCCCCCGCCAGCCAGCGCCAGCCGCCCGTTTATCGCGATCTGGGGACTTCCGTTCCCACTGCTGATGATCAGGCTGTTGGCGGTAAAGCCGCGTCGGTCGGCAAAGCTGGTCGACAGCCCGCTATTCTGGATGAAGATGCCGTCGGTCGCGGCCAGACGGATCGTCCCCGCCTGCAACATCCCCGCGTCCAGCGCCAGCCCATCATTCTGCCCAAGCCGCAAATCCCGCGCCGTCACCGAATCCGCCGCCCGGACATCAGCAATCGCCTCCGCCGTCGCGACATAGATGGACGGCGCGTCAAGCGTCAGCACGCCGCCCAGCCCGCCATTGCCGTCACTGATCGCGATGGAGCCAAGCCCCGCAATCACCTCCAACGCGTCTCCCGCCGTCAGCGTCAGCCCGCCATCGCCCGTTCGCCCGGTCATCGCCACCGCGCCCTGCACACGCAACAGCCCGGCCGCGCCAATGCTCATCACGCCGCCGCCCGGAAGCACATTGGTCCCGATCGTCAGGTCGCGCACGGCCACATCCCCCGCGCCCGCGATCGCAATGCCGCCTGCCGATACACGGCCCAGCTCCGCCGCCGACAGGCTGTAGCCCGCCGTCGCATCGCCACCGCCAATGAACGCCTGCGCACCCGAGGCATCGAAGCGCAACAGTCCCACCGCGCTCACTTGCCCATTGGCTAAAATCGCGATGTCGCCAGAACCGATCGTCACCGCCTGGCCGCTGACCCGGCCGTTCACTGCCACCAGCCCTGCGGCATTCAACAGCACATCGCCACTCGCCACGGCATTGGCGATCGCCATCCCGCCGCTCGACCCCAGGCTGATATTCCGGCCCAACGCCGTGATCGCACCCTGCGCCAGCAGGTCGTTCACCACCAGGTCACCGGCTCCCGCATCCAACGCCGCAGCTCCACCCGAAGCCAGAGCCTGCGCGCTGATCCCCGATCCGTTCAGGGCCAGCGAGCCGCCCGCCACCGCATTGCCGATGGTCAGCGCACCGCCGGAGGTCATGGAGATGCCGCCGGCAGCCTGCGCATCGGCAATGTTCAGTCCGCCGATCGACCGCAGCAGCAGATCACCCGTTCGCGCCGTCATCACGGCGCCGCTGATGCTGTCCGCGTCAATGTCGATTGCCCCGGCAAGCACCTGCCCGCCAAATTGCAGCACCGCGCCGCGCTGCTGCAATAGGCCGCCAATGTCACTGCCGCCCAGTTGCAGGCTGCCGTTCACGATCAGGTCGCCGCTCATAACCGCATTGCCGATCTGCAAACCACCCGTCGCGGTCAGCGTCTGGCTGTCCGCATTCAAGGTGCCGATGTTGATCCGTGCCGCCGACAGACTCCCGCTGCCAGCGCCGATCGTCAGCGCGCCGCCGATCACAAAGTCACCACCGATCGCGATGCCCGATCCGCCCAGCGCATTGCCGCTCGCGTCCGCCATGTCGAGCAGCCCGGCCGATGACAGGTTGCCCAGCGTGATGCTGCCCGCGCCACCCAGCCCGATCGCCACCCGGCCGCCGGACAGCAGGTCGCCGCCCGCGCCATCGATGCTACCCTGCGCAAACAGCCGCAGGTCACTGCCCGCCGTCAGCGCGCTGCCGCCTGACAAGCCGATGTCGCCGCCCCGCGCCAGCATCGTCAGCAATCCCGCCGAACGCAGCGATGCGCCCGACGCGCTGATGCTGCCCGGCGTGTCGAGGGCAATGCTGGCCGCCGACAGGCTGTCCGTGCCTGCCGCCCGTCCAGTATGGCTGAACGCGATGCTCGTGCCCGAAAAGCCGGTCAGCGCGCCCGTCACCGCCAGCGCGCCGCCGCCGTTGAACGCAAAGGACAGCGGTCCTTCCGTCAGGAAATCGGCCGCGCCATCGACCTGCACCACATTGCCCGACGCGGCAAAGCTGATGCCGGTGAAGCCCGGCACTACCTTGCCCGCCGCATGCAAAGTCATCGGCCCGGCCACGCGCAGGCCGCCGCCCGCCGCGCTGCTGCCGTCGGCAAAGCTGATCCGGCCGCCCGCATCGCCATTGGCGGTCATCGCCAATGAAGCCAGCTGCCGCTGCACACCCGCACCCAGCGCGACACCGCCGCCGTTGGTGAGGGAAGCCGTCCCGCCACTCGTCAGGCCGTCGATCCCGCCCACGCCAGCCAGCCCCGCCGCACCGTCCGCGGCGATGGAAAGCGGCCCCAGCAGGAAATCGCCATCGCTCGCTTCGAAGGAGGCGACACCGCCCGCCCCCGTTCCGCCGTTGCCGCCCGCGCCATCGGCCAGCGCCGGGTCGCTCGCAACGCCGCCATTGGCGCCCGCGCCGCCCTGACCAACCGCCGTGATGCTGTAGGCGGGCAGCGTCGAAAAGCTGTTGCTTACACGCAATTTTCCGCCGTCGATCCGCAATGTGGCCGACCCGCCAGCCGCATCACCGCCCGAACCGCCTGCGCCACCGGCAAGTCCGTCAATCCCGGCCGAACCCGCACCGCCGGTCGCATCACCGCTCAACACCAGTCCCGCGCCAGTGACCGCGCTCGCCCCGGCGTTCACCGCGAACAGCGCCATCCCGCCCTGCGCGTCACCGCCATCCGCGCCTGCCAGCCCAAGCCCGCTCTGGAATGCGCCAGTGCCGCCCGCGCCGCCCAGTGCTTCGGCCAGCACGCCGATGTCGCCCGCGTCGAGAGAGGTTGATCCCCCGGTCAGCCCCAGCGTCGCCGCGCCGCCAAAGGCATCGCCGCCCCGGCCCGCCGCTCCGCTGAACGCCGTTCCGCCAACACCGCCAAAGCCGGAAGCCGACACGCGCAACTCGCCACTGACGCTGGTCGCGCCAAAACCGATGTTGAGCGCCGCGATGCCGCCAGTGCCCGTGCCGCCCGCGCCACTGCTGGCGCTATCCGCGCCCGCGCTGCCAATACCGTCGGCGCTGACGATCAGGCTGGCAAAGCTGGGATCGACATCGATCAGCATGTCCGCCGTGCCGCCCGTCCCGGTGCCACCCGCACCGCCCTGACCGGGGCCAAAGGCATAGATCGGGTCGCCTGTGACTTGATCAAAGCCGCTGATGTAGCGGTTGATCCCCGCCTGGCCGCCCTTGCCTTCCGCCGACACGGTCAACGCGCCGATCATATGGCCTTCGCTCAGATAAGCGACGCGCGCCGTGCCGCCCGTGCCGTTGCCCGCCGCACCGCCCGCCAGGTCGCTACTATTGTCGCCCCCTGCACCGCCAATGCCTTCCCCCGACACCATCAGCGATGGCGCGGTCAGCGCTCCGCTCGCCAGCGTCAGTTCCGCCGTGCCGCCAGTGCCATTGCCGCCCACGCCTGCTGTAAACAGGCCGCCGGGCGAACCCGATCCTGCTTGACCACCAGCGCCGCCATGGCCCTGTGCCCGGATGCTCAGTTCACCGGTCACGACGATCTGGCCGGTGCCGCCCGCGCCCATCAGCAACCGCGCCGTGCCGCCGACGCCCGCGCCGCCGTCCGCGCCATTGGGTCCGTTAGAGGAATAGAAGGAATAATAGGGGTCGGGGCCGCCGCCCGCGCCATTGGCCTCAACCAAAATGCTGTCCGCATTCAGCACGCCGCCGCGCGACTCCAATATCGCCGTGCCTCCAGTGCCCGTACCGGCCAGGCTGGTCACTTCATCGCTGGCATTCGCCGCGACCGCTTCGCCGCCGATGCCACCCGCTCCCAGTTCCAGATTGGCGATGTTGGCGGTGCCGCCGGTCATCAGGAACTGGACCGATCCGCCCTGCCCGCTGCCCGCCTGAAACGGCGTGACGCCGTCACCACATGACGGGCAGTTGACGGAGGAAGACCCGCCCTGCCCATTGGCGCCAGCATAAAGGCTAGCCGCGTCGAAACTGCCGCCCGCGACCAGGAAATTCACCGAGCCGCCAGTGCCGTTCCCGCCATCGCCCTCGTTAAAGGCCGAACCTCCCGAACTGAACGCAGAGCCACCGAAACTCGACTCGGCCATCAAGCCCTCCGATCCTTCCGTGGAAGCGCCATCAGCCGAAGCATAGAGTGCGCCGAAACGCATCACCGCGTCGCCTGCTGCACCGGCCCGGCTCTCCACCGCTATGCTGCCGCCCAGCCCGTCGCCCCCTCGGCCAGCGACGCTATCGAACGATTCCGTGCCGCCGCCAACGCCTTTCGCCTGCAGATACAGACTGCCATCGGCCACAAAGCTCGCGTCGGTCGCATGGATCAGGATCGACCCGCCCGTGCCATTCGCCCCGTTCGCACCATAGCCGCCCCGGCCATCTGCGGTGACGTTGCAATAAAAGGTGCAATCGGCCGCGAAACTGCCGCGCAGCCCGTTTGCGGCACTTGCCGACAGGGTAATGCTGCCCCCCGTGCCGGTCCCCGCCACCCCGCTGGCATCGCCGCCGGTCGCGCTGGCATATATGTCGAAATAGCCGGTTGTGATGCCGCCACCCGCCGCAGAGACGTCGATCGTCCCGCCTGTCGCGTTGCCGCCAGTGACAGGTGGGGAGGAATAGCTATATTCGACCCCGCCGGTCGCTCTCAACGTCATGGTGCCAAAATCGATCGCCCCCGCCAGCGACCCGCTCGGTCCTGCGGCGGTTCGTGCCGATACGGTGATGGCTCCGCCCGTTGCATTGCCCGCGCTGTCGCTGCCGACCCCGGCGGTCGCATTGGCATAAGCGGACAGGCTAAACGCGCTGATCGAACCGCCTGCCGCGATGACGTTGATCGCGCCACCCGTCGCGTCGCCACCGGCCAGCACCGGAGAATAATAACTATCTCCCACCGCGGCAGAGGCGCCCAACGTCATGCTGCCAAAGTCGATCGCCCCTGCCAGCGAGCCGCTTGGCCCTGGGGCGGTTCGCGCCGCTACGGTGATCGATCCACCCGTTGCGTTCCCCGAACTGTCGCTGCCAACACCGGCCGTCGCATTGGCATAGGCCAGTAGGCTGCCGGCACTGATTGATCCGCCCTCCGCGACGACACTGATCGCGCCACCCGTCGCATCCCCGCCGATCAGCTGGGGCAAGTTGATGTCCCCCAACCCCTGTGCGCTGGCGTCCAGCCGCAATGCGCCCGTCACATCGATCTGCCCCGGGGATCCACTGCCCCCAAAGGTCAGCAGGTCGATCTTGCCGCCTGCGCCGCCAATCCTGGCGGTTAGGGTCAGGTCGCCGCCAACGCTGATGCTGCCGCCCTGATCGACACGCAGTGTAATAGCCTCGCCCGCAGTCAGGTCCATGCTTCCAGTCGCCGCAATTGCGCCGCCCGCACCGGAATGCACCGTTATCTCACGCGCAGCCGTCAGGCTAACGTTGGCCGCTCCAACGCCCGTGGTGTTGCGTGGTCCGATAGCGTTATCTACGACATCATATCCGGCGGCCAGCACGACCGCGTTACCTAGCTGAACGGCATTCGCTGCCGCCTCATAGCCGATATTACCGGACAACAGCATGGTGAGCGCATCATTCTTCGGCATAGCGACCATGAAGATATGCTGCGGATCAGTTATCGTAGGCACTGGCTGTTCGGTGCTGCCCGTATGCACCACGCCATTGGCGTCGGTCGTGCCCGCGCTGATGCTGATGTCGAACAGGCCGCCGTTGATCCTGATGTCCGCAGCCTCCGCACCGACATAGGCTGCCGCGCCATTAACGCTAACCGTCCCGCCCTGCACCACGCGCGGCGCCACCAGCGCGACATAGCTGCCGCTCGACAGCGCATTGATCTGCGCGCCCGGTTTCACTTCGACCGATGTCAGGACGTTGGTGGGACCGCGAAAACGGATCTCGCCCCCGATCCCATAAAGCCCGCCGGTGGTGTCAATGTCATTGCTGGTGAGCACCAGCGACCCGACATTGAACACCGCCCCCGGCCCCGCCACGATCCCGCCCGGCGCGTAGAACCATATCTTGCCGTCCGCGCCGCTCTGCACCGTGCCGTTCAGGGCGATGATGCTGGACACGGTTTGCCCGCTGCCATCGACCGGCAGAATGCGGTTCAGCACCGTATAATCGCCGCCGCCCGACATGCCGTTGACGAACGACGCCGTTTTGCCGGTGGGCAGGAAATCAATCTCCGCCGGGGCCGATGTGTCCGTGGGCTGCCAGTTGATGATCGTTTCGGGGTTGCTTACCGTGATGACATCGGTCGTCCCGCCCAACGTCCCTTGTGTGATCGATGGCGCCCCGGTGCTGGAAATGAAGCTCCCCTGAAACGCCGTCTGCGCCCGCGTGGCAGGCACACAACACCCCGCCGCCAAAGCCGTTACACTAACGTAACGACACAGTTTGGAAAAACGCGTTTTTCTCGCCAATTCCTTCATGACTTCACCGCCTCCACGGCAGAATTCGAGTGCTAACCGACAACAGCAACCGCGTGTCCCCCCGCTCCGTCTGCAACCCCGCGCGCCGCAGCGGCGTTGCCAGCGTCACGTCGATCCGCGCATGATTGGACCAGGTCGCTCGCACCCCGCCACCGGCCGAATAGAGCTTCTGCGGATCAAGCCCGGCAAAGACGCTGCTTTGGCGCCACATCCATGCCGCATCTAAGAAAAGGAAAGGCTGCACCGCGATCGCGCCCGGACCCTTCGGGGTGATCCGCCCGTAGCGGACCTCCGCCCCGAACCCGACGCCGCTGTCCCCCGTCAGCGTACCCGGATCATAGCCGCGCCCGACCGTATAATTGCCCGCGCTCATCTGTTCATAGGACAGCAGCGGGTCCGGGCTATATTGCGCGCGGGGCGACAGCGCGAAGGTCAGCTTCGGGGTGGGGCGATATTCCGCCTGCACCCCTGCCCTCACCAGAAAAGCGGAGGCGTCTCCGTCCAACTGCCCCGTCGGAATGCAGGCCGCCTGATTGCCGCAAGGCTCGCTCGCCCCCAGCCCGGCGAGCCCGTGGCGCAGCTCCAGATTACCGCCGATCCGCCATTTAGGTTCGTTCGCCGAATAGCCGGTCGTACTGCCCAGGCTGTCGGCATCAATCGCCTCTCCCTCCAGCCGAAGAAACAGCACGCGCAGCCGGTCACGCGACAAGGGCAGAGAGCCGATGCGAAGGTCCTGATCGACCACATCCAGCCCGCCACTCGCCAACAGCGTGTGCACCTGTCGCCGCACCAGGGGGTAGGAGAGCGCGGCCGAGGCGATCATCGTTTTGGACGACAGGTCCAGCCCGTCGATGTCCGGCTTGCTCCAGGCATAGGTGAAGTCGCCGGACAGCCGCAGCCCGTCGCTCCCCAGCGCCATGCTGTATCCGACCTGCAACACCGTCTGCTCGCTCGGTTGCACAGTGTTGAAGATGCTGAGGACCGTACTGTCCCCCATCCCGGTCAGGTCGTTGAAGCGCACCCGCGCGAGGCCGCCGAAGCGGCCCACCGCGTTGCTGCCAAGGTTCTGGACATTGACGTCCATTTCCACCCGGCGACGCACCACCTGCACTTCGCCGATGACCTCGCCGGGCGCCGTCCCGGCGGGCCGCAGCGCCAGCCGCACGTCATAGCCCGGCAAGTCGCGCGCCAGCAGCAGGTGCCGTTCCGCCTCATGCACATTGAACAGCGGTTGCCCCTTGAGCGCTTCCATATGCGCGGCAATCAGCCGCTCGCTCCGGCCCGCGTCGCCCCGCACCTCGATAGCGACCAGCCGCGCCATCAATATGTCGAAATGGACGGTGCCGCCTTTCTCGATCCGTTGCGGCGGGACCTGCACGGCCGCCAGATAGCCCAGCTGCCGCAGGGCCGTCGCGGCCCGGTCGCGGACTTCGCACAGGCTGGCGATCGGCACATCCCGCCCGGCCAGATCGCCCCAGCTGTCCTTCAGGATGGCTGCGTCCACGCCGCGAAGGCCGTCAAACTGCACATCGGCGAAGTTCACGGTGACATTGGCAAAGCGCGGATCGGCCAGGGGGCAGGGCGCGCGCTCCACACCGCCCTCGACGGTCAGACGGCTTCCCTCGCCCGCGACGTCGGCGGCCTGCTGCCCCGGGGACAGTTCCTCCCGCGTCGGTGCGCGCGGCGCGACCTGCGCCATTGCGGGCATTGGCGCCATGGCAGTCAGTGCCAACGCCATCCGCCAATGCGCACGCCCCGTCATGCGGGATGTTGCTGCCCCCTGAAACCCCATAGTCGTCTCATTCCCCCAAAGTGCGACGGGAGCGGCCATATGGCCTGTCGTCCCTGTCGCTGCGACCGTCCGGGTGAAAGCGCTCTGCCCGCCGCCCGTCGGCTTATCAAGTCCCTAGCGTGCCGCCGTATCGATCAACAGATCAAGCTGCGCCTGGCATCCATGCGCGATCAGCGCCGATGCCGTGCTGTCGATCCCGCCAGCGGACGCTCCCAGTAGGGCGAAGCGAATGTCGGTGGAACGCCCATCGGCATCCACCCGATAGGTTGCGCCATCCTTGACCGGGAGCGCTGCGGGCCATGCCGCCATCGCCTCCCCAGCGGCGAAGCTGGCCGTACCCTGCGCGCCACCGCCGCTGATGCGAACGGTTGCCGACTTTTTGGCATCGGCCCGCCACAGACGCACGGCGGCGGGATCGGACACGCATAGCGGCCCCGGCTGCGCAACATCGACCAACCACAGATTGGGCCGCTTCGCCACCGCTGACGCATCCCCCAAAGTCCCTCGGACGGCCCCGGTGCGTGCCCGGCGAACCCTTTTCGTATCAAGCAGCGCCGCCATGGTCACATTGGAAGCAGGCACTGTTGCCGCCGCCGTCACGTTGAAACGGCCCGGTCCACGCAGCGTTCGCGTGCCCTTCGCATCGAGCAACGTCACAACGTCCCCCGCCTTGAGCAGCAGTGCGCCGCCATCCGCGAGCTTCTTGCCCGGCGCATAGCTGCCCGCCGAGGGTCCCGAAGACCGCACCACCAGGCTGTCGGCCCATGCAGGCGTCCCAGCGCCCAGGGCCACCGCCATCCCGAGCGCCACCGCCCCCTTAGCCCAGACCATAAGTTCCTCCGTCCCCAATATATTCATAGCGATACACCAGATTGGCGAGAGCCGCATCATCCGGATGCTCCTGCGCCACTGCCTTGAGATCGGCCAGCCCTGTCGCCCGCTTCTCCGCATCTTCGGTGTCGAAGGCGGCAAGCGCGGCGCTCAGTCGAGCGCGATCGGCGGTCACGAAATCCGGCGCTGGTTCAAACAGGTCGACGGGCGTCGACCGCCCGCGAAGGCGGACCCGGCCCATCGGCCGCCACCAGTCGAGGCCCGACCGCTCCATCGCCTCTCGCGAAACCAGCACTGACGTTTCCAGCGCTTTATTCGCCGCTTCCAGCCGCGCGGCCGTGTTCATGCTGTCGCCCAGAGCCGTATATTGAATGCGCCCTTCGCCGCCGAAATTCCCGACGATCGCGTCGCCATGGTGCAACCCCACCCGCGTTCGACCGATCGGCGGGACGCCGGGCGGCAGATCTTGCCGGAACGCCTCCCCCGCCTGCCACATGGCATAGGCGGCCAGCGCGGCGTTGCGCCCGTCATCCTCTCGCGCGATCGGCGCGCCCCAGAATGCGACGACCGCATCGCCGACGAATTTGTCGATGGTCCCGCCATGCGCCAGGACGACGTCGCTTAACATGTCGAGGTAACGGTTCAGCAATTGCGCGACCATTTCCGGCGCGATCGCGTGGCTCAGTTTGGTGAAGCCCTCCAGATCGGTGAAGAGGGTGAAGATGGGCCGCTTTTCGCCGTGCAGCGCCAGCTTTTCTGGCTCGGCCAATATCTGCGCGGCGATGTCGCGGGGAAGATATTTTCCCAGCGCCGCCTGCGCAAAGCGGCGCTGCTGCGAATTCACCGCCCTTGCTGCGGCGCTGACGGCCGCAAAGGTGACGACCCAGCCCAGCGCCCACCCGGCGGCGGGCAGCCCCTTGGTGTCCCAGCCGCTCGCCTGCAACCAAAGCGGCAAGCCCGCTATGGCCACGGCTTGAAGTCCAAGTGCGGGCACCAGCCAGAACCAACGCAAATCCGCGAGGCTGGTCAGCGCTGCGGCCAGTATGATCAGCGCCGCCGCGATCCACAATGCCCAGCCGGGGACCGCAGGCAACAGAGCGCGATCAAGCAACTGCGCCAGCATGGCCGCATGGACTTCCAGCCCGATCATCGTGGACTTCGCCTGCCGTCCGGACAGCGGTGTTTCGAACTGATCGATATCGACGATGTCGCCGCCGATCAGCACATGCCGACCGCGCACCATCGGCGCGAGAGCAGCGGCCATGGAGGGATCGGCGAGCAAGTCGATCTGAAGGCTCGGAATCACGGGTTCTTCCGATCCGTCCGCCTGGGCGTTCGGCATGCGAAAACGGATAGCGCCGCCATAATGCGCAAAGGGTGCCGACGGGTGCATCGCCAGCGACAGCAGCGGTGGCTGGCCCGGCACTGGCTTTGGCCAGCTGCGCGCGACATTGTCGGAATCCGTTTCCAACCGGATGCTCGCGGGCCTGACCCTGGAGGTCCGCGCCTCAGCGATGAACCGGTCCAGATATTGCTGCTGTTCGAAGATGATCTGTTCGCGGTTATCGCCGAAATTGGCATAGCCGAGCCAGACCGGCGTGCGCATCGCATGCAGCGCCGACAATAGCTGCGCGTCTTCATCCTGCGGTTGATCGAACAATATATCGATGCCGATGGAGGTTGCGCCCATCGCGTCCAGATTGCGCAGCGCCCGCGCCAAAAGACCGCGGTCCAGTGGCGAGCGTTTGCGTGTGGCGATCAATGTCTGGTCGTCATAGACGACCATCAGGATGCGCTTGTCCTGCTCGACACGGGGCGCGAAAGTGGCCGCGCGCCAATCATACAGGCCACGCTCCGCGTCGGCGGTCGGCATCTCCCGCTCTGAACCGGCGGCGCCCAATGGCTTGGTCCAGTTCCACCCCGCGACGAACAACGCCAGCAGCAATAACAGCGCCGTCCCGGCAAGCCGCCATCGCCCCGCGTCCTGCATGACGCGCGCGCCCCGGCGCAACAGGCCCCGCGCCGCCATCGGAATCAGCGCCGGGCGATCAACGGACGGGCGCCATCGCCTATGACGGCAAAGCCGGACCAGTAGAAGGGATGCGAAGTGTCCGCGTCGTCCATCAGCTGAATCTGGGCCAGACGCAGCGCCTCAGCCACTGGTTGGTCGGGGGCCGCCGCGAACAGCCCGGCCATCAGCCTTTCGGTCGCGCGATATTCTTCGGGCGCAGGCCAATGGCTCGCGATGATGGAACGGCCACCCGCACCGATGAAGGCGCGCACCAATCCGTCGAGCGCTCCGCCGCTGCCCGACAGGCCCGCCGCGCGGGTCGTTTCGGCCCCCGCTGCCCCTGCCGTGTCGCAGGCCGACAATATGACAAGGTCCGCATCCAGCCGCAGATCGAAGATTTCGCCAAATTGCAGCAGGCCGTCAGACCCGGCCTTGGGCGCAAAGCTGGTCAGCAAGGCTGGACGGGCCGGGCATCCCGCGCGCGGCGGCGTGACAAGGCCGTGGGTGGCGAAATGCAGGATACGGAAATGGTTGAGGTCATTGCGCGCCTTGACGGCCTCATCTGTGAAGGCCGCGCCGGTGACGAGTTCGCTGCCCGATGTTCCAACCGCCTGCGCCGCCTGACGCAACTCGTCCGCCGGAATGGGGTGACTCCATTGGGCAGGCGACCAGCTGCAATCGTCAGCCTGACCGGGCAGCGCGCCACGCGTCAGCGCGGCCAGCCTTGGCCCGGCGATCGGCGCATTGTCGCCAAAGCCGATATAGCTTTGCGGTGCGCCCGATGGCGGCGTCAGCCGGGCGTCGCGAAAAGCGCGGGCCGACAAGGCGGTGCTCACCGCATGATCGCGGCCGAGCCAATCGACGCCGCGAAAGTCGAACTCGTCCCCGCCCTTCTCCAGCCGCGCGGCATAGGTATCGACGCCCGGCTGGCTGGCAACCAGCAGGTTGACCGGCAGTTGCAGCATCGCGCCGTCCGGCTCGAAAATCAGATGGCGCGCGGCCTTCAGCCGCTCATCGATCGGGCCGAACAGGTCGAGATAGAGGCTGCGCGCCACCGGCAGGTCGAGCGCATAGGTGGATTGCACACCCGCGACATCGGTCGAAATCGTATCGCGCAACGCCGCGACCTTGCGCGCCAACTCGTGAGCGCTGATTGGCAGGCGGAAGCCCGTTGCCCCTTGCCCGTCTATCCACATGGCGTAGAGGGAATCGCCAAGCTGCGCGAGCTTGTAATAGCCCTCCCCTGCTTTCAACGTTTCGCGCATTTCGCCAAGGGTCAGCGCTTGCGGGCTGACGGCGCGATATTGGGGATAGGCGGCCAGTGCTGTCAGCGTCGCGGCCTGATCGGTCGCCAGCGCGTCAATCTCTGCCTGTCGCCGCGCAATCTCATCCTGGGTCGCGCTGTCGCCCTTGCCCGCTTCACGTAATTGGGCGAGGGCGATGCGACCGCGCTCTATATCGCGCGAGAGAGATGTCGACTGGCGGAACAGGCGCGCGGCCTCTCCGTCGCCCGCCGACAATTCGCGGCTCAGCAATTCCAGCGTCTCGGCCGCACCGGGACGCACCAGCAATTGCGACGCTTCGAACAGGTCCGCCGCAAGTTCGGGGCGCCGGGGCATTTCGGACGTGAGCAGCGTGAAATAGGGCTGCAACTGGTTCGCCATCGCCGTCAGCGTGCCACGATTGGCCACGGTGGACGTCATGATCGCGCGATAGGTCTTCAACGCCTCATCCGTCCGCCCGCGCCGCACGAGGAAGGCGCCCAGCCGGGCACGCGCGCCGTTGAGGGCCATCGTTTCGGGATATTGCGCGGCGATCAGGCTGACGGCCTGATTGAGCCGCGCCTCGGCACCGCCATAATCCTGCTCCGCTTCGTGCGTCAGCGCGATCTCGCCCAGCAGTTGCGCGCGCAGCCGGGTGATCGAGGTCACACGGCCATCGCGCACCCGCTGCACGTCGTTGAGCGCCCGGGTGAGCACGGTGCGCGCCTCCCGAGGCTTGCCCGACAGGCGCAAGATGGTGCCGCGCAATTGCTGTGCTTGCGCATCGAGTATGGCCGCCCGCTCACGCGGCGTAAGCGCCGTATCCTGTCGTACACCCAGTGCCCGCGTTTCAGGCGCGCCACTGCTCAATTCCGCCGCTACGTCGCTCGGCAGGGTCACTGCGCCATCCGTGCCAGCGGCAAGCGCCGCCCCGCCTTCCACCGGCTGATCGAGCAAGGCGAGCGCGCCTTGAAGATCGCGCTGATTAAGGTGATGCACCGCTTCGAAATTACGGCGCAGGCGGAGCTGGACAGCGTCGGCCGTCGGCACGGCGCGAGCCTGAGCAAAAGCCGCATCGGCCTGATCGAACAGGCCAAGGTTGGACAATTGCAAACCGTGGTTCACGAGATATTCATGTTGTCGGTTGGCCCGTTCGGCGGGGCTTAAGGCTTGCGTATCGGGATTACGGGCAAGGCGATCGGTCAGGCTGTCGAAAAATTCCGCAGCCTCCGCATAGTTGCCGGAAGCGTTGCGACGATAGCCCTCCGCCATCACGGTCTGCGGATCGAGGGTCGCTGCCTGCATCCGGGCAAAGGCCGCCGCATTGCTGCCACCGGTCGTGACGATGTCGATCTTGCCCGGCACGGTGCGGCCCAACGTGACGGTGCGCAGGCCAAGGTCCAGGACCGTGTCATAGGGCGCGAAGCCCTGCGTCACATAAAGCGTCTTGCCCCGTTCGACGGACAGGATGCGGTAAGCGCCCGCTTCGCTGGAGCAATTGCGGACTGTTACCGCACCAATATCGGGCAAGGTCATGCCGCCCGGCGCGCCGCAGTTCACGGAAGATCGTCGCGATGCCGACAGTCTTTCAAGCAGCGCCGCCTCACTATCGGCCTCGCTCCGCCGGAACGCGTAGATGCGCCCTACCGGACGCGCGGCATCGCGGCAAACGACAGCCCAGGCGCGATCGAACATGGTGCGGCTTGCCGGGTCGCCGTTGACGCTCTGCGCCTGACAGAGCGCTCCGCCGCCACTGCCGATGCGAAAGCTGTCCTGCAACAGCGGCCGGTCAAGCTCCGACTGCGCGACCAGCGCAGATGACAGGCCCAAAGCGCCCAGCCCGGCCAAGATCCGACAGAAATTTCCTATAGCGCCCAAGGCTATCCCCCCAGCCTCGCCGGATCTGTCCGTGCAAGCCCCCTGTGGCGCGATCCGGCGCGCTCTTCATAGCGCCGCCCCAGCTTGCCGCAAGGTAAAAGAGGGCTGTCGCGCCGATCCGATGCGGCGTTTAATCCAGCATTTCGTGGGAGGTGAGGCTTCGGGTTGCTCATCCTCCCGTGCGAGAAACTGATGCGGACGAAACTGGTGCGTAAGGACGACGGTCGTCCGGACTGTTAAGTTTGTCTTGATTGCGACGTGGGTCTGCTCTCGCCATCCGATAAAAGAAATCTAGATTTAACCTATTGCATTGCATATATACATTCAAAGAATGTAATTTGATGTTTTATACATCATTCGAGGGCCAATGATCACTTCTCAGCAAATGCGGGCCGCGAGAGCGTTGCTCGGAATCGATCAGCGCCAACTCGCCGCTTTGGCGAGCGTGTCGCTGCCGACCATTCAGCGCATGGAAGCTTCCGATGGGCAGGTGCGAAGCGTCGTTGATACATTGGTGAAGGTGATCAGCGCGCTCGAAGCGGCAGGGATCGAGATTATCGGCGAGAATGCCCAGAGTAATGGCGCGGGACGTGGTGTCCGCCTGAGGGAGACAGCGTCCGGCCAGCAACCCCGGCGCGTGCCCTCCGTGCTATTCGATCAGACGGCCCAAGACGATGGATCGTAACGCGCGGCTTCTCGCCTTCACGCCCAAGCTGATCACGGTCCTGCGCGAGGGCTATTCGGCCGATCGCTTGCGGCGCGATTGCATTGCCGGGCTCACGGTCGCGATTGTCGCCCTGCCCCTTGCCATGGCGCTGGCGATCGCGAGTGGAGCGTCTCCTGACAAGGGACTCATCACAGCCGTTATAGCCGGTTTCCTGATTTCGGCGCTCGGCGGCTCACGGGTTCAGGTCGGTGGGCCGACAGGCGCCTTTGTCGTCGTCGTTTTCGGGGTCATCGCACAGCATGGCTATGACGGACTGCTCCTGGCGACGCTGATGGCGGGGCTGATGCTGATCATTGCTGGATATTCAGGCCTGGGCAGTCTCGTCCGCTTCATTCCCCAACCCGTCGTCATCGGCTTCACCGCAGGCATCGCCGTCATTATCGCGTCGAGCCAGGTGAAGGATTTTCTCGGCCTGCGGATAGACGGCGGTGTCCCTGCCGATTTCATCCCTAAATGGCAGGCCTATTTCTCTGCGCTGGGCAGCGTCCAGATACTGAGCTTGGCGATCGGCGCCGGGTCGCTGGCGCTGATCATCGCCCTGCGCAAATGGGCGCCACGGGCGCCGGGCTTTCTGATCGCGGTCATATTGGCAGCAGCGTTGGCGGCGCTGCTTCAGTTGCCGGTGGAAACGATCGGATCGCGCTTTCCAAACCTGCCCACCGGAATTCCTGTACCCGCTTTGCCAGATTTCTCTCTTGCCAAGCTTCAAGCAGTCGTCCCCTCTGCCTTCACGATCGCGTTTCTGGCGGGAATCGAGGCACTTCTGTCTGCGGTCGTGGCCGATGGCATGATCGGATCAAGGCATCGATCCAATCAGGAGCTTGTCGGCCAGGGTGTCGCCAACATCGCATCCGCATTATTCGGTGGCCTGCCAGCGACGGGTGCGATCGCCCGCACAGCGACCAACATCAAGGCGGGCGCCATCACGCCCATCGCGGGCATGATGCACGCGCTGTTCCTGTTGCTGTTCATCCTGTTCGCCTCGGATCTCATGGCCTTCGTACCGCTGGCAGCGCTCGCCGCCATCCTGTTCATGGTCGCCTGGGGCATGAGCGAACATCATCGCTTCATCCAGCTACTGCGAATGCCCAATGGCGACCGGGGCCTGTTGCTGCTGACCTTCGGCCTCACTGTTCTGGTCGATCTCACCGTGGCGATCGGCGTAGGGGTGACACTGGCTTCGCTGCTGTTCATGATGCGCATGAGTCGCACGGTGGAGATTGCGAACGACAGCGGCAATGGAACGCCGCCACCCGAAGAAAGGGAGGACATCCACCAGCGTGATGCCCTTCCGCCGGGTGTCGAGGTGTTCCGTGTCGATGGCCCGGTCTTCTTTGGCGTCGCGAATGAATTGCTCGATACGCTGCGGCGGGTCGGCCCCACGCCGAAGGTCATCATCCTTCGGCTGCGGCAGGTGCCCCTGCTTGATGCGAGCGGCGTGACGGCGATCGAGGAAATCGTCCGGCAAGCAGCCTCCGCCGGGACGCAGATCATCGTTTCAGGCGTTCAGGCACAACCCATGGCGATGCTCAAGCGGGTATCGCTGGGACCGGCGGATCGGCGCGTCATCTTCAGCGATGATTTTCCCGACGCCCTCCGCCTCGCAAGGGCAATCATTCTCGCACCAACTTCCGCAGCCCAGCGGCTCAACTAACCACCAGATCCGGGGATTTGAAATGACCGATACGAACGACGAGTATGTATATGACGAAGCGTCGGGCGAGTGGATCTCCGCGGCGGAGGCTGCTGCCAAGGACCAGCTCGCAGACCGGGTTGAAGTGCATGATTCCGCCGGTAACCTTCTGGCGGACGGCGACAGCGTCATCACGATCAAGGATCTGAAGGTGAAGGGCGCCGGGCAGACGCTGCGCAAAGGCACCGTGATCAAGTCGATCAGGCTGACCGGCGACCCACAGGAAATCGATTGCCGTTATGAGGGCATCAAAGGCCTGGTCCTTCGCGCCGAGTTTGTGCGCAAGCATTGATCCGCGGCGGGGTCCAAAAAAGCTGACATGGAGATGGACCGTGCGTCAATCCGCGCGCGCGGCGCGACCTGCGCTCCATCCCATGCGCCCCTTGAGCAGTTCGCACAGAAGGAGAACGCAGGCGGGCATGAGGATCAGGAGGGCTAAATCCGTCAGCTTCAACGGAGCAAAGTCCAGAACCCGGCGCAGAGGTTCCAGCATGAATATCAGCGCGCAAGCCAGCAGGACGAGCAGCGCGACATAGCGCAGCGAAACATTGTGCCGCCAGACGGCGCTCGTCAGGGATGTACTGAAGGACCGATTGACCAGCACCAACGCCATGATGGACGTCACCAGCCCGAAGAAGAGGAGCGCTCGTACGCGGCCAGGGTCATAGCCCCACACGGTTGCGCAGACGTGGAGAGCGAGGAGCAGCGCGAAGGCAATCCCGCCATAAGCGATGCTCGGCAGGACCAGACGTCCGGAAAAGAGGCGTTCGTCCGGATTTCGCGGTGGTCTGCGCATGATACGGTTTTCTTCCCGTTCGGCTTCGAAGACGAGCGCGCAAACCGGATCGATGATCATTTCAAGAAGGGCTATCTGGATTGGCCCCAGCACCAGCGGAAGGTCCAGCAGAAGTGGCGAAACAGCAAGCCCTGCGATCGGCACATGCACGGCGAAGATGAACCCGATGGCTTTGCGGATATTGTCATAGATGCGGCGGCCGAGCCGAATGGCGACGACGATGGCACCGAAATCATCCTCAACCAGGACGATGGCCGCAGCCTCCCGTGCTACATCCGTGCCACGCTTGCCCATGGCGATGCCGATATGGGCGGCCTTGAGCGCCGGTGCGTCGTTGACGCCGTCACCGGTCATAGCGACCACTTCACCCGCCGCTTTGAGCGCCAAGACAATGCGCAACTTCTGTTCCGGCATGGTGCGCGCGAAAATAGCCACGTCCTTCACCCGTGCGCAAAGCTCCGCGTCGGACATTGCCGCGACGTCGCCGCCGGTCATGAGCGCGCCTGCGCCGATCCCCGCCTGTAGCGCAATAGCCTGCGCGGTGGCGGGGTAGTCGCCGGTGATCATGACCACCCGGATCCCGGCCGTGTGGCATTGGGCCACGGCTTCCGGAACCCCCGCCCGCAGCGGATCGGACAAGCCGATCAGCCCGAGAAGACTGAACGCGTGCGCTTCATGCCCTATCCCGACATTGGGCTCCGCTATATTGGCAGAAGCCACACCCAGAACGCGCATCCCGCGAGCCGCCATGACCTGAACCGCCTGCTCAAGGGCCAAAAAAGCTTTGTCGTCCAGCCGGCAAAGACGCGCTATCGCTTCCGGCGCGCCCTTCGCGGCGACCAGCAATGGCTCCCCGGCGTTCGCAGGCCGCCAGACATTGGACATCGCCAGGAGGTCTGGCTGAAGACCATTGGTGTGGACCAGGAGCCAGTCTTCGCGGGCGGGAACCCGGACATCCCGAGCAGCGGTGTGGAATGCCACCTCCATCGGATCGACCGGCACGGGAGCGCTCGCCAGGGCGGCCGCGCTGATCAGGTCATGGAATTGCGCTTGCGGTAATCCCTCGCCAAGGACCGCCGCCTCACCTGACGGCAGCCACAATTCAGTGACCGTCATCCGGTTCTGGGTCAGTGTCCCGGTCTTGTCCGTGCACAGGACCGTGGCCGCGCCCAGAGCCTCTATGGCGGAAGCCCGTCGGGTGAGCACGCCGACCTGTGCAATGCGCCACGCGCCCATGGCGAGGAATATGGTGAGGACCACCGGAAACTCTTCAGGCAGCAACGACATCGCCGTCGCGATCCCAGCCAGCAGCGCGGCCATCCAGTCGCCCCTCAGCCATCCGTACAGCAGGACCACCAGCAGCGCGACGGCGACTCCGCCGACCGCGCACAGGCTGACCATTCGGGTGGTTTCCTTGTGAAGATGCGGAGCCTCTGTCTCCAATGTTTCGAGGAACCGTCCGATCTGGCCAATGCGGCTGTGCGTGCCGGTAGCCGTCACCCGTGCGATGCCCCCGCCGTGCGTCACGATGGCTCCCGAAAAGAGATGAGGGGTATCATCACCCCCCGGCTCCGCCCGTTCAGCATCCCCGGCGAGCCCAGGCCGCTTGCGAACCGGCACAGCCTCGCCAGTCAGCAGCGACTCGTCTGCTTCAAGCTCCCGTGCCTCGACCACCAGTGCGTCCGCTGCGATCCGGTCCCCCGCTTCCAACACCAGGATGTCGCCATTTACGACCTCACGACCGGGGATGCGCAGGGTTTCGCCGTCACGTACAACCAGGGCGCGCGGTGCCGAAAGGTCTCGCAATGCCTCAAGCGTGCGTTCGGTGCGCGCTTCCTGCACGATCGTGATGATGATCGACAAGCCAGCAAAGCCGAGCAGGATCAGCGCCTCAGTGCGGTCGCCGAGCAGAAGATAGACAACGCCCGCCGCCAGCAGCATGGCAAACATCGGCTCCCGCAGCACCTCCATCCCGATGCGCAGGGGCGTCCGTCGGTTGGGCCGGGGCAGCTCGTTGGGGCCATCCTCCGCCAGCTGCTCGCGCGCCTGTGACGCGGAGAGGCCGACAAGATCAAGCTGTCCCCCCGAAGACCATTTAAGGCTATCTGGAATCGGGGCCGACACTCAGCAGCGTCCGCACATCATGCAGCCGAGGATTTCTGCCTGGCCTCCGCTACGGCAACTATTTTCAGGGTAGCAACGAAGCTGTCAGGGTTGAGGGAGATGCTATCGATGCCCTCGCGCACAAGGAACTCGGCGAATTCGGGATAGTTGCTCGGCGCCTGCCCGCATATTCCTACCTTTACGCCAGCCTTTCGCGCGCGAGCAATGAGGTCTGCGATCATCTGCATTACCGCCGGATCGCGCTCATCGAACAGCGGGGCGAGCAGATCGGAATCACGATCGACGCCAAGGACGAGTTGCGTCAGATCATTGGAGCCGATCGAAAAGCCGTCGAAGCGGGCGGCAAACTGTTCAGCGAGGACAACATTCGCAGGGATTTCCGCCATCATGTAGAGCTGCAACCCCCGCTCGCCTCGCATCAGCCCATGCCGCGACATTTCGGTGATGACCTTGTCCGCTTCGGCCAGCGTCCGGCAGAAGGGGATCATGACAATGACATTCTCAAAGCCGATCGTTTCCCGCACGAAGCGGATGGCGCGGCATTCCAGCGCGAAGCCGTCGCGATAGCGTTCATGATAATAGCGCGACGCACCCCGGAAACCGAGCATAGGATTTTCTTCATGCGGCTCGAACGCGCCGCCGCCCAGCAGATGGGCATATTCATTGGTTTTGAAGTCGGATAGGCGCACGATCACCGGATGCGGATGATGCGCGGCGGCGATTTTCCCAATGCCCCGCCCCAATGTCTCGATGAAATAATCGCGGGGATTGGCGTAGCTGCGGGTCAGGTTTTCAATCTCGCGGCGCTCGGCGATGTCCGTCACCTGATCGGGGTGGGCAAGCGCCATCGGATGCACACGGATGAGATTGCTGATGATGAATTCCATCCGGGCCAGGCCTACGCCATGAGATGGGAGCCGCCACCAGCGGAAGGCTTTGGCGGGACTGGCGACGTTCAGCATCAACTGCGTCTGCGTCGCAGGCAGGCTGGCCGTATCCACTTCTTCGCCTGTGAAGGGCAACCGGCCGGGATAGACCTGACCCCGGTCGCCTTCGGCGCAGGAGAGCGTTATTTCCTGGCCCGCCGCGATGCGGCTCGTCGCGTCGCCGGTTCCCACGACCGCAGGGACGCCCAGTTCGCGGCTGACAATGGCCGCATGGCTGGTCGGGCCACCGTGATCCGTGACGATGCCCGCCGCGCGCCGCATGACGGGCACCCAATCAGGATCGGTGTTGTCGGTGACGAGGATGGCTCCATCGACAAAGCTCGCTATGTCATCGGTGCTGCGAATGATGCAGGCCGAACCAGCAGCGATCGCGTCGCCGACAGCTGCGCCCGTGGCGAGCGGCGCGGGCGCCTTGGCCGTCAGCCGCCAGGTTTTGAGCGCGGTGGCGGATCGCGCGCCATGCACGGTTTCCGGTCGCGCCTGCACGATGAAGAGCTTGCCGCTCTCTCCATCCTTGGCCCATTCCATGTCCATCGCGCAGCCATAATGCTGCTCGATCAGCACGGCCCAACGCGCCAATTCCAGTATCTCCTCGTCTTCCAGAACATGATGCTCGCGCTCGTGACGGCTGCAGTCGACCAGTTCGGTACGCGCGCTGCCGCCCGTCGCGTAGACCAGCTTCTGCGCCTTGGCCCCGATCCGCTTCTCCACGATCGGCTTCAGTCGCCCGTCCGAAAGGAAAGGCTTGAAGATCAGATAGCTGTCGGGATCGACGCGGCCCTGCACCACGGTCTCGCCCAACCCCCAAGCCGCGCTGATGACGGCGACGCGCGGAAATCCGGTCTCCGTATCGATCGAGAACATGACGCCCGACCCCGCCAGATCGGATCGCACCATGATCTGGATGCCGATTGAAAGCGCGATCCGCAGATGGTCGAAACCCTTGGCCTCGCGGTAGGCGATCGCCCGGTCGGTGAAGAGCGAGGCGAAACAACGGCGGCATGCGTCGAGCAAGGCGCGCTCGCCAACGACGTTGAGAAAACTCTCCTGTTGCCCAGCAAAACTGGCGTCCGGCAGGTCCTCTGCGGTCGCGCTGGATCGCACCGCGACAGCGACTTCATGCTTGCAGGCATTGCGCGATAAATCGCGATAAGCGGAGATAATGGGTTCGGCGATTTGCGGCGGCAGTTCCGCATCCAGAAACAGGCGGCGGGCTGCCTCACCCGCTTCATAAAGCGGCATCGTCCCGTTCCGATACTGCGCCACGATGGCAGCGAGTCGATCCCCAATGCGGTTATGGTCGATGAACGCCCAATAGGCCCACGCCGTTGTTGCAAAGCCCGGCGGAACCTGCACGCCTGCCTTGCCGAGTATGGCGACCATCTCGCCAAGAGAGGCGTTCTTGCCACCCACGCGCCCGACATCGGCGCGTCCGAGCGCATCGAACCAGACGATCACATCATCCTTGACGGGCGGGGGCGCAGCTAGCGTTTCGGTGGTCATGGGGCGGGAGTTTGCAGAGGCCATGCCATCAGGAACATTGGGAATGATACGGATGACAGGCATGGGGGCCGCCTCATCCGTATAACTACGGACTGCGCCTCTCCTTCTTTGGCCTATTGAGTTATGATCGGGAAAAAGATGAGCGGGAGAGGTTCGCGTGAGTTCAGCGTTGACTCTGACATTCCACGGCGCGGCGGGCACGGTCACGGGTTCTTGTATGGAATTACGGCTGGGCGACCGAGCCATCCTTGTCGACTGCGGGCTGTTCCAGGGATCGCGCACGCTTGAGACCTTGAACCACGGCGCCTTCAGCTTCGACCCCGCCAAGATCGACGCGGTCGTGCTGACCCATGCCCATATCGATCATTGCGGTCTTTTGCCCAAAATGGCCGCGCAGGGTTATAAGAGGCCAATCTGGTGCACGCCCGCGACCTCTGACCTGCTGGAATATATGCTGGCGGATGCTGGCAGGATCCAGGAAAGCGAGGCGGACCGCCGTAACCGACGCCGCGACCGCGCGGGCGAGAGCCTCTTCGTGCCCCTCTACACCGAAGAGGATGCGCTGGATGCGTGGCGGCTCAGCCATCCGGTGCCGCTGGGCGACTGGTTCGATCCGGCGCCCGGATTTCGCGCGCGCTTCTGGAATGCCGGGCATATATTGGGCGCGGCGTCCGTGGAAATCGAGGCGGCGGGCGTGCGCCTGCTGATGTCGGGAGACCTGGGGCCGGTCAACAAAGCCTTCCATCCCGACCCGCAAGCGCCGACCGGCGTCGATCATGTGGTCTGCGAAGCGACCTATGGCGATCGCGCGCGGGATAAATTCACGATCGAGCAGCGCCGCAGTCAACTTGAGGCCGAGATCAAGGATGCCTTGAGCCGCGGCGGCAACCTCGTGATCCCCAGCTTTGCGCTCGAGCGAACGCAGGAAATGCTCCTCGACCTTGCCAAGCTGGCCGATGCCAACCGGATTCCTAACGTCCCGATCTTCGTGGACTCGCCGCTCGCCAGCCGGGCGACCAAGGTGTTCGCGGCTCATGCCTCGGAGTTGGAGGATACGGGCGGCGAAGATATTTTCCGTCATCCCTCGATCCATTATGTCGAGGATGTCGCGGAATCCGTTCGGCTCAACACCATGTCGGGTGCGATCATCATGGCGGCATCGGGCATGTGCGAGGCAGGCCGCATCCGCCATCATCTGAAGCATAATCTCTTCCGGCGGGAATCGACTGTCCTGTTCGTGGGCTTTCAGGCGAAGGGCACGCTTGGCCGGGTCCTTCTCGACGGCGCGCAGCGTGTGCGTATCTCCGGCGAGGATGTTAATGTGCGCGCGCGCATTCGGCGGATCGACAGCTATTCCGCCCATGCCGACCGCGACGAACTGCACAGCTGGATCAGTGGGCGCCGACCGATAACCGGCAGCCTTTTCCTCGATCATGGCGAACCCGAAGCGGTGGCAGCGTTGCGGACCCTCGTTCAGGCAGACGATCCCGCCACAAATATCGTCGCGCCGCAGATCGGCGAGGTCTATGCGCTTGAGCCGGGAACGCAGGCGAAGCGCATCCAGACAGGTCGCGTGGACATGGAACAGCTTAGCGGGCCGGATTGGCAGAATGACTATGCCGACTTTATCACCCATCTCAAACAGCATCTCGGCCGCATTAAGAACGAGCGGGCACGCCGCGAGGCCCTCGCCCAAATGCGGCGCATACTTGATGAATATGAGGAGGCGAGACATCGCCATTCGTGAAGATGGAGGTTCCGATGCCCCGAGCTGCTCCTTCTCCGATCCGGCATGCAGTGGTGCTCGCGCACCCTGATCCCCACAGCTTCAACGCCGCCATCGCCCATGCCTATTGCCAGGCTGTGGAGGCTGCGGGGCAACAGTCTATCCTGCGCGACCTCTACGCCATGAATTTCGACCCGGTGCTGAAGCATGGCGAACGGCCTGATCGCAAGGGCTACCACCTGTCTCCCGACGTAACGGCGGAACTGGATATATTGCGCGGCGCCAATGTGGTCGTCTTCGTCTTTCCGATCTGGTTCGGCATGCCGCCAGCCATGCTTGTCGGTTATATCGATCGCGTTCTGGGCGCGGGAACGACTGTGCGTCAGGTTCAGAACAAGTCGGGTGAAGGACTGCTCGGCAGAGGTCATCTCTGCGCTATCACGACCTCTGGTGCTTCGGAGGACTGGCTCGACGCCCAGGGTCAGACAGAGGCGCTTCGCGCGCTTTCGGGCACCTACCTCTTTCGCGCCTTTGCGATGCAATCATCCGAGGCGCTGCATATTGGGGACGTGGTGGAAAGCGCGGACGCCGCCTTTTTCGAGGGCCAACTCCAGCGGGTCCGCGATCGCGCCGCCAGCATCTGTGCGCGCGTGGCCGAGGAACTCTTTGGAACGCCCCTGCCCCCACGCACGAGCGACGGAAGCTGACATTCCCGATGGGCGAACGGCAACGACATGAGGTGGGCAGGCCATGCTGACGATCAAGCGTCTGGCAATCGACACCTATCCGGAAAACACCGCCTTTCTTCTGCGCCAAAGCAACGGCTATTCCGCGGAGCAGTTTCAGGCGCTGCGCAAGATACGGGTCAGCGGGGACAGTGCCGAAATCCTCGCGACGCTGGCGCTCGTGGATGAGCCGACACTGCTGAAGCCGGGAGAGATTGGCCTGGGCGAGCAGGCGTTCAGGCGGCTCGGCCTGCCCGAAGGTTCGCCCGTAGCGATCGCGCAGGCAATGCCCCCGGCCAGCCTGGAATTTGTCCGTCGCAAGATCGACGGCGACACCCTGCAGGATGACGAGATTTCAGCCATCATCCGGGACATCGCCGCGCATCGCTATTCCCCTATGGAAATCGGCGCCTTTCTGGTCGCCTGCGCCAGCTTCATGAGCACGCAGGAAACGCTGGCGGTCACCTGCGCGATGGCGGATGTCGGCAACCGTTTCGATTGGAAAGCCCCGCTCGTGGTGGACAAGCACTGCATCGGCGGCATTCCCGGCAACCGCACATCGATGATCGTCGTGCCGATCGTAGCGGCTCACGGCCTCATCATGCCCAAAACCTCGTCACGCGCGATCACCTCCCCATCCGGCACGGCCGACACGATGGAAGTGCTCGCCAATGTCGACATGTGCGAAGCGGACATGCGGGCTATCGTCGCCCGGGAAAAGGCGGTGCTGGCGTGGGGTGGCCGGGTGAACCTGTCGCCAGCGGACGATGTGCTGATCTCTGTCGAGCGGCCCTTGCGGATCGACACGTTCGACCAGATGGTCGCGTCCATCCTGTCCAAGAAACTGGCGGCGGGTTCCACGCATCTGGTGCTCGACATACCCGTCGGCCCAACCGCGAAGGTCCGCACGCAGGATGATGCAGTCAGGCTGCGCAAACTGTTCGAACATGTCGCCGACAAGATCGGTCTCGTGATCGATATCGTGACCACGGACGGATCACAGCCTGTCGGGCGCGGAGTCGGCCCGGTGCTTGAGGCACGCGATGTCATGGCCGTGCTGCGCAACGACGGCGATGCTCCGCCGGACCTTCGCGAGCATGCCCTGTTTCTGGCCGGACGAGTGCTCGATTTCGATCCCGCGCTGCGAGGTGGCAGAGGCTATGCACGGGCGATGGAACTGCTCGCCTCGGGCGAAGCACTTGCGGCGATGGAACGGCTGATCGAGGCACAGGGGCGACAGACGGCCAAACATGCGCCGGGCGAGCATGTTCACGAGATTCAGGCCCCCCATGACGGACGGGTGCAGGCGATTGATTGCCATCGCATAGCGCGCATCGCCCGGCTTGCCGGTGCACCGATGGACAAGGGCGCGGGCATCGACCTGCTGCACAAGGTGGGCAGCGATGTCCGCAAGGGGCAAGCGCTTTACCGTATCCATGCCCAGTCGCGAACCGGTCTCGGCTTCGCGCGCGATCTGGCGATGGAAGATTCCGGATATGAGGTCGCTCGATGAGCGCGGTCCTTTTCGCCTTCGACGATGGCATGGCACCGGCCCGCAGGCTGGGGTCACTGTTGGACACACCGACGATCGCCGTCGAGGTTCACCGATTTCCCGACCAGGAATGCCTGATCCGTGTACCGACGCCCGCTCGAACCGCCATCTTCTATCGCTCATTCGACGATCCCGACCACAAGATCATCGAACTGCTGCTGGCGGCCTCGGCGGCGCGCGATCAGGGCGCGGAACGCGTCATCCTTGTCGCGCCTTACCTTGCCTATATGCGGCAGGACAAAGCCTTCCGCGCCGGAGAAGCCGTCAGCCAGAAAGTCATCGGCGGCCTGATAGCGGACCATTTCGACGGACTGGTGACGGTCGATCCTCATCTCCATCGCATAGCCGCCCTGAGCGAGGTCATTCCCGGCATCCCTGCGATCAGCCTATCCGCCGCGCCCCTTCTCGCTACCCTGATCGACGCGCGGGACGATCCCGTCATCATCGGGCCGGACAGTGAATCCCGTCAGTGGACCAAGGCTGTCGCAGCACCGCTGGGCCTAAGCACGCTGGTGGCGACAAAGCAAAGGCTGGGCGACAGGCAGGTCAGGCTTGCGATCCCCGACATCGAAACGGTTCGTGGCCGCCGCGCCATATTGGTGGACGACATGATTGCCAGCGGGCGGACGTTAATCGAGGCGGCGCGGCTTCTGCACGACACAGGCGCGACATCGGTTGAAGCCATCGTGACGCATTGCCTGGCGAGTGCCGAGGATCTTGCGATCATGAAGGCAGAGGGCATCGCACCTATCTTCAGCAGCGACAGTATCGATGGACCTACGAACAAGGCCCATCTCGCGCCCCTGATCGGCGCCGCGCTGCGCGACAACGGGCTGGTCTAGATCATCTTTCTACGAGGAAGCGCAGAATGTCAGCGCGGCTGAGCAGACCGACCAGCTTGCCGTTCGATGTGACTGGCAGACGCTTCACTGCCCGCCCTTCCATGATGGCAATCGCTTCCTCCAGCGATTCACCTCCATCAACGGTGATCGGCTGCGTCGACATGATCTCGGCAACCGTCATGGAGGCCAGCGAGCGTGCCCGATCCTCCGCCTCGGCGCTAACCAGGGCATCGAGCCGGAAAGGCCCAAGGTCTTGCCGGAAAAAATCTCCCTCCGTGACGATGCCCACCAGACGTTCCTCCTCGTCAAGGACCGGGAGAGCGCTGATCCGGTGATCGGACATGCACTTGATGGCAGCCGCCAAGGAACTTGTAGCCGTGGTCGTGGCCGCTCCCAAAGTCATGATGTCGCTGGCCTTCATGGCAGTCATCCTTCTTCCTTATGGCAGGGACTACGCTTGGGCGTCGGCCCGGCATGTTTCCTGTGATGGCGCAATGGACGGCACGAGGGCCAACAAGCGCTCGACATCCTCGCGATGGCAGAGGTCAGTGCCGGGCGTCAGGACCGCCGCTCCACCTGCGGCAATTCCGTAACGGAATGCCTCGACGGGATCACGCTCACAGCCGAGTGCGAAAACCATTGCCGCCAGGAAACTGTCGCCAGCCCCCACCGCGCTCCTGGTTTCCACAGGGACGGCAGGCAATCGCCAGGTCCCTGAGCGACTAGCCAGTATCGCGCCATCGCGACCCATCGTCACGGCGACATATTCCGCCTTGCCGCCATCCACGATCTCCTGCGCGGCGGCGCAGATTTCGCTTTCCTCCATCAACGCTCGGCCAACCAGTTGCCGCAACTCACCGATGCTCGGTTTGACAAGATAGAGGCCCCCGCCGCTGACCGCCTCTTGCAGCGCCTTGCCTGAAGTGTCGAGGATGAGGCGCATGCCGTGGCGTTGCGCCAGCTGACACACTCGACTGTAGAAATCGTCCGGCACGCCGGGAGGCAGCGATCCGCTGGCGACAAGGAAGTCAGCCTGCGGACCATCGAGATGATGCAGGGCGGCTTGCCATTCCTCGGCCGTCAGCTCTGGCCCCTGTGGCACGACACGATATTCCTTACCCGTCTCCCGCTCATAGATGGATGTGCTGATGCGAGTGTCGCCTGCAATGGGTATGCGGAACCGGACCAGCCCATGCTGATCCAGCAGCCCGTCGAGCGTAGGTCCGGTTGCTCCACCGGACAGATAATAAGCGCGCGCCGTGCCGCCCAGCCGCGCAATCACCCGAGCCACGTTGATGCCACCCCCGCCCGGATCATAATGTTCCTGGCGCGCCCGCATCTTGCGGGTGTGAAAGACCCGATCCGCCTCATAGGCGACATCGATGGCCGGATTCATCGTGAGCGTGACGATCCTCTTCATGCCCGTGAGGCTATGCGCCCCTCCCGACGGCTGGAATAAGTATATGTCCCGATGGGCGACGCATCCGGGACGTGGGAAATAGGCTTCTCCATCTTGTCAGTTGAAGGAGCATCGCAATGCGAACACTTCCGCTATTGGCCGCTGTGCTGGTCATCAGCGCGTGCAAACCGGCGAACGAGACGGAAGCGCCCGCGCCCCAGACGAATGGTTCGACGATGAACTATGTCGAAGAGATCGCGGCATTGCCCAAAGAGGCCCGGGATGCGGCGTTTTTCCGTGCCATCCGGGATGCTGGCCTGCCTTGCCAGCAAGTAATCGACAGCGGCCCGATGCCCGGAACCACCGCGCCGTCCGCCGCCTGGAGGGCGCAATGCGAGGATAAGGCTTATCATCTTATCCAGATCCAGCCCGACGGATCGGCCGTGGTCGCCAGCCGGACCAGTCCTTGAGGCCGGATCATGCGCTCCAGGCCCACCGGAGAGTAACCATGACGCAACGGGACAGACCCGCGACACGTCTATGGCTGATATTGGCCATAGTCGCAGCCGCGTTGATCCTTACCTTCCTGGCCGCCCAATTGATCAGCGGAGAATGGCTATGGATCATCCTGAACGGGCTATTGCAGCACGAACTGGGCTGAATTTGGCCCAATCACGCTGATTGGGTATTTCGTTGCCGACGCGCATCAGCCAACAGCTTGACCACTTCGGCATCGCTCGTCTGATCGAATACCACATAGTGCGCCCCGACCGCATAGAAGGGATGGGGTTCGTAAAGGCAGATGATGTCGTCGCATTCCTCCCGCAGACCTGCGATCACCGCCGCAGGCGCTACCGGCACCGCCAGAATGAGCCGCGCGGGATGCGCCTTGCTCATGCCCTTCAGCGCCGCCTTGATCGTGCCTCCGGTCGCTATGCCGTCATCCACCACGATCACGGTACGGCCTACTACCGGAATGGGTTCATTATTCCCCAGATAGACGCGCCGACGCCGATCGATTTCAGCCAACTGCTTGCGCATCTCGGTACGGATGTAGTCCGGCGTGGGGGCCAGCTGCCGCACGATTTCCTCATTGAGGACAAGTTGCGGTTCTGCCCCATCGACCACCGCGCCGATGCCCAATTCCTCGTAGCCCGGCGCGCCGAGCTTGCGCACGAAGAGAAGATCCAAATCCGCATCAAGCGCTCTTGCCACCTCGAAGGCGACTGGCACGCCTCCTCGCGGCAAGGCAAGCACCAACGGATGGCTCGGCGCAAAACGTGCCAGCGCCTTGGCCAAATGGACGCCTGCATCACGACGATCGTGAAACAGCATGGATTGGGGTTTCATCGGGTCTCCCCCTTCAGGTGAGAGTTGAACCAACGTCTGGCGAGGCTGATGACCTGATCGAGCGTTCCGGGTTCCTCGAACAAATGGCTCGCTCCGGGCACGATGACCAGTTCCGCGGGCGCCGTCATGAGCGCCTTTGCGTCATGATTCAGGCTCAGCACATCACGGTCCAGACTGCCGACGATCAGGAGCGTCGCGGCACGAACCCGGCCCAGAGCTTCAGCCCCCGCGAGGTCCGGCCTGCCGCCGCGAGACACAAGGGCAGCCGCCCTGTCATCCGGCATCGAAGCAGCAATGATCGCGGCCGCTGCGCCTGTACTCGCCCCGAAATAGCCCAACGGCAGCGTGGCGAGCGGCGCCATGCCGTCGGCCCAGTCAGCAGCCTCCCTCAACCGGCGCGCAAGCAACTGCACATCGAAGACATTGCGTCGGTCCAGCTCTTCCTGCGGCGTCAACAGGTCGACCAGCAAAGTCGCGAGCTGTGATCGATGCAAACCAGCGGCGACATATTGGTTGCGCGGGCTATGCCGCCCGCTGCCGCTGCCATGAGCGAATATCACCAACCCCGTCGCGCCATCCGGCATGTCGAGGAAGGCCCGCAGCCCATGCCTGCCGATTGTCACATCCTGCCGGTTCACCAATATCTGCGTCATGGTCATAATCCGAAAGGCCAGGTTTCCGGCGCGCCTGAAGGGCGTTCCGGACCCAATGGCGTTACCGCCGAGGTCTGTTCGAACCAGACCCAGGCATCGAATTGCTCCGCCAGCACAGCCTCGAAATAATGGCTGAGCCGCTCCGTTTCGGGCCGATAAACGACGCCGATCGCGCGCTCCAAAAGCGTGTGGCCGAGCAAATCCCGCAGCGCTTCCTTGCCCGGTCCCCGCCAGTCAGTCAGGCTGCGGACGACGCCTGTGCGCCGGAACGCATGTTCATAACTGTCCGGGCGTGCGGGACGGACGGACTTGATCTCCATCGCCCCGCCCCAGTCGCTGGCCGCCGCGACAAGTCCGGTGTCAGTCCCAAAGCCGATCGACACGGCATCGTCGCCATAAGCGAGGCGGCAAAGCTGGCCGATGTTGAATTCACCCTGCCAACCCATCGCCGTTGCAGCTGCATTGCCGACATGGCTGTTATGCGCCCAGATGACCGCTTTGGTTCCACTACCGCGATGCGCCATCAACGCCTGGAGCGTTTCGAACATGTGCCGGTCGCGCAGGTTCCAGCTTTCGGTCGAGCTGCGGTACATGGCGCGATAATAGCGTTCCGCGGCGCGAACTATGCGGGCGTTCTGATAGGCATCGAACCACGCCTCGCCATCCTGTTTGAGCAGGTCCAGCCGCTGGTCAAGAAGCTGGCGAAGCTGCGCCACCACGCCATCTTCACATCCTTTGCCGCCGGAAAGAGTGACTGCCCGTCCATAGTGCGCGGGTTCATCCTGCCATGGCGTCAGACATCCATAGCGGCGGCGCGCGTCCTCCGCCTCGTCCGGATCGGCCTTGTCGAGATAGGCAAGCACGGCATGGATGGATTCGCTGAGGCTGTAGACATCCAGGCCATGGAATGATGCCTGGCGCGCTTCCGCCAAACCCTGATTATGTCCCCGCAGCCAATCGGCGAAGGCCAGCACTTCCTGGTTGCGCCACATCCATGTCGGGAAGCGTATGAATACATCCCCCCGCCTGGGACGCGGCGCCTGGTGCCGCACATAATCGTCAATGCGCGCGGCATCGGGCCAGTCCGCTTCTACCGCCACGACCGTGAAGCCGTGCCGTTCTATCAGCCGACGGGTAATCGCGGCGCGCGCACGATAAAATTCAGAACTTCCATGTGTCGCCTCGCCCAGAAGGATGACCCTGGCATTTCCGAACCGATCGAAACAGGCACCGAAATCCTCCACCTTGTCAGGCGAGGGCAATGGCTCAGCATGGTGCCTGAGAGCCTGGACAAGCTCATCGGGCGCTTGAGTGGTCGAGCGGTCAAACATCGTTGCCTGGGTCATCTTCTTCCTCACATCGTCAGGATGTCATTCCCTCAGGCGTGATGGCTGCTCACCGCCGCCATGACTTCAATCGCAAGATCGCGGTGACCACAGTGCGAGACGTCACCCAGCGACAGGATGCCGACCATGTTGGATCGATCATCCACAACCGGCAGACGGCGGACCTGTTGGCTTTCCATCAACCTGATCGCATCCTCGATGCTGTCTTCGGCATGACAGAAGACGACCGGTTTCGACATGATGTCTGCGGCTGTCATCGCTCTCGCCTGTCCGTTCCCGGCAAAGCCGCGCAAGGCGATGTCCCGATCCGTCACGATCCCCAACGGCGTGTCGCCATCGCTCACCGGGATCGCGCCTATATCCTTTTCCCTCATGATCCGGGCCAGTTCGGCGAGGCCGGTGTCCGGCGCCACCCGATCGACTCCCGGATGCATGACTTCCGACACATAGGTCATGATTTTCTCCAATCCATGACGCCATCAAATGGACTCAGGCACCATGATCGCGAAATCGGTGGCAATAGGTATTGGGGAATATACGAAGTGTCAGGCGGGCCGGGCATGGTAGCAGACGGCTGCCTTTGAGAACAGCTATGGGGTCAGGGCGTTGTCGACGCTTGGGCGTGGCAAGCCCTTGAGAAGATAAAGCGCAACAAGCTGGGCAACCGATCGCACTTCCAGCTTGCGCATCAACCTGGCGCGATGGACTTCGACGGTCCTGTGGCTGATGCCCAGCAACTCGCCGGTCTGCCGATTGGTAAGGCCATTGGCGACCGCCACAAGCACTTCACGCTCGCGCCGCGTCAAAAGGTCCAGGGCGACAGCGGAAGAGCGTCGCTGTGGCTGCTTCTTGGTTATGCCCGTCATGGTCACACCTGCGAACCCACGTCCCGCGTCGTCGCATCGATAACCGCATTGACGAGCGAAGACTCCTTGCAAGGCTTGTCGAGCACTGCATCAAAGCCGTGCGCGATTGCCTTCTGCATCAATTCGGTCGAACCGAACGCGGTCACCATTATGGCCCGCCCCTTCCATCCCGCCGAGCGGAGCGCAGCCAATACCTGAAGGCCGTCATGCCCCGCCATCAGGTAATCGGTCACCAGACAAGCCGGATTATTCGCTTTCACCTCGGCGATCAGCAATTCCGGTATCGCGAAGGAGCGGACGTTAAACCCTCGTCCCTGCAACAGGAGTTGCATCGACCTCCTCGATCCCGCGTCGTCGTCCAATATGACTATGGGGATTGGTAGGTCGGCCATTGTCTTCGCGCCTTGCGCCGCAGGATTCAACAACATGCCCAAGTGGTGGCACGGCGGCGTCGCTACGTCTTTAAGTATTGATCCCAGTCAGGCCCTTCTGTCCCATCCTCGCGGCAAAGGCGATCCGCAGCGCATCTGACAGGCTGTGGACATGCAGTTTTGTCATGAGGTTAGCCCTATGCACCTCCACCGTTCGCGAAGATATGCCAAGATCATAGGCGATCGTCTTGTTGGGAAGGCCCTGAGCAAGTCCTTCCAGCACTTCCCGCTCGCGTGCCGTCAGGGCGCCGATGATTACGTCGGCACTGGCGGCCTGTGCCGCTGCACCTTGGGCAAAGCGGACGCGGCCGAAGGCGCGCCCGATCGCGTCGATCAATACGGTCTTTTCAAACGGCTTTTCCAGAAAATCGACCGCACCCGCCTTCATCGCCTGTACAGCGACCGATACCTCGCCGTGGCCGGTCATGATGATGACAGGCATCGTGATCCCGCGCTCCGCCATGGTCCGCTGTACCTCCAGACCGTCGATCTGGGGCATGCGGACATCCAGCAGGACACAACCCGCCTCCACCGATCGCAAATCCTTCAAAAATGCGGCCCCGGAACGCCACGTCTCGACCGCATAGCCCGAGGTCCTGAGCATGTAGCCGACCGATCGCCGGACGGAATCATCGTCATCAACGATGTGAATGAGCTTCCTGTCGGTCATAGACATCCTCCGCCTGCGCTCGAATGAGGGTGAAATGGAAATCGGTGCCCTTCCCCTTGTGCGTATCCATCCATATCTTGCCGCCATTCACTTCCACGATCGTCCGGCATATGGACAGACCCAGGCCCATCCCTTCCGGTTTGGTGCTGACAAATGCGGTAAACAACTGCTTGGCGACGCCTGGCGCCATGCCGCAACCGGTGTCCGATACGGTGACCTGGATGTCACCTTCCTTTTCGGCACGGCTCGAAATGGTGAGCCTTTTAATCGGGCTATCGGCCATCGCTTCGCACGCATTCCGAATAAGATTGATCAGAACTTGCTGGATCTGAACCTTATCGACCAGCACGGGTGACGCACCGGGATCGAGATCGAAATGCGCCTCAATCCCCATCTCCCTCGATCCCGCGAGTCCTAGCACGGAGGCTTCATTCACAAGGTCAGGCAAGCTTTCGATGGTCTTTTCCACTTCGCCTCGCGAAACAAATTCCCGAAGTCGACGCACGATCTGCCCTGCCCTCAAAGCTTCGCTGGCGGCTTCCCCCAGCGCTTCCCGCATCATGGGCCATTCGCTTTTGTCGGGGCTGGCCATCTGATCGCGGACCGCCTCGACATAATTTGCGACCGCCGCGATCGGTTGATTAAGCTCATGCGCCAGCGTTGAGGCCATGGTGCCCATCGCACTGACCCGCGTGACGTGGATGATTTCGGCCTGCAAGGTCGCCATCTGCTGCTCAATCATACGCCGCTCGGTAAGATCGCGGACGAAGCCGGTGAATATCCGCTCATTTCCCCGCAGCGCTTCCCCGATGTACAATTCCATCGGAAAGAGCGATCCATCGGCCCGCTGGCCAAAGACCACCCGTCCCTTGCCAATGATACGCTTTTCACCGGTTTCCAGATAACGGTGGATATAGCTGTCATGACGCTCTCGATCCGGCGACGGCATGAGCATCCTCACATTTCTGCCCAAAACCTCAGATTCCTTGAAACCGAAAAGCGCCTCTGCTGCGGCGCTGAACGAAAGCATCTTACCGCTTTCGTCAATGACCACCATGGCATCGGGGACAGTAGACAAGATGGCGGTTAATTGGCTTTCGTGGGCACGCAACCGGTCTTCGGCGGAACGCTTTTCGGTGATATCGGAAATGATCTTCGCAAAGCCCCGCAGTTCCCCGCCTTCGCCGTAAAGAGCCGTCCAGCTGACGGCAGCAAGGAATTCCGACCCATCCTTGCGAAGACGCCAATCCTCCTCCTCGAATCTCCCTTCTTTGCGTGCACGCTCGATGTCGGCTTGCGGCTTGCCGACAGCAACGGCTTCGCTGGGATAGAAGAGGGCGCTTGGCTGGCCCAGGATTTCTTCCTCGGTCCATCCCTTGAGCCGCTCGGCCCCGCGGTTCCAGATCGTGACATGACCGATCGGATCAAGCATGTAGATGGCCAGGCCTTGAGCACCGTCGATCAACAGGTTCAGTTCCATGGCCATCTGTTCGCTGGCCTTCGCCGCCAATTCAGCCCGCTCCAAACGCAGGTTGGCCTTATGAACGAAACGGATCACAAGAATGATGATGGCGGCAGTGGCGCCAAACATGACCACTTCGAATATGTCGCGCACTTGGACTGCGGGCCTGCCCATGAAAAGGAAGTTCGCGGCGATGCCGAGCAATGTGGCAAGGATTGCCGGCCCTTCACCCACCCACAGCGCGACGGCCATGACGGCGACGATAAATGGCATATAGGCCGACCTGTCGCCCATCCAGGGGTCTAATAACGCCCGCACCGCCGATGCGATTGCAACAGCGAGGACAATCGCCGCAAAGCCAGCCAAGGGCGCGGTTATCCGTTTGAACACTGCCTCACCTGTCGAAGGAATTCACTTCGCTTATACGACGCTATCTCTTCCAGGCTCGCCAAGAAATACGAACTGATAAATGCCGATTTAAAATTATGAAAATCAACATGATTATTTTTCAGTTCTAAGTTTCTGCTCCAATAGGATTCGTACTGACGGCTGTACTTCTCATCGACTCACTACCGTTCACGGCAGATGAGCGTTGCTCGACTTAGGCAAGTTTCCAAAGGAGGCCGGGTCGCGCGCTCCATAATGTGAGTTCGGTGGAGGATCGACACGCACGCGCCAAGCATATTTCTGAGGGTGGATCGCGCGTCGCTGCAGTCGCCTGTCATCCCGGCAGTTTGGCGACGATCATGGCAACGATTGCTATCATGAGTCCGAAGAAAAGCGCCGTGAGGAAGATGGCGTCAACCGATTGCCGCAAGCGATCCACGAAAGACATGATGTTCTCCATCAACTCGGCCGACAGCCAAAAGGCAGGATAAAATGGACAAGCCCCCGATGAACGTCATCGATAGTGCCATTGGGTTCACCGGGGGCTATCCGATCAGTAGCTGACCAAGATATTATCCTCGACCTTGGTCACGCCAGGAGCAGCCCAGGCCGCCCGCTCGGCGACGCCACGTTCATGCCAGGCCTTCACCCGGCCACCCAGGCGAACCGTATTGCCGTCTGTAAAAATGGTGACACCTGCGGCATCCAGATCCGCCTGGCGCTTGAATGCAGCAATGATCCGTTCACGGATGTCCGAAGTAACGGGCAGCTTCTTTACCTCGATCAGGTTGCTGACCCCTGTTACACCCGAAATTCTAGCGGTCGCCTTCCTCGCCTCGTCGCTTTGATAATGGAAGTCCACCGTGCCGGAAAGCGTGACCCAGCCTTTCTCCACCTTCACATTGATTTTCTCGTGAGGGATGGCGACGTTCCAGGAAAACATGTCGAGGATACGCTTGGCGATTTCATGGTCGGCCGTGTGCGGCTCGGACTTGAAGCGGACCTGGATTTCCTCGGCGATGGCCTTGACGCCGCTGACGCGCCTCGTCGCCTTTTCGGCAGCAATCTTTTCAACATAGTTGGTCACATAGCCCGACAGGGTCACGACCCCATCGTTCACCGCCACGCCGATGTCTGCGTGATCGACGCTGGGATCCCATTCAAGTTCGTCCATGACGTCACGCTGCAACTGTCCGTCGGTTTTCATCACAACTCTCCTTGTCCCGGGGGAATGCGCGCCATTCTCGGGCGCGTGATTTGCTGACGGCGCGGAACGCCACCGGCAAAAGCATGGCGACTACCGTACCGACTCCTGCCTCGGCACTGCCGCGGATCAACAATCTGCCATCCATGTCGCGGATTGCCCGCCGAATTCGGTTTAGTCCCATTCCGCGGCCCGGTTGCCTGGCACCGGCCTCTGGCATGCTGCCATTCATCAGGAGTCCAGGGCCATCGTCGGCCACCACCAGCCAGATCCAATCGCCGATCCTGCGGCATCGAAGCACTATTCGGCGCGCGCCAGCAGATCGTGCGTTCGCGACAAGCTCCAGCACCACCGCTTCAAGGTCGGCGGGGTCGGCGCTCACAAGAGCGGCTGGTACGGCTACCTGCGTGTCGATCTCCAAACAGGCGGAAGGGCGAACGACGGCCTGGAGAAGGGGAGCAGCATCGGCCACTTGCGCACCGACATCCAACAGGCGAGGCTCCTCCCGAACCTTCTTCGAGAGCAACCGGGAAGTCAGTTCACCACCCCGCACGGCGGCGGCGCCCAGGGCGCGCAGCAGCTTGTCTCGTTCCGATCCGGAAAGCTTCTTGATTAGCAGATGCTGGATGGAGGTGATCACGGCGAACGGGTTGCGAAGATCGTGAACGATCTCTCGCGCAAGATCCTGGCTCGATAGGCCAGCCTTTAAGTCGCTCGAGTCCCGCATCATCGCCTCCACACTGTTCGAGACGATTTTAGGAAATGCGTGCTGCCTCCCTATTCGCAACTTCCCGTAAGTAGCCTTTCTTCAAATCTCGTTCGGGGGGATTGGCCTGCGGCATTTACGAATGTCGGCCAGAGCAGCGCATCCCCTAGGATCACTCAGGCAAGCGCCAGCGGCGCATCTGAGTGAAAGGCTGTACGAGCCATGACGATCCGCAACCTGTCGCCCCTTCTTCATGCCAAAAGCATAGTTCTGGTCGGAGCATCGGAGCGCAAGGGAGCCGTCGGCACCCTGGTGCTCGACAATCTGCTTGCCGACGGATTTGAAGGCACAGTCTATGTCGTCAATCCGCATCCGGTCGCCCGACAAGGCGCGACATGGTTCGCGACCATCGACAGCCTCCCGGAGGCGCCTGAACTAGCGATCGTCATGACACCAGCATCGACGGTAGCTCCGATCATCGATCAGTTGGGGAGGCTCGGCACGCGCTGCGCCGTGATCCTTTCAGCCGGGCTGACCGATGCTGGCGGCCTTCGCGGCGAGGTGCTGGACGCAGCGAAGCGACACGACCTACGGATCGTCGGCCCCAATTGTCTCGGCATCATGTCTCCCCATGCCAGGATCAACGCCACCTTCGCACGCACCCCGGCAAAGCCCGGCCATCTGGGCCTCATATCTCAAAGCGGCGCGCTGATTACCGCCGTGCTCGATTGGGCGCAGACCCGCAGCGTAGGGTTTTCCGCCATCATCTCGGCCGGAGACATGGCCGACGCTGACCTCGGCGACCTCATCGATCTTCTTGCAACCGACCCGCACACCCATGCCATTCTTCTCTACGTCGAGGGCGTAACCCAGGCGGCTGAATTCATGGTGGCGGCACGGGCAGCGGCGCTCACCAAGCCCATCATCGCGATCAAGGCTGGAAAGAGCGAGCTCGCAGCCCGGGCAACGCTGTCTCACACCGGCGCCATGATCGGCGCCTATGATGTCTATGAGGCGGCCTTCGCCAGGGCGGGCATCCTGTTGGTCGACAGCCTCACCGAGCTTTTCGACGCCGCCGAAATCCTTTGCACCTGCAAGCCCATCGCTGACAACAGGCTGGCGATCCTCACCAATGGCGGGGGAGCGGGTATATTGGCGGTCGATGCGCTTGCACGAACCGGCGCTCAGCTCGCCGAGCTGACCCCGGAAACGCAGGCAATATTTGAGAAGGACATGCCCGCCGATTGGTCACGCAGCAATCCCGTTGATGTGCTGGGCGATGCCGACGCGACCAGATACAGCGTCGCGTTGCGAGCCATCTTGCGGGACGAGGCAAGCGACGCAGTGCTGGTCATGAACTGCCCCACGGCACGCAGCGAAGCAGGCGAGACGGCGCTGGCGATATGCCGGGAAGTCGCCACGGCGGCACAAGAGCGCATATGCAAGCCCGTCCTTGCCTGCTGGCTCGGCGACGCAAACGCCAATGCCGTAAGGTCCATATTTACGGCGGCAGGCATCCCCGTCTTTTCCACGCCAGATGACGCCGTGCGCGCCTTTGGCTATCTAGCGCAGGCGCGCCGCATTCGCAGAAGCCTGACCGATGCACCCGCGCAAACGCGCGAGGTGAAGGCCGACCGCGCCGCTGCCCGCGCCATTATCGCCAGCGCACAGGCGGACAAATGCACGCTGCTGTCCGAGCTAAAGGTGAAGCAGCTGCTGGAAGCCTATGGTGTCCCCATCGCGCCAACCCGCTTTGCCGCGTCCGCGCAAGCAGTGGAGGAAGCCTGCTGCTGGCTGAGCGCGCCCTATGCCGTCAAGATCGTCTCTCGCGATCTACCGCACAAATCGGATGTGGGCGGCGTGGCGCTCAACCTGCCCGATGCTCATGCGGCAGTTGCGGCCGCACAAGACATGGAACGACGAATCCAACGCGATTTCCCGGACGCGCACATCCAAGGCTTTGCCGTGGAAGACATGTTCAAGGCCGAGAGCGGCACCGAGATGATAGTCGGCATCGCGACCGATCCGACATTCGGCTCGATCATCATGACGGGCGCGGGCGGCACCGCTACGGAGCTTCTGCGCGACAAGGCTATCGACCTTCTTCCCATCGACCATGCGGGCGCACGTGCCCTGATCGCGCGAACACGCATCTCGGCCATGCTGGCTGGCTACCGCAACGTGCCGCCCGCCGATGTGGAGAGCCTCGCCGATGTGCTGGATGCCGTGTCTGCGATGGCGGTCGATATGCCCGACCTGCTCGAACTCGACATCAATCCCCTGTTGGTGAGCGCGGCGGGCGTCATCGCGCTGGATGCGCGGGCGCGTATCACCGCCGAGCCAGCGCCTCAATCGCGCCTCGTGCTGCGCGCGCCGCCGGGAGGCTGGGCTTCCGACCTTGTGACGGAGCATGGCGTCCGTTTTCATGTACGGCCGGTACGGGCGGACGACGAGGCGGCTGTAGCAAGCTTCTTCGATCATGTTTCAGCCGAAGATCTGCGCTTCCGCTTCATGTCGGGCCTCCCCAAGGTGCGGCATGAGCAGATCACCATGATGACACGGGTGGACTATGTCCGGACGATCAGCTTCCTGGCCTTCGGTGACGAGGGTGGAGAGGTCATTGCGATCGCCATGCTGGCGACGGACCCCGACCGCAGCCGGGCGGAAATCGCGCTTACCACGCGGACGGACAGTAAAGGCAAGGGGATAAGCTGGACATTGTTCGAACATGTGCTGAGCTATGCAAAATCGGAAGGCATCGACATGGTTGAATCGGTCGAGTGCGCCGATCATGACGCGGCGCTGCGCATGGAGCGTGAGCTGGGCTTCATCACGATCGTGGATCCCGACGATCCAACCATTCGCATCGCCAGAAAAGGCATGGCGGCGGCCGATCCTGGCTGAAGGCCGCAGCATCGCTATCGAAATTGCCTGCTCCGTGCAGACCGCTTTTTCGCGACGCCACGGATCATCACAATGCCGGGCATGAGCGGCAGCCAAAGCGTGAACAGCCGCAGCAGCATGGTCGCGGCGAAGGCTGCCTCCAACTCCACACCAAGGAGATGCAGCATCGCGACCGATGTCGCTTCGAAGCTGCCAAGGCCCAGCGGGATTGGCCCCAGCGTTGCGATGACCGACGCCATGATCAGGGCAATGAACGCCGTCCCGAACGCCGCCTGCTGATTGAGGCTGTGCAAGCACGCGAACAGCGTCCCGGCATCGGCCAGGAAGATCATCGCATTGCACGCCGTGACGGTCAGGGTGAGCCGCGTGTCTCGCAAGAGCGCGGCTGGCGCCTGCGCGACGGTTTCGAGCAACCGGCGCACGAAGTCGATATGTTCGATCCGGTCCGGCAATGGCCTGCTCCCCCGGCGGCGAAGCCACAAGGCGAGCGAAGGGATCGCGAGGGCAACGAGGAGAAAGATCGTGACGACCCCCGCCATCAGCGGTGTGGCGCGGTCGTGAAGCCAGAGCAGGATCAGGGTCACGAGCGCGAAGAAGGCATAGGCCGCATAGAAGCCGATCATGGACAAAAGGAGAGCGGCCACCGCCGTTCCCTTCGGCACGCCAAGCGCCCTCAGTTGATCTACCAGCAGGATGTTCCCACCCATGCCAGCGCTGGGCAGAACCTGATCGGCAAACAGCTTGGTCAGGGCGATTCGCATCAGGGGCCGCAAAGGCTGGGGCGTCCGCGCACGCCGCAACACTGCCGCCCATCCGCCTGCCACGCTTGCATAGGTTGTCAGTTGAAGCACAAGCGCGAGGCCGATCCAGCCCGGCTCGGCTTCACGCAGCAGGGCCGCGAACCGCCTCACCTCTCCCCAGTGGGCGACGGCGGCGATAAGACCCGCGGCGATAAGGATCGCGAGAAACCAGCTTCGCCATCGAGCAGACGCCATACCCTCCTCCAGTCCCGACGACACCCACGCGCTCCTGACTGCGAACAGCGTGGTCCGAAAGACCCGTCGACTTTACGGGAGCCTTCGACCGGGCGAACCTCGGACAGCTACGTAGCTTAACGGATTAGAGCCGGGATCAGCATGGGTCATGTCATCCTGCTCGATCCGCTGGTTTTTTGGAGCTGCGATGGCTTTTTCCATTCCCTTGCCGTTCCGACAAGCGGCTCATCAAAGGCCGGGCAGCGATCCTTCTTCCGCCGCCATCAATCCTGACAGCGCAATGAACCAGGTCGCCGCCGAATATTGGCGGATGCCCGTTGAGCAAAGCCTTGTCGCGCTCGTCGCAAAAGGAGGCGGCCTCTCCTCCGAGGAAGCCAACCGCAGATTGGCGGTCGCTGGCCCCAACATCCTGTTCGAACGATCCCGGCGCCACGTTGCCGCAGATCTGGCGCGAAGGCTTGGCAACCCGTTGGTGCTGATGCTGCTTGCCGCCGCTGCCGTCGCGGGCGTGATGGGCGACATGGCGAGCTTCCTGCTGATCCTTGCCATGGTCCTGCTGTCCACGATCCTCGACACGGTGCAGGAACGACGCGCCGAAGCTACCGCCGCAGCGCTCAGGGAAGCGATCGCTCTCACCGCGCGAACGCTGCGGGATGGGGCAGCTGTCACTCTGCCCGTGCGCGATCTGGTGCCGGGGGACGTTGTCATGCTCGCGGCGGGAGATCTGATACCCGCCGATGGACTCGTGCTGTCAGCCAACTCGGCTCAGGTCAATCAGGCCGCGCTGACCGGAGAGCCCTTCCCGGTCGAAAAGTCGCCGATTGTGGAACCCGATGCGTCCATGGCCGTGGCAAGAAACCTTCTGCTGCACGGCAGTTCGATGATCGGGGGCAGCGCGCAGATGCTGGTCGTCCAGACGGGCGATCGCACCCATTTCGGCGGGATCGCCCGGTCGCTCGGCGATGAACAGCCACCGACCGCCTTTGAGCGAGGAATCCACAGGCTGGGGCTGCTGATCGTACGGATGACGATATTCCTCGTCCTGTTCGTCATCCTGGCTCATCTGGCGCTCGGCCGACCACCGGTGGAATCCTTCCTGTTCGCGATGGCGCTGGCGGTCGGTCTTACGCCCGAACTGCTGCCGATGATCATGACAATCGGTCTGGCGCGCGGAGCGCAGCGCATGGCTGCGGCGAAGGTGGTGGTGAAACGGCTTTCGGCAATCCACGACCTGGGTGAGATGGACATATTATGTACCGACAAGACGGGTACGCTCACGGAGGCACGGATCATGATGACCGGCCATCCGGGGATAGACGGCGCCGACAGTGAACGCGTGTTCGAACTGGCCGCGGTCAATGCCCGGTTCGAAAGTGGCCTGCGGAGCCCGCTGGACGACGCACTGCTCGCGCACACGGGACATCATCCGCTCACCGGATGGCGCAAGCTCGACGAGCGTCCGTTCGATTTCGAACGGCGGCGGGTTTCGGTGCTGGCGCAATGGGAGAGCGAGAGGGTCGAGATCGTCAAGGGCGCGCCGGAAACGATCCTTGCCCTTTGCGATCAGGCCGAAGCGGCAGATGGCAGGATCGTGCCGCTGGACCCCGCGTTGAAGGGGCGGCTCATGGCACTGCATGACGATAATGCCAGCCAGGGCCTTCGTCTGCTGGGCATCGCCTGGAAAGCGGCGGCGGGCCGTGAGCGCATCGAAACGGACGATGACGACCATCTGATATTTGTCGGCTTCTGCCTTTTCCTTGATCCGCCCAAAGGCTCGGCTGCCGCCGCGATCGGACGGCTGGAGGCGGCAGGCGTCGCCACCAAGGTCATCTCAGGGGACTCCGCCGCTGCCGTGCAGCACCTTATGGCCGCGCTTGGACGGCCGGTTTCGGGCCTCCTCACCGGCGATCAGATCGCCGCGCTCGATGACGAGGCGCTGGCGGTGCGTGTCGTGGAAACGGACCTTTTCGCCCGCATCACCCCCGACCAGAAATTGAGGATCGTGCATGCGCTTCAAGCGCGCGGACATATTGTCGGATTCCTCGGCGACGGCATCAACGACGCGCCCGCGATCAGGGCAGCGGACGTCGGCCTTTCGGTGGATGGCGCCACCGACGTGGCTCGCGAGGCTGCGGACATGATCCTGCTGGCGCCTGATTTGTCCGTTCTCACCGACGGCGTGGCGGAAGGACGCCGCACCTATGCCAATATCCTCAAATATATCCGCATGGGCACCAGCTCCAATTTCGGCAACATGCTGACAATGGCGCTCGCGTCCCTGTTCCTGCCCTTCCTGCCACTGACGCCGGTGCAAGTCCTGCTCAACAACATGCTCTATGATCTCTCCCAAACGGGCATCCCGTTCGACCGTGCGGAGAGCAGCGATCTTGCGGCGCCCCATGGCTGGAACATGCGGGCCATCGTCCGCTTCACACTAATCATGGGACCTTTGTCGTCGCTGTTCGACATCGCGACCTTTGCCGCGCTGATCGCGCTTTTCCATGTCGATGTGCCAACATTTCGCACCGCATGGTTTATCGAGTCAATGGCAACCCAGATATTGGTGGTTTTTGTCATTCGCACGGCAGTGCCGTTATGGCGGCAACGGCCCCATCGGCTGCTGGTGACGACCGCCGGACTTTGCCTGTGCACAGCGATCGCGATACCCTTTCTACCGATCGCTCCAGCATTGGGCTTCGTCGCGCCAGGCCTTCCCATCGTCGCCATCACGACCATATTGGTTGCCGCTTACCTGCTGTCCGCCGAAGCGCTCAAGCGCGTGGCGATGCGTTAGGAGGCCGTGCATGAGCGCAATGATTGCCATGCAGATCAGAACCGTCCGGACTCCCCTGATCCGGATCGAGCGTCCCGTGCCCCATCCGGGTCCCGGCGAATTGCTGATCGAAGTGGCTGCCTGCGGGGTTTGCCGAACCGATCTGCATGTGCTCGATGGCGAGATCCCCGCGCGTTATCCGATCATACCAGGACACGAAATCGTCGGTCGCGTCGCAGCGATCGGGGTCGGCTTGGAAGGTTTTGCAATAGACCAGCGGGTGGGTGTCCCGTGGCTGGGACATACATGCGGTCGATGTCCCTATTGCCGGGCAGGAAAGGAAAATCTCTGCGACGCACCGCTCTTCACCGGCGCCACGCGAGACGGCGGCTATGCCAGCCATGTGATTGCCGACGCCCATTACTGCTTCGACCTGCCCGATCGTTTTTCCGACGTGGAAGCAGCGCCGCTCCTTTGCGCCGGCCTGATCGGCTGGAGAGCGCTGCGGCTGGCCGGCCCTGCGCCGGTCATCGGCCTGTATGGATTTGGCGCCGCGGCGCATATTCTCGCACAGGTCGCCCGGCATCAGGGACGCACCGTCTATGCCTTCACCAAGGATGGCGATGAGGATGGACAGGCTTTTGCGCGTTCGCTGGGCTGCGAATGGGCAGGCGGTTCTTCCGACGATCCGCCAGCGCCACTTGATGCAGCGCTGATCTTCGCACCCGCAGGAGAGTTGGTGCCGCGTGCCCTGCAAGCGGTCAGGAAAGGCGGCCGCGTCATCTGTGCCGGTATCCACATGAGCGACATTCCTTCATTCCCCTATGCCGACTTGTGGGAAGAAAGGCAGATACGCTCGGTCGCCAATCTGACGCGAGAAGACGGCACCTCCTTTTTCGAACTGGCAGGTGACATCCCCCTTCACACCGTCACGGAGACCTTCTCGCTCGAAGATGCGAATGACGCGCTGCAACGGTTGCGAACAGGCAAGATCAAGGGTGCCGCAGTCCTCGTGCCCTGATCCATGAGTTCGTGACTCTACTTATGGCGCCACTTCGCGCGCAGGGCGACACTCCCACCCGGAGTCTTGTTAGGGAGGACTGTTCATGCGCCGCTTTTTCATCGCCGGTGCCGGTTTCTTGAACCTGATGTTCATTGCCGGTGTATCGGCACAGACTGCACAACCGCACGCCGGGCACCACCCGGCCGAAGCAGCGGAGAGCGCCCCGTCTGCGGTAGCGGAGCCCCAGCATGATTGCCCCATGATGAAGGATGAAGACGGCCACAGGATGCACTCCGATGGCATGCACCCGCCATCGGGGGCCATGGGGTCAGCTCAGCAGATGCCCGACGGCATGCAACATTGCAGCGAGATGCACAGCCCGGTGGCTTCCGAAAAGCCGCAACAGCCCAGACAATGACGGGGCGAACCGCCGCGCACAAAAAAGCAGGAGAAGGACAATGACCGACTTTCGTTCGCTGATTCCCTTTGGACGCACCGGCATGTTTCGCAGCGGATTTGATCCGCTCGCCGATCTGCGCAAGGAAATGGATCGCCTGACCGATGACTTCGGCCGCGGCTGGATCACCAGCGATGCTGGCGACCGCCATGGCTTTCTCCTGCCCAAGGTGGACGTCGCCGAGACGGACGGCGGCCTTGAATTGACCGCCGAACTGCCTGGTTTTGACGAGAAGGATGTGTCCCTGGATGTTCATGACGGCATACTCACCATCAAGGCCGAGCATAAGGAAGATCGCGAAGAGAAGGACGAAAAGAAGCATTATCATCTGATCGAGCGCAGCCGGGGAAGCTTCTTGCGGCGGGTCGCCCTGCCCTTCGAAGCGGATGCCGACAAAGCCAGTGCGCATCTGGAAAAAGGGCTTCTGAAGGTCATCGTTCCGCGTCTCGCGACTGAGGCAAGCAAGCCACACCAGATCCCGATCGGATCGAAGTAGAACGCGACTGCTGAACCGATACGGGCACGCAATGATTTCAGCATGATGCTATAGAGGGGGCATGAAACGCATTGCGCTCTGGCTGTTGCCGCTGGCGCTGCTGGCGGCGGCAGCAGTTTATTGGATGCTCGCCGGGCGAGCGCACGACGTCACTCTCATGCCCGTTCGTGTCGGCGATGCGGTCGAACTGGTCTATGCCACCGGCTTTGTCGAGGCGGAACATCCTGTCACCATATCCGCGCGCCTTACCGCCCCTGTCCGTCAGGTGCTGGTGGACGAAGCGCAGCGCGTGGGGCGCGGCCAGCCGCTCGTCCTGCTGGATGACGAGGAACAGCGCCATGCAGTGCAACAGGCGACCGCGCAGCGCCGCGTTGCCTTGCAGGAGGAGCGGCGCGCGCTCGCGCTGTTCACCAAAGGATGGATCACGCGGGCCGCTCGTGATTCCGCCGTTGCCGCAGCCGACAGTGCAAAGGCGGCGGAGGAAGGCGCGCGTGCCCGCCTCGATCAGATGGTGGTGCGGTCAGGCATCAACGGCATCGTCCTGCGCCGCGATGTGGAACCGGGCGATCTCGCAACCCCCGGCCGCACGCTCATGACGCTGGGCGATCCCGCCAGCGTCCGAATTACCACAACGGTCGATGAACGCGACGTGCCGAGGATTGGCGTAGGCCAAGCCGCGCTGATGTCGAGCGACGCCTGGCCCGGTCGGGTGCTGCATGGCCAGGTCCGCGAAGTGACGCCCGGCGGCGATCCTGAACAGCGCGCCTTCCGCGTTTATATCGTTACCGACCAGCCTCTGGCGCTGCCGCTCGGGCTGACGTTGGAAGTCAACATCGTCACCCGGCGCGCGGATCGCGCGCTGCTGGTGCCGACGAGCGCAATAGAGGACGGCAAGGTCTGGGTCATCCGCGACGGACGCGCTCATGCGCGAGCGGTGCGGACTGGCATCGCAGGGTCCGGCGATGTCCAGATCCTTTCAGGTCTATCGCAGGGCGAAACGGTCGTGAGAGCGCCCGAGGGCAAACTTTCGGACAATATGCGGGTGCGGGTAACGCGATGAGCGGGCAACTCCGGCTGTTGGCAGGCATCGCCGCCCGGCATCTGGTAGGTCGGCGCCGACAGACTTTGGTGGCTGTGAGCGGCGTTGCGGTAGGCGTTGGCTTCTTCCTGGCCGTCTCCGCGATGATGATTGGCAGCCAGAATGATTTCATCAAGACGTTGATCGATGCGGCCCCGCACATCATCATTTCCGACGAGCTGCGAAGCCCGCCGCCGCAACCGGGCGTCAGATTATATAAAGGTGCGGCGATAGACCTACGCCATTATAAGGTCCGCAACGAAGTGCGCGGGCTGAAAGGCTGGCCGGAGATACTGCGGGCCGTCAATGCGCTGCCCGGCGCGGTCGGCTCACCCAGCTTGACGGGCGCGATCACCCTGCGCAGCGGCGGGCGGGAGGAGGCGTTGACGATCGTTGGCGTCGATCCGGCGGTCGAGGAGAAGGTCAGCGCCATCGAAGACAAACTGCGCACGGGACGCCTCCGCGATCTGGAAAGCACGCAAGGCGGCATCATCATCGGCGAGGAAATGGCGCGGCGGCTCGGCCTTGCCATGGGCGATGTCGTGGGTGCAACCTCGGCATCGGGCAACAACCGTTCGCTCCGCATCGTCGGCCTGTTCAAGCGCGGCCAGACACAGCTGTCTTCTTCGCTCGGCTATGTGCTTCTGCGCGAGGCGCAATCTCTGCTCGGCCGCCCCTTCATCATCAACCGCATCGGCGTGCATCTGGACGATCCCTATGGCGCGCAGCTCATCAGCCGACGCCTGGAAGAGCGCTTTGCCTACAAGGCCGAAAGCTGGGAGGAGCGATCCGCAGACTTTCTCTCGCTACTCGTGACCCGCAATGTCATCATGTACAGTGTCGTCTCGGCGATCCTGCTGGTCGCCAGCTTCGGCATCTACACCGTCGTGTCGAACAGTGTGTCGGACAAGAGACGCGACATTGCGATCATGCGCTCCATCGGCTTTTCCGAAGGCGACCTCCAACTGATTTTCGTGTTCGAAGGGTTGGCGCTGGCGCTGGTCGGAATCTTTGTCGGATGGCTGCTCGGATATGGATTGCTGGCGATACTGGGTTCCCTCCACTTTCCCATTGGCGGGGACAATGAACGTCTGCCGCTCGATCGATCGGCCCGGCAATATGTGATCGCCGCTGCGGCATCGCTGTTTTCGGGTGTGATCGCGGCCTGGCTTCCCGCGCGCAAAGCGGCACGGGTCGATCCCGTCGACATATTGCGGGGCGCCGTATGAGCGCGATCATGCAGGCGCAGGGCCTTTCCCGCGAACTGGCCGGAACACCCCCAGTAACGCTGGTTGCCGATGTTTCGCTGACGATTGATCCGGGCAGCTTCGTCGCCATCGTCGGGCCGTCGGGCTGTGGCAAATCCTCCCTCCTCTATTTACTGGGGCTGCTGGACCGCCCGACCGAAGGGTCCCTACTGTTTGAAGGGCGCGACATGAACGCGCTGGACGGCGACGAGCGCGCGCAGATCCGACTCACGCATTTCGGCTTCGTGTTCCAGTTTCACTTCCTGCTGCCCGAGTTCACCGCACTCGAAAATGTGATGCTACCGATGCGCAGACTGGGCCGACTGTCGCCAGCGCAGGCGCGGGAGAAGGCGCAGAGCCTGATGGCCACCGTCGGCTTGGCCAAGAAGATGGACAAGACGCCCAACCGCCTGTCGGGCGGCGAAAGGCAGCGCGTGGCGATCGCCCGAGCGATCGCGAACGATCCCGCGCTGGTGCTTTGTGACGAGCCCACCGGCAATCTCGACAGCCAGAACAGCGCCCACGTGGTCGAAATGTTTCGCGCACTCGCCCATGATCAGGGCCGCGCAGTTGTGTGCGTGACCCACGATCCCGACGTCGCTGCCGCAGCCGATGTGCAGATATCGATGCTGGACGGCCGTATCAGCGGAACCGACATTCGATCGCGATGAACGAGAACTCAAACCCTCAGTCCCGCTGAAATCGCTGATTTTGACGCATGTCAATTCGTCGCCGGGACTGAAGATTTAATGTCTTTGGAAAGGAGACATTAAATGGATCAGTTGTTTGGCCTTTACTTCCCGCATTTCGTCGCTGGCCTGATGATCGTGTTCATGCTCGTTCTGGGCGGCCTCAGCATCCAGGACGCCATGCGCGGCGACCGGAATTGAGCGAAGGCCAACCGCCCTTCCACGCCGTGGGCGGACGCGCAGGGGTCAGCAGGATCGTGGATCGATTCTATGACCTCATCGACTCCGTCCCCGCCTATCGCGACCTGCGGGCGATGCATGCCGATGACCTGACGCCTATGCGGCGTTCGTTGAGCGGTTTTCTGTGCGGCTGGCTGGGTGGCGACAGCGACTGGTTCGCGGCCAACCCCGGTAAGTGCATGATGACGCTGCACGCCCGCTTTCCCATCACCGATGCCGTTGCCGTTCAATGGACGTCGGCGATGCGGAAGGCGATGGAGGATTGCGGCGTCGAAGAACATCTGGCGGCGCGCATTGGCGGCGCCTTCGACGCGATGGCGTCGGCCATGGTTCGCGCCTGATTCTGACTGCCCCCGCGCATGTCACGGGGGCAGTTCTGGCGTCACCGGCTGGCATCCGAAACCGCAAGGATGTGGTCCGCACGGCCTGGGAAGATGTAATCGAACTCCAGAACCACGCCGCCGCCCAAAGGGCCATCGACGATCAGGTCTGTCTCGCAAAAAGCTTGCACGCCATTGCGCCCATAGGTGTAGCGCGTGACGCCTCGATAGACTGGTGATGCATCAAGCCGGGCGTCGATCTCCGCGTCGCCCGGCTGAGCGCGATTGACCAGAAACTTCAATCGCCCGGCAAAGCGCGCGTCATTGGCCTCCAGCGCCTGGAGCGCCAGATAGCGATCTTCCAGCTGCTCAAGCGATGCATGGAGGAACCCAACATGAAAATCATATTCGGGATCGGCTGCCTGTGCTGCCCGATAGGCTGAAACAGCGGGATGCTCGCTATCGGTGCCCAACCCCAGCGCTTCGCGCGCCGCGATAAGCAGCGCCGCTGTCGCCGCCGGTAGCGGGCTGAGATAGACGATGTTGTCCCCGCCATTGGGAGCAAGGACATTGGTGGTGAAGCGATAAAATATGCCGCCTTGCGGCAGTTCCATTTGCTGGGTCTTCATGAGCCCGGCGGTTTCCACTAGCAACGCAGCCGCCGGACCATCTTCGGGCCGGGGATAGTGCAGGTTAACGTGGCTGATTGTCTGCGCCGCCTTTGCGCGTATGGTCGATTGGACGTTCATGCTGTTCCTCTCTGCCGCAGCCTCGAACACGCCCGGCCGCCTGATAGGAAGGCGAAGTCGCCTCACGCGCCTTGAGGCAGGTCAAATTTCAAACATGCGCGTAGCATTTTGTTCTATTTGTAACGAGAGTTGTCGCTGAACTAGCACTTAGACCGCGAATTATCGGAGATACGTCGCTTCACGAAAGCGAAAATTCCTGAAATTTGATGATGGTCAATTCCCTCCCGCTCGACCCGGTCCATCATGGCCTCCTTACTCACGGAGGACGACATGGAAGTCGCGGCTCTTGCCTACAGCATCATTACGTCCCGCGATCTTCAGCAATGGGTCCGCTTCGCCGAAGACGTCGCGGGATTTTCCGTCCATGCGCTTCCGGGCGGACTGGCGCTGCGTATTGACGAGCGCGCGGGGCGGCTGTTCATTATCGAAGGCGAGCGCGACGGCTATTGCGCCAGCGGCTGGGAAGTGCGCAACGAACAGCAATATGTCGCGGCCTTGGCGACCCTGGACGCACGCGGCGTCGCCTACACCCATTCGACGCAGGCGGAACGCGCGCTGCGTCATGTGACCGACATGGTCTGGTTCCGCGATCCTTCGGGCAACCGCCATGAAATCAGCTATGGCTATGTCAGTAGCTTCGCGCCCTTCTGTTCCCCGCAAGGCGTTCGCTTCGTCACGGGCGACCTTGGCTATGGCCATGCGGTACTGCCCGCCCCCAACATCGTCGAGACGCGTCGCTTCCTGGCAGACCTACTCGGCCTTGGCCTGTCCGATTTCATGGTTCACCGCCCGGCAGGAGATGGCGGACCCGAAATGCGGATCGATTTCCTGCACTGCGCCAATGGCCGCCACCACAGCCTCGCGCTGTTCGAGGGCGAGGTGCCATCGGGCTGCGTTCATCTGATGGTCGAAGTCGCGACGATCGACGAGGTCGGCCACGCCTATGACCGCATGCTGGCCGCCGGAGCGCGGCTGATGGCGACGCTCGGCCGCCACACCAATGATCACATGATCAGCTTCTACGTCGAAACGCCCGGCGGCTTCGCGTTGGAATATGGCTGCGGCGGGCGGGTCATGGACTGGGACCGTCACACCGTTTTCGAAAGCACATCGGCCAGCCTGTGGGGCCATGATTTCAGTGTCGGCTTCGGTGCCGACGAACAGGCGAAACTGGCCGACGCGGCCTGATCATAAGGAGAGGGAATATGACGCTTGCCAATGTAACCGCCGCGCCCGCCATGGCTGATCTCGTCGATCGGGCAGCGGCGCTCGTGCCGGTCCTGCGCGAACGCGCCGACGCCTGCGAAGCGGGCAACAAGGTGCCGGACGAAACCATCCGCGATTTCCAGGATGCTGGCTTCTTCAAGATACTCCAGCCTCGCCGGTCCGGCGGATATGAGATGGACATCGAGACCTTTTACGCGGTGCAGATGAAGCTCGCCGAAGGCTGCATGTCTTCCGCCTGGGTGCTGGGCGTCGTCGCCGTGCATAACTGGCAGCTCGCCCTTTTCGACGCGCAGGCGCAGGAGGATGTGTGGGGCAAGGATAACAGCACGCTCATCTCCTCCTCCTACATGCCGCGCGCGCAGGTCACGCCGGTCGAGGGCGGATACCGCATCAGCGGGCGCTGGGGATTTTCCAGCGGCGTCGATCATTGCGATTGGGCGTTTCTGGGCGGCCTGGTCAACGATCCCGAGACGGGCGAGCCGGACTTCTGGACGTTCCTGGTCCCTCGGGGCGATTTCAAGGTGCTGTCGATCTGGGACACGATCGGCCTTGGCGGCACGGGCAGCCATGACGTGACCGTGGAGGACGCCTATGTCCCCGCCTACCGCACCCATCGGTCGAAGGATGGCTTCGCCTCCACCAACCCCGGCGCAAAGGTCAACCCCGGCCCGCTCTACAAGCTGCCGTTCGGGCAGGTCTTTGTCCGCGCCGTATCCTCCTCGTCCATCGGAGCGCTGCAAGGCGCGCTCGACTGCTTCGTCGAGAAGGGCGCGAAGCGCAGGAGCGCCAATAGCGGGGTAAGCGCCTCGGCCGACCCCGATGTGCAGATGGTGATCGCCGAAACCCGCGTGGCGATCGATGAGATGAAGACCATTCTGTTCCGCAACTTCGCGCATCTGACCGAAAAGGCGCGCGCAGGGGAGCAGGCAGACCTTGAAACCCGGCTGCACTACCGGTTCCAGTCAGCGCAGATTTCCGGCCGCTGCTGCGCGCTGATCGGCCGCATCTTCGCGGCCAGCGGCGCGGAAGCCATTTATCGCGGCAATCCGATCGCCCGCGCCTTCTGCGACATTCATGCTGGGCGAGCCCATGTGGCGAACAATCCGGGCGTGGTCGGCCGCAACTTCGGCGGCGTCATGCTCGGTGGGCCGAACAGCGACAGCTTCATTTGAGAGGAGGGCACGGATCATGGCAAAGACAGCCGAATATGGCCTGGGCGAACTGACCTTCCCCCGTGGCTGGTTCATGGTGGCGACCGCAGATGAGGTGACGCCGCAGCCGCAGCCCGTTCGCTTCTTCGGGCAGGACATGGCGCTCTATCGTGGCAAGAGCGGACGCGTCGTGCTGCTGAACGCTTATTGCCCGCACATGCGCGTCAACATCGCGCGCAACAGCACATCCTATGTCGTGCGCGACGGCAATCAGGTGGAGGGGGATTCGATCCGCTGCCCCGCCCATGGTTGGCGCTTCACTCCAGAAGGCCAATGCGACGACATCCCCTATTCCACGCACAACATCCCCAAGGCCGCCTGCATCAAGTCGCACAAGGTCGTGGAAAAGGCAGGCTGCATCTGGATGTGGCATGACATGGAAGGGGGCGAACCCGACTATGACCTGCCCGACTTCGCCGAATGGGACCGCACCGGCGAAGGATGGGTCCGCTGGCAGGTGGATCATTTGGGCACATTGCCGATTCACCCGCAGGAAATCCTCGACAACATGACCGACTATGCCCATTTCGCGCCGGTCCATGGCTCCTCGGGCAATGTCTTTTTCGAAAATGAATTTGACGGTCCCATCATGCGCCAGCGCTTTGCGTCGGGTCACCGTACGCTGGTCGATGGCGGCGGAATGCTGGAAACCGACACCTGGTACACCGGCCCCGGCATCCTGCTGTCCCGCATGGAGGGCAAGCATCCCTCGCTCATGATGATCTGCAACACGCCGGTCGAGGATGGCGAGGTTCGGGTCTGGTTCGCCGTGATGGCGCAGACCGCTGCGAACGGCGAAGCGACCGTGGAGGAACGCGCCACCGCGCGCGCCTATCATGAGGCAGGGCTCGCCGCCTTCTCACAGGATTTCGAACTGTGGAAATATAAGGAAGCGGCGATCAACATCCTTCAGGTGCCGGACGACGGGCCGTTTCACAAGGGACGGCTATGGTATCGCCAATTCTACAATCCGCGCGCCCGCGCGGCCGAATTCCAGAAGAGGGTCAACGGCGTCCATACCACCGTGGACCTGCGCGGCAGCAAGGCTGCGGCCTGAAATCCCATAGCTGAGTGATTGGCGGCGGAGCTTCCCTCAGGCCGCTCCGCCGCTGTCACATGCACTGCCCGATTTTGACGCACGTCAATTTGTTCGCGCCAAGTAAGTATATACTCACATCTTGAGCGAACCGGCATTTCTGCCGCCGCGCACCAAGAGAGGAGCGAAGATGAACGCGCATAGCCAGCCACATCCGGCGACCACATGCCCCCTGCCCATCGCCGACCGCGATGGTCTTCGCTGGGCGCTGCAGGACGCCAACCTGCCTAGCCTGCTGATGGTTTACACGACCTATGCGCAGGACCGCGAATATCTGGACAGTTTCGCGCCCTACCTGACCGGCATCTACACGGCAGAAGCGCCGTCGAACGTGCCGGACGAAATGGCGCAGGATCTGCGGGATCGCCTCTTCGCGCTGCTGACCAACCCGACGCCGCCGGTGGAACGCCCGATCGATCCTGAACTGCTGCGTCGGATGATGGGCGTCAGCGTCGGCGAAGATGTCGATCCCACGATCATGCCGGTGCTTTACGACCAGATGGGCTTTGAACGCCCGGTGCCGCGCAAGGACATGCCCGGCCGCATCCATCCGCCCGCCGGCTTCCGCGTGCTGGTGATCGGCGGCGGCATGACCGGCATCGCCGCGGGCATCAAGTTGGGCGAGGCGGGCTATGACTATACGATCATCGAGAAGAACCCTGACCTTGGCGGCACATGGCTGGAAAACCGCTATCCCGGCGTCGGCGTCGATACGCCCAGCCACTTCTACTCCTATTCCTTCGAACTGAACCCCGATTGGAGCAGCTACCATCCGAAGGGGCCGGAGATTCACAGCTATCTGACCGGCGTCGCTGACAAATATGGCATACGCGATCATGTCCAGTTCGGGACGAAGGTGCTCGCCGCCCGCTGGAGCGATGCGGACAGCAACTGGCACGTCACCTTGCAGGATGTGAAGACGGGCGCGGAACGGGTCGAAGTGGTGAATGCGGTGCTACTCGCCCATGGCGTGCTTAACCGCTGGTCCTTCCCCAATATCCCCGGCCTGGACAGCTTCAAGGGCACCAAGATGCACACCGCCGGATGGGACCCGGACATGGACCTTACCGGAAAGCGCGTGGCGGTGATCGGCACGGGCGCCAGCGCCGCCCAGCTCGCGCCCGCAATCGCTGACAAGGTCTCCAGCCTCGTCATCTTTCAGCGCTCCAAACATTGGGTGCTCAATAACCCGGAAATCACCGCACCGGTGAACGACAATATTCGCTTCGCGCTGCGCAACATTCCCCATTACAAGGAATGGTTCCGCTTTCGCGTTTACTGGTTCACCGGCGACGGCCTCTATGGCAATGTGAAGAGGGACCCGAACTGGCCCAACCAGGACGTCTCGATCTCTGCCCAGAATGACGGCGCGCGCAGCTATGCGCTGCAATATATCCATCGCAAGCTGGCGGGCCGTCCCGACCTCATTGAAAAGGTCGTTCCCGACTATCCGATCTTTGGCAAGCGCATCGTTCTGGACGCCGACGGCGGCTGGCTCGACACTTTGCTGAAGCCCAATGTCACGCTGGAAACCGACCCCATCGATCATGTCGAGGAAAATGCGATCGTCACCAAGAGCGGCCAGCGCTACGAAGTCGATGTGATTGCGCTCGCCACCGGCTTTGAACTGGCCCCCGCGCTCGGCCCGCTCAAGGTCTATGGCCGGGGCGGCTGCGATCTGGCGGCGGCGTGGGGCAAGGACGAGGCGCGCGCCTATCTGGGCGTGATGGCTCCCGCCTATCCCAACTTCTTCATGACGCTGGGGCCGAACAGCGCGCCCAATCATGCCGCGGGCGTCAACATGGTTCTGGAAGCGCAGATCCACTATATCGTCGAAGCGCTCGACAAGATCGTGGCCGCTGGCGGCAAGGCGATCGAGCCGACCGAGCAGGCCTATCTCGACTGGAACGAGAAGGTCGATGAGCAGATGAAGCAGATGGTCTGGACCCACCCCAAGGCCAAAAGCTATTATCTGAACAGCAAGGGCCGCAACTACGTGTCCTGCCCGTTCAAGCTCGCCGAGTACTGGAACTGGACACGCAATCCTGATCCGGAAGCGATGGTCATTTCCTGAGCTTCAACAGAAGGCAGCAAGAGGGGCCTGATCCATTCGGACCAGGTCCCTTTGTCGCACCCGCCATGTTCAGGGGTCGTCATCCCGGACTTGATCCGGGATCCCGCTCTCTTTGTGATATTTTCAAAAGTAGCGGGACCCCGGGTCAAGCCCGGGGTGACGGAACGCAGACTTTGAAGCTACGGTTTGGCCAAAGGTCGACAAGGCACCAAAGCACCCCGCGGTCAATCTTCGTCAATCAATATCCGCGCCGCTGCGCCTTCGCTGTCATCGAACTGCCCATTGCGCAGCGCCCAGAAAAAGGCGGCAAGGCCCAGCAGGCCGAGGAACAGGGCGATCGGGATCAACAATCCAAGGCCGGTCATTTCGCGGCTCCCTTCAGGCGGAGGGCGTTGGCGATCACAATCAGCGAAGATGTGGACATGGCGATCGCCGCGACAAGCGGCGTCACCTTGCCCGCAACGGCCAGGGGCACGGCCATCACATTATAGCCGATGGCCAGCGCAAAATTCTGCTTCACCACGGCGATCGTCCGGCGCGCCGCGCGAACCGTCACTGCCACGGGCGCCAGCCTGTCGCCCAGGAACACGGCGTCGGCCGTCAACTGGCTCGCGTCGCTGGCAGAGGCGGGGGCGATGCTGGCATGACCCGCCGCGAGCGCCGGGCCGTCATTCAGCCCGTCGCCCACCATCAACACCTTCTCGCCGCGCGCCTGTAACCGCCCCACCAGCGCCAACTTATCCGCCGGGCGCAGATGGCCGATCGCCGTCGTGCCGGTCGCGCGGGCGATCTCTTCCAGAGCTTCGGGGCGATCCCCGCTGGCGATCAACGTCTTGAGGCCCATCGAGCGCATCTCCCTCAGCGTTTCGGCCGCATCCGGACGCAGGGCGTCGGAAAAGTGCAGCAGCACCGAACGCTCGCCGAACCGATATTCGCTCGCAAGGCCGAACAGGCTGACGACGCTTCGTGGCCGGGCCAGCGACACCGCCACGCCGCCATGATCGGCGAATATGCCCTCACCCGGAATTTCGCGGATTTGGTCGAGCGATGCCGGAGCGACTTGCCGAGCCTCCAGCGCCTGCCGCAGCGCGTCGCTCAACGGATGACGAGAAACCCTTGCCATCGCCAGCAGGATCGACTGATCCTCACACTCCAGCCGGTCGAGCGCCTGCGGCACCGGACGGCCCAGCGTCAGCGTGCCCGTCTTGTCGAACAGCGCCTCGCTCACCTCGGCCAGCCGCTCCAGCGCCGACCCGTCCTTCACCAGCACGCCGCGCCGCATCAGCGCTCCGCATGCAACGATCTGCGCCGCCGGGACCGCAAGGCCGAGCGCGCAGGGACAGGTGATCAGCAGCACGGCGACCGCGATCAACAGCGCTTGATGCGCGCCGGCACCCGCAATCATCCACCCTGCGAAAGACAGCGCGGCGAGCAGATGGACACAGGGCGCATAATAGCGCGCCGCACGATCGGCGATCTGGACATAGCGGGACTTCCCCTGCCCCGCTTCCTCCATCAGCCGGGCAATGTCGGCGATCACCGTATCGGCTCCGGCCGCCGTCACCTCGACCGTGATCGGTCCTTCGACATTCATCGCCCCGGCCTGCACAATGTCGCCAGCGCGCACGCGAACCGGCGCGCTTTCGCCGGTCAGGAAGGCGATGTCGATGCCGCTTTCTCCTTCAACGACCCGGCCGTCGGCGGCCAGCCTTTCGCCCGCCGCGACGATCATGCGCATCCCGGGACGCAGCGCACTGGCCGCTGTCCACTGGCTGCGGCCGCCTTCGCCCAGCACCAGCGCGCCCGGCGCCGTCTGTTTCAGCAACGCCGCAACGCCCGCCCTCGCGCGCGCGCGCATCATGCTGTCCAGGCAACGTCCCGCCAGCAGGAAGAACAGCAGCATCACCGCGCCATCAAACCAGGCATGTTTGCCGCCACTGATGGTTTCGAAAAGGCTCATGGCGGTGGTCAGCAGCACGCCGATGCTGATGGGCACGTCCATGTTCGTCCGCCGTTGTCGCAACGCCGCCCAGGCGGAACGGAAGAAAGGCTGGCCGGCATAAGCGACGGTCGGCAAAGCGATCAGCGCCGATAGCCAGTGGAACATCGTCCGCGTGGCCCCTTCCGCGCCTGACCAGATCGACACCGACAGCAGCATGATGTTCATCGCCGCGAAGCCCGCCACGGCAAGCGCGCGCACCAGCGCCTTGCTCTCTGCCGCCGCGACATCCTGACCCGGATCAGCGAGCGGCTCCGCGTCGAACCCGAGCGCGACGATCGCCGCCTTCATTTCCGGCGGGGTCAGTGCAGGATCATGGCTGATCGCGACCCGCTTGGCGCTCATATTGACCCGCGCGGAGTGGATGCCGGGCGTCAGCGGCAAGCCATTCTCGATCTTCGAGATGCACCCCGCACAATGAATGCCCGGCACCGCGAACAGGCTTTCCTTTGCTTCAGCCGAAGCTTCCTCGTTGAGAACAGGCTGGCTGGCCATCAGTCGATCTCCCGCAGCAAATGTTCTTCTCCGCCGCCATGGCGAATGTCGAAGCGCAGCTGCCACCGGCCACCGGGCAAGGCGCGATCGCTCACATAAAGTCCCGGCGCGGCCTCATGCAGACGCAACATGATATCCGGCGCGCGCCCAAGCGGATGTTGCGCCACCGCGCTCATCTGCGCACCCCGCACGTTCAGCTCCATCCGCACATGGCGCGCGGGGTCCAGCGTCACCCGGTCGCGCCAGCCCAGCTTTTCCTGCGCCCGCGCCTGCGCCAGCCAGCCGTTGAACTTCTGGCTGGCGACATAGCTATTCTCCACCACTGTCCCGCCGAAGGATCGCACGGCGATCGTCGCCATCAGCGTGTTCACGGCGATGACGACGGCAAAACCCGCGACGAGTATCGCGGTCATGTGCCAGCCGGTGAATGGACGGGCATGTTTCATGTTCAGGGCCTTTCGAAACGAGCGTCTTCGCTTTCGCCGCCGCCTTCGCGGTCCAGGGCGCGCACGGTGAAACGGAGATCCTGCCGCGCCGGACCTGCGGAGGGCATCGTCAGGAACAGGCGCAGCTTGGTCACGCTGTCGGCAGCGACCGTTGCGCGCACCGCATCACTCGCCTTTTCCCGCGATCCGGCGTCGGTCCAGATCTTTGCGCCGGGCAGACCCGTAACGCGCACCTCCACGTCGCGCGGGCGCGCCTCCATATTGCGCAGCTTCACCGTATAAGCGTTGCGGATCGCGCCGTCCGACAGGCGCACGAAGATCGGATTGCGATCCTGCTGCGCACTGATGTCGAGCCGCGTCCGCGCACCCAGCGTGAACAGCATCGCCGCACCAATGCTCGCCCACACGCCGAAATAGGCGATGGTCCGCGGGCGCAGCAATGTCTTCAGCACTGGTTTTGGCGCCGCACCCTTCTTCTCCGCTTCCGCATCGTCCTGCGTGCAATAATCGATCAGCCCGCGAGGCCGTCCGATCTGTTCCATCACCTTGTCGCAGGCGTCGATGCACAGCGCGCAGGTGATGCAGCCGATCTGCGGCCCTTCCCGAATATCGATGCCGGTGGGGCAGACCGCGACGCACTGGTTGCAATCGATGCAGTCGCCAAACTCTCCCGGATGCGCCTCCGCCTTTTTTAGGCTCCCACGCTTTTCGCCGCGCCAATCCTTATAGGTGACGACGAGCGACTTCTCGTCGAGCATCGCGGTCTGGATGCGCGGCCAGGGGCACATATAGATGCATACCTGTTCGCGCATGAATCCGCCCAGGATGAAGGTCGTGGCGGTCAGCACCGCTACCGTTCCATAGGCGACCGGCGCTGCGGTGCCGCTCCAGAACTGCTGTTGAAGTGTGGGCGCGTCGGCGAAGTAGAAAATCCATGCGCCTCCCGTGATGAAGGCGATCGCCAGCCACAGGCTCCACTTCCCCAGCCGTCGCGCCAGCTTGCCGACGCTCCAGGGGGCCTTGGCTAGCTTCAGCTGCGCGTTGCGATCCCCGTCGATGAAGCGTTCGACATGCTGGTACAGGTCCGTCCACACCGTCTGCGGACAGGCATAGCCGCACCACGCCCGGCCCACGGCGGAGGTAACGAGGAACAGGCCAACTCCCGCCATGACGAGCAGCCCGGCGACATAGTAAAATTCGTGCGGCCAGATTTCGATTGAGAACATGTAGAAGCGACGATGCGCCAGATCGACGAGGACCGCCTGATCCGGCGCATAAGGCCCCCGGTCCCACCGCAGCCAGGGCGTCGCCCAATAAATGCCCAGCGTCACCGCCATAATCGCCCATTTCAGGCGGCGATAGAAGCCGTCCACCGCCTTGAGATAGACGCCCTTGCGCTTCTCGTAGAGCGAGGGGGAGTCCGACATCAGCATGCCCGCCTCCCCGGAACAACTACACTCCCCGTCATCCCGGGCTCGACCCGGAATTCCGCTTCTTCCCCACGCCCGTTCCAAAGGGCAGCGGGACCCCGGATCAAGTCCGGGGTGACGAAGAAGGGGCGGCTGCTATTGCGCGGCATCGCCCGGCACCTTAGCCGCAAACTTCACCGGCACAGCCTCACCCCCGCCGAGACTGTGCACATAGGCGGCCAGCATGCGGATCGTCGCCTTGTCCAGCTTGTCGTCCCAGCGCGGCATCACGCCATGGCGGCTGTTCCAGACGGTCTCATGGATGGTCTCGGCATCGCCGTCATAGAGCCAGATCGCATCGCTCAGGTTCGGCGCACCGACGTCCCGGTTCCCCTTGCCCGCCGGTCCGTGGCAGACAGCGCAATTGTCGGTAAAGACCCTGCCCCCCCGCTGCGACGCCGGGCTGGGGCGGTCTTGCCCGCTAATCACCCGCACATGCGCCACCACATCGTCGACCTGCGCAGCGGTGAGCAACTGATCCTTACCGAAAGCAGGCATGAGCGACTGGCGAGTTGCTGCATGATCGGGATTGCGCACGCCATCGGTGATGGTCTTTTCGATTGCAGGCAGATTTCCACCCCACAACCAGTCGTCATCATTCAGGTTGGGATAGCCTTTCGACCCCGCCGCGCCCGATCCGTGGCACTGCACGCAATGCACGCGAAACGCAGCGCGCCCGCCCTCAACCGCCGCCTGCATCAGTTGCGGCCGCGTGGGCAGCACGTCGATGGAGGTATCGGCGATCGCCTGCCGAACCGGCGCAATCTGCGCTTCCCGCGCCGCCAGCTCCTTGTCGAGCACCCCCCGGCTGGACCAGCCCAACACGCCGCCCGTCGCCCGATCTATCATCGGCAGGGCGGGATAAGCGATCACATACCCAATCGCGAACAGGATCGTCGCGTAGAAGGTCCACAGCCACCATCGCGGCAGGGGTGTGTCCAGTTCCTGGATGCCGTCCCATTCATGATGCTTGATCTCTGTGCCGGTGGCGGCGTCGATCCGCTTGTCATCAGCCATGATCCGCCTCCGCATGCTCAGTCTCGAAAATGGCGAGCGCGGCCTCCTTGCTGCGCTCCCGCCCCTTTGGCCGGAAATGCCAGCCGATCAGAACGGCATAGGTCAGTCCCATGAAGACCAGCCCCCAGCTGTCGGCGAAATGCCGCAAGGCGTCGTAGCTCATCGTTCGACCTCCTGCGGCTTGGCGCTTTCCACATCGACCAGCGTGCCCAGCATCTGGAGATAGGCGACCAGCGCATCCATCTCCGTCACCTTGCCCGGATCGCCATCGAAGTCGCGCGCCTGCGCCTTGGGATAGCGTTTGATCAGGTCTTTGGCGTCCGCATCCGGATCGGCCTGCGCCTTCAGGTCGTCATTGGCCTTGGCGATGGCATCCTTGCTGTAAGGCACGCCGACATTGGACAGCGCCGTCAGGTCCTTGCCCATGTCGCCGGACTTCAACTCCCGCTCCGCCAGGAAGGCATAGCCCGGCATGATGGACTCCGGCACCACGGCGCGCGGGTCCTTCAGATGCTGGACATGCCATTCGTCCGAATATCTGCCGCCCACCCGCGCCAGGTCAGGGCCTGTGCGCTTCGATCCCCATTGGAACGGATGGTCATACATGCTCTCGGCCGCCAGGCTGTAATGGCCATATCGTTCCGTCTCGTCGCGGAACGGCCGGATCATCTGGCTGTGGCAATTGTAGCAGCCCTCGCGGATGTAAATGTTCCGCCCCGCCAGCTCCAGCGGCGTATAGGGACGCATGCCCTCCACCTTCTCGATCGTGTTGTCGATCCAGAAGAGCGGTGCGATCTCCACGATGCCGCCGATGGCAACTACGATCAGAGACGCGATGCCCAACAGGGAGACGTTCCGCTCCAGCTTGCCATGGTCCCAGAACTTGGCTTTGGTCTTGCTTGTCATGTCTTGGAGTCCCTTAAGCAGGCTGGGCGACAAGCGGCCGATCCGCCGCCGGATCATAGGCCGCATCACTCATCGGCTTCTCCGCGCGCAGCGGGCTGCCCGCGATGGTCTTGCCGATGTTCCAGGCCATGATGATCGCTCCGGCGAGGTACATGAGGCCGCCAGCCGCCCGGATCACATACATGGGGAACATGGCGCTCACGACTTCGGAGAAGGCATAGACGAGGTAGCCGTCACTCCCATATTCGCGCCACATCAGGCCCTGCATGATGCCCGCCACCCACATCGACGCGGCGTAGAGAACGATACCCAGCGTCGCGAGCCAGAAGTGCCAGTTCACCAGCCGTAGCGAATAGAGCCGCTCGCGCTTCCACAGTCTTGGCGTCAGATAATAGAGGCAGGCGAAGGTGATGAGCCCGTTCCAACCCAACGCGCCGCTGTGCACATGGCCGATCGTCCAATCGGTATAGTGGGACAGGCTGTTGACCGCCTTTACCGACATCATCGGCCCTTCAAAGGTGCTCATGCCGTAAAAGGCCAGCGCCATCACCATCATGCGGATGATCGGATCGGTGCGGATGCGGTCCCATGCGCCGTTCAGCGTCATAAGGCCGTTGATCATCCCGCCCCAGCTCGGCATCCACAGCATGACCGAAAAGACCATGCCCAAAGTCTGCGCCCAGTCGGGCAGCGCCGTATAGTGAAGGTGGTGTGGACCCGCCCAAATATAGAGGAAGATCAGCGACCAGAAGTGGATGATGGACAACCGATAACTATAGACCGGCCGCTCCGCCTGCTTGGGCACGAAATAATACATCATGGCGAGGAAACCGGCGGTCAGGAAGAAGCCGACGGCGTTATGCCCGTACCACCATTGTGTCAGCGCATCCTGCACGCCAGCGAAAGCGCTATAGCTCTTGGAACCAAGAAAGCTGACTGGCACCGACAGGTTGTTGATGATGTGCAGCATCGCGATCGTCAGGATGAAGCTCAGGTAAAACCAGTTCGCCACATAGATATGCGGCTCGCTGCGGCGCAGGATCGTGCCGCCGAAGACGATCAGATAGGCGACCCAGACGATCGTTAGCCAGATATCGACATACCATTCGGGCTCGGCATATTCCCGGCCTTCGGTAATGCCCATGACATAGCCGGTCGCGGCCAGCACGATGAACAGCTGGTATCCCCAGAAGACGAACCGCGCGAGCGAGGGAAAGGCAAGCCGCGCCCGGCAAGTGCGCTGCACGACATAGAAGCTGGTCGCGATCAGAGCATTGCCGCCGAATGCGAAGATCACTGCCGAGGTGTGCAGCGGCCGCAACCTCCCGAAGCTCGTATATTCGATGCCGAGGTTCAGCGCGGGAAAGGCAAGCTGCAAGGCTATGAAGAGCCCGGCAAGAAACCCCGCCAATCCCCAGAAGACCGTCGCGATCACGCCCCAGCGGATCGGATCGTCATCATATTTCCCCTGATCGGCGGGCATCTTTAGCAGTCCGCGAGCGATTCCGGCATAATCTGCGCCACCAATCGTCACCACAACCATCAGCAGCGCCGCCGCGCAAGCGATGGCCATATGGACGGCAAAGCCGCTGTCCACCGCCATCAGCGCCGCCAGCAAGGCGACCACTGCCAATGCGAACCAGCCGCCCGATTTCAACAACAATCGATCCATCGGATTTCCCCGCGAAAGGTCTTTGCAGCGCCCCTCATCCGGTCGCCGCCCCTATGCTCTGACCTCTGGCAAAGGCGGCGCGGCGGGTATGTAGGGGAATATCCTTAGGCAGATTGTCGCTGATACTCCCCCTCCCGCAGGCGGGAGGGGGCTGGGGGGGGGTGGGCCAGCGCAACATCCATGCTGATTTTCAAAGGCCAGCCGAGAAGCTCGCTTCGCTCGCGCCCACCCCTAACCCCTCCCGTGGGAAGTGTCGGAACCGAAGACCCGCTATCACTCGCCCTCGGCCATGCTCTCCAGCCGGTCGACATCGGAAATCCGCACCCGGCGCCGCCCCGCCAGCGCGATCACGCCCAGCCGCTTCATGTCGCTGATCTGACGCGAGACGGTTTCTATGGTTAGCCCCAATATGTCCGCGATCTGCTGGCGCGACAGAGGTAGGTCAATCACGCCGTCGGGGTCCGCGCGCAGCCGTCGGCTCATGTCCAGCAGGAAGGACGCAACCTTCTCTCGCGCATTCTTTCGCCCCAGCAGGAGCATCCAGGCTCGCGTCCGATCAAGGTCGTCCAGCGTCCGCTGGAGCAGCCGATGCTCAAGCTCCGAATGCTGGCGCGCAAAGCCGTCAAAAGCGCCGCGCGGGTAAAGGCACAGCCGCGCGTCGGTGAGCGCCGTTACGCTATGCGGCGTGCGCGCGCCGAAGGGCCGCCCGATGAAATCCGATGCATAGACCACGCCGACAATCTGTTCGCGCCCGTCGCCGGTCGATGTGGCCAGCTTCAGAGTGCCTTCAATCACATTGGCAACGACCATGCTGTCATCGCCCTCCCACATTACAGTCTGCCCGGCCTGCAACGTCACCCGTCGCCCGATCCGGTTGAGCGCCGCGCGCTCCTGCGGGTCCAGATCGGCGCAGATCGCCTGATCGCGCACCTCGCACCGATCGCAATATCCTGCACCGCAGCCTCCGGCAGCCGGGGTCATCACCGCCGCCATTGCGGCACCGCCGGGCGCCTTTTGCGCCAGATCAAATTGCATATCCATGCCCGCTGCATGCCGCCATGCGGGTTTCAGACCTATCCGTAAATCTCCCTAGCGATCCCCTCCTCCGTCACCCCGGGCTTGACCCGGGGTCCCGCTTCTTCAATGCCAAAACCATGGAGCGCGCACGAGAAGGCGGTTGGGTTTACATCATGAGCGATCGATATCGCGGAACGATGTATGTGGGCGTGACGTCAGACCTTTCCGCCCGCATCCACCAGCATAAAACCGGCACCGGGTCCGATTTCTGCGCGCGCTATCGCTTGTACCGACTGGTCTGGGCCGAACGGAGCGATGACATCTCGGCATGCATAGAGCATGAGAAGCGCCTGAAGCGCTGGCAACGTCAGTGGAAATTCGCGCTTATCGAGCGCGCCAATCCGAACTGGGGGGACATGTTCGAACTGCTCGCCTGAAGGTAGCGGGACCCCGGGTCAAGCCCGGGGTGACGACAGCTATACCCTCACCCCACCCCCGCATGAAAGGCGATCCGCAGCGCTTCGGCCAGGCTCTTCACCTCCAGCTTTTGCATCAGGTTGGCGCGATGAATCTCCACCGTTCGCGGACTGATCCCCAGGTCGAAGGCGATCGTCTTGTTGGGCAGTCCTTCGACCAACCCGTCAAGCACATCGCGCTCCCGATCGGTCAGAACATTCAGCCGCGCCCTTGCATCCTCCGCCCGCGCTCCGGCCCCACGATCGGCCGCCGACAGCAGCCGTGCTGCCTCGACGCATCCCAGCAGCGCTGCCTTCTCGAACGGCTTTTCAATGAAGTCGCTCGCCCCCGCCTTCATCGCCGCGACCGCCATGTCGATGTCGCCATGGCCCGTCATGATCACCACGGGCAGCATGATGCCGCGCGCGCGCAACTCCCGCTGCACCTCCAGCCCGTCAATGTCGGGCATGCGCACGTCCAGCAGCACGCATCCCGGTTCCAGTCCCGCCGCTTCCTTCAGAAACGCCGTGCCGCCCTCGAACAGCCGCACCGCATAGCCGCTGGTCTTCAGCAGGAAGGACAGCGACCGGCGGATCGCCTCGTCATCATCGACGACATAGATGGGGAAAGGTTCGCTCATGCTTTCAGTCCGCGCTGTCCAGGGTGAAGTGAAGGGCCGTGCCGCCCCATTGTGACGGCTGCGCCCAGATGCGCCCGCCCTGCCCTTCGACGATGGTCTGGCTGATCGACAGGCCGACGCCCATGCCGGACGGCTTGGTGGTGGTGAAAGGGTTGAAGAGCGTGCGTGACATGTCGGGGTCCAGACCCATTCCGCTGTCCGCGACGATCACCTCCACCCGCCCATCCTCGGCGGGGACCGCCGACAGGCGCAGGATGCGCGCGGGGCTGCTCGCCATCGCCTCCACCGCATTCTTGATGAGGTTGATGATCACCTGCTGCAACTGCACGCGGTTGACCAGCACATTATTCACGCGCCGATCGACGCTGATGTCCATGTCGATGCCCCGACTGTCCATGCCGATAAAAGCGAGCGCCGCCCCTTCGGCCAGCAACTCGCGCAGCGATTCAGGCTGGCGCATCGTCTCGCCGCGCTTGATGAACTCGCGCAGCGACCGGATGATCTCGCCCGCGCGCAGCGCCTGGCGTGCGCTTTCGTCCATCGCCTCGCGCAGCATCTCGCGATCCACCGGCCCATCGGCGTCCAGCAGGTCGCGCCCGGCCTCCAGATAGTTGGCGATCGCCGTCAACGGTTGGTTCAACTCATGCGCCAGCGCGGACGCCAGCGTCCCCATAGCCGTCACCCGGCTGGCATGCGACAGTTCCGCCTGAAGGTCGGCGACGCGCCGCTCGGCCTGCTGCCGTTCGGTAAGGTCGCGGATGAAGCCGGTGAACAGCCGCTGTCCCCGGTCATGCACCTCCCCCACCGACAATTCGATCGGAAAGGTCGATCCATCCCGCCGTCGCGCGCTGGTCAGGCGGCCGATGCCGATGATCCGTTTTTCGCCGGTACTGAGATAATGGTCGATATAGCCGTCATGCCGTTCCCGATCCGGCGACGGCATCAACATGGAGATATTTTCGCCCAGTACGTCCGTTTCGGCATATTGGAACATGCGCTGCGCCGCCGCGCTGAACGACACGATCCGCCCGGCCATGTCGATGACGATCAGCGCGTCGGGCACCGTCGCGAGGATCGACCCCAGCAGCGCCTGTTCCAGGCTATGCTCGCGCTCGCTCAAGCCTTCCGTGTCATCGTCGTCCGCCACCGCCATCGGGTTACAATGCCCCGTCTTCAGTGCGCCAGCAAGACAGGCACGCGTCCGTCGCGCAGCATCGTTCGGGTCACGCCGCCGAACACGAACTGGCGCAACCGGCTGTGACCATAGGCGCCCATCACCATCCAGTCGGGCTTCAGCGCTTCGACGGCAGCCATCAGGGCATCCTCCACAGCTCGGCCGTCCCGTGGCCAGCTATGGACTTCCGCTTTGATTCCATGGCGGGCAAGATATTCTGGGGCATCAGTCGCGGGGAAGGCATTTTTGTTCGCTTCCTCCACAGTCACGATGTGCACATCCTGCGCGAGCTTCAGCAGCGGCACCGCGCCCCGCAGTGCCGCCGATGCTTCCTGGGATCCATCCCAGGCGACTAGCGCCCGTCCCGTTACCGTCAGCGATTTCGCCGATTGCGGGACGGCCATCACCGGCACCGGCCCTGACAGGGCCAGTTCGGCGGCGATCGGCGGTGGATCGGTGAGTACCCTGCGCGGCCCTTCAGGCAGGGTCACGACGATGACATCGGTCAATGTCGAGGCGGCCAGTAGGCCATGAAGGATATCGCCATCGAGTTGCCGCCAATCCCAACTCACACCTTCCGCGCGAAGCCTTTCCTCGGTGCGCGCCTTGATTCGCTCATCAATTTCACGCAGTTCGTTGATGATGGAAGGCGCCAGCGCCGCGCCGCCATACATGTCCGCGGCCACCATATCGGGCATTTGCGTCACCTGAACGCAACGAATGTGCGCCCCCGTCGCGCGCGCGATGTCGCACGCCGCTTGCAGGCGGCTTTCCGCGCCTCGATCGTCATGGATATGAAGCAGTATCGATTTCATCTCACATCTCCTGCCGAGGAACCGTAACTTGTCCTTGCTGGCTAGGATCTGACGGCCTCCGCCGCCATCCGGGATAGTCCTTATAGTCTTTGTCCCCCGAAAACCCGATCTGGGTGGTATGACATGGACAACGATACGCCTCGAACTCGCACGCACACCTGCTTTTCCGAACGGATCGGCAGCTCGCAGCTATGTCATGCGCCTGCCGCTGGGCCAGGACGGGCTGATCGACGAGCAGGAATATCGGCATAAACCCGAACTCGCCACCGTCCGGCGCTTCTGGCCGAATGAACCCGACCGGCATGGCTGGCTGCTACGGACTTCCAACGGCTGGGCGCTGTCCTATGAGCCGGGTGAGGAGGATGACGAGCGACTCTTCCGCCTGGACGCGCATGCGATTCAGCCCGGCAGCTATCTGACGCTGACCGAACCGGATGGCGAGCGCCTGCCCTTCGTGGTGAAGGCGCTCGCCGCGGCATAGGGTTTCAGAACTTTATGCCCACACCCGCGCCAAAGACCAGCGGATCGAGATGCACGCGCACCTTCTGCACGCCCGCCGCCGTGGTCGAGAGCCGAGCCGTGGTATCGATATCGATATATTTGACATCCAGGTTCAGGAAGATGCTGTCCGTCAAATCGACATCAACTCCGGCCTGCGCCGCCCATCCGAAGCTGTCCGACATGTGCACCCTGGTCGCGCCCACCGCACCCTCCAGCGCGTTCGACGCCTTTTCATTGTAGAACAGCGTATAATTGACCCCCGCCCCGACATAGGGCCGGATCTTGGCTTCCGGCAGGAAATGATATTGCGCCGTCAGCGTCGGCGGCAGCACCCAAGTGGATGCCAAACGGCCGATCGCCCCGGTCGTTCCAGTGCGTCCGCTGGCGCTGTGCTTGGTCGTGGCGGCGATCAGCTCAAAGCCTACATGGTCGGTCGCCATATAGGTCACGTCGATCTCCGGCATCACGCTGTTATCGACTTTCACCTTTTCGCCCGGAAAGGCGGGCAGCACGCTCCCGCTTCGTTCATTGGGCGCAACCATGATGGCGCGCAGCCGCACCAGCACGTCGCCTTGCGCAGCCTGCGCGGGTGCGGACATGGCGGCGCAACCAGCCGCTGCTCCAAATAAGATAGTCTTGATGTGCATTTCCAAAGTCTCCGTCCCTGTTGTCGGTGACATGGCTTTGCCCCGGCGCCGCACGCCCGGCATTGATCCGGCGCAAGCGGCAATTTGACCTGGCTCAATGCTGTGCGCGCTATCCCATGCGATCCGGTTCAGCCATGTGGACCTACTATCCTGACCTGCTGGCCCAGCCGGTGCCGCGCTACACCAGCTATCCCACCGCCGCGCAGTTCACCGCCGATGTGGGCGCGGATGATCTTGCAGCCCGGCTGGACGGGGTGGAAACGGACGCGCCCCTCTCCCTCTATGTCCATATCCCCTATTGCCACGACATATGCTGGTATTGCGGCTGCAATACAGGGGCGGCCAATCGCGCCCAGCGGCTGACCGCTTATGTGGAGGCGCTGGAACGAGAGATGGCTTCCATCGCGGGGCGCTTGCGCAGACGCGGACGCGTCGCGCGGATCGCCTTCGGCGGCGGTAGTCCCAATTCGCTGCCGCTCGTCGATTTCGTCCGCCTGCTTCAGCAATTGCTGCTCTGTTTCGATGCGCGTCACGCCGAAATCTCGGTCGAACTCGACCCGCGCCGCCTCGACGCCACCTGGATTTCCACCATGGCGGCCATGGGCGTCAGCCGCGTCAACCTTGGCGTACAGACCTTCACCCCGCATGTTCAGGCCGCCATCGGCCGCATTCAGCCGCTCGACATGGTGGAGCGAGCCGTCGATCAACTCCGCGCAGCCGGGATCGCGATCGGTTTCGACCTCATGTACGGCCTACCCGGCCAAAGCCTCGACGATCTTGCGGCGACTTTGGAAGCAAGCATCGCGATGCAACCCGCCCGTGTCGCCCTGTTCGGCTATGCCCATATGCCGCAACTCTTGCCTCGCCAGCGCCGCATCGACGGCAGCAATCTGCCCGATCTCGCCGCGCGCTTCGACATGGCCGCACAAGGCTTTCGCATGTTAACCGCCGCTGGTTATGCGGCGATCGGCTTCGACCATTTCGCCCTGCCGCAGGACGGCCTGGCAATAGCAGCACGTGACGGACGGCTGCGCCGCAACTTCCAGGGCTTTACCGATGATCCTGCCGATATCCTTTTGGGTCTGGGCGCCAGTGCGATCAGCCAATTCCCGGACCTCATCGTCCAGAATGAGAAGCAGGCCGGACCTTGGCGCGAACGCGTGGAGCGCGGCGAGCTTTCCGCCACTCGCGGCACGCTGCGCACGGGCGATGACCGGCGTCGTGGCCGGATCATCGAGGCGATCCTCTGCCGGGGCGAAGCGCATGTGGGCACTTCCCTGCCCCTGCCGGACCTGTCGCGCTTCGAGCGACTTGGCCTATTGCGATTGAGCGAAGGCCGAGTGCAACTGACACCCGGCGCGCTCCCCTACGCCCGCAGCATAGCCGCCGCATTCGACAGCTATCTGCAACCAGCGGAAAAGCGGTTCAGCCATGCGGTTTAGTGCGCTGGCGCTGGCAAGCCTCGCCTTCGTCAACCTCTCGGCCGGACAGGTGCCCCACTTTGCGGCGCGTTCGCCCTATTTCTGCGGCCGCCCCCCTCTCGGTTGGAAGCCTCCGGGCCAACACAAGCCCGCGCTGCCTTCGGACGAGAAGATGGGCTGCCACTTCCTCATGTGCGGACGCAAGCGCAATCAAGCCAGAGCAGATGGGTCTTGCCCCACTTAGTTGAACCGTTCACCCCGTCGTCATCCTGGACGACCGAACCAGCAGAACCGACGTTCGACCGCGATGAAAGGAAGCTTAGACGCCGCGCAGCGCGACATATGCGCCCACGGCGATCACCGTGACGGCGAACAACCGCTCCAGCAGCCCTTTGCGCGCCGCCATCTTTCGGCCGAGGGCGATACCTATAGCCGCCCCACCGACACCGCCCGCGATCAATACCCCCACGAGTGACCAATCGACAAAGCCCGACAGCGCATAGGAAGACGCAGTGGTGAGACCCAGCGCCGTGACGACGACGAGCGACGTTCCCACTGCATTTTTGAGTGGCATGGCAGTCGCCATCATCAGCCCCGGCACGATCAGGAAGCCGCCGCCGATCCCGAAAAAACCAGCGGCCAATCCCACTCCAAGGCCGATCGGAACGAGGCGTGGCAACAATCGACCAGCGGTTGCTCGCGACAGCCGTACATCGGGCGCGTCGGCGGCGCGCTTCGTCCGTAGCATGGAAAGGCCCACGCCGATCATCAGCAAGCCAAACAGCATCAGCAATCGCTGGCCGTCTACAGCCTTGCCGATTTCCGCGCCGATCGCCGCGCCAGTGACGCCAGCTCCCGCGAAAACGAGGGCGCATGGCCATTTCACCGTACCGGCGCGGGCATGGCCGATCAGGCTGAAAGCCGCATTGGCGGCCACGGCGACCGCTGCCGTCCCGATGGCGGCATGAGCAGACCCCACGCCCACCACATAGACCAGCAGCGGCACGGCAAGGATTGAGCCGCCGCCCCCGACCAGACCCAACACAGTCCCGATCAGGCCGCCCGAAGCCAGAGCCGCAACGATCATGGCCGGAGACATGATCAGCCTACGCGCCGAGAGCGCGGCGATTCCATGGCATCGCCTGCAACAGCTTCGCCATGCCGCACCAGCCGGTCGCCCCCGCCATCATCAACCCCGCGCCCACAAAGGCCGACAGGCCGAAAAAGGCAGGAGCGACGAGGAAGCCGAGCAGGACGCCCAGCAGCACAAGACCACCGGCCACCAGTTGCACCTGCCGCATGATCTCCAACGGCTGTGCCCGATCGAGGCGCGTCGGCAATCCCGCCGCGCGCCAGCCGTCCAGACCGCCCTGAAGTATATGGCAGGGCGTGAAGCCCGCCGCCGCCCGCAACGCCGCCTCATTGGCTTGCGTTCGCATGCCTGACTTGCAGTGAAAGATGATTGGCCCGGCCACCTGTGGCAGTTCCGCCAGACGATCGAGCGGGACATGGATCGCCCCCGGAATATGCTCGCGGGCATGTTCGTCAGGTCCACGGATATCGACGAGCGTGGCGCCCTTGGCCACGGCTTTATCCGCGTCGTGCGGGGTAATGGTTGTGATCGGCATCGGATCATTCCTTGCAGAAAATGGTGTAGAGACTGGCGAGCAATTGTTCCGTCCGCCCATCGGCGATGCGATACCAGAGCGTCTGGCTCTCCCGTCGAAAAGCGACCAGCCCCTCCTCCCGCATCCTGGCGAGATGCTGCGACAAGGCGGATTGCGACAAACCCACCTCTTGCGCGAGGTCGCCCACGGTCATTTCGCCATGTTCGACCAGCTTGCACAGCACCATCAGGCGCCGGACGTTGCCCATCGCTTTCAGCAGGTTCGAGACTTCGCCCGCCTTCTTTTCGAAGGTGGCGAGGTTCATCAACGGACGGATCATCATGCACTCCATTAGATATTGCTAATTTAGATATATGTAATATATTGTCAAGGAGCAATGGAGGACGACATGGACACAAAGCCCCTGATCGAAGCCTTTTTCGACGAGGCGACCTATACGGTGAGCTATCTGGTCGCTGACCCCGAAACCCGGGAGGCGGCAGTCATCGACCCGGTGATGGATTTCGACATTGCCAGCGGTGAGGTCGATACGCGCTCAGCCGAGCGGCTGCTGGCCTTTGCGGAAAAGCAGGGTTGGCGGATCACTATGGTGCTGGAGACGCACGCCCATGCCGATCATCTGTCCGCAGCACCCTTTATCAAGGGCAGGACCGGCGCGCCGATCGGCATTGGCGAGCATATTTGCGACGTGCAGAAAATCTTCCGTCCCGTCTTCGGACTCAACGACATGCGGATCGATGGTTCAGATTTCGACCGGTTGTTTCGAGATGGCGAACAGTTTTCAGTGGGCATGCTGCGCTTCACCGTCATGCATGTTCCGGGGCATACACCTGCGGACATCGCTTATCTGGTCGGCGATGCGGCCTTTGTCGGCGACACATTGTTCATGCCTGACTATGGCACGGCGCGGGCGGATTTCCCCGGTGGCGACGCTCGCATTCTTTACCGTTCCATCCGCCGGCTGCTGAGCCTGCCCGATGAGACCCGCCTGTTTCTGTGTCACGACTATAAGGCGCCCGGTCGCGATGACTATCGTTGGGAAACGACTGTCGGTGAAGAGCGGCGCGCAAGCGTCCATATCCATGACGGAGTGGATGAAGACAGTTTCGTCGCCATGCGCGAAGCCCGTGATGCGACGCTGCCCGTGCCTCGGCTGTTATTGCCTTCGATTCAGGTCAATATCCGCGCAGGTCATTTCCCCGAAGCGGAAAGCAACGGCGTTCGCTATCTCAAAATTCCGGTGAAGATGAAGACGGTCTGACTGCGACTTATACCTATCGCGATCTGCTCCGATGCGCTTAGGCTGGCTAAACCCATGTTCAATATCGCTCACCCCTATCTTTCCCTGATCGCATCGATCGCAGTGGGCCTGCTTGTAGGGATGGAGCGCGGCTGGACACAGCGGAACTTCGGCAAGGGTCGACGGGTCGCGGGCTTTCGCACCTTCGGGCTGATCGGGTTGCTTGGGGGGCTCGGCGGCCTTGCCCCCGACATGGTCGCCGCTGCCCTGGGCCTGGGCGTCGCGGCCGTGCTGACGGTCGGCTACAGCCGAAGCGCCGATCAGGATCATCTGTCCGCAACCACAACGCTGGCGGGCCTGCTGACCTTCGGTGCCGGTTTCTGCGCCACGCGCCTCTCCCCTGCCCTGGGCCTGGCCACAGGTGCGGCGATCTTTGCGATCTTGAGCTCACGGCAATCGATGCACGCTTTGCTTCGGGGAATGGATGAGAGCGAGATTGAGGGTGTGTCCCGCTTCCTGCTGGTGTCTCTTGTCATCCTGCCGCTACTGCCAGATGCCTCCTATGGCCCTTACGACGCCTGGAACCCCAGGAAGATCTGGATGGTGGTCGTCTTCGTGATGGGACTATCCTTCGCCGGTTATGCTATCTCCAGGCGCTTCGGCCGCGATCGCGGCGTGTTGCTGGTCGCGCTTACCGGGGCCATCGTGTCGTCCACCGCCGTCACCGCCGATTATGCCAGGCGGCTCCGCGACGAACCCGATGGCCGAGGATTGCTGACGGCAGGCATTGCGGTCGCATCAATCGTGATGTTCGTCAGGGTGCAGTTGGTGGCGCTTGTCCTCGTTCCCCGCGCGCTGCCGTCTCTGGCACTGACAATGGCTCCGGCAGCGCTTGTAGCTGTCGCCTTCGCCCTGACCGCATGGCGTGCCCACGGCAAGGGCGGCAACGGAGCCGCAGTCGCCAATCCCCTGGGCTTTACCCCCGCGCTCCTGCTGGCTGCCCTCGTCGCGGGATTGTCGCTCGCCGCGCGTTGGGCATTGGAACATTTTGGGCAGCAGGGCATGGCGGTAGTCCTCACCCTCACCGGCATATCGGACGTCGATGCAGCCGTGATGACGATGGCGGGGCTCCCCCAACATGCGATCGACGATCAAACCGCTGGCTTCGTACTGGGCGGCGCGGTTCTGGCCAACACTTTGGCCAAAGCCGTCATGACGGTGGGCATCGGTTGGGGCCACGGCGGCTTGAGAGCCGCAATACCGCTGTTCGTCGCTCTTGCAGCGGCGGCGGCGAGCCTTGCCGCCTGGATCGCGATCGGCTGACTTTCACGCCACGCGCAACATAGGATGGGGCGCTGGCACCAGCTCAGTGGCCGAGTATCAAAGGCCGTTTACTGCGGGTAAGCAGACGCCGTGTCACGCCGCCGAATGTTTCCATGATCCTTCCGCGGCCGTAGGCGCCCATGATAATATAATCCGCCATCCATTGCTCGGCCTCCTCCTCGATTATCGCGTCCGCAGGATGAAGGCGATCGTTGAGAACCCGAATGCTCGCGTGCACATTGTGACGCGAGAGATATCGGGCAGCGTCACTGGGTTCAGCCTGAATTGAGCCGTCCTTTATGGTCAGCACTTCGACTTCCTCCGCCAGCGCAAGCAAAGGCGTGCAGGCTCGCATCGTTGCGATGCATGAAGGATGGCCATCCCAGGCCAGCAATGCCCGTTTGATGCTGAAGCCATTGACCTCCTGTGGCGCGGCTAACACCGGAACCCGGGCGTGCATCAGCACCTGACCGACGATCGTCCGCATGTCTGGAAGGGGATAGCTGTCCAATTGCCGGTTGAGGACGACGATGTCCGCAAGCGCGGCCTCCTTCAGGAGGCAGCTTGCTATCTCCCCTGTGATGTCGACCCAGTCCCAACTCACATCCTCTTTGGCGAGGCGAGCGTTGATCTTTGTCTTGTTCCGGGCTTCGCTCTGGCGCTCATCAAGCATGACAGCGGTTTCGCCAAAACCTGCATAAAGATCGCCGGCTATAACCGGAAATGGCGTGACATCGATGCACTGAAGATGGCCGCCGAGGGCACGGGTCAAATCCAGTGCCGCTTGCAGTCGAGCTTCCTGACCCTCATCATCATGTACCAGGAGAAGAATATTCTTCATCATAGCCTCCTCGACAAAGGCATCAGGTTAAGGCGCGTCATCTATAGCAGGTATGGGGAAACATACTTAGAAGCGGCAGCGTCGCCTTTTCTTGCGTCATAAATCGGGCGCCTGCTCCTTTTGTTGACCCAAGGGGAGCCCCGCCGCCGACTTGTCCTCAGCCGCGATGAATCCCTGCCGCATAATGCAGGTTATGGACTTTACCAGTGGTACTGGAACATCATCCTGCCGCGCTCGCTCTTACCAGAGAGAGTAGAGCACCAGCGCCAATAGCTGCACCGAGGCCAGGCTTTCGGAACACCACCGCGCGTTCGAAAGCCGCAGCTCTCGTTAGGAAAATAGATCGCCATGTCCACGATAGGTCCGCAACCTCAAGTCGAGAGCACATCCCCGCCCGTTCCCCGCGACCTGAAACATGTGTCGCTGAAGGAGGATATGGAGGTGCAATATTGGTCTCAGCGTTTTCAGACATCTCGGCGCCAATTGGAGGAAGCGGTGGAAAAGGTCGGCCATAGCGTTAATGCGGTAGCCGACTATATCGGTCGAAACCGCTGACGTGCCATGAACCGCATCGACCCGCCACTGCCCCGTAACACAAGACGGGCGGATTGCCTTGAATCGGCGATTTTTCCCGCCGATAGCCGACATGCCTGCTTCTACAAAGCCCTGCCCCGATCAGGTAGACGTCCCGGCCGCTCATTAGTCGCAGACGGGGCATTCCCGGAGTTGACGGGCTAGCTTTCCAGCATTTCGCGGATGCGAGCGGAGAGCATTTCGATCTGAAATGGCTTGGTGATCATCTGCATGTTGTTGGATAGGAAGCCGCCCCGCACGGCGGCCCCTTCCGCATAGCCCGTCACAAACAGGATGGGCAGGTCAGGCAAATGCGCTCGCGCGATTTCCGCCAATTGCCGCCCGTTCATTCCCGGCAAGCCAACATCGGAGATCAGAAGGTCGAAACGCCGCCCGGACTCCAATATGCGCACCGCCTGCTGTCCGTCGGCGGCCTCGGTCGCCTTGTAGCCCAATTCCTCAAGCACATCGCGCACGAGGAGCCGGACGGAGTCATCATCCTCGACCAGTAGCACCGACTGGCCGTCGCCATGATGAATGGCAGCATGTTCGACGGATTCGGTTTCAACTTGTTGTTCCGCGACCGGCAGGAATATCCTGACCACCGTCCCTTCGCCCACCGTCGAATTGATGCGCACCAAGCCATTCGACTGCTTGGCGAAACCATAGACCATCGACAGGCCGAGACCCGTGCCCTGCCCGATCGGTTTGGTCGTGAAGAAGGGATCGAACACCTTGTCCAGTGTGTCGTCATCGATGCCGACGCCGGTGTCAGACACCCCAACCATGATATAGCGGCCCGGCGTGATGCCTGGATTGCGCGCGCAACACTCCGCATCCAGCTCCACCTCTTCACATGACAGCGTCAGTCGGCCGCCGTCAGGCATCGCGTCGCGGGCATTGATCGCAAGGTTGATGATCGCGCTTTCCAGCTGATTGGCGTCCACCAGCGCCGTCGGCAACGGGGGGGAGGAAAGGATTTCCACCTCGATCGATTCATTCATGGTGCGGCGGAGCAGGTCCTCCAGCGAATGAATGAGCTTGCAGACGTCGGTGGGGCGGCTGTCGAGCGATTGCCGCCGGGAAAAGGCGAGTAATCGGGACGTCAGCGCCGCCGCGCGCTGCGCCGACGTGCTGGCGGCATCCATGAAGCGATCAAGGTCGTCCAGTCGGCCACTGGAAATCCGACGCTTCAGGATGTCGATGGCTCCAATGATGCCCGTCAGCATATTGTTGAAGTCATGCGCGATCCCGCCGGTCAATTGACCGACCGCCTCCATCTTCTGCGCCTGGCGCAACGCTTCCTCGGCCCGGGCGCGTTCTTCCGCCTCGGCTTCCAATCGCAGCAGCGCCTCCCGCAATTCGCGCGTGCGGGCATCAACCTCCTGCTCCAGCCGCTGGGCCGCCTCCGCGAGCGCCTGCTGGCTCCTCTTCTGCTCGTCTAGATCGACAATCACTGAAATCGAGCCGGTGACCCGTGAGCTGCCGGGGTCGAGCAACGGCACGCCGCTTACCCGGGTCCAGACCGAAGGACCTTCTGTCGGGTGATGCAGAAACTCGATCCCCCGCACCTGTTCGCCCTTCAGAGCGCGCATCGTCGCGAAGCGATCCCGCGTGATACGGCTTCCATCCTCTTCATAGCCTTCCCACCGGTCCTCCCCGTCAGGCAGCCGGGCGGGGATGTCTCCGCTGGGCAGGAAGCGGCGGAATGCGGGGTTGGAAAGCAGTGTGCTGCCGTCGGTGTTTATGAACGCGACGCCGACCGGAAGATTTTCGAGCAATGTATTTAGGCGGCCGCGTTCTGCATCGATGGCCGCGAACTGGTCGCGGATCTGCAATTGTTTCTGCCGGGCCCTTATGCCCGACGCGACAGCGCTGATCAGTGATTCCCCGCTGACCGGGCGTTCCAGCAGGATGACGCTGAGCGCGTTATCGGGCAGTCGGCGTCTGATGGCCTCGCTGGAAGCAAAACGGCCCGCCTGCCGTCCGGCGAGCAGTATGAAGGGAACATCCGACCATGCAGGCTGCGCATCCAGCGCGCGGTGCAGGGGGCCAAGGTCAGTGAACAACGCTTCTTCCGTGACCAGCGCGACGCCCGTCTGCTCATCGATCGCGTCGGCCACCTCCGTCAAGGTGGGGCAGATTTGGACCCGATGCCCCTCCCCCCGCAGCAGCCGCGTCACGCTGTCGGCGTCGCTGCCATAGGGTGCGCTGACGATGACCCGGAGGGTTAAGGATGTCGCGGCCTTATGCACGGCCGTCGCGATCCTCCATCAGTGGTGTAGAGGCTCCCAGATATTCCGGCGTTCCGGTCAACACGCCCCTGAAATCGGAGAGCGGCGCGCCGACGCGAACGCCATGGGCGTCGATCCTGAATTCGCGGATGGAGTCTTCATGCGCGCCGCTGCGGTGCTTGATGACCGACAATGCCTTCCGGATGCGCCCCTCTGCCTCGAAAAAGCGCAGTAGGATGACGATGTCCGCGATGTAGGACACATTCAGCTCATCGGTTCGCATCGACCCGAAGAACCCCTGCTGTGGATTGACAAGCAAGGTCACGACGCCCCGGTGGCTGAGGTAAGACAGAAGTTCGTGCAATTGCAGGATCAGCTGCTGTTCCTGAGGCATGGCGGCCAGATAGCCGTTGAGGCTGTCGATCAGGATGATGCGTGAATTTCGCTCCTCCACTTCCTGCCTGACCATGGCGGCGAATTCGCCGGGCGCGACCTCTGCCGGATCGATCTGGCGGATGACAAGACGGCCGTCGTCCATCAAAGCCTGTAGATCCGTTCCGAACAATCGCGCTCTGGTAATGAGCGTGCCGATCCGCTCATCAAATTCGTATATCACCGCATTTTCGCCGCGTTCGCAGGCGGCGATGACATATTGCAGGGCCAGCGTCGTTTTGCCCGCGCCCGCAGGACCAGTGATGAGCGTGCTGGTACCGCGTTGGGGGCCGCCGTCCAGAATGGCGTCGAGCTCCGGAACCTTGCTGGCAATCGGTTCGCCGACGAACGGCGCGTGATGGTCCGAAGCGATGAGGCGGGGGAATATGTCGATGCCGCCCTTCCGGATGATCATGTCGTGATAACCGGCGACAAAATCGACGCCGCGCATCTTCTGGATTTGCATGCGCCGCCGCGCCGCGCCGAAATCGAGCGTCAGCCGCTCGAGCGTTATCACTCCATGGCAAAGGCTGTGCAGGTGATTGTCGCGGATACCCGCGCCGCCCGTCAGGTCGTCCACGAGCAGAACCGTGGTGTCGATCTGCGCGAAGAATTGTTTGAGGAACAGAAGCTGGCGCCGGTAGCGGAGCGGGTCCTGCGCCAGAAGCCGCAATTCGGACAGGCTGTCGAACACGATGCGACGGGGTTTCAACCGTTGCACCTCTTCCCGGATCAGTTCGATGGTGCCGCCCAGTTCCATTTCCCAGCTGTGCAGGATCGATTGGTCCCGTCCTATGCCCAGCACTGAATCGGCAGAAGCAAGTTCGAAGAGGTTGACGTTGTTCAGGTCCCAGCCGTGCGAGGCAGCGACGACCGATAATTCTTCGCTGGTTTCCGACAGCGTCACGTAGAGGACTGGCTCGCCCGCCGCCACGCCTTCGAGCAGGAATTGCAGCGCGAGCGTCGTCTTTCCTGATCCGGGAGCGCCTTCGAGAAGATACAGTCTTTGGGCAGGCAGACCTCCCCCCAGCACCAGATCGAGCCCTGAATTGCCCGTCGAAACGCGATCAAAAATTCCTGTCATTCAACCATGCCTCCGTCAGCACGGCCGTCAGCATATCGATCAAGTCACAAAATCCATCGCCTGCCGAGGCAGGATCAGACGCACCGCACCGCAAAATCATGAAGCTATAACGCCGCAATATCCCGGCGGTTGCATCTTCATTGCAATGGCTTAACGACCGGGCGCGTCGTGAGGCGCAGGGATGTGTCGGTGCCATCGGGGTGGGTGTTGGCCGGGTTTACTCCAATGCTGCTTCCTTGCAGCGGCTACGGGGCTGGATCATAGGCGGCTGACACAGCCACTGCTGATCGGAATAGAAGAGTGACCCAATCCTGTGACCTTGCGATCCGAATGCGGCGGGCGGCATTCAACCGGGCGTTGGCGGAGATGGACCTGAGCGCGATAGGCCCCCTGCTGTCACCCGCCGCGATACTGGTGACCGGCAGTGACAGCGGGGTGATCAGCGGCCGGAAGGCGCAGCTGATGGCATGGAAGCGCGAGTTCGCGTCGGCCGAGCGCACCATCTATGTCCGGATGCCCACTAGCATCACCATCTCGCCGATCGAACCGATCGCGATGGAACAGGGCGAATGGAAGGGTGTGGCAGCGGACGCGCAGGAGCCGACCGCGTCCGGCATCTACAGTGCGAAATGGCGCAAGCTTCGGGACGAGTGGCTGATCGAGGCGGAAATCTTCGTGACGCTCGGCTGATATACACTGGCCCGGTGGATGAGGCCGGGCCAGCCGACCGCGACCAAAGCAGAGTGTGTTGAATCTTAATGCACAATCCGTTCGGGCTGAGCCTGTCGAAGCGCTTCACTTCTTTGGGAGAAAGAAGAGCCCTTCGACAAGCTCAGGGCGAACGGCTTCAGGGGGTAAGGCCGATCTGATCCACGGCGCTTAGCCCACAGCCTTCGCCATGACCCGACCGAGCCGTTCGGCAAAGGCGCGCGGATCGGTGGGCAATTCGCCATCGGCAATCCGGGCCTCGTCCAATAGCAGCCAGGCGGCATCTTCGCGCAGGCTATTATCGTCCTGGAGGTTGCTCAGCCGGACGATCAGGCTGTGGCGCGGGTTGAGTTCTAGCACAGGAGCCGAAGCCCCGCCGCCGCGACCGGCGGCCGCCAGCAGCTTTTCCAGCTGGCGATCCATGCCATGTTCGGCCGCGACGAGGCAGACCGGGCTTTCGGTCAGCCGCTCGGACACGCGGACGTCGGACAGCTGATCCTTCAACAAATCCTTGGCGAAGTCGATGAAGCTGCTGACTTCCTCCGACGCAGCGGGCGCGGCCGTCTCGCCCTCGGTCAGAGGCACGAGGCTGAGGTCGGCAAGGCCCTGCGTCACTGATTTGAAGGGCTTGCCATCATAATCGACGCCAGCGGTGACCCAGAAGCTGTCCACCTGATCAGTAAGCAGCAGCACCTCAATGCCGCGCGCGCGGAAGCCTTCGAGCTGCGGCGAGGACGCAAGGCGGTCGAGATCAGAGCCGGTGGCGTAGTAGATCGCCGTCTGGTTCTCCTTCATGCCCTCGGCATAATCCTTCAGAGAGCGCCAGCTATCGGTCGAAGCAGTGGATTTGAAGCGGGCCAGGCCGAGCAACTGCTCGCGGCGGGCGAAGTCCTCGTACAGCCCTTCTTTCAGCACCGCGCCGAAATTGTCCCAGAATTTGATATAGGCTTCGCCATCATTGGCGGAGAGCTTTTCAAGTTCGGTGAGGATGCGGTTGCTGACGCCTTTCTGGATCGCCGCCAGAACGGGGCTTTGCTGGATCATTTCGCGCGACACGTTGAGCGGCAGGTCGCTGGAGTCCACCAGGCCGCGTACGAAGCGCAGGTAGCGCGGCAATATCTCGGCCTCGTCGGTGATGAAGACGCGGCGGACGTAGAGCTTCATGCGGCCGGTGCGATCGGGATCGAACAGGTCGAACGGCTTCATTTCGGGGATGAAGGCCAGCACGGAATATTCATGCAGACCCTCGGCCCGATAGTGCAGCGTCAGCGCGGGCTGGTCGAACTGACCAGCGACGCTGCGGTAGAAGTCGGTATATTCCTCCGCGCTGATCTCGCTCTTGGGCTTCGTCCAGAGCGCCGCGCCATCCGCGATCTGCTCGGGTTCGGCATCGGGCTTTTCCTTGAGGAAGATCGGCACGGGCACATGGCCGGACTGATCCTTGATGATCTGCTGGACGCGATAGCGTTCGGTGTAGGACGCGGCGTCTTCCTTAAGATGCAGGATGACGCGGGTGCCGTGGTCCGGCGCTTCGGCTGTTTCGGCGGGCTGGACGGTATAGGTGCCAAGGCCATTCGATGACCAGCGCGCCGCCTGGTCCGAGCCTGCGCGGCGGGACAGGACGTCGACGCGATCGGCGACCATGAAGGCGGAATAGAAGCCGACGCCGAATTGGCCGATCAGCTGCGTGCCTTCCGCGTCCTTGGCGCTGGCGACGCGTTCCATGAATGCCTTTGTTCCGGAGCGCGCGATCGTGCCGAGCGCTTCGACAAGCTCGGCCTCGCTCATACCGATGCCATTATCCTCGATCGCGATCTGGCGGGCGTCGGGGTCGAGTGTGACCGTCACTTGCGGGCTGCCGCCAGCGGCGAGCGCGGGATTGCTCAGGCTTTCATAGCGCAGCTTTTCGCAGGCGTCGGCGGCGTTGGAGATGAGTTCGCGCAGGAACACATCCTTGTCCGAATAGACCGAGTGCACCATCAGGTGCAGCAATTTGGCTACGTCAGCTTCGAAGGAACGGGTTTCAGGAGCAGCGTCGGTCGGGTTCGTCATGGCGTTTCTTTCATGCCCTCCAATGAATTGGCCGCCGGACAGATGGCGCGGGGAGCGGCGGGTTTCAAGCTGGATGGGGTTCAATTCATGAATGAGAAGGTGAATTAATCGCGTTTGGAATGGGGAAAAGCATGTGTAACCAACATATGTGTTTGGTTACATCAAATATGCTGATATAGCCCGGAAATGCTGGATTTTTCATCGTCTTCGGAGCAGGCCTTTCTTTTGCTGGGGAGGCTTGATGGGCGGCTTGCCAACAGTCCGGCCACCGACATCTGGCTTGCCCGGTCGCGCCTTAAAGGGGCTGCCGCGCTGGCCAGTGTCGCGTCGGTGCCCATTTCCGTCGGAGATTTGCAGGACTGGATTTGCGGGCGGACGCCCCCACCCCGCCATAGCGAGGGGCTGAACGACCCCTTGTCGATCGCGGCGCTGGTTCATTTCGTGCTTTCGGCGAGCGAAGGCGAGCGTGATCCGATCGCGCGGGCGACGCTGAACATATCACGCCAGCTGCTGGACGACAGGAAAGAGGCGGAAATCTGGGCATCGGACGATCTGGTGCGCTTCGGCCCGGTCTGGCGGGCGGTTCAAGCGGTTGTGGAGGCCCCCTACCCTTCAACGAGCGTGGAAGAGGTGGCGGAACGCCTCATCGCGGCGCGGGAGGGGCTGGCGGCGCCTATGAGCGAGGGGCAATTGCTGACGACGGCGGATGGACGGCGGCTGCAAATCGATCCCCGTCGGACAGATTTGGGATGGGTGGTGGCGGCGCACATCCCGGCGGCCCTTGAGGCATCCGGGCTGACATTGCGGCGGCTCCCGTCTTTCGTTGATCTGCCCCGTTTTCCAGGCAGGGATGTAACGACCCTTGCGGAACAGCTGATCGAAATGATCGGGCGACAGGCGGCGCAAGGGTTGGCGGAACTTAGCCGGCTTGAGGCGCGGCTCAAGAAGCTGCCTCAAGAGCTGCCAGTGACGAAGCGGAGCAAGGCGCCCCTGCTGATGCGGTTGGAACTGGCCTATCCGGGTTTGAGCAAGGTGGCGATCACGCGCCTGCTCGGCATCTCCCATCAAGGAGCGACCAAATTGGTGTCGCAGCTCGCTTCTTCTCTTCCTTCCAAAAACTAGAAGAATCTCTTTCTGGTTATAGGGTTTAGTAGAAAGTTAGAGAGTTAAGCCTGCGTGGGATGCGGCAAAAGTGGCGAGGATAGGCGAGTCGGGCGAACCGGGCTGTTCCCGAAAGGTCGGGCTTTCGTTCCCGGAGTGTCGAGGCTGGTGTTCCTGATGTGTCGGGGGATCGTTCCTGAAGGAGCGTTGGCCGTTCCCGGAGTGTCGATGGCGTCCGGATAAGGTGGGAATTTCAGCAGGGATTGAATCAGTTGCATTGGTCGGCCGCTTAATGTCGTTCAAAAGCTGTGGATGAATTGAAGTCGGCAGTAGCTTCGGGAAATCAGGCGCCGAACGCATTGTAGAGCAACCGACACTTCGGGAACGCTTATGCGCTAACGAGCAAGGCCGGACTGACGAGGGGGCCTTTTGGGCCGAAACGTCAAAGGCGGTGGCGGTTCTTTTCATGGAAACGGCGCACGAAGCCGATGAAGGCTTTCTGGTAGTTGACCGGCGTGCGCGTCGGGTCAGCGTCGAGCCAGTTGCGGAAATCCTGATGGAGGGACTGATAATCCCAACCCGGACATTCGGTGCGCAGGGTGGCAAGGGTTGCGTCGGTGAGTTCGCCAGCGGTCGCGCGGGAGGAAAGGCTGGTGACCGTGCGGCGGATGACATCCCCGGCGTCGAGCAAGGAATGCGGGTCGGCCGCTGGACTTTTGCTGGTGGAAGCGAGCGTACCGTTCAGAGCCGCGACCTTGGGTGCGATGCCCACTTTCTTGGATGGGGCGTCGTTTGAGGCGCGTGGGGCTTCGGCCGACCGGCGGCTCATGCGCAGCGATGGCTCGCGCTTACCCTGGGGCTGTTCGAGCAATAATGTGTAGCCGGGCAGTGGGTCGCGTTCGGCGATCTTGGCGATCTCGAACTTGAAACGGCGATAGGCGCCTTCTGCCCCTGATTTTTCAAACAGGGTTGGCATGGAGATGGAGAAGCCCCCCTCCCCTGCCCCGCCAGCATGTTTGCGCGCGACCTTGTACAGCCAGCGTTCGCGCCCGCCCGTCAGGTCGAAATAGGCGCGATCGATGGACAGGACACCGCCCTGCATCAACACGCCTTCGTAGAACCAGTTGCTAAGTTCAATGGTCATGCCGCGCGACCGTTCGGTGCGTTCATCGACAAGCTGGGTCCAGCCATCGAGCCAGCTGAAGGTCGCTTCGCGGCGGTTTTCGGCGCGGATGTTGGTCTTGATCGTGGTGGACACCAGACGGTCGAGCGACTGGCCGAGCAATTCATAGGCGCGGCCGGTGGTCGGACGATGGATGGCGCGCAGCAGGTCATAAGGCATGAGGTGCAGTTTGCGCGGAACGTCATTGATGCCGCGCCGGGCCATGTCGGCCAGAACCGAGGCGCAATAGATGAGGATGTCGGCATCCCAGATGGTCGCCATGCCGTAATCGGGATTGGCGGACACATGGACCCAGGCTTTGCCATCTGGGGAGGTGTAATCGATCGGCTTGACGCGCTTCGACTTGGCGAGGCTGAAGAAGGGGCGCTCCATCATCTCGCGCTGGTCGCGCAGCGGCATGTCCGCGATATAGGGGAGGAACAGCTCGAACTGATCGGTAAGCTCGGCCTTGCCGGTGCGCGTCATGGGCGGCTCCTTGGCAAGGGCAGGGTGGCGAGGGTGTTTCCCCGGGGAAACGGGGATGGAATTAGTGCGAAAGAATGAAGTCTGCGGGAGGAGAGGGGAGGGTGGCCCGATCTGGGGTGGCCTTGTTTCCCCGGGGAAACAGCGCGTGACACAAGGGCGAGCAAGATGCCCGTCCCCTGTGTCGCGATGATGTTGTGCCCCCCCGAGCCTGTCACTGCTGTAGACCCATTCCCTGCCGCTCAAGATGTTCGAGCGTGTCGCGGAGCGCGGTCGCCAGCGTTGCCATGTCCGCACCCGATCCGGCGTGGAAACGGATGGTGATGCCCTGGCGGTTGACCGACTGCACGGTGAGGGCGGGGCGGCCGTAGCGCGTGGTCCAGGTGAAGGGCTCTTCCTTCGGTTCCGACACGGCTACGCGCGGCGCGTCGAGCAGGCGCTTCAATACTTCGGCAGCGGGGAGGGGCGTTGCGCCCGCGTAACGGCGTTCCCGTTGTGTCGTGATGAGCCGCGCGGCCTCTGCGTTGATGGCCGGGGCAGCAGCAGGATCATCCAGCGCCTGTGCCAGCGGATAAGCAGGCTTTAGCTGGACATCGCCGGGCGAAGGGAAGGCGTCGATGATGTAGTCAGGAATACCCGCGACCTTGATCATCTTGCTGAGCCAGCCCTTGGAGAGCTTCAGCCGTTCGGCCATGCGCGTGAGGTGGCTGCCATAATGGGCGCCCAGCGCTTCGGCATAGTTGCGCGCGCGTTCCAGGTCGGTGACGTCCTTGCGCGCGCGGTTTTCCAGATCGGCGAGGCGGAAGGCCGCTTCATCGTCCAACTGGGCGACCTGCGCCACGAACATCATGTCGGGATAGCTGTGTGCCCGCAGCCAGCTGATCGAGAAGTGGCGGCGCGTGCCCGCGATCACTTCATAATCATGGTCCGGATCGCCTTCGACACGGCGGATGACGGCGGGCACTTTTTGCCCGCCCTCCGCGATGATTGAGTCGATCAGTTCGCGGCAATTGTCCTCAGTCAGATGGGAGTAAAGCCGGGCGTTGCCGCGCCAGATACGCACCTTTGCCGGATCGAGCAGCAATTGCGTGACCTGCCGCACCTCGCCTGAGGCGAGCCGGGCAAGCGCGGTTTCGCGGCCGAGCAGTGTCGCGCCGCGTGCGCGTTCGGGGCGAGCCGGGGCAGGGGAGGGGGGCGACGCTTCGGCCTCGGCCACAGGCGGGCTGTCGGCCGCTGGAACGGGGGCGGGACTTTCCGCCTCGTCTGACAAAAGGGCTGCCAGATAATCCGATTGCTTACGCGCCATGGGCTTGTCCTCCGATTCGCGGGGAACATATGGTGAACATGTCTGTGTAGGACAGAGTTGATTTTTGTTCGCGCAGAGGCGCAGAGGCGCAGAGAGGGTGTGCGAGCGGCGCAGTCCCTTGTTCGACGCAGGTGACAGCGCCAAGCTGAGGCCTTGCATCGGCAAATTTGCCTGCGGCGCGGCGCGACATCTCCGCGCCTCTGCGTCTCCGCGTGAAATCAAGCCGCATTGACGATGTCCTCCTCACGCGCGGGGGCGACGCGGCCCCAGCTTTGGCGGACGAGCGCTTCGATCTGGCCCATAGCTTCGTCGAGATTGGCGCGGCAGCGCTTGTGGGTGCGCGGCGTGCCGATCGGCTTTTCCAGTTCGTACACGGTCATCATGCGCAGCGCGGCATGGCTAATTTCCGCACTGTCGAGGATGGGCACGGGGAGGAGGGCAGGGCCGAAACTCTGCTCCATGATTGCGCGGACCATCGAGTGGCTCGGATCATTGCTGTCGAATTTCGAGCAGAGCAGGCGGATAAACTGATAGTCGACCTCTATGCCAGCGGTTTGCAGCTGCTTGATGACCTGATCCATCATCGAGAGGAACTGGACGGTGGAGCAGAAGTCGGGCGTCGTCGCGGCGAGCGGGACCAGCAGGGCGTTGGCCGCCTGCATCACCGCGAGGCTGATCGTGCCGAGCGCTGGCGGGGGATCGAGCAGCACCACGTCATAATGGCGGGCGAGGTCCATCAGGCCCTGTTTCAGCTTGCGGAACCGCGCCGCCAGGACGGAGCCGCCGTCGCTGCCCGCCGCCGCCAGCTCATATTCCACGTCGAATAGTTCGAGATTGGACGGGATCAAATCGACATTGGGCCAGGCGGTATGTTTGACCGCATAGAGAAGGTCGACCTGGGTCGGATCGATCGACAGATAGGGATAAAGCGTCTCTTCCCGCTGAATATTGAAGTGCGGGTTGAAGCCGAACAGGGTGGTCGTGGTCGCCTGGCTGTCGCAATCGACGACGAGCACGCGATAGCCCTGCACCGCGAAATAATGGGCCAGATGCGTGGTGACGGTGGATTTGCCGACGCCGCCTTTGAAATTCTGCACGGCGATGATCGCGGGAATGTCGAGCGGGGCGCGTTCCGGCGAGGCGCCCAGCACCTGCCGCATGTTGAGCAGTTCCTCGACCTTATAGCCGGGACGTCGGCCATTTTCGGTCGGCGGGGCAGGGGGGAGGCGGCCATCTTCCTCCGCCATGCGAATCCGATTCGTGGAGCAGCCGAGCAGTTGCGCGGCTTCGGCGATGCCAAAGCGAACGTTGAGTTCCTTGCGGCTGTCAGGCAGAAAAGCCTTGCGGCGCAGCCTTTCGACCATCTTTTCGCCGGCCTCGGCCAGATCGCCGATCTGGCTCACTACTGCGTTCATTTCCGACCCCGCACGGCAAGTTGAAGCTCAATCGGGAATGCTATCGCAGAAATCCTTCAAATCCGCAATCGATGCTGAATTTGCATGTGGTAGGGGGAAAAGGCCGTCACCAAGATCAATGTTGCGCGCCCGGGTGCGATGGTGAATGCTGGCATATATATCAGAAAACCGCATTTTTCCGGGATTCCATCATGCCGACTACGCTGCCAACTCGCCAGATTGGCCCGCTCACCGTTTCCGCGATCGGCCTTGGGTGCATGAACCTTAGCCATGGGTATATGCCGCGCCCGGATGTCGGCCAGGCCGAGAGGCTGCTGCTGCATGCGCTCGATTCGGGGGTGACGTTTTTCGATACCGCCGCAATCTATGGCTTTGGCCGCAATGAAGAGCTGCTGGGCCGCACATTGATGCACCGGCGCGGCGAGTTTACCTTGGCGAGCAAGTGCGTGCTGGGCGAGATTGACGGCAAGCGGGGGCTGGATGGATCGCCGCAAGCGATCGCCAGCGTGCTGGAAGCGGCATTGCGGCGGCTGCGGGTGGAGCAGATCGACCTCTATTATATGCACAGGCTGGACCCCGCTGTGCCGGTCGAGGAGTCGATGGGGGCTTTGGTGCGCGCGGTCGAGGCGGGGAAGATCCGTGCGATCGGCCTGTCGGAAATGTCGGCGGCGACGATCAGGCGCGCCCATGCCGTGCATCCGATCGCGGCGGTGCAGACCGAATATTCGCCATGGACGCGCAACCCGGAAATCGCGGTGCTGGATGTTTGCGCGGAATTGGGCATCGGTTTCGTCGCCTTTTCGCCGCTTGGGCGGGGGCTGCTTGCCGGGCGGATTGGAGCGGAAGGGGTAGATGCGGGCGACTTGCGCGCGGACATGCCGCGATTCCGGCCGCCGCACCTTGCCCATAATATGACGCTTTATGAAGGATTGCGGACGCTGGCGCAGGGGGCGGGGTGCAGCGCGGCGCAGCTCTGCCTCGCATGGCTGCTGTCGAAGGGCGACACTATCGTGCCGATTCCCGGCACGACCAGCATCGCGCATCTGGATGAGGACGTGGCGGCGCTGACGCTGGATTTGCCCGCCAATGTGCTGGCGGCGGTCGATGCCCTGTTCCCGCCGGGAGCAGCGTCGGGCGGGCGTTATAATGCGCAGGCGCAAGCGCAGGTTGGCACTGAAAGCTGGCCGGGCGAGGTGGCAGGATAGGGATAAAAGTGGCGCTTTTCGGCCGTTTTGGGCGCCAATGGGAAGAAATTTGCCCGCTCCTGTTTTTTCCTGTTGACCGACTCAGATGACGCGCCTAGATGCCACTCCACC
>NZ_AP027312.1:0-67500 GCF_055397305.1 Sphingobium sp. TomMM7A | reverse complement strand
CTCCAGTGCTGTCATTGGTGGTGTGGACTCTCAAGCGTGAGGTAAGGGCATCTGGTGAATGCCTTGGCATGTACAGGCGATGAAGGACGTGGCACGCTGCGATAAGCGTGGGGGAGCTGTGAGCAAGCTTTGATCCCGCGATTTCCGAATGGGTAAACCCACCTTCACCATTTAATTCCGTTTCTGGTTTCGGCCAGACGCGTAGTTAAATGGTTGAGGTATCACTAAGCTGAATAAAATAGGCTTTGGTGAAGCGAACCCGGGGAACTGAAACATCTCAGTACCCGGAGGAAAAGACATCAACCGAGATTCCGTTAGTAGTGGCGAGCGAACGCGGACCAGGCCAGTGCCTGTTGTTTAGTTAGCAGAACATTCTGGAAAGTTTGACCATAGCGGGTGACAGTCCCGTATGCGAAAGCGAAACAACAGGACTTGAGTAGGGCGGGGCACGTGAAACCCTGTCTGAACATGGGGGGACCACCCTCCAAGCCTAAATACTCGTACATGACCGATAGTGAACCAGTACCGTGAGGGAAAGGTGAAAAGCACCCCGATGAGGGGAGTGAAACAGTACCTGAAACCGGATGCCTACAAGCAGTGGGAGGGTCCTTGAGACCTGACCGCGTACCTCTTGCATAATGGGTCTGTGACTTAGTGTATCAAGCAAGCTTAAGCCGTTAGGTGTAGGCGCAGCGAAAGCGAGTCTGAATAGGGCGACAGAGTTTGATGCATTAGACCCGAAACCCGGCGATCTATGCATGACCAGGTTGAAGGTGCGGTAACACGCACTGGAGGACCGAACCGTTTAATGTTGAAAAATTATCGGATGAGTTGTGCTTAGGGGTGAAAGGCCAATCAAGCCGGGAAATAGCTGGTTCTCCGCGAAATCTATTGAGGTAGAGCGTCGAATGATTGCCGTTGGGGGTAGAGCACTGGATGGTTGCGGGGGTCGCGAGATCTACCAATACTAACCAAACTCCGAATACCAACGAGTCTAGTTCGGCAGACAGACGGCGGGTGCTAAGGTCCGTCGTCAAAAGGGAAACAGCCCTAACCTACAGCTAAGGTCCCCAAGTCACGTCTAAGTGGGAAAGCATGTGGAACTTCCAAAACAACCAGGAGGTTGGCTTAGAAGCAGCCATCCTTTAAAGAAAGCGTAACAGCTCACTGGTCTAAATAAGAGGTTCTGCGGCGAAGATGTAACGGGGCTCAAGACGTGCACCGAAGCTTAGGGTGTGATCGTTTACGATCACGCGGTAGCGGAGCGTTCCGTAGGCCGTTGAAGCGATCTGGTAATGGGTCGTGGAGGTATCGGAAGTGCGAATGCAGACATGAGTAGCGATTAACAGTGTGAGATGCACTGTCGCCGAAATTCCAAGGGTTCCTGCTTAAAGCTAATCTGAGCAGGGTAAGCCGGCCCCTAAGACGAGCCCGAAGGGGGTAGTCGATGGGAACCACGTTAATATTCGTGGGCCTGGAGGTGTGTGACGGATGGCGTAAATTGTTCGGCCTTATTGGATTGGTCCGGGCAGTGAAGTTGTCCCAGGAAATAGCCCCTCCGTATAGACCGTACCCTAAACCGACACAGGTGGAATGGTAGAGTATACCAAGGCGTTTGAGAGAAGTATCCTGAAGGAACTCGGCAAATTGCCTCCGTACCTTCGGAAGAAGGAGGCCCCACATCAAGGCAACTTTTTGTGGGGGGCACAGGCCAGGGGGTAGCGACTGTTTAGCAAAAACACAGGGCTCTGCTAAGTCGGCTTCAAGACGACGTATAGGGCCTGACGCCTGCCCGGTGCCTGAAGGTTAAGAGGAGGAGTGCAAGCTCTGAATTGAAGCCCAGGTAAACGGCGGCCGTAACTATAACGGTCCTAAGGTAGCGAAATTCCTTGTCGGGTAAGTTCCGACCTGCACGAATGGCGTAACGACTTCCCCACTGTCTCCAGGATATGCTCAGCGAAATTGAATTCTCCGTGAAGATGCGGAGTACCCGCGGTTAGACGGAAAGACCCCGTGCACCTTTACTGCAGCTTCAGAGTGGCATTAGGAAAGAACTGTGTAGCATAGGTGGGAGGCTTTGAAGCGATGACGCCAGTTGTCGTGGAGCCATAGGTGAAATACCACCCTGTTGTTTTCTGATGTCTAACCTCGCACCGTTATCCGGTGCAGGGACCCTCTGTGGCGGGTAGTTTGACTGGGGCGGTCGCCTCCTAAAGAGTAACGGAGGCGCGCGATGGTGGGCTCAGGACGGTTGGAAACCGTCTGTTAGAGTGCAATGGCATAAGCCCGCCTGACTGCGAGACTGACAAGTCGAGCAGAGACGAAAGTCGGTCATAGTGATCCGGTGGTCCCTCGTGGAAGGGCCATCGCTCAACGGATAAAAGGTACGCCGGGGATAACAGGCTGATGATTCCCAAGAGCTCATATCGACGGAATCGTTTGGCACCTCGATGTCGGCTCATCACATCCTGGGGCTGGAGCAGGTCCCAAGGGTTTGGCTGTTCGCCAATTAAAGTGGTACGTGAGCTGGGTTCAGAACGTCGCGAGACAGTTTGGTCCCTATCTGCCGTGGGCGTCGAAATTTGAGAGGAGTTGACCCTAGTACGAGAGGACCGGGTTGAACATACCTCTGGTGTACCTGTCGTCCTGCCAAGGGCGCAGCAGGGTAGCTATGTATGGACGGGATAACCGCTGAAAGCATCTAAGCGGGAAGCCTCCCTCAAGATAAGATTTCTTCGAGCGGTCGTAGACCACGACCTTGATAGGCCGGATGTAGAAGTGTGGTAACATATGGAGCTAACCGGTCCTAATTGCTCTGATCGCGCCTGAGAGTCCCACCATCAATGACAATGCTGGAAACAGCGTCAGCCATTGAGCGTGGTGATCACCTCAAGCCAGATAACCAATACAAACACCAAATACCGTGCACGGCATCGATTATAACCCAAAGCGCAAGCTTCATTGCTTGGTGACCATAGCGTCTGTGACCCACCCGATCCCATCCCGAACTCGGCCGTGAAACCAGTCTGCGCCGATGGTACTGTGGCTCAAGCCCCGGAAGAGTAGGGCGTCGCCAGGCATTGAAGCTTGCGCTTTTGGAAATAAAAACCCATCACATGTTCACAAAAGGGCGGCCCATAAAGCCGCCCTTTTGCCTTTGGTGACGCGGGATGGAGCAGCCCGGTAGCTCGTCAGGCTCATAACCTGAAGGTCGCAGGTTCAAATCCTGCTCCCGCAACCAACAGTGTACCACTTAAAGGCCCAGTTCCATGGAACTGGGCCTTTCGTGCGTTCTGAACCTTGACGCTTCCAGCAACAGCAGCCTCAGTAAGCGCGACCATTTGGAACAGGTCGCCGTGCAACTCTAGTCGGCGATGCTTGCCGCCCCGGCAGTTGCCCGCGTGGACAACCACACCCTCGATCAGTGCGCGGATCGCGCTAAGCGAGACATTGGCCTCACGCGTGGCCAGATGCTGCTTAAGTTCGGCGATAGCGGTGCGGTAGATAGCTTCGTAATTGGTAGGGAGGCGGATCACCGTGCGCTCCGGCAGCTCCGCCAATTCGCGTTCCAGCTGTTCCTCTTCGGCCCCCAGCTCCTTGAGCCGTGTGGTGAGTGAGCGCGGTGCAGCCTCGTCCTCCTCGATCCGGCGGAGAATTTTGGCGGCGCGTTGACGCGTCTCGACCAGCGCGTCTTCGAGTTCATCGCGGCGGCCATAGGCCGCACGCTGCTCCGCATCGAGCTCGCGTTGAAGATGCACAGCGAAGCGGCAGATGATGTCTGGAGTGAGCAGACGGTCCCGCAGGCCGGACAAAGCCCGCTCTTCAAGATGGTTGCTGGTGATCGAGCTGTTGCTACACGCCTGCCTATTGGCAGCCTTGCAACGCCGCCGACGCTGACGAAATCGTCGCCGCAGACGCCGCAGCGCACCAGACCGCTGAGAAAAATGGCTCGCTTCGCGCCAGCAAGTGGATTTCCGATGAGGCCGAAGTTCAGGTCCCGAGCCGCGCGGGCTTCCGCCTGGCGAGCTTTGACCCGGTCCCAGAGCTGCTGATCGATGATGCGCAGGTCTGGTTCATAGCGCACAATCCATTCGCTTTCCGGATTGAGGCGCTGGCGGCGTGAGAAGCCGCGATTCTCGTTCGGAATCTCGACCCACTTGCGACGGTTGAAGACGCGCCGACCGATATAGATCACGTTGTTGAGAATGCCTTCACCCAGCTTCACTTCCCCCGAGAGCCTGGATGGATTCCAGATGCCTGCACTATACTTTCCGCGCTCCCGTGCGCGGGGAGATGAGATCCCTTCCGTGTTCAGGATCTTGCAGATCTGCTTAAGACTATGGTCATCCGCGTATAGTTGGAAGATTCGGCGGACCAGCGCGACCTCCTCTTCGTTGATGACGAGACGGTCGGCTTCGCGACCGGATGCGTTCAGACCGAGAACCTCCTTCCCATAGCCGAGGATCTTGCTGCCCGTAGCGCCACCCCGAGTGGCCTTGCCCTTGAGGCCGCGGCGCGTCGTGTAGGCGATGCGCGCCCGCTTCGCTCGAGGTAGCCGACATGACCCGGGAGCTGAACGGAATGAAGGGTGCTGTAATGCACCGCCCGTTAGGATAGCGCTGCTAAGCAGGTTCCATTTGCATCATAGGAGCTTCATCGGTTGGCGGACGTCATGGACGACCCCAATCTTCACACGGATTGTTTTTTTCGCAAAAGTTCAGGAACTGCGGAATCCATTGCACGGCGGATGTTGCCGGGCCACCGGTCCTTATCGCAGGATCAACTGCCTTCACCGCCTTCGCTCCCGCCGCGTAAAGCGCGAAATATTCTTCCTGCCTGCCGGTCCAGAACCAGGACTTGAGGTTAGGCTCGTTCCACACCTCGAAATACCATTGCCGCACCTCGGTTCTGCCGTAGCGCTGCATAATATGGCGGATGAACTTCTCGACGAGTTCTCCCCATTTTTCAGATGAGGTAGGCGGCGTTACATTGGCGCGATAAAAGCCGAAGTCCTTGGTTCCGCTCGCCAGTCCGCGCGGCATGAAGCTCAACTCCACGAATGGCTGAATGCCTCTGTCCAGAAGCCCGTCGTAGACTGCGTTTACATTTTGAAAATTGCCGCCCGCGCCAACGCCAAGTTCATCGTTGAATATGCCGTGAAATCGTATGCGCTCTAACCCCGCTTCATTCTTGAAACGCTCTAGATCCTTGCGCCATGGCTCGCGCAAGGTGATCGCGGCGCGTCCACTCGCCACTGCTCATCACCGTTCCTCTCCCTATACGCTGCTATAACGAGACACCCATCCAAGCGGGGAAGATAATGCACTCAACCGTATACTTTTAGCACTGCTTGCGGCTGTCATCGAGCTGCTTCGAGTACTCAGAAAAGCTCGCCCTGTTAGGTTTCAGGCCTGCCGCGTTTGACGACGCCAACCCCGGCAGGATCCGAAGCTGCAATCAAACAGCCGCAACGACTTTACTCAATCTGACAATAGTGGCCGATGACCGCACAATGTCGACAGCACCAGCAGGGACGCTGCGGGAGCCGAGGTCCAGGCGGGTCTCACGGCTGTCGAGGGACGGGCCGCTCAACGCGGCGACGCTCTGGTGGCGGGGCAGCGGCAGGCGGACGTCGGTGCCGACTTCCTTGTTAAGGATAGCGAGCAGCGTGCCCTGAGCCGTGTCGGCTGCATAGGCGACGACGTTGAGGCCCTGCGCGTCCAACTGGACGGTCCGCATGCGTGCGCCGCTGAACAGCCCGGCGAACTTCATGCCCCAATAGACCGGCTGCGGCTGCACTTGCCCGTCCATATTGCCGATCGGCGTGTAGAAGGGGCGCGGGCGGGGCTGCGCGTCGGGCAGCATCTTTTCGCCCGCAAGGCCGCCGACCGAGTTGGCAACCGCAGGGCCAGCGCCGCCGTGCAGGTTCACGCCGGAATAGCCCAGCGACATGAGCTGGAGCATATAATCAGCGGCCCAGAGCGCGGCGACATAGCTATCCGACACGCCCGGCTTGCCACCGTGGTAGGCGGTGTTGCCTTCCGTCATGCGGTAGGCAACACCCATCTTGCGCGCGGCGTCGCTAGTCAGCTTGCCTTCCTGGGCTTCCCGGGTCGAGCGCAGGAGGAGGCGGTCGGGCTTGATCCGCGGATCGTTGGGACCGCCCTTGTAGAAATGATGCGACAGTGCCTCTATCCGCGGCGGATTCTTGATCGAGGCCCAGCGGTCGGCGACGGCGGGCAGCCAGTCGAGCTTGTAAGCGACGTCGGGCAGGATGAAGCGGACATCCGGGCTGACCGCCGTGATCGCCTGGGCAGCGGCAAGCCATTCGGCAAGATAGGCGTCGGGACCCCAGGTCTTGGGATCGCGCAGGTGCGAGCTGAATACGTCAACTTCATTGCCGATGACGAACGCGACCAGCCGCTTGCCAAGCCGCCGTTGGACATAGGCTGCCTCGCGCGCCAGGTCACGCGGCACACCATTGCCGAGATTAAGGCCGTAGATGCAGCGCCATCCGATCGCATCCAGGAAGCCCTTGAGCGCATCGATGGCTGCTGGCGTGACGGCGTAGCTGAGGTCCGGGCGCGGCTGGCCCGGCTTGATCGGCCGTTCGATACGCGGCGGCTGCTTGTCGCCGGGGCTCTCTTTCCACCAGGAAAACTCGCTGGTGTTGCCGCCGATGCGCAGAATGCCAGCGGGCGTCAGGTCACGGAAAGCGCGGACCAGCGGGCGGTTACGCGCGTTGAAGAAATCGGGCGTTTCAAGCTGCTGCGTCTCGTAGGACAGGCCGACGAAGTCGCGGGGCACCAGCGGCCCTTGCGCCGATCCATTGAGCGAGAGCGACAGGGTCGCCGGGGTTTCCGCAGCGCGCGCAGGGACGATCAGCGCCCCGGCTGCCGTCAATATTCCCGTGTTCAGAAAATTACGGCGGTCTATCATTGCTCGAACCTCTTAGATGATAATTACCGGCGATCGTCATTTCTGCTGACTTTAAAAAAGCCAACGACCACCGGGCGGAGACGATGAAGGTGCTGGGCCCCATGACAGATTTAGGGTCAATGGTTTAAAACGTTAATCGCACGGCGTGATGCTCGCAGCTCCAAGGCAGGATCGCAAATTGGCTCTAAGTCTACAATGCTGGCCCCGATTGTGCGGTTGATCGGCTCTATATCCGAGAACCGCGTCGAGGTGGTTGTCAAGGTCCTACAAGCTACGAAGGCTTCGACGTTTAGGCGTCAGGACCGATATATCCTTTGAACTGTCAGACAGGATCGAGCCCTGCATCTACATTGAAATGTGATCCAGGCGTGGCCGCACAACCCGGCGAAAAATCGGTTCGCTACGAAAATGAAATTTCACAGAACCGCGGAGAGTTCGTGAAGTAACGTGGCAAGGCGGCAGTTGATCAGCGGCGGCAACACCGGACGCGCCAGGTTGCCTTCGCCACCTTGAATTGAACGGCTAAAATGAAGGCATTACTTTTGCCGGTCTGCTCAACGAAACGTGAATGACGGGTTTCGGCAGCCGTCCCGACCGGAGTCCTGAAACGGCAAGAGTTTGATCGACAGTCGCCGGAACCGGACGTTCCCGCATTTAAGGAGCGAAAGTTGACCGTTGAGCGGCCGAAAAGGGCTTTGTCACCCGAAGCGCTTTGCAGATAAGCCGTCGGAGGCAAATTACACGGGTTGGATTGCGCACCGCGCAATTCGGTGAGCGCCGAGATCAGCGCGATGATATCGGCATCTGTTCTTACCGCCTTGCCGTAGGCAGACCTACCATGGAGATGGCCGTAATCGTGACCAGCCGAATGCTGCCAAGGCGCCACACAGCATCTCGACCTGGGCACCATAGGTGCGCCTGCGCCGGACAGGGCCCGCTCGGCTTAATGCCGGATGCAGGCTAAAAACCGTCAGGGATATCCGTCAGCGGCTCAAAGAGTTTCACCAGTAACGGCCTGTATCCAGGCACTGTTGCCATCGTCGCATGGCGCGCATCTTCCCTGTCGTGTCGGAGGAGAGAGCAGCGTCTGCCCGATATTTCTGCTGACATTCCACCTTGCGGCTGGCTGCGGGCGCCGTTGTAGTGGCAGGCTTAACAACCGCAGAACCCAGCAGCGCCTTCATCTCGGGCGAGGTAGCGAGTTGGGGCGCGGTTTGGCCATCCTTGTTGCGAATATTCCGCTTAGCTCCGTGATCCAGAAGGATCTTGGCCAAGGCAACCCGATCCCGATCGGCTGCATGGTGAAGTAGCGTCCAGCCATATTGATCCTGATCGTCAACGCCTACACAGTCCTCGATCAATCCGACGAGTTCGCCGGGATGATTGTACCAGATCGCATCCTTCGCTTTCAGAAACGGGCGGATGGCAGGGGAGCGCCCGTCATTCACGGGTTCCGCGCGCACCATTGCGCACATGCCATTTCCACCAGACGTAGTTGGCTGCGAGCGGACGCCCGCAGCGGCTCCCACCTGACCTGTTATTCCCGCTACGGTCGAAGCTTTGGCCATGGCCTTGCGGATCTCTGCCTGCACCATGGTACCGATAGCCATCTGGTAAGGCGTGCTGCCGGATCGTGATTTTAGGCTTGGATCGGCACCGCGAGCGAGCAGCGCTTTTACCATCTCGAGATTGCCGGCGTCGGCTGCATAGTGAAGAAGGCTATATCCCTCCTCGGTTTGCATGTTCACATCGAACTGCCCGCTATCGACAATCTTCAGCGCCTCCGCATTTTGTTTAACACCGAGATAATAGCGTGCATCATCGAAGGGATCGCCGGCGACAGCGGCAGAAGCCATACATAAGGCCGTCAGGCCGATCAGCATTTTACGGATCAATTTATCTACTCCCCCAAAGTGGCGCGCACCCATCCCTTGCCACCTCGTTCAGCGAGGTGCGGTCGCAATACGCGCGTTCATGACTGTTTCCTGCACCGCCGCCACGCGCCGCGAGTGCAGAACCCGGCGATCGCCGCAGTAAGGGCAGCTGAAGCGGTTCCTGCCAGAAAGACGAGGAAACCGATCAAAAGCCAGCCGGCCCATGCGGCTCCGCCGCCCGCGCTCGCGCAGCAACGGACACTTGCAACCGCGTAGGCGATGGGGGCTAATGAACCTACGGTCGCCGTGAAAGCCAAGGCGGCCGAGATCTTCGCCATCCTCCCGAGATGCAGCTTCAGTTTTGCACCCAAACTTTCATGTTCGCGCCGCCAGCCGAGACGACATTCGCCCCTCCGGCTGACACAACGTTAGCGCCGCCCGCGGAAACGACCCCTGCGCCACCGACAATCGGATATTTCTGGCCGTTAAATTCCACAACCGCCGCACCGTCCTTGACGTGGACCTTGGCTCCCGCAGGTACGCGCATATCGACCTGCTTCTTACGGTGATAGGGGAATTGCGGCCCATTATTATTGTCCCAGGGAGCGCAGCCCCAGACGAAGATGTTGACCACGCCATTGCATCCAGTGCCAGCCTCAGCCGGTACGATGGCCAGGCCAGTTGCCAAAAGAGCTGCAGCAACTGCAGCGGCGCGAACATGGAAACGCACAGAATTCCCCCTGTAGTCATAAAGCAGACAAAATCCAGTAAGTCTCTTTTTGCAGATGGAATGTCAAGTAAAAGTAAAAAGCAAGCAGCGTTGCAAAAGAAAGATGCTCTCCTGGGTGCTGAACATCGAAGCGAAATCGTTGAGTACGTCATTCCGATTATTAAAATAGATCAATGATCTTGATTAATCCGGCATACTGTTCGGCATTATCTCTTAGAATTGATCGGATCTCTGGCGTCATTATGTGGGACGCAACGGAACTTCAAAACTGGTTTCGCAGCTTTCCCCGTCGCGAAGCACTGACGGCAGAGCGCGCCCCCGGAAACCCTCGGCACCGCAAGCGCTGTCAATTTCCGGCCTGCTGCATCAGGGTAATCTGACGGGATCGTGATTATGAATATACGGCTGGAATCGGGAACGCTTACTCGGCCTGAACGAGCATGTGTCGTGCTGGGCGTTCTCAAGGCGATTTTCTCCCGAAAGCGCTATAAAGTTAGCGCTGCCGACCTTGCGGTCAGCAGCGCCGTTGCGAATTCAAAAGCTCTCGTAGAGCTTGCTATTAGAAGGCGAAGCGCACGCCGACGTTAACGTTATGGCTCTGCCCGCCGCCAAATTCACCTTGATAAGCGCCATAGAGGCTGAGTCCCGCAGCAAGGTCATAGCTAGCGCCAGCGCCAAGCGTTGCCATGGTTTCCTTGCGGCCCGCCCCGATGACCGTGAACCGTTCGGCGTTGCCGACAAACCCCGCGCGAGCGGCGGAGCGTTCACCTTCGAGCTGGTGACGCAGACCTACCGATGCCCATGGGTGGAACATCGTGCTTTCACCAATGCCACCCTTCAGCTTGATGGCGCCGTCGACAAAGGTCGCGCTGGTCTTCTTGCCATCCACAGACAGGGCGAAAGCGGCGCTGCCTGTCTCGCTCGCCGAGCCACGACGGGTGGAGATATGAGTGACGCCCACTTCGGGATGGACCCCCCAACTGCCCATAGGGAAGCTGTAGCCGACCGTACCGTCGAGCACCAAGCTGCGGAGGCGATAGTCGCCGGAGAGGGCGGTGGCGCCGGGTACCGCCCGGCGGGTGTTCGCCTCGCTCCAATCATAGGCGATCGTCACTGTCCCGTCGAAGCCACCGCTCAGGAAATGACCCGAAAGACCGGCAACCAGGCCATCGGAGTTCGTCCGTGCACCAAGGCGCGCGATCGTCTGGCGACTGTCGATATAGCCGATGAACGCACCGATGGATCCGGTCGTGCTGCCAAAGCCGATGCCGCCAACGACGCCATAGCTGTGGCTCTTGGCCGTCGATGTGCCAACTGACCCACGACCTTTAAGCGTGCGCCAGTCGCCCAGACCTTGCGCGAAGCTGAAGAGACCCGCGGTCTCGCGCGTGGTTTCGGCAAGGCCTGCGCGGCCCGCCTTGGCGAGCGCCAGTCCCTGCTCCACGCCAAGTTGAGACGCACTGGCATAAGCTTCTGGCGTCAGCTGCCCGAAGGCCGCTGCGTTAGCGGTGCCACCGCTCAACAGTGTCGGAACGGCATTGATCAGCGCAGTGCTCGCGGTTCCCGCGATCAGCAGATCGTTGACATAGCCGACAGCAGCATTGGCCTGGGTGGAGATGCCGGTGGGCGCCACGAAGGTGCCGAGCAACTGCAAGGTGGTGCCGTTGTTGCGGAGCACGCCAACAATGCCCGGATCACGATTGACGATGTCAAAGTCGCCAGTGATGGCGCCGCCGCCGTTCACCACGATCAGGTCACGCGACGCGCCAGGTGTCAGCGAGCCGGTGAGATTGACAGTCGTGTTATCGCCGATCGTTACCGAGCCGCCATTGACGATGATCTGATCGCTCTGCCCGATAGGAACGAATTCGAAGGTGGTGGTCGTGCCGTTGGCGATGGTCAGATTGCCATTGATCGTCATGATAGCAGGAGATGCGCCCGGCGACAGCGTGCCGCCCGTGCCGATCGTAACATCGCCGCTGACAGTCCCTGCGGTGCCGAAAGTACCGCCGCTGGTGACATCAACCGATCCGGTCAGGGTTGATCCTGCCTGACCGATGAAGCGACCGCCTGAGACGGTTACTTCCTCGACATTGAGGTCGCCAGTGAAGCTGTTGACGCCTGCTGTGTTATTCACCTGCTCGAAGCCCGTGAACGCCGAACCGTCGATCGTCGTCTGGGCCGCATAGCTGCTGCCGGTATTGAAGGCGAGGACATCGGTGCCGCCGCCTGCAGCAACCGTGCCGCCGAAGCTGCCGCCGGTGCCGATCGTCAGCGTATCGGCGCCCGCGCCAAGATCGACATTGCCCGAGATAGTGCCGCTATTGACGAGGCTGTCGGTGCCGCTTCCAGCCACGACATTCCCGTTGATCGTGCCGCCCTGGTTGCTGATCGTGTTCGCGCCGTTCCCGGTGATGATGTTGCCGGTGATGGAGCCACCGGTCGCGTTGGTCAGAAGATTGTCGCCTTCGCCAAGGTCCACATTGCCAACGACCTCGCCGCTATTCGAGATGCTGACGCTTTGCGTGCCGCCGCTGATCGCAGTCTGGCCTGGGGCTACGACGATGCTCGACCCTTGAGTCAAGTTCAGCTCACCACTGCCGGAGACTTCCACCGTCTGCTGAACGACGACCTTACCTGTACCAATGATCTTCTCGACTTCAAAGCTGGCGAACAGCTGACGGAGTGATGGATCAATCGACCCGGTGTAAGTCGTACCGGTGATATCGAAGGAAAGCGTGTCCTCCCCAGCGCCGCCATCGACCGTTCCATTCAGCACGGCTGAGCTCAACAGGTGCGTGAAGCTGTCATTGCCCTCGCCCATCCGTACCGTTCCGGTGATGGTGCCCGCATTGACGATCGTGTCATTGCCCTCGCGCATGTAGATATCGCCGCTGATCTGCCCGGCATTGTCGATGCGGTCATCGCCAGCGTTCAGGTCGATCGAGCCGATGATGACGCCGGTGGCGGTGTTCGTCACATGATCGGTCGAGGGCAGATAGCCGCTCTCATCCTCGAGCTGATTGCCGCTGGTATGGATGGCTCCTGCAAGATAGCCGTTGGGCTGGCCGATCGCATTGTCGATGATCGGCGTGTTGGGGAAGTAATTGGTGCCAGCGCCGCCCTGGATAGTGCCGCTGTTGACGATGTTGACCGTCTTGGCCGCGACAGCAACAGCGACAGTGTGGCTGCCTTCGGTATTGGCGACCGGACTGTAGACCCAGACCGGTTGCGGAATGCCCTGGGGCTGCGCACGCACCACAGCGGTGAGTCCGCCGCCTGCCTGGATAAGCCCGCCTTCCAGATTTTCGATGTTGACTGTGCCAGCGCCGGTACTTTCGACATCCACGCCCAGCGCCGCGATCTGCGACACATAGGCGGTGTCCTGTCCAAGGCCAATGAACTGGCCCGGTGTTACCGTTGCGCCTCCGGTCGCCTTAATCGTACCGCCGTTGACGAGATCGACTGTCGCACTGGCCGCCGGATTGCCAACGAGCTCATCATCGCCAGCCTCTACGCCGAGAACAAGGCCCGAGCCACCCTTGTCCTGACCGAGGATGTTGCCGCTGTTGTTGAACGTGATCGTTTGGCTTTCGTCGGTCTCGGACTCCACGTCAAAGGCCGACATGCCGCCAAAGCGCGGCGGATCAGCCTGATTGATGGCAAGTTCGGTGCGCGTCACAGTGCCGCTATTGTCAAAGCTCGCCACTCGGTTGGCGATATTCACCTCGGTCGCGCCTTCGATGATGCCTGTGTTGGTGAAGGCAAAGTTCTCGGCGGCGATGTCCACGACATCGTCGTCACCCGGACCATCATCCTGCAACAGGCCAGTGCGGATGAGCAGTGCCTGGCCGCCCTCACGCGCCGAAGCCGTGATCGTGCCGTGGTTTTCGAAATTGAGGCTTTGAGAAGCGACCGCGGCGTAGAAGCCGTCCCTGATCTCACCATCCGCCGTGTTGATGATGGAGGCGTTGTCCGCGTTGAATTCGTCGTTGGCATTCGGCAGCACCAGATCCAGTGCCCCGACTTGAAGCGTCAGGCCGCGCTGGAAATAGCCATTAGTATCAGTTCCCGCGACTAAGCCGCTGTTAGTGAATGAGAAGACATCCGCCGCAACATTGGCATCCAGTCCGCCGGTGATGATGCCGCTATTCTCAATGGTTGCACCCGCCAGAGTGGTGGTCTCGAGGGCCTGGCGGATTCGGACGGCCGCGTTCACGCCACTATCAAATTCCCGCTCAATGTCCGTTGTGAAGGAGCGCGAGCCGGTGAACGTCGTCTCGATCGTTCCTGTATTGCGGAACTGGAAATCATCCCCTGCCGAAGTCGTGATGATCGAACCGATGCCGCTGGTAGCGAGGTTGATCTCGTCATTGTTGACGAAACTCGCCGCAGCGATCCGGATGTCGCCATTGATGGTGCCTTCGTTGATGAAGCTGGTCAGCGCATCGCCATAGGTTGGCGTGTAGAGCGGAACTGTGCCCGGCGGCACATTGGAGCGCTGGAAGGTCGCAAAGCGCTGCTGATAATAGCCGATCGCAGCCGGAACGATGGTCACGCCCTGCGGATAGAGGCCGGCAGTGTTGAGCAGGTTGATCGTGCCATTGTTGACAACATTGCCATCGCCCATCAGGCTGATCGATGTTCCCTGTCCTGACAGCGTCAGCGTGGTAGCAGCGCCTCGCGCCTCGAACCCTTCGATTTCGAAGGTCGCGGGCAGCGCGCGTGCGCCGAGCTCAAGCGACTGTGACTGGCTGTAGCTGTGCGTGTAGATGTCGATGCCGCCACCAGCGGCAATGGTTCCGTTTACCCCGTCATCGCTGCCGCGCTGGACAAAATTGGCGGTGCTGAAGCCCGTACCGAGCTGCAGATTGCCGTTCAGCGTACCGCCGTCGGAGATATAATAATAAAGTGCGCCAGCCAGTGGATTCTGGGGCGCGGTAGGTGTGGGTTCGACATAGGACACATTGCCGTTGATCGTGCCAGCGTTGGTCACATTGAAGCTGAGCAAGGGAATGCCGGTCCGGGCAGGCGCTATGATCGCGTTCGTACTCCCGCCAATGGCCCCACCGCTCGCATTATTGACCGCAAGCACGACGGCCTGACCCGCGCTGATCGCCGGATCGCCAGCGATCGTGCCGCTGTTATTGACGATGATGGCGGTACCCAGTGTTCCGGTGATCGGCCCTGTCGATCCGCTATTGCTAATGACGCAGAGTGGACCGGCGCTGCCGTCGGGACAGGTCAAGGTCGACGCCTGTTGCGCAAGAGCGCTGCTCGCACCAAGCGCGAGAACACTGACGCTCAGACCAAGCCCAAGACGAATAGGCGCGCGCACAGAATTTCTGCCGATCATGTAAAACCCCCTCCAGACGATTGGGGACGGGGATAAGCAAAACGCATTCCTGTTCGCATCCCCCGATCGGGGTATCGGACCGCCGCAGCTAAAATATTGTGTTTCTTCCCAGAGCTGCCTAAATCCTCTTGCTGCTCACGCGCTCTCACGCTGAATCAGCCAAAGATATCGACGTTCTGACCGGGTCGCGGGATAGGAACGAAACAGGGTGGAAGACAAGATTTGGGCGCTGGGCGAGCGTTTCGCCATGGCTGCCATTGATGGAAAAGAATGGCTTGGCGCATTGCGGGCCATGGCGGAACTGACTGGCAGCTCTTATGGCCAGCTTATCGGTTTTGCGCCCGGCGAGGTGCCCTTCAACTGGATCAATGATATAGGTCAAGATGAGGTCGCGCGCTTCGTCCAGCAGGAGCGCGGCGACCCCAACATCAATGTCCGTGTGCGCGCTTCGCTCAATGACCAGCCTTTCGTCATTCGCAGTGAAGCAGACTATCGCGCGGTCGGGCGCGGCTCTGGTTTCGATCTCTATCGTGAGATGTGCGACGCGTATGACATCATGGACGGCTGCCAGACCAAATTGCTTGAAGGGGGAGGTCGGTTTGTCGGCCTCGCTCTCAACCGTAGTCGGAAAGACGGCAGGACCGATGCCGAAACGCGCGAGCTTTTCGCCGCGATTACGCCGCATGTGCGTAGGGCGGTCAAAATCCAGATTGCGCTCGAAAATCGCGGCGCGGCCTTGGCGAATGGCGCGCTCGAATATGTTGGCCTGCCGATCTTTATTTGCGATGAAGCTGGCGATTTGAAGGGAGAGACTCCCGAAGCCACCGCACTGCTCTCGGCTGGACGTTTTAGGCTAGTAGACGGGAAGATCGGCCTTCCGCATCCACGTGACGACGCAGCGTTGTTGAAAGCCCTCGCGCGGCGGCATCGTCAGCCTCTCGGGATCGAGACGTTGCTGCTGGGAGGCGCTGTCCAGCAGATGGCTATGGTGGTTGATATCTGCCGCCTTCCCTCCCAGCCTTACCGGCTGAGCCTTGCCTCACAAATTCTTGTCATCGTCCGCTCAGGCCGGCGCTGGCACGAGGCCGCCCCTGCTGTTTTGCGCGCGGCATTTGGTCTGTCTACTGCTGAAGCCGAGGTCGCATTGGCCCTCGCTAGAGGCGAGACGCGTGATCAGATCGCCGCGGCACGGGATACGAGCACCCAGACCGTCAAGACCCAGATTAAATCCATTTACTCCAAACTTGGGGTCTCTCGGGAGATGGATCTGATGGCGATGCTCAGCGACATGCTCCGGCGGTAAGGGCTCGAAGCATCGGCCAAACGCCCAATCAACTTGACCGCTAAGAACAACCCTCAGGATGAAATATTCCGTAGCTCTCCCCCGGTCGGGGTATGACCAACTTCAGCAAGGTCGATAAGGAAAGCTCGCGACCCGAAGGCTCACGGCATAGCCGTTGAGACTTTCAACTGGCCCGGCTGCCATCATGACGGCCGGGCTGTTTTTCGCACTTTTGGTCGCGGCTCGAACCTTTTATCACTGCTTATCGAAAGGCAGCACCGTGGGCGAACACGCAGAGCGCTTTTGCGTTCGGCGGTCGCAGCATCGGGCCTGAGACAGAAGCCTCTCAAAGGGAATACGGATGTTGATCAATTCCACTGGGGAGGTTTTTCTTGAAATCCGGGGCGGGCATTTTGAAACTTGAAGATCACAGGTTGCTACCCGTCGGCCGTGGCTGACCGACATGGATGGCCTGCCAAATTGTTGGGTTGGCTGTGTAGATCACGAGATGCGGCACACCTGCGGGAATGAATAGGTGATCACCTGGGATTAGGCTTCTCTGCCCAAATCCCTCCAGAGTGACTTCGGCAGAGCCTGCCAGGATCAGCAGCCATTCATCCCACTCCTGCACATAAGGGCGGTCAGCGGGCGTCGTTTGTCCCTGCGATATAATGCGTTCGATGCGTACACCGGGTCGGCGTAGCAGATCTTCGAACAGCTCGTGCTCTTCGCGTCCGCGCGACACTTCCAGCAGATTGCGAAGCATCGCAGTGGATGAACTTATTTCTGACCCCATGGCCCGACAGCAAAACGGAGGAGGAGAAAGTAGAGGTTAATCGCACATTTCGCAAATACCGAGTGCCGGGGATCGCGTGGCATAGTCCCCGAGCGTCGTCCCTGCGGTGGTTGAGGCGAAAATAGTGGTCCAATGCAGCCACGGGCTGAAACGCCAAGCTTGAATTTGCAGCGACACCTGCAAGACTAGAGCATGATCCGATCAGACTGAATCGGATCATGCTCTATTTGTCTTTTGTTTCCCGCATTTTCCGAGCCAGCAGATGATGCCATCTGCTTCGAAAATGCTTTAGTAACAGGCCGAAAATGACGGTGCCGATAAGATAGGCGCTCTCAGCTGACATATGATATAGCAAGGCCAGGGAGCTGATATGGGTGCTAAGCGTCGCGTCAAGCTGTTCAAGATGGGCCGCTATCAAGCTTTCCAGATCCCGGACGGATCTATCTGCCGTGTGGCGATGCGATAACGGGCGAAGAGGGTTCACGCGTTGTGTCGGCATCCAGACTGGGAACTTCTCTCCTGTGCTTGCTAACGACCTTCGTGCCCATTGATGAGGTTTTTGGAGGCCAAGCGCCGGGACGAGGTTGCAGCGGACCGTCCCTACGACGGAGGCGCCGCGTCAACCAATTGAGCTATTGCACTGTCGGCACAGGCGCCAATCCCGGGATCATCCCGGCGGCGCGATCCCTCGTTCGGTGAAGAAGTCCGGCGCGTTGATCATTTCTGGTCCGGCCAGGTTCGGTGCGTCCGCATGGCTCGCCAACCACACGACAGTCTGTGCGGTTTCCTCCGGATCGCGCGCTGCTTCTCCCGATCCGAGCGTTTCAGCCTGATCGCCCATGGCCGCGCGCAGCGTGTCCGTCATGGTGAAGCGCGGTTCGATCAGGAAGGCGCTGATCCCATCCTTGCCATGTTCCTGGTTGATGTGGTCCGGGATACGATTGAACGCTGCCTTGGGCGCAAGATAGAAGAGGCCGACCCCCGGGGATCGGGCGGCGACTTCGATGGAGGACAAGGTCGTCATGAAGATCATTCGTCCCGAACCCTGTGCCACCATCGTCTTCAGCACGATCTGGCTCAGGTGAAATTGGTTCAGGAAATTGCCGGTGATCGCTCTTTCCGCGTCTTCCAGCGCGACGTCCATGATCGGTTGGAGGATAACCGGCCCCTGGTAGATGCCATTGTTCACCAGAACGTCTATCCGCCCCCAGCGGTCGAGTACCGCCGCGACCCCTTCATCGATGGATGCGCGATCGAGCAGGTCGATCCGCGCGCCCATTGCCTGACCGCCAGCCGCCCTTATCGCTTCCACCGTCGATGCCACGCTGCCCGGCACAGGCGTGTTCCCCATGCTCTCCATACGGCCAGCGCCTTCCGCCATGGTGCGCCCGGTCACTGCGACGGCGAAGCCCGCGCGGCCAAGGGCGATCGCTATTGCACGGCCGATGCCCCGCGTCGCCCCGGTGACCAGCGCCACGGGTGGTTGAACTTCTTCACTCTGTTTCATCATCGGGCCATACCCTCCAAACCTCTTCCGGACTTTGCCGACTATCGCCTGTAAACACCATCGCCGAGCGATAAACCACAGACTTAGTTTGTTGACAAGCGTCATCGTTTGATTAACCCTGTCGTCAGGAACGATGCAATAGATGTAGGAGATGTAGGCGTGAGCGTGGGAAAAAGGCTGGCCGGGCGTTCGGCGCTGATTACCGGAGCGGCGGATGGAATTGGCCGGGGCATGGCGCTGCGGTTTGCGCAGGAAGGCGGGTCGATCCTGGTCGCGGATTTCAATGCGGACAAAGGCGTGGAGGTCGTGGAGGAACTGCGCGCCCTCGGGGTGGATGCCGACTTCCGCAAATGTGATGTTACGGTGCGTGATGACGTCGTCGGTGCCGTTCAGGCCTGCGTCGATCGGTTCGGTTCTATCGACGTCCTGGTCAATAACGCCTTTAGCGGCGGCGGATTGCAGCGCATCGAAAACCTGTCCGACGCGCAGTTCGAATCCTGCATGAACATGTGCCTTTACGCTGCGAAATGGTCGATGGAGGCGGCGTTCCCGCACATGCGTAGCAGACATTGGGGCCGCATCATCAACATCGGGTCGCTCAACGGCGTCAACGCGCATATGGGGACCGCCGAATATAATGTCGGCAAGGAAGCCCTTCGCGCCTATACGCGCAGCGCGGCAAGAGAATGGGCAGGCTACGGAATCTGCGCCAACATCATCTGCCCTGCCGCCGTTTCCGCCGGTTACCGGGAGTTTGAACGTACGGAGCCGGAGATCGCCGCGGCCACCACGGCAGCTAATCCGATGGGCCGAATGGGCGACCCGGAGGCCGACATCGGCGGCGTTGCCCTTTTCCTGGCCAGCGAGGACGCGCGATACCTGACCGGCAACACGCTGTTCGTCGATGGAGGGGCGCATATCAATGGCGCTGCATGGGTGCCCGACCTCGGCCCGGATAGCTGAACATCACAGGGTGAGCGACGCGGAGGCGGTCAAACCCCGCCTGCGCGTCGGCGATCCTTTCTAACGTGACCCCGGTCTCTCGCCGCTCTTGACGGCAGCGCGTCGCACGGCCGATCGCAAGAGTTTGTCTGACCAACCCGATTTGCCACCCTGCATCCCTTTGCGCTGTTGATCGGTAGCGCGTTCGACGGGATGAGTGGGGCTGAACCGTCGCGCTTTGGGGAGGTAGGATGGCGCTGCCAGTTTCAGTCGTCGTCGGCAGCGTTTGCTCGCGCGTTGGCGAGGCCGTGAGATGAGAGCCGTGCTGAATGCGGTGCGGGCGCATGTGATGTGGGCCGCCCTGTTCAGTGCGCTTGCCAATCTGTTGTTCCTGGCGCCGACGCTGTACATGTTGCAGGTCTATGATCGCGTCGTGCCGACCCGGGGGGCCACGACGCTGGGGTTCCTGACCATCGTGGTGCTGTTGGCTTTCGCCACGCTGTCGCTGCTGGAATATGTTCGTTCGCGCATCATGGTGCGGGCGAGCATCGCGCTGGACCGGCGGTTCGCGCGGACGTTGATCGCCGCGGCCCTGCGCCAGCCGCCAGCCGCGACGGGCCAGCAAAGACGGCAACAGCCCATCCGCGAATGCGACCAGCTTCGGCAGGCGTTGACCGGCCCGGTCATGAACGCGCTGTTCGATGTGCCGTGGACGCCGATCTACATCATCGTGTGCACCATCATCCACCCCTGGATCGGCCTGCTGGCGCTGGTGGGCAGCGTGGTGCTGCTTGTCATAGCGTGGGCGAGCGAGCGGGTGATTTATTCTCCGCTGGCGCAGGCCAATGCGGCGGCGAGCCAATCCTATGCCAGCATGGACCAGAGCATGCGCGGGATGGAAACGATCCGCGCGCTGGGCATGCGCAGCCCGATGGTGCGCCGCCACCTGGCCGAGCGGGCGGATATGCTGAAGTGGCAGGCCAATGCCAGCTTCGCGGCGGGAAGGTGGGTGATGGTCAGCCGTTTCCTGCGCAATGCGCTGCAATCGGGCGCGCTGGGCCTGGGCGCCTTGCTGGCGATCGACGGGCAGATTTCGGGCGGCGCGATCTTTGCCTCATCCTTTCTGCTGGGGCGGGCATTGTCCCCCATCGATCAGCTGGTCGGCCAATGGCGCAGTTTCGTGCAGGCGCGTGAATCCTATGCCGAGATCAAGATCTGGCTGGAGGGGGAGTTCGATCCGGCGCCACGCACCGCCTTGCCCGCGCCGACCGGCCGGGTGGATGCCCAGAATATTTCCGTGCATGATCGTCAGTCGGATCGGCTGATCATCAACAATGTGTCCTTCACCATCGCGCCGGGCGAATTGGTGGCGGTGATCGGGCCGAGCGGGGCGGGCAAGTCGACCCTGGCACGCCTGACCGCCGGGGCAATAGGGATCAGCCGGGGTACGATCCGCATCGATGGCGCGGACTATGCGCAATGGGATGACGAGGCGCTGTCGGCGCATATCGGTTATATGCCCCAGCAGCCTTCGCTCTTTGCCGGAACGATCCGGGACAACATCGCCCGCTTCGCTTTCGAAGAGGGAAGCGCCGCCGCCGACAGGGACAGGATCGATGCCGAGGTGATCGCCGCCGCCCGATTGTGCGGCGTGCATGAGATGATCCTGGGATTGCCCCGAGGATATGAGACGATGCTGGAGTGGGGCGGCACGGGGCTGTCGATGGGGCAGGCGCAGCGGATCGCGCTCGCCCGGGCGTTGTATCGCGATCCCGCCCTGCTGATCCTGGACGAGCCCAATGCGCATCTCGATTCCGATGGAGAGGCGCGGTTGATCGACGCGCTGCGGCAGGCGAAGGCGCGCGGCGCCGCGATCATGGTGACGGCGCATCGCACCAGCCTGCTGGCGCCAGCGGATCGGATATTGGTGCTGGACCGTGGCCGCATGCGGATGAACGGCCCGCGCGACAAGGTGCTGAACGCGCTCACCGCGACACGATCACTGGCTTCGGCGGAGGGGGCGTGATGTTGATGCGGTCGCGGCGCGTGCTCCTGCTGACCAATGGAGAGGGTGGGACGGTGCCCGCCGTGGGGCCGGATATTCGCCGGGAAGTGCGGGCTGGTCTGTTGATTGCAGCGGCGTTTTTCCTGCTGTTCCTGGGCTGGGCCGCGTTTGCCCGACTGGACGCGGCGGCGCTGGCGCCGGGCCGGGCGACCGTCGCGGGGCAGCGGCAGAGCGTCCAGCATCGTGACGGCGGGATCGTCGCCGCGATATTGGTGAAGGAAGGGCAGCAGGTCCGGCAGGGCGACGTGCTGATCCGTCTTGCCGCACCGGCGGTCACGGCGCAGGAGCGGGTGCTGGCTTCCCAAGCCATCTGGCTGATGGCGCAGCGCGCTCGGCTGAGGGCGGAGCTGGCGGGGACGGCGATCGCTGCGCCGGCCGAGTTCCGGTCGCTGACCGGGGCGGACGTCGCCGATGCCGACGCCGCCATGCAGGCGCAACGGGCGCAAATGGGCGCGCGATCGGCGCTGCTGGCGACGCAACAGGGCGTTGCCATGCAGGAAGGCAGCCAGGCGGGATCGCAGGTGCTGGGCTATCGCGAGCAGGTTGCGGCGGTGGTCGAGCAGGAACGGTTGATCAGCGACGAATTGAACAGCCTGCAAGATGTCGCGGCCAAGGGATTTGTCAGCAAGACCCGCATTCGCGCGCTGGAACGGGCGAAGGCCGACCTGATCGGGCAACGCGCGCGGTTGCTGGCGGCGCGCGACAGCTCCGTCAGCATGGCCGGGGAAGCGCGGCTGAAGGCGCTGGAGGCGAAGCAAGGGTTGCAGGAAAAGGTTACGGCCGAATTGCGGGACGTCGAAACGCAGCTGGGCGATGTCCTGCCCAAATGGACGGCGGCCCGTGATGAAGTGGCGCGGACGCAAGTGCGCGCGCCGGTCAGCGGGACGGTGGTCGGATTGTCGGTGCATACGGTGGGGGGCGTGATCGCCGCCGGCCAGGTGTTGATGGACATCGTGCCGCGCAACGGCGCGGTGGTGATAGAGACGCGCTTTTCCCCTGCCGACATTGACGATCTGGCGGTGGGACAAAGGGCGGAGGTGCGCTTTGCAGGGTTTCCGGCCCGCAGCCTGCCCATCATCGACGGGCGGGTGACGCGGGTATCGGCGGACAGCTTCGTCGAGGAAAAGACAGGCCTGTCCTATTTCGTGGGGGAGGTGCAGATACCGCCGGAGCAGATCGCGCTCATCAGGCGCTATGCGCGCGGCGATTTCGTCCTGAAGCCGGGCATGCCGGTGGAGGTGGTCGTGCCCCTGCGGCGGCGCACGGCATTGCAATATATGTTCGACCCGTTGACTGACCTGATGTGGAGGTCGTTCCGCGAGCAATAGGCCTATTGGTGGAGCCCTACCCTTAAGGGTGGCACCTTTATCCCGATGATCTTCGCGGCGCAGGCCGTTTCGAGGGTATCAGCTTTCCATACGCTCCGGGCCGGGGGCAGGCCCCAGCCATCCTGGCGCGAGATGGGGAGACGATATGGCCAGCTATTATAATGTTGTCGGCAGCTCGACAGTCACCGGCACGGCCGAGAAGGACCTGTTCTTTGCCTTCACCCGCCTGTCGAACCTGGATATCGTGCGGCCCGATGCCGTGCTGGCGCAGCTGGTGTGGAACACGGCGATCCTGACCGACGCCGGAACGCAATATCAGATCGCCGCGTCCAATATCCAGATTTCCATGGATCTGCTGCTGGGCAGCACCGGCACCGATATCGTCTATGGATCCAACCTGTCCGACGCCATATTCTATAATAATGGGGCCATTTCGGGCGGCTTTGGCGGCTTCGACAATATCGAGCAGTTCTGGCTGGGCGATGGCGATGATGTCATCGACCTGACCAACCATGGCGTTGGCGGCATCGATTATGCCAAGGACGTGTTGGTTCAGGGCGGCGCGGGCAACGACATCATCGTGGGCGGCGCTGGCAAGGACAACCTTCAGGGCGACGCAGGCGACGACATCATCTTCGGCTGGCGCGGCAGCGACAACATCTCAGGCGGGCTGGGCAACGACCGGCTGTATGGCGACGATCTGGGATTCAACAATATCTCGGGCGACGACATCATCGACGGCGGCGCTGGCAATGACCTCATCTGGGGTGGCCGGGGCAGCGACAAGCTGAACGGCGGGGATGACAATGACATCCTTTATGGCCAGGCGGGCGGCGACACGCTGTCGGGCGGCACTGGCGACGACATATTATATGGCGATGACGCGAACACATCCAGCAACGACACGCTGAACGGCGATTCCGGCAATGACCAGCTTTATGGCGGCGCGGGCAATGACGAGCTGTACGGCGGCACGGGCGACGATCTGCTCGATGGCGGGGCTGGCAATGATTATATGCACGGCGGGGCGGGCAACGACCGCATCCTGGCCGGGGCGGGCAACGACCTGATCGACGGTAGCGCCGACATCGACACGCTGGTATTTTCCGGGAACCGGGCGGATTATATTTTCACGCTTCAACCCGACGGCAGCTATATTGCCGGGGACCTGCGTCCCGGATCGCCCGAGGGTACGAAGACGATCCGCAACGTCGAATTTTTCGAGTTCGCTGATGTGACGATCCCATCGACGGGTCTTAATGCCCCGCCGGTCATCACATCCAATGGCGGTGGCGCGAGCGCTGCGCTGTCCATCGATGAGAACAGCACGGCGGTCACCACCGTCGCGGCGACGGATACGGACAGCGGCCAGACCATAGGCTTTTCGATTGCGGGCGGTGCTGACGCGGCGCTGTTCGCTATCGATGCCGTGACGGGAGAATTACGCTTTCTGGCCGCGCCCAACTTCGAAAATCCGGCGGACGCGGATGGCGACAATGTTTATCAGCTGATCGTCGCCGCCAATGATGGCAATGGCGGCGTGGACACCCAAAGCCTGTCCGTCACCGTCCGCGACGTGGCGGATGGGGCCGCGCCGGTCATCACCTCCAACGGCGGAGACGCCGCCGCCGCGATCACGATCAATGAGAATGCGACCGCCGTTACCACGGTTATCGCGACGGACGCCGATGGCCCTTCGATCAGCTATTCGATAGCGGGCGGCGCCGACGCCGCGTTGTTCACCATCGACGCTGCGACCGGCGCCTTGAGCTTTAAGACGGGGCCGGACTATGAAGCGGCGGCGGATGCCGATCACAACAATGTCTATGACGTGATCGTGCAGGCCAGCGACGGCGCGAACGCCGATCGGCAGACGTTGGCGGTCACGGTCGCCAACCTCAATGACAATGTCCCGGTCCTCACATCCTACGCCGGGGCGGCATCGGCGGCGCTGTCGGTTGCGGAAAACAGCCTGCTGGCGGCGACCGTGCAGGCGAGCGATGCCGATGGCACGGCGCTGGGCTACAGCATCAGCGGTGGAGCGGACGCTGCGCTGTTCACGATCGATGCGGTGACCGGAGCGCTCAGTTTCAAGGCGGCGCCCGATTTCGAAGCGCCCGGCGATGCCAATGGCGATCGCACTTATAATGTCGTCGTCACGGCCAGCGATGGCACCAACAATGTCGCGCAAACGCTGGCGATCACCATTACCAACGTCAATGACAATGCGCCGGTCATCACCTCCAACGGAGGCGGAGCCAGCGCGGCCATCAGCATGGCGGAAAACCAGACGGCCGTGACCACCGTTACGGCCGCCGATGCGGACGGGACGGCCCCGAGCTTCGCGATTGCGGGCGGGGCCGATGCGGCGCTGTTCACGATCGACGCGGCGACGGGCGCGGTGTCCTTCCTGACACCGGTGGATTATGAAAACCGCCTGGATGCGGACCAGGATGGCGTGTATCAGCTGATCGTGCGGGCGACCGATGGCAGTTATGTCGATGACCAGTTGCTGTCCATCAGCATCACCGACATTTCGGAAACCGGCAAAACCATCATCGGATCGTCCGGCAACAACAGCATCAATCCGACGACGACTGTGCTGGGTTACCAGACGACCGCGCTTAACGACACCATCTATGGCATGGCGGGGAACGACATCATCGATGGCGGCGCAGGCGCGGACTATATGGATGGCGGTACGGGCAACGACATCTTTTATGTCGATACCTATTCCGACGACGGCTTTGCCGGGAATGATGATCAGGTGATCGAACTGGCGTCGGGCGGCACCGATCTTGTCTACGCGTCGGTCAATTACAGGATGGCGGCGGAGGTCGAAAAGCTGACCCTGACCGGCCTTGCCCCGATCAATGGCATCGGCAACGACCTTGCCAACATCATCGTCGGGAATGAGGCCGCCAACCAGATTTTCGGCGGGCTGGGACAGGACAATCTGTCCGGCAATGGCGGCAACGACCTGCTGGACGGCGGTGACGATAACGACCTGCTGTTCGGCGGCGACGGGGCCGACACGCTGATCGGTGGGCTGGGCAATGACAGCCTGGACGGCGGCGCTGGCGCGGACAGCATGACCGGCGGCCTGGGCGATGACGTCTATGTGGTGGACAGCTGGTCCGATGACGGCAATGCCGCCAATGATGACATTGTCATCGAAGCCGTGGGCGGCGGCACCGATCAGGTCAATGCGTCCGTCAGCTATCGAATGGCGGCGGAAGTCGAAAAGCTGGTGCTGACCGGCGCTGGCAATATCGACGGCATCGGCAACGATCTGGCCAACACCATGACCGGCAATAGCGGCGCCAACAGCCTATGGGGCGGGTTAGGCAATGACTCGCTGGTGGGTAATGGCGGCAACGACAGATTGTTTGGCGAAGACGGCGGCGACCTTCTGGATGGTGGAGCGGGCGACGACTTCCTGGATGGCGGGGCATCGACCGACACGTTGAAGGGCGGAGCGGGCGCCGACATCCTGATCGGCGGCGCGGGCAAGGATACGCTGACGGGCGGCACGGAAGCGGATACGTTCGTCTTCGCAGGGCTGGCATCATCGCTGAACAGTTCCAGCTATGACCGCATCAACGACTTCCGTATCGGCGAAGGGGATCGCATCGATTTCGATTTCCTGAACGGCAGCCTGCCCGCCGTCGATTATGCCGAGGCGGCGATCGCGACCAACAATTTCGCCGACGCGCTGAACGCTGCCAAGGTGACGGCGGGCGTCAACCATGTGACCTTCATTGCCGGGACGACTGACGGCTGGATTTTCTACGACGGCAATGGCGACGGCACATTCGAACAGAGCGTGATACTGGTCGGGGTCAATACGCTGGCGGGCGTGGATGTGAGTAGCTTTATCTAGAGCATGATCCGATCAGACTGGATCGGATCATGCTCTATTCGTCCTTTGTTTTCCGCATTTTCCGAGCCAGCAGATGATGCCATCTGCTTCGAAAATGCTCTAGGGACGCAAGATGCGCGTTTAGGTTGGTGTCGGCGCGGCTGAGTTCCTCGACCAGGACGCCGTTTGCTGGCAGCAGGACCGCCTGGGAACCATAATGACCGGTCCATGTTGAGGTCGAAGAACGGGTCTTTGGTGCGGCGTTCACGCATATTCGCGAACGAACCATGGCCATCATGGAATGGCGCCAGATGAAACAGTTGACGAACGTCAACGGGTGGGCCAGAATCCCGTCGATTCGCGCCGGGTCGCCGCCAACACTTTGCCTGAACTTTGGAAGAAGCGTTCGCTGGAGAAGTGATGGGCCTACCATCTTCCTGGCGGTGGTCGGACAATTTTTAGGGACGATCGTTCGTCCGGTCGCAAAGGGCGGTAAATGCATGACTGAAGTTGTGAGCATGGGTGGTCAGGGCATCGCGCTGCAGCGACGCAGGCGCGGGATGCTTTTGCGGGCCATGTTCGCGCAAAATGTCGGGACGGGTTGTGCGTTCGGTGGTCTGGGCGTCAGCGTCCTTGCATTGCAGGACCGGTACGATGCGTCATTGGCCATGGCCACGATGGCTCTCTCCCTTGCCGTCCTGTCGCTCACCGCATTTGGCCCGCTGATAGCGGTTGCGATTGGTCGATGGGGCCTTCGCCGGGTCATGTCGACCGGCGTCTTCATCTCCCTGATCGGATATACGGCGCTGGCCTATGCGCCGACCATGCCGATCGCGCTGGCTGTGTGCGGCCTTCTGATCGGTCCCGGCGCTGCCCTGTTTTCTGCTCTGCCGCCTGCGGTCCTGGCGAGTGGCTGGTATCCCGAAGCGCGGGGCAAGGTGATGGGCATTGCCTTTCTGCCCCTATTCGTGACCGTCCTGCCCGTCATTGGGGTGAGCATCATCCAAAATTATGGATTGAAAAGCTTTTTCCTGTTGCTCGCCGGCCTGCATCTGCTCTTGCTGCCGCTGACCTTGACGGTGATCGATCCTCCGGTCGAAGCGTCGGACGAATCCGGCTGGGCCGAGGGGGTGACATCGGGTCCGACGCAGATCGCCATTTTGAGCGGCGTGCTGTTCTGGCTGATCGCGGTCGGTGACGGCATCCTGAATGGCACGGCCATCATGGGTGGTGCGCATCTTCTGCCCATCGTCGAGGGATATCACGGGTCTTTGCAGACGGGAGCAGTGCTGCTCGCCGTTTCAGGCGTGGCCAGCATCGTCGGCTCGCTGGTGGCGGGCTTTGCGTGCGACCGGGTCGGTTCGGCCAGGACTCTCGGCCTCGTCGGCCTGGGCTTCGCTGCGGCCTGGGCGATCATGGGCCTGTCAGGAGGGATGTTCGCATTGAATGTCGCGGCGTTACTGACCGGTTTTTGCGGCGCCTCGGTTTTCCCTCCGATCAGCGCGCTGGTCGTTCAGCTTTATGGTTTTGAGGCCTTGCCAAAGGTCCTGGGTCTGCTGAGCGTCATGACGCTGCCATTCTCTTTCTTCATGTCGCCTGCCGCAGGATGGCTGCGTGACTTTGCGGGCAGTTATGAACCGGTATTTGTCGGCGTGTTTGCACTCTGCGCCTTTGCGGCTGCCATATTCTTCGGAATGAGCAGATATCATGCGCGCAATAGGGAGGTGCAGCTGGATATTCCCGACGCCGGGCTGCCGCCTGCGAAAGCAGCCTGAAAAAAGGCGTTCCGCAAGGGCGGATAAATTCACTCGCCGTTTGGTTGAACAACGTCAACTATTGATAATGTTCAGCGAGCGTCGGGGCCGTTGAAGCGGGTCCGGCGGCATGTTTGCTTTCCCCATGTGCTGCGGACGCATAGGGGGAAACAGGCGTGGAAATACTGGTGAGAAAGGTTTCCGTCGATGGCCCACACGAAATTCCACCTTGGCTATTTCACGAAGTTCGGCGCGACGTCCTGGCCGGGCGATGGCAAGGAGCTTGGATCGCAATGGGCGGATGGTTCCTACCATAAGGAACTGGCCAAGATGCTGGAGGCGGCGAAGTTCGACTTCATCTTCTTCGAAGACACGGTGATCGTTGGCGATCGCTACGGCGGTTCGATGGAGCTGGACCTTAAGAATGCGACGCTGTCGCCCAAGCTCGATCCCCTGCCGCTGCTCCCGGTGATGGCGCAGGAAACATCGCATATCGGCTTGATCGCGACGGCTTCGACGACCTTCTACCCACCCTATCTGCTTGCAAGGCTGCTCTCCACCATCGACTCCCTGACGAAGGGGCGCGCGGGATGGAACATGGTGACGTCGAGCGAGAAGAACGCGGCGCTGAACTTCGGCATGGAAAAGCTGCTGCCCCCCAGCGAGCGCTATGACGTCGCCGATGAGTTCGTCGAACTGTGCAAGAAGCTGTGGGATAGCTGGGAAGAAGGGGCACTGGTCGCGAACACCGAGACAGGCGTCTATGTCGATCACACCAAGGTCCATACCGTCAATTTCGAGGGGCAGCATTTCCGTTCGCGCGGGCCGTTGAACACGTTGCGATCGCCGCAGGGCTATCCGGTTCTGGCTCAGGCGGGTGCGTCCGAGCGGGGCCGTGATTTCTCATCGAAGAACGCCGAAGTCGTGCTGGGCATGATGACCGGGGGGGTGAAGGGCATGAAGGCCTATCGCGAGGACATCCGCAACCGCGCCGAAAAACAGGGTCGCGATCCTGATAGCATCAAGGTGTTCTTCCTGACGCCGGTCAACATCCTGCCCGACGGCGGAGAGCCGCCCGAAATGACCGAGGCCGAAAAGCAGGCGGCGTTCGAGCATAATATCGTGATGGCTTCATCTTCGCTCGACATCGACTTTTCGCTCTACGACGTGGATGCGCCCGTGCCGCAGGACATCGTGGCAGGCGGCCACACCAGCGCGCTTGAGCATATGAAGAAGGCCGGGCGGGAGGAGGGCAAATCCCTTCGCGACCTGTTTTCCTCAGGGAAAGGGGGCAGCGGCTCGCGATTCAGGGGCACGGCGCAAGAGGTCGCAGATCAGCTGATGGCGGTCATGGACGAAGTGGGTGGCGACGGCATATTGATCGAGGGGTCCGGCTATAACCGCCAGCTGCCCGATCTGGTCAATGGCGTCATTCCTGCCCTTCAGAAGGCAGGCGCGGTGCGCACCGAATATGAGGGCACCACGCTACGCGACATCCTGCGCGAATTTTGAGGTCTAGCCGGGCCGGCATTGGTGGCGGATGGTTGCTGGGCGATCGTCCGCGCTCACCCGGTTCGAGCGTTTCTGTCATGGTAGAACTGAATGCCCAGTTGCAGGCTCTCGGCGATCCGGTCGGCCTTTTCCTGAAGGGCCGCTGCGACGTCTGGCGCGAGGATCTCACCGCTGGTCTGTCGCCACAGGGCAAGCCAGCGGCCGAAATTATCGGCTGTCATGTGCGGTTCGTGCTGGACATGCGCGACCATCGGCTGGCCCTTGTACCGGCCGGTTCCCAGCATCACCGATGACCAGAATGCCTTGAGCTTTTCCAGATGAAGCGGCCAGTCGTCGATCGCCTGATTGAATACCGGGCCAAGGATCGGGTCCGCGCGCACCCGATCGTAAAAGGCGGGGACCAGCCGGTCGATATCCTCTTCGCTTATCTGGCTCATCAGTTATGCGGCCCTCTCAATCGCAGGAAATCAGGGCATTGCGCAGTTCATAGCCTGTCACCAGCGGATTCCACGCCAGTGTTGGCGCGCGGTCGAGCTTCAGACCCGGCACCTGCAACAGGCGTTCCAGGAAGAGGCAGCTTTCCTGAAGCGCGACTTGCGCGCCGGGGCAGCGATGTTCGCCATCGCCGAAGGAGAGGCCCGCATTGCCATATTTGGCGCTGACTTCCCGGCCCGGCATAAATTCGCAGGGCCGCTCGCCAAAAGCAGTTGTGTCCGTGTTCGCGGCGCGTACGTCGATGGCGACAGCGGCACCGGGAGGCGCGCCCGCTGCCGCCGCCTCGTCGGCGGGCATGCGGCGGTAGAGATAGCCGACGACCGGCTCCAGCCGCAGCAATTCCTCCAGCAGGGCGATCTTCCCCTTTTCATCCGCGGCGAGGAAGGCGGTCTTCAAATCCTCACGCTCCAGCATATGCCAGGCGGCCATGACGATGAACTCGCGCGTCGTCGCCATTCCAGCCGCGCCATAGACCAGGCATTCGGTCAATATCTCCCGGCCATTATAGCCTTCGTCGATAAGGTGGGAGATGACATCGTCGCGCCGCTGCTTGCGCCGGGCGCGGATCGCTGGGGCGACGTCATGATAATAGAAGGAGAGCACCCGATATTGGGATTGCACGAACTTGACCAATGACGCCAACTTGCCCGGATGCGGGCGGAAATCGCCGGTAAAGAACACGTCCAGCCGCATTGCCAGCCCCTTGGGATCGCTGTCGGTCAGGCCGACGATATGGCTGGCGACGGCGACGGCAAGCTCAAGGCTGAGCTGGTCGAGGAAGGCGGTCTTGTCCTTCGCGAACCGGGAAACCAGCATGTCGCTGAGTTCGATCATCAACTCGCGATAGTGGGTGGTGACGATGCGGGGCGTGAAGAAACGCGCCGTGGCGCTGCGCTGAACGCGATGCGTTTCGCCTTCGAGGAACAGGATGGGCTGGCGCGTCGCGCTGCCGATCTTGCCGACCTGTTCGGCGAGGAAACCGGCCTGGCGTACATTTTGATTGCGAAGGATGGCGCGCGCTTCGGCGAAATCGCGGGTGCGCATATCGGGATCGACGGTCCCACCGGCGTCGGCGGCTGCGGCTGACTTGCGGTCATCGCCCTCGCGATGAAAAGGACAGGCGGCGGAAAGGCGAGCGTCCATCAGCGTCGACCCTCATATGATGCACGACGAGCGCCTAACTTAGGCGCCCCCCGATGCCGGTCAAGGCCCCACCTGTCCTGATCAATCATTTGGGGAGGGGAGGCACCTGGCCGCGCAGCAGCCCGGCTCCTCCCCCCGTCCTTACGGTCAGTCGAACTTATAGTCTTCCAGCACGGGTTCTTGCAGCTCGTTCCACATGTCGACGAGGCGGAAAGGCCAGGGACCGACGGGCCGACCCTTGCTGTTCTGATAATAGCTTTTCGACTTGGGATGGGTCCAGATCATGTGCTTCATCTGATCGTCGATCCGCTTGTTGTGGCGCAGGAAGGCTTCCTCCGTCACTTCGATCGTGCGGGCGCCGGTCGCGATCATGTGATCGAGACATTCGATCAGATAATGGACCTGCGATTCGCTGACGATGTTGAGGCCGCCTGCGTGGTTCGGGCCGATATTGGGGCCGGTCGACAGGAAGTAGTTGGGATAGCCGGGGATGGTCGTGCCCATATAGGCGCGCTCTTCCTCGTCCGCCCAGTCCACCGCCAGATCATGACCATCGCGGCCCTTGATCTCCAGATCCTGCACCAGCGACGATGCGTTGAAGCCGGTCGCGCAGATGATCACGTCGAGTTCGTAGAACTTGCCGTCGTTCGTGCGGATGCCGTTCGGCAGGATTTCGGCGATGCCCGCCGTCTCCAGCGTCGTGTGCGGCTGGACGAGGGCATCGTACCAACCCGCGTCCATCACGACGCGCTTGGAAAAGATCGGGAAATCGGGCGTCAGCTTTTCGATCAGGTCAGGGCGTCCCGCCAGCTTGTGATGCATGTGCGACAATGCATATTGGCGCATACCTTCATTGAGCGCCGACACGGCGATGCCGTCTTCGGGGTAGGACGGGTCCTTCACCACATTGGGGTAAAGGCCATCGGCGGCGAACCAGAATACGCGGAAACGGAACCATTCCTTGTAATAAGGGATGTGCCGCAGCGCCCATTTCACCGGGTCTGGGACTTCCGCCTTCACTTCGGGATTGTTGATCATCCAGTGCTTGGTGCGCATGAAGACGACCAGTTCATCCACTTCCTTGACGATCGTGGACACGATCTGCGCGGAGCTGGCGCCGGTGCCGATGACGGCGACCTTCTTGCCCTTCAGGTCGATATTTTCGTCATAGTCGGCCGAGTGGGTGATGATGCCCTTGAAGCTTTCGATGCCGGGGATCTCGGGCAGCTTCCAGCGGTCGGTGGTGCCGAACGCGTTGAACACGGCATTGGCCTTGATGACTTCGCGCTTGCCGGTGTTCAAATCCTCGATGGTGACGTTCCACACGGCTTCATCCTGATCGAAGACCAGGCTGTGCACCATGGTCTTGAACCGGATGTTGCGGCGGACGTCATATTTGTCGGCCACGGCGCGGAAATATTCGCGCATGTCCGCGCCATGCGGATGGTAGTGGTTCCATTCCGGGCTGATTTCGAAGGAATAGGAATAGAAGTGGCTGGGCGTATCCACGCCGACGCCCGGATAGCGGTTCTTCCACCAGGTGCCGCCGACTTCCTCATTCTTTTCGATGATCACATGATCGTAACCGGCGCGCTCCAGCTCGATCCCGGCGAGAATGCCGGTAAGGCCCGCGCCGATGACCAGCACCTTGAAGCCAGTCGGAGGAGGCGTGCGGCCGGACTGTTCCTTGCGCGCGGGGCTGCGCTTGAAGCCGCCCTGTTCGACGACCATGGGGACGAATTCGTCCTCCACCGGCTCGCCGACGCCGATGCTCATCATCTTTTGCATCAGTTCGATCGGTGGATCTTCCGACTTGGCCGCGCCCGGCGTCGTCAGCACATGGACCAGCTTTTCATGCAGGTCGTCGATGCAGTCCTGCGGGATCACATAGTCGGGGTTGGTGTAAGGGGGGTGAATGTGGACCTGGAAGTTCTGAAGCATCGATTCATCATGCGTCAGATGCACATAGACCATCAGCAAGGTCTGGAGATTGGCCGCCTTAAGCGCTGCGCGCAGTTCGGGGCCATCAGCCAGCGGAAGGGGGCGGCTGCCACTGTCAAGCATGTTCGGCAAAGTCTTCGTTCTCATATCCATATGTCTCTCCATGAGAGCTGGGGATCTGTGGGGGATGCGGGGGCGATGTCGCCCTGCCGTTATCTCGCCATCATCTCCACATTCTCGCTCAACCGTCCTTCAGGGTCGCTGGTGAACAGGACGCGCACGCCATGTTCGGGCATTTCGCGAACCGGGCCGACATGCTTGCCGCCGTGCGCGAGCACCCGTTCGGCAAGCGCGTCGAGGTCCGTGGTGATGAATCCAAGGATCACTTCCCGGTCGCGTGGAGCAGGCCTATCTAAAAAGTTGATCATCGTCAACGATTCTGCGCCCATGCTTTCACCTGGACCCATAATCACTTCGCGCAGGCGCCCCATAACGGCGGGATCGCCCGATTCCACGCGGTGCAGACTGTTGAGCCCGTACACCGCGCCATAATAGGCGGCCATGGCTTCTTCATCCTGCACGATCAGCTTTGTGAAGCCGAATCGCGTGTCGCCTGCATTGCTCAAAGTCATTCTCCTGTTGTTTCCGATTGCGCGTTCGCCGCCTCCGCGATGATGCGTTCCAGGCCGGCTATGATGTGGGTGAAGCCGTAGGTGAGGGCCGCTTTCCGATCGACCTGCAGCAGGTCGCGCTGAAGACCCTGCAACAACGCAGCCTCATAGGCCGTCAGGGCATGGATATGCGCGGTCGTCCGCTGGTTGTTGTACTCTGGAGGAGGCGGCTGGGACGTGATGAAGCCGAGAGCCGATGTCGTGAACCACCGCACCGCAAAGGCAAGGTCGGGGCCGGTCAGCCCTTGCGCCCTGATCAATTCCACCACGGGTATCCATGTGCGCAACCAACCCGGCGACGCATGCCCGTCCCACAGGCTGAGCTTCATCGCGACGGGATAGCGCTGGAAGAGATCCTCTGTCGTCCACAGCCACTGGCGCACTTCGTCCTGCCAAGGCGCGCCCTTTGCCGGGTAATCGAACCGGCAGTATATTTCGTCGGCGACGGCGATCAGCAGATCGTCGCGGCTGGGGAAGTAATTATAAAGGGTCATGACCCCGGCTTTCAGGCTCTTTGCGAGCAGACCCATGGAAAATCGGTCGATCGACATTTCGTCGAGCAGGACCAGTGCCGCCTGGATGATCGTGTCGCGCGCCAGCCGACGAGGGCGCCCCCTTCCGCGCGCGGGAATGCCCGGCTGAGAAGCAGCGTCGAGCGTCGTCCCGTCCCCGATGTTCAAACCGCCCATCATCTTGACCGCTCCCATTCTTATACCTTGTCAGAAATAAGGGTTTGGGCTCTTCTGTCAATTTACGTATGCTATACGAGATCATTGACGCCAGTTGGTCCGCAAGGGAAACATCCTTGTTGATCGGCGGCGCGGCTGCGTCCAACTTGGCGATCAGCTTTTCCGCCAGGTGGGCAAGCCATGGATCAGAACAGATTGTCGAATGGAGAAAAGAGGCATGCAGAGGTTCAGGGACAAGTCCGTCGTCATTACCGGCGGTTCCAGCGGTATCGGCCTCGCCGCGGCCCAGCGGATCATGGAGGAAGGTGGATCGGTGCTGATCACCGGATCGAACCGGGAAAGACTGGACAGCGTCGCGGCGCAGTTGCCCGGCGTGCACGTCCTGCAAAATGACGCGTCCCGTCCGGAAGCCGCCGAAGCGCTCGCGCAGGAAGCTGCCCGCCTGTTCGGCAAGATCGATGGCCTGTTCCTGAACGCAGGCGTCGGGGCAGGCGCGCCGCTTGGCCATATCAGTGCTGACCTTTACCGGAACCTCATGGACCTGAATGTCGGCGGGCCGATCTTCGGGACGCAGGCGATGGCGCCGTTGATCCGCGATGGCGGATCAATCCTGATCACGGCATCCGTGGCGAAGGACAAGGGGCTGCCCGCAAGTGCCCTTTATGGCGCGACCAAGGGAGCCGTCCGCTCGCTGGCCCGAGGCTTTGCCTATGAGTTGGCCCCGCGCCGCATCCGCGTGAACACATTGAGCCCCGGGCCGATCGCGACTGACTTCTTCAACCGCCTCGGTCTGCCCCAGGAGCATGTTGCCGCCGTCGAACAGCAGATGGCGGGGAACAATCCCCTGGGCCGCCTGGGAACGGCACAGGAAGCGGCGGCCGTCGCCCTGTTCCTGCTGTCTGATGAGGCAAGCTATGTGACGGGATCGGACTATTTCGTCGATGGCGGGGAAGCGCAGCTTTAGCATAGCTGGTCAGCCCGGTGGATCAGGTCTAGCAGCATCCAGATGCAACATGGTGGTGATGGCCAAGTGATCCGCGGGCAGACTTTGGCGCGCCAGGATATTGAAACGCTGATGGGTGCGCCGCATTCGCTGGTCGAGTGCGTGATGGAGGGTGCGGACCTGTCGCATCTGGATCTGTCCCAATGGTCGTTTCAACAATGCGACATGCGACGCGCCGACTTCACCGGCGCAAAACTTGATCGCAGTAACTGGCAGTCGTGCCGCGCCGCTTCGGCCAATTTCACCGCTTGCGATCTTGGCGAAGCGCGCTTTGCCAACAGCGACCTGAACGGTGCTTCGTTGAAGCGTAGTATGTTGCAAGCGGTGCATTTTTTCGGCTGCAAACTTACGGGCGCCGACCTGTCGGATGTTCGGGCGCTAGACATCCATTTTGAAGAAACGCTGTTGATCGGCGCGAAGCTGACCGGGCGTTCCTTTATGAAGGCGAGGCTCGCACGGGTCGATTTTTCTCAGGCGGACTTGCGCAAATGCGATTTTCGGATGGCATCGTTCGAGGATTGCAGCCTGCGGGAGGCGTTGCTGACCGGCGCCCGGTTCGAAGGCGCGGACCTGCGCGGTGCTGACCTTGGCGGCGTAAGGCTGGAGGACGCGTCCCGTTTTCGTGGCGCGACCATATCGCGGGAGCAGGCGGGGCAATTGCTCAGCGAATTGGGATTGAACGTGCGATGAGGGTTCGAGTCCTTCGCTCGCGCCGCTCAAATTGGACGGGTGTCGGGATCATGCACCCTTAATTGTCGCAATATTCCCAACGCCCGGCGTTGCAGGCCGCCACTGCGCGCCGCCATGACGCCATCTGGCGATCATAATCCGCGCGAGCATCGGCATAGCCTTCGCCGCCGCCCTGCGCACGGCGATAGTCGCGCATGATCCGCGCATCGCGGTCGCGAACATAGGCGAGCTGCTGCTGGTTCATCTGTCGGATGATTGCCCGGTCACGTGCCCGTGCCGCAGAACTGCGCATGGTGGGGTCATGCGGATCGTCCGCGAGCGCAACTGCTGGAAGCAGCGCGGCACCGAGCGCGGCCACGCATGCGACTATCCTGACCTTCATGGACCCTTGCCCCTCTTTTTTCCCTTTCCCTGCTAATCGCGATCCGTTCCGCCGAAGGCAACGGATTTGCGACGAACGGCAGGTCGCAGCCTTCCCCCCTTACGCTTCGGTCATGGTGCATCGCCCTGGGGCAGTTCGGCGGGGGCGGCTGGCCAGTCGCCATCCTGTAGCGGCGGCAATGCTTCGAACCAGGTGCTGTCCCGATTGAGTGTGAAGCGATCGCAGGAAAAGCGGATATCGTCACGGGCCACGGCGCGCAGGACTTCATGGATGCCGCCCACCCCGCTGGCGCTGATGACGACATAGCTGACACCGCCGTTTTCGCAGGTGACGAGGGCTTCGACGACCTTGCCGACCGTCTCCCCGTCGGATGCCGTGACCGGCAGGCCCGCGATGCCGGTAGCCGTAAAGAGGGTCGGGTAGGGCGATCGGCGGCTGGATTGGGCGGCCGACTTGCCCCCATCCTCATAAGCGCGCTGGCGACCGAGCCATCGCCATACGCCGATCAGGTTGACGAAGGTGAGGAAGCCGTTCGTCGCGACGAGGTTCGTCTGCCCGGACGACAGGCCGACGACCGACCATGCGATCGATCCAAAGGTGAAGACGACGAAACCCCAGCCGGTGACGCGCGCGCCCAGATTGGCGGCGGTCATCATCGCGGCGATCATGGTCGCTATGGGCGCGACCCAACCAGCAACATTTTCCAGAGCAGGCTCCTACATTCGAAGCATCGAACGACGCTTCAACGCGCGCCAGCCATGTTGGTGGCGGCGCGGAGCGGGAACCTTGCAAAAATGGGTGGCGAGAGTCGCGTGGCGTTCGCGGCCTATGACTAGTCCTGCGGCAGGATCGCGGCGATTCCGGCGCGCGCGATCTGGGCGTCCTGATCCGACTTGACCCCGGAAACACCCACGGCGCCGACATAGTCACCGTCGATGACGATCGGGACCGCGCCTTCGAGCATGGCGGGCATGCCGGGCGCGGACAGCATCGAAACGCGGCCGTTAAGCACCAGATCCTCATAGACCTTCGTTTCCCGGCGGCCGAGTATGGATGTCGATGCCTTTGCCTCTGCCATCTTCACGGTGCTGGCGGCGGCGCCATCCAGACGGATGAGGCCAAGCAGATGCGCGCCGTCATCGACGATCGCGATCGTCACGGCCCAGCCATTGGCTAAAGCCTCTGCTTCGGCTGCGGCGAGGATCGCCTTTACATCATTTGCTTCAAGGCAGTGCTTGGTCTTCATGCCGTTCGATCCGTTATTGATGCGCCGGGGCGCTTGAGGAAAAGCGCGCCTTATCACCCGCCGCGCGTCTTGCCAGCATTATAGAGGGGGAGGCGGCTGGGAGAGGCTTTGATCCGCTTCGACGGGGATGGTCAGCAATTCGGGCTTTTCCCCGCCGAACGACTGGATCGCGACGGTCACATTGCCTGCCGTCGTGACGTCTGAGAGAGGCATGTCGATGGCAATGGCGTCGTCGCCGGATGCCTGCCATTTTACCGCGACGCTCCGCCCTTCCGGCAGCTGGACGGCAACATTCTTCACGCAAGCGGTCGTGGGGCCGGTCAGCAGCAGCCTGTCATTCTTTCCCGCTATGAAGCGCTGCTCGGCGGCTGGCTGCAAGCTGCCCGCTTGCGGGAATTGGAGGGCGAATTCCGGCCCGTCAAAGGCGTCGAAGCCCCAATGCCCGTGCAAGCGGCCCTTCATCGGCCCGCTCAAGTCATCAACCTTGAAGGAAGGCGCGAATATGTAGCCGCCCCTGTCGGCCCGTGCGCTGAGCGGTGCTTCGACCATGTGGCCGTCCTTGCCCGTCAGCCGTAAGACCATGTTGTGGGCATAATCGGTGGCAAAGACGAGCGGCGCGCCATCGACGCCCAGGACGATGCCCGGCCGGGAGCCGCAGATCGGAGCGTCGCTGCTCCGGCGTAGGGGCGGGGGAACATTCTTCTCGATCGCGGGCAAGGCCGCCACGAGCACGGACTTGGGCTTGCGGAAGGATGGCGCGCTGTTCAGCAACAGCGAGACGGACTTGCCATTCTGAAGGCCGAGCGCGGGCAGATAGTTGAATTCCGGATTGTTGAACGCGCCGAATATGCGCGCAAGGTCGCGGACTACGCCGATATAGGGGCTGTAAAAGCCATAGCCGCCCTCCCGCGTCGCGCTGAGTTGCAGGGCGAGGTCGGTCGGGGCGCCGATGATGGTTTCGGTGAGCGAATTGCTGTGAATGTCGCCCAGCACCAGACTGTCGCGATTTTCGACGAGGCAGGCGGCCTGAAACTCGACGATTTTCGCCAGGCAGTCGGGGTTGAGTTTGACGGCGAGGCTTGAGGACAGGATTGGCGCAACGGTCCTCAGATATTCAGGGTGGCTGTTTTCCTGCGACCGGATGCCCAGGATGAAGGCGTTAAGCCTGCTCCGGTCCAGCGAAGCCTTGTTGATGTCCTGCGTCACGCGGACGAATTCGCCCGGACGCCCCCGGATCGCATCGGAAATGGTGCTGAGGTCGCCGCCGGTATCGGGCACCATGAACAGCACCAGCTGGCGCGCATGATCCGGCACGGTCAGTTTCAATGTCCGTTTCCGGTCCTTGCTCTGCCAAGTTTCCGCGCTGGAAATCCAGCTTTTGGGCGGCGGGTTGGTGACGCCGCGCAGGAACGCCGACACCAGGCGGTAGCGGACTGATTGGTCTTCGGGCAGATTGGCTTCGATCCTGACGACGTCGCCCGACGCCAGTGCGGGCACTTGCCCGATCGGCAGGGTTCGCCCTGCGCGACTGACGGTCACCAGCAGTTCGGGGCCGGGGAGGTCGAAGGGCGCCGGGTCTGCCGCGGACGCGCCGACGGACGCCATGCAGGTGGCGAGGGCGAGGATGCAAAGGCGTGTCGAACTAATCCGGCGATAGGTCATGCATTCTCCCTGCGCGGGTAAATCGAGCCGTCAAGAGAGAAGGCGGCCCTTTTCGCTTTGCCGATCCGCTGGAAAGGCAGGATGTGCGGCGAAGGAAGGCATCGTCGCGGCGTTAAGTTCCTGGGTCGGCAAGCTTTGCGGCCTTTCCGGGCATTCATGAAACAGGCTAAAGGGGTTCCCCGTTACATCACGACAGGAGACAGCAGTGTTACCCGCCCGGACTTTCAGCGTATCGATCAATCAGGAATGGCGGGCTCTTTACGAGAGGATATGGCGTCCCGCATTTTTCCCCCAATGGGCCTCTGGCCTGGCGGAATCGGGGTTGCGCGAAGATGGGGACGGTTGGCTGGCCGATGGACCGGAAGGGCCGATCCGTATCCGCTTCACCCCCCATAATGATCTGGGGGTGATGGATCATCAGGTGGATCTGGGCGGTGGCGATCAGGTCCATGTCCCCTTGCGGATCGTGCAAAATGGGGAAGGCGCGGAGGTCATGCTGACGCTTTTTCGCCAGCCGGGCATGGATGATGAACGGTTCGCGGCCGACATCCGATGGGTCAACCGCGATCTCAAGGCGTTGAAACGGCTAATCGAAGGTTGAGTGGCCTGCGGGAGATCATGCCTCCCGCCATTGTCCCTGCTCAATGCCGTCCAGCGTCCAGTCTCCAATGCTCCACCGGACAAGGCGCAAGGTGGGGTGGCCGACGGCTGCCGTCATCCGGCGCACCTGCCGGTTACGCCCTTCGCGGATGGTGAGGCGGAGCCAGCAGTCGGGCACGCTCTTGCGGAAGCGTACCGGCGGATCGCGCGGCCAGAGGGCGGGCGGGTCGATGCGTTCCACCAGCGCGGGCAGGGTAAGGCCGTCCTTCAACTTGACCCCGCGTCGTAGCGCCTCCAGTTCCGCGTCGCCGGGTTCCCCCTCCACCTGAACGAGATAGGTCTTGGGCGTCTTGAACCGGGGGTCGGCGATACGCGCCTGCAACCGCCCGTCATCGGTCAGCAGCAGCAGCCCCTCACTGTCGAGGTCGAGCCGCCCGGCAGGATAGACGCCCGGCATGTCGATGTACGCCGCGAGTGTCGGCCGTGGGGGGCCGGTGCTTTCATCGGTAAACTGGCACAGCACGCCATAGGGTTTGTTGAAGAGGATGAGGGTCATTGATCAATCATCCTCTTCGAAGGCGAGGCTGCCCTGATCGATCAGCGCCTTGATGAGCGCGACCGCGCCGGGGTCTTGCGCAAGGTCCGGATTGGTCGCGACCAGGGGGCTTGAGCAGAGTTGTTCGGCGAGGGAGGCAGTGTCGGCCCCGCAATCGACACAATGGCCGTCCACGAAAAGCAGGACCGAGGTTCCCTGCCGGATGAAGGAATAACGGCTGGCGGGGTTGCGCTGGAGCGATGCCCCTTGGGCAAGCCATGCCTGTATATCATCGGCCGCAACCGGTTCGTCTGGCCGCCAATCGGCATCGGAATATTTGGGCGCGCTGCTATGAAGTCCGAACCAGCGGGCAAAGGCATCGCGATCGGCCAGCGCCTCCATCACCATTGCATGCAGCCGGTCGAGCGCAGGCGCGGTGATTTCTCCCGGATTGGATTGTCGGGCGAGACCGGGGTCCGCATAACGATCCTCCTCCGTCAGGCCGTCCGCCTGATGCGCGGACCAGCCTTCGACAAGATCGGCGCGGGAAGGCGCGCGAAACCCGATCGAATAGGTCATGCAATCATCACCAACCGCCACGCCATCATGCGCAAAGCAAGGTGGCACGTACAGAATGTCGCCGGGCTCCAAAATCCAGTCACCCTCCGCTTCGAAATCGGCGATCAGGCGTAGGTCGTCATGCGGCAGCAAAGGTGTCGCCGAACTGCATGGCGGCCCGACGCGCCAGCGCCGTTTGCCGAGGCCCTGCACCAGAAAGACGTCATATTGATCGAAATGAGGCCCCACGCCGCCCCCGTCCGTGGCGTAGCTGACCATCACATCGTCGATGCGCCAGTCGGGAATGAAGCGAAAGGGCTCCAGCAAAGCCGCGACGCCGGGGGCGTGGTGGTCCACCGCCTGCACCAGCAGCGTCCATGGCCCGGTTCCGAGTTCGCCAAAGCGCGCCTCCGGTAGGGGGCCGCTTTCCATCGTCAGTTGAATAGCTTGTCGCGTGATAAGACGGGATTCGACGCCCTCTTCGCAGGCGAGTCCGGCCAGTTCGTCCGGGTCGAGCGGATTGTCCCAGTCCTTCCACGGATTGCGGATCAACAGCGGCCGCTTTTGCCAATGGTCGCGGAGGAAAATGTCGATGTCGAAATGGGCGAGTTGCATGACACGCCCATGCGCCCCCGGCCCGCGGCTGTCAAAAACTCGTCTCGGCCTGATGGCATCGGTCTGGCGCATCCTGTGGTGGCTTGAAATCGACACTCGCGCCTTGACTCATTATGGAACTCACCGATACCCATTTTGTGAAATGTGGAAAGGATGAGGAATAATGGCGCGTTTGGAAGGCAAGGTCGCGATCGTAACGGGAGCAGGCCGTCAGGGTAATATCGGCGTGGCGGTATGTGACGCATTCCTGCGGGAAGGTGCGCGCGCGGTGATCGCCACCGATCTTCGTACAGAGGACGCGGTCAGCAGCGAGATGGAAGCCAAGCATGGCGCTGGCCGGTTCAAGCTCGTCGCGCAGGATGTGACGCTGGAAGCGGACTGGGCCAAGCTGGTGTCGACGGTCCTGTCTGAATTCGGCGCCATCGACGTGCTGGTGAACAATGCCGGTATTTCCATCCATGGCGGTATCGAAGCCACGTCGCTGGAGGACCTGCGCAAGGTCATGGCCGTCAATCACGATAGCGGCTTTCTGGGCATGAAGCATTGCGCGCCTGCTCTGGCCGATGCCGTGAACCGCTTTTCGGGCGGTGGTTCGGTGATCAATACCGTGTCCATGGCGTCCCATATGCCCAACGCCCATAACCTCAGCTATCATGTGTCGAAGGCGGCGCAGCGCATGTTGACCATGTGCGGCGCGATCGAATTTGGTCCCAAGCGCATCCGGGTCAATTCAGTGCATCCGGGGCAGACGACGACGCCGCTGCTGAAGGAAGGCTATGAGGGATATGTACAGCTTGGCCTCTACGAGTCGGCGCAGGCGGGTATTCAGGAGCTGGTGAACATGTGTCCGCTGGGCATCGAAAGCTTCCCGGAAGATACGGCCCATGCCTTTGTCTATCTGGCGTCGGATGAGTCCCGCTTTGTGACTGGGGCGTCCATCTATCATGACGGTGGACTTGGCCGCCAATATTGAGCGGCAGTGACGAGGGGCGGCCAAGGCCGCTCCTTATCGCGCTTTAGGTTGTGTGGGGATTCAGCCCATGACGGCCTGCAAATGGGGACTTTCTGCGCTTCCGGTGCTCACGTACTGAAGTACGCTGCGCGCCGGTTCTCGAAATTCACCATTTTCGCCTCGCCCTGAACTGAATCCCCACACAACCTTAAAGGGTGCAGGCCTTGTCCGCTTTGGGCATCAATCCCTGCGCGATCAGTTCTGCCACGCGTCGCGCCTTTGCATCGGCTTCTTCGTCGGTCAGCGGTTCGACCGTGCCCGCGGAAACGGCGTCGACCATGTCCTGCGACAATATCCACAGGAACATCGACGAGACCTCTTCGCAGTCGACTGGACGGATAAGCCCCCGCGCCCGCAGGCGTTCCAGATAGGAGCGAAGAGGGGTCTGCTGGCGCAGGGTCCGTGCCTCCCCCATCGCATCGCGGAATTCCGGGAAACGCAGTCCTTCGCGCATGCTGATCGCGGTGACGGCATGCGCGGCCCTGGTCCGGGTGCTGCGCATGATCATGCGAGCCCACTCATAAAGGCCCTCCACCGGGTTGTCGCGATCGAGCAGGCGGAGATCGGCGGCCATGTTCCGGTCGGCAATCCGGTCCAGCACGGCCCGCAACAGTCCGGGTTTGCCGCCATATTTGGCATAGATGGTCTTTTTGGAAACGCTCGCGCGCTGGGCGATCAATGTCAGGGTGGCCCGTTCATAGCCCAGTTCTATCAACGCCTGTTCGGCCACTTCGAGCAAGGCCTCCGCGCGTTCTTGAAGCTCTGCCGCGCGCGGCCGACCTGCGCCGCTTCGCCTATTTCCCAGGTACATGATCCTTGCTTGGCTTGATCGGCCGCCAAGCGCAAGACCCGGCCGCCCACGAAAAAAGCGTCCCGCTTTGCCCCGGGAGGCGGGACGAGACGCTCCTGACGGTCGCAGGCCGCCATCTGCTGATCACACGGGCAGCGCGGTCGTATATTTGGTCATCGACAGGGCAAAATGCGATGCGGCGCTGGCGACGGACGGATGGCCCAGCAATGTGTGCATCAGGAACAGATTATAGTCCGCGACGTCGGCAACCACGATGCGGAGCAGATAGTCCCACTCGCCCGACATAGAGAAGCACTCCACGATTTCCGGGTGGCCATCCACGAAATCCTCGAATGCCTGCCTTGCGTCGCGCGCATGGCTGCGCATCCGGATGTTGCAGAGCACATTGACGCCGCGATCGACCTTTTCCGGGTTCACAAGGCGGACTGCGCTAGTGAGGATGCCGGCAGTTTCCAGCGCCTTTATCCGGCGCCAGCATGAAGCGGTAGAGGCGCCGACCTGTTCGGCCAGTTCGGCATGGCTGACCGTGGCATCCTTTTGGAGAATCGAGATGATCCTGCGGTCAATCTCATCAATCTGACGAAAATCTTTCATGTTGCGGCCTGATGTGACGATCGTACTTCTCAAACTCGCCCATTTCGCGTGAAATTGAAACCCCCTCACATGGGGGCCGTGTCATAACCTCCAGATGGCCGCTTCAACGATGGAACGCCCCGAAGGCGCTGCGGAGGATTGGATAATCCCGCAGGACTGGGGAAGCTATACGCCCCAGGAGCATGCCGTTTGGGATGAGCTGTTCGCCCGACAAGCGGCCCTGCTGCCGGGCCGGGCGGTGAAGGAATTTACGGACGGTCTGGATATTCTGCGGATCGCGAAACCTGGCATTCCGAACTTCGAGGAATTGTCCGAACGATTGATGAAGCGGACGGGATGGCAAGTGGTCGCGGTGCCGGGACTGGTGCCTGACAGGCTGTTCTTCGAACATCTGGCAAACCGGCGCTTTGTGGCGGGACGCTTCATTCGCAGGCCGGATCAGCTGGATTACCTGAAGGAGCCGGACGTTTTCCATGACGTGTTCGGCCATGTGCCGTTGCTCGCCCATCCGGTTTTCGCCGATTACATGCAGGCCTATGGCGAGGGTGGGCTGCGCGCGGATGGTCTGGGTGCGATCGAGAAGCTGGCGCGCCTTTACTGGTACACGGTCGAGTTCGGCCTGATGCGCGAGGGGCCTGACCTGAAAATCTATGGTGCGGGGATCGTCTCTTCCCATGGCGAGTCCCTGTTTGCGCTGGATGACCCATCGCCCAACCGGATCGGTTTCGATCTGAAGCGGCTCATGCGCACCAAATATCGGATCGATGATTATCAACAATCCTATTTCGTCATCGACAGCTTCAATGACCTGCTGCGCCAGACAGTCGAGACGGACTTTGCCCCCCTTTATGAAGAGCTGAAGCAAGAGGAGGCCATAGAGGCGGACGCAATCATCCCTCAGGACCATGTCTTCAGCCGGGGAACGCAGGATTATGCAAGATCAAGGAAAAGAGGGTGACGGACATGGCTGACAATCCATTGGGCCTCAACGGGTTTGAATTTGTCGAATTTACATCGCCAGACCCCGATGCAATGGCGGCGCAGTTCGAGCAGTTGGGCTTTGTCCCGACGCATCGTCATCCTTCCAAGAACATCACGCGGTATAAGCAGGGTCGCATCAACCTGATGCTGAACCGGGACGATGCGGGGCGGGTCGCGGCGTTTCGCGGCGAGCATGGCCCGTCGGCCAGCGCGATGGCCTTTCGCGTGGCAGACCCGGACGCAGCGATGGCGTGGGCGCTTGAGCATGGCGCGCAGCCGACCGAGGAGGATGATACCGTCATTCAGGGAATTGGTGGATCGTACCTCTACTTCGTCAAAGACGGCGAAGACCTTTATGAGAATTGGGCGGAGTTCCCCGGATGGCGGTGGGCGGAGACTGCGAACAATGTGGGGCTCGATATGCTCGATCACCTGACGCACAATGTCCGGCGCGGGCATATGCGGGTGTGGAGTCAGTTCTACCGCACGCTCTTCAATTTCGAAGAGCAGAAATTCTTCGACATCAAGGGACAGGCTACTGGGCTATTGAGCCAGGCGATGATCGCACCGGATCGGGCGATCCGTATTCCGCTGAATGAAAGCCAGGATGACAAGAGCCAAATCGAGGAATTCATCCGCCAATATCATGGCGAGGGTATCCAGCATTTGGCGCTTACCACGGATGACATCTACGCGACGGTAGAAAAGCTGCGTGCGCGGGGCGTTCGGCTGCAAGATACTGTCGACACCTATTATGAGCTGGTCGACACACGCGTGCCCGGACATGGCGAGGATCTGGAGCGGTTGCGGAAGAACCGGATACTCATTGACGGTGATGTGGAGAGGGAGGGCATATTGCTCCAGATCTTCACGGAGAATATGTTCGGGCCGATCTTCTTTGAAATCATCCAGCGCAAAGGCAATGAAGGTTTCGGCAACGGCAATTTTCAGGCATTGTTCGAAAGTATCGAGTTGGACCAGATACGGCGCGGCGTGATCACTGTTGACGAGTGAGGCTGACATGACGCTTTGCGGTTTCGGCAATGTCCATTCGACAGAAGCGGTGGCGGGGGCGTTGCCGGTTGGGCGCAATTCGCCCCAGCATGTGCCTTATGGCCTCTATGCCGAACAGCTTTCGGGCACGGCTTTCACGGCGCCCCGGCACCAGAACCAGCGGAGCTGGCTTTACCGGATGCGGCCTTCGGCGGAGCATGGTCCGTACCAGCCTTATGACGGTGCGCGGCTTTTGCGATCCGGGCCGCTTCCTGACGGCCTCCTGTCGCCGAACAGATTGCGGTGGGACCCGTTGGGAATGCCGGATGCGCCGACCGACTTCATCGACGGGCTGGTTACCTATGCGGTGAATGGCGACGTGGTGCAGGGATTGGGTTGCGCCGTGCATATGTTCGCCGCCAATCGGTCCATGATCGACCGGGCCTTCTTTTCTGCTGATGGCGAAATGCTGATCCTGCCGCAGCAAGGGGCGTTGCGGATCGTGACCGAAATGGGTGTCCTGACGTGCGCGCCATTGGACATGATCCTGATACCGAGGGGCGTGCGTTTTCGTGTCGAGCTGATCGACGGGATCGCGTGGGGATATGTTTGTGAAAATCACGGGGCGTCCTTTCGCTTGCCGGAACTTGGGCCGATCGGGGCGAACGGGCTTGCCAATGCGCGGGACTTTGAAGCGCCGGTCGCAGCTTATGAAGATGTCGAGCGGCCGTTCGAGGTCGTGCAGAAATATATGGGGTCGCTCTGGACGAGCAGGGCGGACCATAGCCCGTTCGACGTGGTCGCATGGCACGGCAATCTGGCGCCCTTCCGCTATGATCTGCGCCGCTTCAACACGATGGGAACGGTGAGCTATGACCATCCCGATCCATCGATCTTCACGGTTCTGACGTCGCCCAGTGATACGCCCGGCACGGCGAATGTCGACTTCGTGATTTTTCCACCGCGATGGATGGTGGCGGAGGATACTTTTCGGCCGCCCTGGTTTCACCGCAATGTCATGAGCGAATTTATGGGACTGATCGAAGGGGAATATGATGCCAAGGCGTCCGGCTTTATGCCGGGCGGCGCGTCGCTCCATAATTGTATGTCGGCGCATGGGCCGGACGTCGAAAGCCATGGCAGGGCGGTTTCGGCTGAGCTCGCCCCGGTGAAGGCAGACGCGATGATGGCATTTATGTTCGAAAGCCGCTTGCCCTATGCGCTAACCAGATGGGCGATGGAGACGCCGTTGTTGCAGCGCGATTATGACGGCTGCTGGAAGGGTTTCGCCAAGGCGCAGCTTCCTTTTCAGTCAGAGGAGCAGCGCTGATGAACTGGTGGGAATGTGACGAAACCCACGATCCCGCGCTGACCAGTTGGGTTGAAGGTGCGCAGGGGCATCGGGACTTTCCGATCCAGAACCTGCCTTTGGGCATCTTCGCGCCGCGTGAGGAGAATGCGCGGATCGGAGTGGCGATTGGCGACATGATCCTCGACCTGCGAGCTTGCGCGGAAGCGGGGCTGTTTGGTGGGGAGTGGGAGGAGGTCTGCGCGGACCCGGTGCTGAACCGGATGCTCATGCTTGCGCCGGAGCAGAGGCGAGCGCTGCGGCGGCGGGTCAGCGCATTGCTATCTGATCCGGCGAGCCGTGCGGCGGTGGAGTCGATGCTCTATCCATCGGGCGAAGTCACCATGCAGTTGCCCGCGCGCATTGGCGATTACACCGACTTCTATGTGGGCATTCATCATGCGAACAATGTCGGACGGCAGTTCCGGCCCGATAATCCGCTGCTGCCCAACTATAAATATGTGCCCATCGGCTATCATGGCCGTGCGTCGTCCATACGCCCGTCCGGCGTGCCGGTGCGGCGGCCGTGTGGACAGCGCAAGCCGCCAGATGCGCGGGAGCCTGTTTTTGGCCCGACCGCGCGGCTTGATTATGAGCTGGAGCTGGGTGTCTGGATCGGCACGGGCAATGATCTGGGCAGTCCGATCCCGATCGAGGAGGCGGGGGATCATATCGCTGGGTTCTGCCTTTTGAACGACTGGTCTGCGCGGGATTTTCAGGCGTGGGAGTATCAGCCGCTTGGACCGTTTCTGGCGAAGAATTTCCAGTCCACCATCTCACCCTGGGTCGTGACGGCCGAAGCCATGGCGCCGTTCCGCATGGCTCAACCTGCTCGGCCGGAGGGTGATCCGCTGCCGCTGCCCTATCTTTCTTCGGACGCGGACCAGCGGCATGGGTCGCTGGCCGTGACGCTGGAAGTATTTATCCAGACGCAGCACATGCGGGAGAAAGGGCAGCCGCCATTTCGCCTCAGCACCGGGCCAGCCAGCAACATGTATTGGACGGTCAACCAGATCGTGACGCATCATGCGTCCAATGGGTGCAACCTCAATCCGGGGGACCTGTTGGGCACGGGCACGATTTCCGCGCCGGTACGGGAGGGTTATGGCAGCATGCTGGAACTGACCGAAGGCGGGCGAGAGCCGCTGATATTGCCTGATGGAGAGAAGCGTTCTTTTGTCGAAGATGGCGACGAGATTTTCCTGCGCGCAACGGCGAACGCGCCGGGCTTTGTTCCGATTGGGTTTGGCGAATGCCGAGCCGTGGTGATGCCGGCATGACCGCGCCCGTCACCCTGCACGGATATTGGCGTTCGTCGGCCGCCTATCGCGTGCGCATCGCGCTGAACCTCAAAGGCGTCGACTATGTTCAGGTCAGTCATGATCTGCGCGCGGGGGAGCAGCGGGACGCCGATTACCTCGCCATCGCGCCTCATGGCCTGGTGCCCGCTTTGGAGGTGGAGGGCAGGACCCTCATAGAAAGTCCCGCCATCCTCGAATGGATCGACGGCAAGTGGCCCGAGCCGCCTTTGCTGCCCAACGATGCGGATGAAGTTGCGGTTGTGCGTGCGATGGCGGCGTTGATTGGTTGCGACATCCATCCTCTCAACAATCTGCGTGTCCTCAACCGATTGCAGAGCCAGTTTCACGCATCCAAGGATCAAGTGAAGGAGTGGGTGAGGCATTGGATCGCGGAGGGTTTTGCGCCGCTTGAGCAGTTGGTCGCGCGGCATGGGGCGGGCTTCGCTTATGGGAGCGGACCGACATTAGCCGACTGCTATCTTGTGCCGCAGCTTTATAATGCTGGGCGGTTCGGGGTCGATTTGTCGCCCTATCCCCGATTGGTGGCGGCGGGAGAGGCTGCCCTGGCGCTGCCTGCTGTTCAGGCGGCGCATCCGGATCGGCAGCCGGATGCGGGTTAGCCTAACTGTCTCGAGACCTTAGTTGCCGTCCAGATGCGCGAAGTCGAACTGGCTCGTCGGGATGATGTCGATGCGCGAAAAGTCGATGAAGCCCGCGCAACTTTCCGCCATATCCTTTGTATTGCGGGCGAATTTTTCCTCATCGCCCACCGCATCGAAGAAGGCGGGGGAAACGGTCATCGCTTCGGGCGAGAAGCATTCCTCGACAAAGGCGTCATAGTCGGGTGCGTCAGACGTTAGCGGGCGGACGATGATATTCTGGACATATTCGAAATTCGCCTGCGTATCGATGGCGACGCGGGTGTGATGACGATGCCAGTGGGCGACGGCGTCGTCCCAGCTCATGTCCGGGCGGAAGGAGATGAAGCTGGCCTGCGACCAGCCCCAGGTGCGCGCGCCTGCCTGCGGCACATGATCCCGGTTGGGGATGATGGTGGATTCCGCAACCAGCCATGCCGCGAACCGGCCGCTATGTTCGGCTACTATGCTATCGATAGGGCCGCGGAAATGGGCATTAGAGGTGGGCAGCCAGAATTGCACAACCGCGTCCTGCTGCGGCTGTTGCGATGTCTGCAGGAGTGGCGCGGCGGGTTCCACGGTTGCGTCGCGGACATTGAGGCGGATCGCACTGGCGCCCGCTTCCTTGAGTGCGGCGGGAAGTGTGGCCTTCAATTGTTCCGCATAATCGGCGCGGCTTACGCCCTCCGGCGCCCAAAGAGCATAGATCAGCTTTTCCATTCAGATCTCTCCATCAATCTTTCAGGTCAGTCGAAATTGGCCTGTCCGCCGTCTAGCGGAATGGTGGCGCCAGTCAGATAGGACAGGTCCGATCCGCACAGGGCGACGATGGCCCGACCGATATCTTCCTCCAGCCGGCCGATGCGGTCGAGCGGGATGGTGCGGAAGAAGGCCTTTGCCTCTTCGGGATTATTTTCGATCCACCATTTGAGGCCCGGCGATTCAGCATGCGGCGCGATGGTGAGGACGCGGATATTCTGCCGCCCCCATTCGGCTGCACCCGCGCGTGTAAGGACGCGGGTAGCCTGCTTCACCGCGCCGTAACAGCCATAGCCGGTCATGTCCCAGCGGATGCCGGCGGACGAGGCGAAGTTGAAAATGGTGCCGCCGCCGCGCGCCGCCATGTGGGGACGAACGAGCTTCATCAGGCGGAAGGAGGCGAGCGGGCCGGATTCAAATCCGGCGAGGAAAGCCTCGTCCGTCACTTCATCAAGCAGGCCAAGCGGCACTTCCTGCGCATTGTTGATCAGGATGTCGACGCCGCCCAGATCGGTGACTGCCCTGTCCACGGCGGCGGCGAGATCGTCCGCGTCCTTGACGTTACAGGCGGCGGCGATGGCGCGGACGCCGCGTTCCTGCGCAAGCTGCGCGGTTTCCTGCACCTTCTCAAACGTCCGCCCGGCGAGGAGCAGGTTGACGCCTTCACTGGCGAGGGCGAGGGCGATGCCCTGCCCAATGCCCTGTCCCGCTCCGGTTATCAGGGCAACCTTGCCTTGCAAAGCCGACATCGCTCTTCCTTTCCTTGGCCTATTTCTGTTTATCGTGGGCTGCCGCCCCTTTGGCGTCAGACTTGCTGAGGCCGCAATATCGCGTCGCTGCCGCCGTCGATGAAGATCAATTGGCCGAGAAGATAGTTATTTTCCATGTTGAGCAGGAAATCGAGCAGTTCGGCAATGTCTTCGGGTCCCGCATAATCCTTGATCGCGATCGGATTGCTCTGGTTGATCAGCTTGACCATTTCCGGTTGATCGAGCAGCGGCGTCGTCATCGGCGTCTTTACGACGCCCGGCCCGATGCCGTTCAGCAGGATGCCTGCGCCGCCCCATTCAGGTCTTACCGCTGCACGGCGCATCCAGTGGGACAAGGCGTTTTTCGACGTGGCATAGGCGTTGCCCCCGTCGGCGGCCATGGCGTCAAGCGCGGCCTGTTCCTTATCGGCTAGGCAAAGTTCGACCACCTTGCTGTTCGACGGCAACATGGCGGCGGTGGAGCAGATGGCGACGGCGCGGGGCCGGGCGGATTTCGCCAGCAGCGGGCGCAGTCCTTCCAGCGTTGCGACCGCGCCGAAATAATTGATGGCGATGGTTTCGCGGTCCATATCCTGACGTGAGATGCCCGCGCCCGCGAGCACGGCATCGACGCCATCGGGCGCAAGGCGCGTCACCTGATCGATCATGCTGGCCCGGCCTTCGACGGTGCCCAGATCGGCATCGATATCGGAATTGCGCAGATCGACGCCAATGACGCGATGGCCGCCACGTTCCAGCCTGTCGCGGGTGGCGGCGCCGATTCCCGATGCAGCGCCGGTTACGACTATGGTTCTGCTCATGAAACACTCTCCATCTTTTGCTTTGTTGCGTTGTAGATGGCAGTTTTTTCTGCGCATAGCCAGTGCTTGTTCTCTCGCTCGCATGAGATTATCGTTGCGATTATGACGCAGCAGCTTTTGACCGACGCCAAAGCCATGCCGAGCGGCCATAGCGGACCATGGACGGTGTTGGCCGTCGCCGTCAGCAGCGCCGCGCGCGTCGAGCTCCGTCGTTATGAGCTGCCCCGGCCAAACGAGATGTGGGAACTGGACGAAGCGCCGATTATGTCGATCGTCATGCCGCGGGCCGAAGGAACGCAGGGCGAGATCATGTTCGACCTGGGCGATCGGCGGCGACACAAGGTCGGCCGCCTGATGCTGCGGCCCGGCGGCATTGCCATGCACTCGCGCGGCGATGGGGGCACGCTGGACATATTGACCTGCCGGTTCGATCCGGTGCGCTTTGCCGCTGTAACGGGATTGTCGGACTGGGACTCGCGGCGGTTGAGCCGGTGCGCGGCGATCAACTCACCTGTGCTGATGGCGCTGGCGGAGCGGCTGAAGCAGGAAACGGTGACGCCGGGCTTTGGCGCGGAGATGGCGGTTGAGGCGCTGGTGCAGCTGGCGATGGTGGAACTGGCGCGGCTGTTCCGGCGGGCGCGGCAGGCTGATGCGGCGCAGGGTGGCCTTGCGCCCTGGCAGCTTGCGCGGATCGAGGAAGCACTGCGGTCAAGCGATGGGGAATGGCCGACGACGCAGGCGCTTGCCAGCCTGTGCGGGATCAGCCGGTCGCACCTGTCGCGATCCTTCGCGGCGACGACGGGCATGGCGCTGTCCGACCATGCCGCCGCGATCCGGATGGAGCGGGCGCAGGACATGATCCGGGGCGGATTGCTGCCGATGAACCGGATCGCGGAGGCGCTCGGCTTTGCGACGGCGAGCGCTTTCAGTGCCGCGTTCCGGCGGGCTACGGGGCTGACGCCGCGCGCGTTCCGGCAGGGGTTTCATTAGGGGTGGTAACTGGAGTTCGCACTCAATTGCCGTTCGTGTCGAGCGAAGTCGAGACACGGTGTGCTCTCGCTTCTCGATTGCGCTCGAAGCGAACGGACTTAGTGATTGGCCTTTAGAAATTTGATCAGCACCTGCGCCAGCGCTGTGCCCTGATCCTCCTGCACGAAATGGCCGCCATTGGGGATGCGTGTGTGCGGCTGGCCTTGTGCGCCGGGGATGCGGCGTTGGAAGATCGCTTCCCAGGCAATGGTGGCCGGGTCCTGATCGCTGAAGGCGGTGAGGAAAGGCTTGTCCCAGCTTTCGAGGAAGCGCCAGGCGGCGCGGTTTGCCTCCAGTCCTTCCGCGCCTTCGGCGATCGGGATGCCGCAGGTGATTTGCAGCATGCCCTTTTTGTAGGCGGCGTCGGGGAAAGGCGCGGCATAGGCGGCAAGGACTTCTGCCGAAACATTGGTGACGCAGGCACGACCGACCAGCAGGTCGAGCGGCAGATCTTCGCTGGTGCGGCAGGTTTCGACCCAGGCGGCGATCTGCTCGCTGGGCCAATTGGGTACGCCTAGTGGCGGCGGGTCGCAATTTTGGAGGAGCGTGTTGGTGGCGAGGACAGCGCTGAAGCGCTCGGGACATTCGGACAGGACGCGCAGGCCGATGGGGCCGCCCCAATCCTGACAGACGAGGGTGACGCCGCGCAGGTCGAGTGTTTCGATAAAGGCGCGCATCCATTGGACGAAGCGGTCGAAGCTGTAATCGGCGCGAAAGGCGGGCTTGTCCGACTTGCCGAAGCCGATCACGTCCGGCGCGATGACGCGATAACCCGCCGCCGCGACCGGGCCGATCATGTGGCGGTAGAGATAGCTCCAGGTCGGATTGCCGTGCAGCATGAGGACGATGGGGGCGTTCCGATCCCCTACGTCTACATAATGCATGCGGAGCGGCCCCAGGCGGGCATCCGCCACCTCCACATAATGGGGCTCGAAGTCATAGCCCGGCAGCGCATCGAAGCAGGCTTCGGGCGTGCGTAATATGCCGGGCCGGACTTCCATCGTCAGGAAATGTAGCGTTCGCGATAGGTGGCGAATTCGCGCTTGATCGCTTCTTCATCCAGGCCGAAGCGTTCGAGCGAATAATCGTGCATCGGGCGCTGCTCACGCTTGTTGCCCGCGAGGAATTCGGCAAGCACTTCCCCAAGCTGGGCATCGACGGGGATGCCCATGCGGGAAAGGACGCGTTCGGCCTGCGCCATCGGTTCCTTGCCGACTTCGCGATAGTCGATGTCGATGAAGCGGTCCTCGCCGATCCGTTCACGCGCCGTTTCGAACATGCGCATCCATTCGACAAGGCGCGGGAACCAGAAGGCACCGACTTCCGCGTCGGTGAGGGTGGCGCTGAGCTTGTAAAGCGCGGCCTGCATGGAGACGTATGAGGGGACGGTCTGCAACGGATCGCGATGCGTCATGATGAGCAGCGCGTCCGGGAAAGCCTTTGCCGCGACCTCCGCATAGGGGAGGTTCGAGGGGCTCTTCAATATCCACTTGCGGCCCTTGCGCGAAGGGTCCTGCCACTGGAGATATTTGAGGACTGTCTTGAGGTCCTCATGTCCCTTGGACTGGTCGTAAGTGTTAAGCCAGCGGGTGAAGCTGGGCACATAATTCATGCCCTCGATCATCGTGCTGACGAACATCTGGCCAAGGACCAGGATTTCTTCGTCCGGCGCGTCGGGTTCGAGCGGATGGATGGACGCCAGTTCGGGTGAAAGCTGGAGCCAGCCGTCGATCATCGCCTGCGCATAGGCGCGGCGGTCCACCGGATTGCCGCGTTCTTCGCCGGGGAAGGGGGCGAAATTCTGCGCCTCGTACCAGCGCAGGCCCGTCATGCCCGGCGCGCTGGCGAGCAGGCGCTGGAAGATGGTGCTGCCGGTGCGCGGCAGGCCGAGGATGATGCCCGCGACGTCTACCTGTTCGTCAAGGATTTCAGGGTGGCGCTTGATGTCCTCCACCATGCGCAGGCGGCTGACCAGGCCCTTGACGATCACTTCCGTTGTCGAAGCGCGCCCGGCCGGGGTCAGGCGTCCTTCGCGGTTCGATGCTTCGATGAAGTGATCCATCGGTTCGAAGAACCATTCGTCCCCGAAATCGGCGAGCCCTGCCCTTTCACGCGCCTGTTGCAGCAGCGCCTCCCGTTCGAGGGGCTGGGTCTGGATCTGGTCGGGCTGGGTCGCCATGGTCGTCACTCTTCTTCAAAAAGCTTGGGGTTGGATAGGATCAGCCTGCGGTCTGGCCGCCGTCGACGGGGAAGGCAACGCCGGTGATGCGCCGGGCCTCTGGTGATGCCAGAAAGGCGACGGTGTCGGCGATGTCATCGGTGGTCGCCATTGCGCCGCTGTCGAGCCAGGAAGCCGAACGCATGACCATCTGCCAGTCGATATTTTCCGGCGGAGTTTGATGCAGCATCGGCGTGTCCACGCCGCCCGGGCAGACGGCGTTCACGCGCACGCCTTCCTTCGAAAATTCCAGCGCCAGCGCGCGGGTCAGCCCGACCACGCCATGCTTGGACGCAGTGTAGGCCGAATTATAAGGCACGCCGACAAGGCCAGCAGCGGACGCCATGTTGACGATATTGCCGCGGCGCTCAACCAGGTGAGGCATAGCGGCGCGGCACATCTGATAGACGCCCGTCAGGTTGACCGAGATGACGCGGTCCCACCGGGTGCGATCAACATCTTCGAAGCGGCCGAAATCCAGCACGCCAGCGATGTTGCAGAGGATGTCGAGCCCGCCATGAAGCGCGACCGCGCGATCAACTATGGCCTGGCAGGATGCTTCATCCGCGACGTCGAGCGCGAGGGCGGTAGCCGCCGAACCGATGGCCTGTGCCGTCTCCTCTACACCCTGCGCGTTGCGATCGCCGATGATCACCTCGGCGCCGTCGGCCGCCAGCCGCTTTGCCACCGCCAGACCGATTCCCGAAGCCGCGCCGGTCACGATCGCCGTCTTGCCATCCAGACGCATGCTACCTCTCCTTAACCTGTCATTTTGTTGGTTGATGCTTGCGTCAGTTTGCTACGCAATTCAAGGCTCATACACGGAAAAACTTGACAAGCGCGAACCCGACGGGCCTGTTTCGGTTTATAAAATCAGAAGGAGGATGTCTGATGCTTTCGCTTCAGGAAATATCGGATCGGCTGGAGATTCAGGATCTTCTGTCCCGATATAGCTATGCCATTGATGAGCGGAACTGGGATGGGCTGGACGACGTCTTCACGCCCGACGCAGTGATTGATTACAGCGAAACCGGCGGCGCGAAGGGCAGTGTCGCTCAGATCAAGGCATGGTTGCCCGTGGCCATGGAGCGATTCCCGCTATTCCAGCATATGGTGGCAACGACCAAGCTGGAACTGGACGGGGACACGGCGCGCAGCCGGACCGTTCTTTTCAATCCCATGGTCTATAAGGGCGAAGATGGCGCGGAGCAGGTGTTCTTCATCGGCCTCTGGTATCGCGACAAGCTGATCCGCACCGACAAGGGGTGGAGGATCGCGGAACGATATGAGGAAATGGGTTACGCCCATAATGTGCCGGACATGCCGCCCGTGCCAACGGTCGTGGCATGAAGGCGCGCTAAGCGGCCTCCAACTTGTGCCCTGATCGGGTCCCCGCCCGGGATCCGCTGTCGGAAGCATTCTTGCGCGTTCCGCCACTATCTGGACCGGTCAATATATCCTATAGCCGAGCGTTAGAGCTGCACGGCGTTCGTGCGGGTTCATGGTGCCAGGCCAAGGGGGGACGAGGCCAGTCGATGATCAGCAGCGAGGCGGAAAAAAGGGTTGAGGGGGCAACGCGGCGGGTAGGCAGGCCCAATGCGCGCGAGGCTGAGCTGAAACAAGAGGCAATGCTGGAAGCGGCGCTGGAGGAATTTTCGAACCATGGTTTCCATGGTGCCTCGGTGCGCTCGATCGCCGAGCGCGCGGGCGTATCCACTCGGACGGTTTACAATCGCTATACCGACAAGGTCGCGTTGTTCGAAGCCTGTCTGGAAATGTCGGCCATCCGTCATCACTTCCCGGGGGATTGCAAGGGCACGCTGCGTGAGCAGCTGATGCGCTATGCGCTGCATGTGAGCACTAGGATAAACCATGACCGGCAGGTCAGGCTGGCCCGCATCATCTATCGCGAAAGCATCAGCTTTCCGCAACTGGAGGATGTGTCGCGGCGTCAGTTCGAGCGGTTCCAGCTTGATCCGTTGCAGCAGATTTTAAGGGAGCATGGTTTCAGCAAGCCGCGTGCTGAAACGCTGGCCGATTTGTATGTCGCCCTGCTGCTGCGGCGGTGGCAGTATCGCGTGATCTATAATACAAAGGCCATGACCCCGGCACAGATCAAGGCCAATGCCGAAACCGTGACAAGCCTGTTCCTGAACGGCGCAGGCGCGATGTTGAACGAGGATAGCGCCGCAAAGAAGAACTGACGCGGTTCCGGTTAGCCCTCATACGGTCGCAATCGGCGTCACGGGTGAACCAACACTGCCCGGCAGGCGGAGCGGCGGCGCGGTGAGCAGGAAAGCATGGCGATTTCGTTCATGCAGCCATGCGGCCAGTTGCTCCAGATACCAAAGCTCGCCCAGAAAAATGCCCTGCCGGAACAGGCAGAGGTCGTGGATGGGCAGGCGGATGGGGGGTGGTTCAGGCGAAAGGATTAGGTCGAGCGCCTCGATCGCAATATTGTCGGAGCAGATGGCGGTGATGCCGCTATCGACGATCCATTGGAGCAGGCTTTCGTCACGGCCGTCCAGCGCGCACCCTGCCATGGCCAGCGGCGTATTCTTGCCGCTCGCTTCCCGGTCGAGAACCATCCGGTCGACGCCGGTGTAGAGGAGCAGGAAGTCGCCTGTACGCACCTCCACGCCCTGTGCATCCATCGCGCGCAATAGATCGTCGCGGGAGATGGGCCGGTACTCCGTGCCATAGGCGGCTTTCAGGTTCACTATGACGCCGCGACCCTGCACGCCCGCCATCGCCAATGTCTCTATGCCGAGCGCGCGGGCACAGGTCTCGCCAGCCGGGCCGTGGGGTCCGCCGATATGATCGCCAGCGCGGAAGCCGTTATAATAGACCAGTTCCGCCACGCCGTCGCCGTCCGCATCGAAGGCGCGACCGCGATGTGACAGCGCGTCCCACTGCGTCGAATGCTGGGTGTAGAGCAGGACCCGATCATCGCAGGTGGATTCTTCGCCATTGGGGTCGAGGCGGTTGTACATTTCGCCCTCCTCATCGCAGGCTGCGCTGAGCAGCGGAGGGCGACGAAAAGGCGCGAGGGGAATGGTGGGTATGTTGAGCGGCAGGCTGAGCGTGAAGGCGATGCCTTCGACGACTTCCGCCATGGCGGCGCGGCGGCGTTCGGGCGTGATCAGGTTCATCCGGCCGATCTGATCATCCTCACCGAAATCGCCCCAATTCGACCCTTCGGGCCGGTGCACCCAGCGCGGCATGTTCACTCTCCTTTATGCTATCCGGTCAGGGTAAAGCTGTCCGATTACCCGACGCAAGCCTTCGCGCGTTAACGGTCTGTCCTGGCGTAGGGAAATTACCACATGAGAGGCAGTTTGATCTGCTTTTCAGTGGACGGAAGATTCGGATGTTGGTTTCAAAATAATGAATGAAATGCAGAATTGACAGCGGTTGAGATATTGATTTCACAACATGTCGTGTTAATAGGCCTTCTAAAGTGAGTGCTTACACAACACCCGGCGAACGGGGGCGGGGCACGGGCCTTAAAAAGGGGGAGTTAGAGTGCGGCCTGCATAACATCGTGAGATGAACGCATAGGAAGAAGCCGCGGCACCATTCATTTCGAACATCGACGCGCCAGCCTGAACCATCGCCATGTCGGCGGAGGCGGGGCTGTTTCGGCCCTGTGGCGCCGATCAGCTTAACCAAAAAAACACAGTGGAGAGGATCGGGGTTGCGGTGAGAACGCCGCCAGCCCTGCATCATATGCATAGGAGAGTGTGAATGTCGTCTGTTATCCGCGCGCGGCGGCGGTTGCCGCTGCTTGCCACCAGCATGATGGCTGGTGTTGCCGTTACAATGTTTGTGCCGGCGGCCCTGGCCCAGACCGAAGCACAGCCGCAGGGTGCGGACGAGAATATCGGCCTGACCGACATCGTCGTGACCGCCAACCGCCGCGAGGAACGCAATCAGGACGTTCCGATCGCGATCACCGCGCTGTCCGCCGACCGGCTGGAGCAGCAGGGCATTGCCAAGGAACAGGACCTTCAGGCGAGCGTTCCGTCACTGGTCGTTGGCCCCAACGGACAAGGGTCGCGCGAGTCGCAGTCCTTCACCATTCGCGGTCAGGGCGCGACGTTCCAGGCATCGCCGGGCGTCGTCGTTTATATGAACGAAGTGCCGCTGCCCGCTGGCATCACGCTCAGCCAACAGGGCGGACCCGGCAACTTCGTGGACCTGGAGAATTTGCAGGTCCTGTCCGGCCCGCAGGGTACGTTGTTCGGCCGTAACACGACCGGCGGCGCGGTGCTGCTGGTGCCCAAGAAGCCGACGAACGAGTTTGGCGGCTGGATCAAGGGCGAGATTGGCAATTATAACCGCCGATACGTCGAAGGCGCGGTCAATGTCCCGGTGATCGAGGACAAGCTGCTGGTCCGCGTCGTGGGGGCGTTCCATGATCGCGACGGCTTTACGCGCGATGTCGTGTGGAACAAGGATCGCGACAACGAACATTGGTATTCGGGTCGCATCGGCATCACGTTCAAGCCTACCGAGACCATCGAAAACTACACGATGATCTATGGCTCGAACTCCAAGAACAACGGCGCGGGCTTTATCCACAAGGGCTTTAACATCGCCGGTCTGTCTGCGCTTAACCTTTGCTATGAAGGCGCGACCATTCCTGGAGCTATCGCATCGTGCGATGTCTACCGCGCCGCGTCGGCACAGGCGAACGCACTGGGGCCGCGTCAGACCGCGCTGGGCATTGATATCTTTTCGCGCACCAAGACCTGGGGCGTTTCCAACACGACCGACATCGAGTTGAGTGACGAACTGACGTTGCGCAATATCGTCAGCTTCCAGAAGTTGAAGCTGGATTATGCCTATGACAGCGACGGCACGATCCTGCAGCAGCACGACGTCGATCCCAATCGCCTGCCTGCACCGGGCCAAGTGGTTTTGCCCGGCGACAACACGCCGCTCACCTATTTCAACGCATCCGATCCGGGCTTCCCGCGCGACGACCTGAAGCAGTTCACGGAAGAACTACAGTTGCAGGGTTCCGCGCTGGACAAGCATCTGACCTACACAGTCGGCGGGTTCTATTATGACCAGCGCCCAAGCGGCAAGCAGGTTGGCGCCGCGATCGTTTATTGCCCGGCGGCGTTCACCGGGACAAATGTCGGCACTCCGGGCATTGCCGTGTGCCCTGCGAACTACAGCACCTACGGCACGACCCAGACGTCCAAGGCGCTGTACGCTCAGGCAACGTTTGATTTCGGGGCAGTGTCACCTGCCCTGGAGAGTTTGCGCCTGACCGGCGGCTATCGTCACACCTGGGACAAGATCCGTGGTTTCTCCACTTCCTTCTTGCCGCAGATTGGGGGCACGACCGCGAAGTGCGGTTCGACCAGCGCCATCGTGCCGATCGGTACTGCGCTTGCGGATTGCACCTACACTGCGGACCTGAACAGCAAGGCTTCGACCTGGCTGATCGGCCTTGATTACAAGGTGATGCGCGACGTGCTGCTGTTCGGCAAGGTGAGCCGTGGGTACAAGGCAGGCGGCTTCAACCAGCAGGCCGTGTTCACCACTACCCGCACCTTCCAGCCGGAAACGGTCACATCCTATGAAGCTGGCTTTAAAGCCGACTTCCGGATTGCCGATGTTCCATTCCGCCTGAACACCAGCGCCTATCTGTCGGATTACAAGGACATTCAGCGGGCGGGGGCGGACTATAATCCGGCGTCGGCTGCTGGCGGCGCGGTTGTCCGTAATGCCGATGCGCGGATCAAGGGCGTCGAGGTCGAAGCGTCGATGCAGCCGTTCAAGGGTCTGGAGATCGGCGGCAATTTCAGCCACACCGACGCGAAGTATAAGAAATATGAGTTCACCACGTCCACAGGCGGTTTCGGCTGCAACGGCGGCGTGGCGCCTGGTGGTACGGTGGACCTGAGCTGCCTGCCTTTCCAATATGTGTCGCCCTATATCTGGAGCATTCACGCCAATGCTACGGTGCCGGTGGGCGATGACATGGGTGAGTTGAACTTCTTCGCGAACTATTCGCACAGCTCGCGTCAGTATACCGATCCCGGCAACGTGCCCGCGCTACAGCCGGGCGCCTATCTGGAAGCCTTTGGCCTGCTCAACATGTCGCTCGATTGGAACGGCGTTGCGGGCAGCGGGTTCGATGTCGGTCTGTTCGTCACCAATGCGACCAACAAGCTCTACCGGATCAGCAACAGCAATGTGTATCAGCAGGGTGGGTTGTTGTACCAAACGAGCCTTTATGGCGAACCCCGCATGTACGGGCTGCGCCTGAAATATCGCTTCGGAGGCGAATGATTAAGGAGGGCCGGGGAAACCCGGCCCTTTTTCTTTGTGGACATGCGAGGCGCGGGAGGCATCATTCGGCATCGGCGGAATGAACCGGGGAGAGGACGAGAAATGGCTGTGAACGGATTGCCCGAGCGGCTCAACCGCCCGGACATGAGCGCGCAAAAGGCATTCGCCGCCTTTGTTGGCGGGTGGCAGCTGGTCCTGTGGACGACCTTTCATGCCGATGGCACGCGCGACCATCCATTCGGCACCGATGCCGTCGGCCAGATCATGTACAGCGCCGACGGACATATGAGTTGTCACCTGATGCAGGCGAACCGGCAGAGGTTCGGTGAGCCCAGCGTCTATCAGGTGAGCGACGCGGCGCTGGGGGCGTCGATGCGCGGCTATAGCGGCTATTTCGGCCGCTTTTCGATCGATGCGGAAGCGGGGATCGTCACGCACCATGTCGATGGCGCATGGTATCCGGACTGGATCGGATTAGACCAGCCACGCCATTATGCGTTTGAGGGCAACCGGCTGTTCCTGGAGGCCGCGATTGGCGATGATCTGGTGCGGATCGAATGGCGGCGTGTGGTTACGGATGTGGCTCGGGCGATGGGCGGTGCGTGATCTTCTTACACGGAAGCATCGTCATTAAGGCTGCTTTTCCGTCACCCCGGGTTTGACCCGGGGTGCCGCTGCCTCGGCAGCGTCAGATAAGAAGCGGGACCCCGGATCAAGTCTGGGGTGACGACCACTAGAACATGATCATGCTCCAGCCTTCACCTCCCCGCTGAAAAGGTGACCTTGCCGGTCAGCCGGGCAGGCCGCCTCTTCAGCTTGTCAGGATCAGGCGTTGCCGCCCGTCATGTCGCGGGCGGCGACATAGGCGAAGGTCATGGCGGGGCCGATGGTGACGCCTGCGCCGGGATAGCTTTCGCCCATGGCTGAGGCGGCGTTGTTGCCGACCGCGTACAGACCGGTGATCGGTGCGCCTGTGTCGTCCAGAACCTGCGCCTTGGCATTGGTGAGCAGGCCGCCATTGGTGCCGATGTCGCCCGGATAGATCGGCATGGCGTAGAAGGGGCCTTTGTCGAGTGGGCGCAGGCAGGGGTTGGGGCCGTGGCGGAAGTCGCCATACATTTTGTCATAGGCCGCTTCGCCGCGATGAAATTCGGGGTCTTCGCCCTTGGCCGCATGGGTGTTGAACTGGGCGATGGTGGCCGAAAGGGCCGCAGGATTGATGCCGATCTTGCCTGCCAGTTCCTCGATAGAGCGGCCCTGTTTCAAGATGCTGCGCACGCCCTTGTTGTGGATGAACGTCGGCATGAGCGGGTAGAGCGGACCCATCGGGAATTTATGGCGATAGGTGTGGTCGAAGATCATCCAGCTGGGGCTGGCGTCATTATGTTCCGCTTCCCGCCGGGCCATTTGCTGGCCGACGATATGGTAGGAGGCGGCTTCGTTGAGGTAGCGCTTGCCGCTCTGGTTGACCATGAGGCAGCCGGGGAGCGCGCGCTCGACGGTGCAGAGCCGTCCCCGATCCTCGCCGGGCACGTAGAAGACGGGCGCGGCCCAGGCCGATTGCAGGTTCAGCATGTTCGCGCCGACGGCTTCACCCGCGCGGATTGCGTCGCCGGTGTTGCTGGTGACGCCGCCCGAGTAGCGCGACGTCGGGTAAAGCGGCGAATTGGCGTCGCGCATCGTCTGGTTCTTGTCGAAGCCGCCAGCGGCGAGGACCACGCCCTTGCGCACGCCGATGCGGTAGGGCTTGCCATCCTTTTCGACCACGGCGCCGGTGACGCGGCCACCTTCGCGGATCAGTTCGCTGAGCGGGGTGTTGAGCCAGACGGGCACGCCCGCCTTATCGAGCGCCATGCGCAGGCCGCCGGTCAGCGCATTGCCGAGCGTCAGGCGGCGATCCTTGCGCGAAGTCAGGCGGAAGGGAAGGTCGAGCCAGTAGCGCGACATGTTGACGACGAGGTTCTTCACCCAGCCCTTCGTGCGGTAGAGCAGTTCGCTCGTTTCGCTGAAATGCCAGTTGAGATAGCCGAACAGGCTGGCCGCAGGGGAAGCGAAGCGCAGGGTGCGGATTTCCTTGCCGAGCGGCTTGCCATCGATCGGCATGGGCAGATGGGTGCGATAGCCCTGCGCCGATCCGCCGGGATTTTCCGCATGATAATCGGGATAGGGGAAGGCCATGTACTGGACCGGCGTGTTCGCCATGACCCAGCGCAGCATGGGCGCGGCATTATCGACATAGGCGCGGATATTTTCGTCGGGGACATTGTCGGCGGACAGACCGCGCAGATAGGTGAAGGCGTTGTCGAGATTGTCCTCAAAGCCCGCCGCCCTGGCGACGTCGCTGCCCGGAATCCAGATGCCGCCGCCCGATGTCGCCGACGTGCCGCCCCACAGGTCGGCCTTTTCGACGATCAGCACGTCGGCGCGGTTGTGCGCGCCGACGAGGCCCGCGAGCAGGCCGCCCGCGCCCGACCCCACCACCAGAATGTCGACTTCTTTGTCCCAATTGCTCATTATAGCCCCATTCCGATCCGGGTTCCAAAGCGGACGAGGAGCGCTGCCGCCATCAGGCCGCTGCGCTAATCCCCTCCCGCAATATTCACGCGAACTGTGCCCTTCCGGGCTATAATGTCAACTTCTTGCGTAGCTGGCGGGCGATTTTAGCATGCAAGGATGACGGTTCAGGGGCGAATCAGCACCTTGCATTCGCGCGGCTGGCTGCGCAGCGCCTCAAAGGCGGCGGGCAGTTCATCCAGGCTAACGGTGGAGGTGTGGATAGGCTTTGGCTTGATCGTGCCGGTGGCGATGGCGTGGATCACTGCCTCGAAATCCCGTTCGTTGTAGGCCTGGCTGTAGCGGATGGTCAGTTCCTTGCCGAGGGCGATGACGGGGGTGATCGTTTCGTCGTGCAACACCACGCCCGCGACGATGATCTGCGCGCGGACGGCGGCGAGCTGCATCGCCTGGTTGAAGATGCCGGGAACGCCAATGCATTCGAAGATGATCCGGGGCGCATTTTCGCCGGTTGCCTGAGCGAAGGCGGCGGCGACGTCCTGCGCCTGTGGATCGATGACGGCGGTGGCGCCGACTTGCTGCGCCAGCGCGCGGCGTTCGGGAGAGCGCTCGCTCACCACCACATGGCGCGCACCGGCGTGGCGGGCGAACAGGGCGACCGCAATGCCGATGGGGCCAGCGCCGAGCACCAGAACGGCCGCATCCTTGGGCATGTGGGCCAGGGACACGATATGGTGGCCGACGGCGAGCGGCTCGACCAGCGCGCCTTCCTCAAGGGTGACGCCTTCGGGCAGGCGCTGGACCATGTCGGCGCGGGCCGACACGAGCTGCGCATAGGCTCCCTGCGCGAGGAGGTTGGTGCCGGTGAACAGGTTGGTCGGGCAGAGCGCGGGCAGATCGGCATCGCAGGCCGGGCAGTGATGGCAGGCGTTCAAGGGAAGGGCGGTCACGCGGTCGCCGACTTTCCACGGGCCTTTCACGTCGCGGCCAAGGGCGGCGATGGTGCCGGCGAACTCATGCCCCAATATGAGGCCCGAGGGCGTATGGGCGCTTTCCGCCATGTGGAGGTCTGACCCGCAAATCCCGGTATTGGCGACTTCAAGGATGACCTGGTCGGCGGCTGGCACCGGATCGGCGACGGTTTCGATGGCGAGCGGCTGGCCTGCTCCGCGGAAGATGGCGGCGCGCATCAGCAGCGGCCCGTCACGGGGATGCAGGCGCCCGTCACGGCGGCCGCGCCGTCCGACAGGAGGAAGGCGATGACGCTGGCGACCTGCGCGGGGGACACCCATCGGCTGAAGTCCGCGTCGCTCATGTCCGCGCGGTTGGCGGGTGTGTCGATGATGGAGGGCTGGACGGCGTTGACGCGAACGCCATTGTCCTTTTCTTCCTCGGCCAGCGCTTCGGTCAGCTTCGCGATGCCCGCCTTGCTGGCGGCATAGGCGCCCATGCCTGCCCCAGCCTTGATCGCGGAGGCCGCGCCGATGCTGACGATGGCGCCGCCGCCGTCGCGCAGGGAGGGGAGGGCAGCGCGGACGGCGTTGACGGCTGTGCGCAAGTTGATGTCGAACATCGTCGCCCAGGTCGCGACATCGCCATCCGCGACGGTTTCCCAGCGGAAGGTGCCTGCGACATTGACGAGCGCTGCGACCGGGCCGTTGGCGTTGATCGCCTGATTGACCGCAGTTGCCGTTGCGTCGGGATCGGCGAGGTCGACGCCGCCCAGATAGGCGCCCTGCGTCGCGGGGCCTGCGCTGTCGGCGCGGTCGATGCCGGTCACTTTATAGCCTGCCTGGCTTAGCGCCTGAGTGACGGCCTGGCCCAATATGCCGGCGGCGCCGGTCACGATTGCGTGCGTTTTCATGCTCTCTTCTCCTGTCTCTGCGATCAGAGCGTCGATTCTTTCAGCTTCCCTTGGCCGAGCGGCGAGGGGGCTTCATCAGGGCCGCCGACGCGGGTCAGATCGTGGGGATAATGAACCGAAGCCCGCCAGAAAAGCAGCCCGCCGAAAATTGTCAGTACCGAAAGCAAGAAGAGGCTGACGCGGAGGGATTCAGCGCCGAACCGGTCAGCCAGCAAGTCGCTGACGACCCCGCCTATCACCGGGCCAAATGCGCTGCCGATCACGTTGATGATGACGACAAGCATCGCGGTTGCCTGCGCCCGTTGATGCGGCAGGACGAGGCGGGCGGCGGCGCCGAAGGAAGGGCCTGCCCACATGGCCGCCATCATGCCGGTGAGGATGGAAAGCAGCGCGACGCCAGGGACGCGCAGGCCGCCGATCTGCACGGCTGCGCCACCCGGCAGGGTGAACATGACGATGAAGAGCGGGAAGGCGAGGAGGAAGGCGATGGCGGGCACGCGCAGTTGCCAGGCTTCGCCACGGACGCGCAGGCGGTCCACGATGACGCCGCTGAGCAAGCTGCCCGTGATGCCGCCGATCGCCGCGCCGATGCCGAGCCAAGTGCCTGCCTCGACAAGGGTCATGCCATGGGAGCGCATGAAGAAGGCGGGCGTCCAGATAGCGGCGGCATAGCCGAATATGTTGAAGGTGCCGACGCCAAGACCCAGCAGGCGCAAGGACGGGATCGACCAACAGCGGCGGATGGCGCGCCACAGGCTTTCGGACGGCCCATCGACGGTAACCTGCATAGCCTTGCTGCGGCGGGGGCCGGTAAGCCCGAGCAGCAGCGCCAGGGGGAAGCCGGGAATGGCGAGCGCGAAAAAGGCCCATCGCCAACCCCACATCGCGGCCACGGCTGCGCCGCCGGTAAGGCCGAGCACGACGCCGATATAGGTGGAGGCGGAAAGGACGCCCATGGCGCTAGACCGGCGGCGTTCGTCATAGAGGCTGGCGAGGAGCGATTGCGCAGGCGGCAGGCCACCCGCTTCACCGATGCCGACCATCAGGCGGGCGATGCTCATCTGTAATATATTGCCAGCCGCGCCGCATGCTGCCGTTGCCGCGCTCCATAAGGTTGCGGACAGGGTGAGGACCCCGCGTCGCGACCAACGGTCTGCGAGGCGCGCGAGCGGCATGCTGAACAACACGTAACTGGCGACGAAGCCGGGTCCGCCGACGAGGCCGAGGAGCGAATCGGACGCGCCGAATTCCGATTTGATCGCGGGAATAAGGACGGAGAAGACGTGGCGATCCGCGTAGCTCAACGAATTGATCGCGAGCAGCAGCAGCAAGATATAGAGCGCATAGCCCGCGTGGGCCGGGCGTTCCTCCGTCGGCGCCAT